>NZ_JBHJUO010000015.1:0-247868 GCF_042268445.1 Streptomyces sp. NPDC056169 | reverse complement strand
GGTCTGGGGGGCCCTACCCCCCCCCCCGCCCCCGGGTGGCCCGGCCCCCGCGGCGGCCCCGCGGCTCCCGCGCCCGGCCCCCCCCGCGCCCCGGGGGGCCGCCCCTCTCTCACGTACGGACCTCCAGGGCCTTTCCGGCGGACCCTAGGCGGCCGGCTCCGGCTCCGGAGCGGTCTCCGGCTCCGGCTCCGGGTCCGCCGGGGTCTTCACCGAGTCGAGGAGCAGCTGGGCCACGTCCACGACCTGGAGGGTCTCCTTCGCCTTGCCCTCGTTCTTCTTGCCGTTGACGGAGTCCGTCAGCATGACGAGGCAGAAGGGGCAGGCGGTGGAGACGATGTCCGGGTTGAGGGACAGGGCCTCGTCGACGCGCTCGGTGTTGATGCGCTTGCCGATGCGCTCCTCCATCCACATCCGGGCACCGCCGGCGCCGCAGCAGAAGCCGCGCTCCTTGTGGCGGTGCATCTCCTGCTGGCGCAGGCCGGGGACGGCGGACATGATCTCGCGCGGCGGCGTGTAGACCTTGTTGTGACGGCCCAGGTAGCAGGGGTCGTGGTAGGTGATGAGGCCCTCGACCGGGGTCACCGGGACCAGCTTGCCCTCGTCGATGAGGTGCTGGAGCAGCTGGGTGTGGTGGATGACCTCGTACTCGCCGCCGAGCTGCGGGTACTCGTTGGCGATGGTGTTGAAGCAGTGCGGGCAGGTGGAGACGATCCGCTTCGCCGACTTCGGCTTCTTCGTCTCCGGGTCGTCGTCGTCCTCGCCGAACGCCATGTTCAGCATGGCGACGTTCTCCTGCGCGAGCTGCTGGAACAGCGGCTCGTTGCCGAGGCGGCGGGGGGAGTCACCGGTGCACTTCTCGTCGCCGCCCATGATCGCGAACTTGACGCCCGCGATGTTGAGCAGCTCGGCGAAGGCCTTGGTGGTCTTCTTGGCCCGGTCCTCCAGGGCGCCGGCGCAGCCGACCCAGTAGAGGTAGTCGTACTCCGAGAGGTCCTCGACGTCCTTGCCGACGATCGGGACCTCGAAGTCGACCTCCTTGGTCCACTCGACGCGGGCCTTCTTGGCGAGGCCCCAGGGGTTGCCCTTCTTCTCCAGGTTCTTGAGCATCGTGCCCGCCTCGGACGGGAACGCGGACTCGATCATCACCTGGTAGCGGCGCATGTCGACGATGTGGTCGATGTGCTCGATGTCGACCGGGCACTGCTCGACGCAGGCGCCGCAGGTGGTGCAGGACCACAGGACGTCCGGGTCGATGACGCCGTTCTCCTCGGCGGTGCCGATGAGGGGGCGCTCGGCCTCGGCGATGGCGGAGGCGGGGACGTCCTTGAGCTGCTCCGGCGTCGCCTTCTCGTTGCCCTCCATGTCCTTGCCGCCGCCGGCGAGGAGGTAGGGGGCCTTGGCGTGCGCGTGGTCGCGCAGCGACATGATGAGGAGCTTGGGGGAGAGCGGCTTGCCGGTGTTCCAGGCGGGGCACTGCGACTGGCAGCGGCCGCACTCGGTGCAGGTGGAGAAGTCGAGGATGCCCTTCCAGGAGAACTGCTCGACCTGGGAGACGCCGAAGACGGCGTCCTCGGCCGGGTCCTCCCAGTCGATCTCCTTGCCGGCGGTCGTCATCGGCTGGAGCGCGCCGAGGGCCGTGGAGCCGTCGGAGTTCCGCTTGAACCAGATGTTCGGGAAGCCGAGGAAGCGGTGCCAGGCGACACCCATGTTGGTGTTCAGCGAGACGACGATCATCCAGGTGAACGACGTGACGATCTTGAGGCACGCGAAGAAGTAGGTCAGGTACTGGATCGTGCTCAGGTCCAGGCCGTCGAGGAGCGCGATCAGCGGGTACGAGGCGAAGAAGCCGGGCTCCCAGCTCGTCACGTGGTGCTGGACGCCTTCGAGGGCGCGCAGCGTCATGATGCAGACGCCGACGATCAGGATGACGGCCTCGACGAAGTACGCCTGGCCGGTCTTGGAGCCGGTGAAGCGGGACTTGCGGCCCGCCTTGGTCGGCTTGCTCAGCTGCCGGATCACGATGAGGGTCACGATGCCGAGGACCGTCATCAGACCGAGGAACTCGGTGAAGATCTCGTACGGCAGCCAGTCACCGATGATCGGGATCAGCCAGTCGGCCTGGAACAGCTGGCCGAAGGCGTTGACGATCGTCAGGAGCAGCGAGAAGAAGCCCACCGCGACGAACCAGTGCGCGACGCCGACGATGCCCCAGCGGTTCATCCGGGTGTGGCCGAGGAATTCCTTGACCAGCGTGAGGGTGCGCTGTGTGGGGTCGCCGGTGCGCGTGCCCGCGGGGACCGGCTGGCCGAGCCGTACGAAGCGGTAGATCTGCACGGTGGCACGGCCGAACAGCGCGACGGCCACCACCGTGATGACGATCGACACGACGATCGCGGCGAGTTGCATGAGGGGCTCCTCGGGCGGGCCTCGCGTGCCTGCTGACTCGCGAGCCTACTAAGCGGTAACTTATTGAGTCCGTGCTGAGATTACCGGGTCACGGCCCCGCGCTGTAGCGGCACTCACGGTGATCTGTGTCGCTCAGGCGAACCTTGCCGAGCGACGCCTGCGGACTGCTGGAAGCGTACGCGCCAGGATGCCGAGGTCCATTCCCAGCCAGTGGTGGTCCACATAGTGGAGATCGAGCAGCTCGCGCTCCTCCCACGGAAGCTCCGAGCGCCCGCTGATCTGCCACGGTCCGGTGAGTCCGGGGCGTACGGAGAGCCGGCGGCGGGCCTCGCCCGTGCACTCGCGGTGGGTCGGGGCCAGCGGGCACGGCCCGACCAGCGACATCCGGCCCGCGACGACGTGCAGGAGCAGGGGCAGCGCGGCCAGCGGGCTCCTCGTCCGGAAGGTCAGCATCGTGAAGGCGCGGCCGTCCAGCCCGGCCACCGTCCGGCGGCGCAGGATGCCGCGGCCGGGCGTCGTCCCGCCGAGCGCGACCGAGAGGGCGACGGCGGCGAGGACGGGGGAGAGGACGGCGAGGAGGGCGAGCCCGCCCAGGACGTCGAAGGTGCGCTTGGCCGTCATCCCCTACACCCTTCCGAGTGAGCCGATGAGAATCATGGGATATTCGTGGGATATGCCTGCTTTGCCCGGCAAGGAGCATCCGGACTCTCTCACGCAGCACCCCGCGAGGGGCGGGATCGACGCGCTCGCTCTCCTCTTCCGCCTCCTTCCGGGCCCTCTTTGAGCGGCCGACCGGGCGAAGAGTTGAGTCACTCCCACTCAGGTCTGTTGACGCATCGCGGGGTCTCGTGCATCCTTGAGTCAGATCCACTCAAGTACGTCAGCTGGAGGAATTGACATGGCACGTGCGGTCGGCATCGACCTGGGCACGACCAACTCGGTCGTCAGCGTTCTGGAAGGCGGCGAGCCCACCGTCATCACCAACGCCGAGGGTGCCCGGACCACGCCGTCCGTCGTCGCCTTCGCGAAGAACGGCGAGGTGCTCGTCGGCGAGGTGGCCAAGCGTCAGGCCGTCACCAACGTCGACAGGACCATCCGGTCGGTCAAGCGCCACATGGGCACTGACTGGAAGATCGAGATCGACGGCAAGAACTTCAACCCGCAGCAGATGAGCGCCTTCATCCTGCAGAAGCTCAAGCGTGACGCCGAGGCGTACCTGGGCGAGAAGGTCGTCGACGCGGTCATCACCGTCCCGGCGTACTTCAACGACTCCGAGCGCCAGGCCACCAAGGAGGCCGGTGAGATCGCGGGCCTCAACGTCCTGCGCATCGTCAACGAGCCGACCGCGGCCGCCCTGGCCTACGGCCTCGACAAGGACGACCAGACGATCCTCGTCTTCGACCTCGGTGGCGGCACCTTCGACGTGTCCCTCCTGGAGATCGGCGACGGCGTCGTCGAGGTGAAGGCCACCAACGGTGACAACCACCTCGGTGGTGACGACTGGGACCAGCGCGTCGTCGACTACCTGGTGACGCAGTTCCAGAACGGCCACGGCGTGGACCTCGCCAAGGACAAGATGGCGCTCCAGCGTCTGCGCGAGGCCGCCGAGAAGGCGAAGATCGAGCTCTCGTCCTCGACGGAGACCTCGATCAACCTGCCCTACATCACGGCCTCCGCCGAGGGCCCGCTGCACCTGGACGAGAAGCTCACGCGCGCCCAGTTCCAGCAGCTCACCTCGGACCTGCTCGACCGCTGCAAGGTGCCGTTCCACAACGTCATCAAGGACGCGGGCATCGAGCTCCGCGAGATCGACCACGTCGTTCTCGTCGGTGGTTCGACCCGTATGCCGGCCGTCGCCGAGCTCGTCAAGGAGCTGACCGGCGGTCAGGACGCCAACAAGGGCGTCAACCCGGACGAGGTCGTCGCCATCGGCGCCGCGCTCCAGGCCGGTGTCCTCAAGGGTGAGGTCAAGGACGTCCTGCTCCTCGACGTGACCCCGCTGTCCCTCGGCATCGAGACCAAGGGAGGGATCATGACCAAGCTCATCGAGCGCAACACCACGATCCCGACCAAGCGGTCCGAGATCTTCACGACGGCCGAGGACAACCAGCCGTCCGTGCAGATCCAGGTCTACCAGGGCGAGCGCGAGATCGCGGCGTACAACAAGAAGCTCGGCATGTTCGAGCTGACCGGTCTGCCGCCGGCGCCGCGTGGCGTCCCGCAGATCGAGGTCGCCTTCGACATCGACGCCAACGGCATCATGCACGTGACCGCGAAGGACCTCGGCACGGGCAAGGAGCAGAAGATGACCGTCACCGGCGGCTCCTCGCTCGCCAAGGACGAGGTCGACCGCATGCGCCAGGAGGCCGAGCAGTACGCGGACGAGGACCACCGTCGCCGCGAGGCCGCCGAGTCCCGCAACCAGGGCGAGCAGCTCGTCTACCAGACGGAGAAGTTCCTCAAGGACAACGAGGACAAGGTCCCCGGTGACGTCAAGGCCGAGGTCGAGGCCGCGCTCGTCGAGCTGAAGGAGAAGCTCAAGGGCGAGGACACCGCCGAGATCCGCACCGCCACCGAGAAGGTCGCTGCCGTCTCGCAGAAGCTCGGCCAGGCCCTCTACGCCGACGCGCAGGGCGCGCAGGCCGCGGGCGACGCCGGTGCCGGCCAGGCGCAGGCCGACGACGACGTCGTCGACGCCGAGATCATCGACGACGAGCCCAAGAAGGGCGGTCAGGCGTGACCGAGGAGACCCCGGGCTTCGAGGAGAAGTCCGACGTCCCCTCCGGCGCCACCCCTGACGACGCCGCCGAGGCCGCCGACTCCTCCACGGAGGAGAAGGCGGCCCCGGCCGGGGACGCAAGCAGCCAGAAGTCGGCCGGTACCGCGGGCCTCACCGCCCAGCTGGACCAGGTCCGTTCCGCGCTCGACGAGCGCACCGCGGACCTCCAGCGGCTCCAGGCCGAATACCAGAACTACCGCCGCCGCGTGGAGCGGGACCGGGTCACGGTCAAGGAGATCGCCGTTGCGACGCTCCTGTCCGAGCTCCTGCCCGTCCTCGACGACGTCGGCAGGGCCCGGGACCACGGCGAGCTCCTGGGCGGGTTCAAGTCGGTGGCCGAATCGCTGGAGACCGTCGTCGCCAAGATGGGTCTGCAGCAGTTCGGCAAGGAGGGCGAGCCCTTCGACCCGACGATCCACGAGGCCCTGATGCACTCGTACGCGCCGGACGTCACCGAGACGACGTGCGTGGCGATCCTGCAGCCTGGGTACCGGATCGGCGAGCGGACCATCAGGCCCGCCCGGGTCGCGGTGGCCGAGCCCCAGCCGGGCGCCACGCCCGGCACCAAGGAAGAGAAGGCCGACGAGGAGAGCGGTGCCCCCGAAGAGGGGTGACGCAATGATCGTCCGGAAGGAGGGACGTCGATGAGCACGAAGGACTTCGTCGAGAAGGACTACTACAAGGTTCTCGGCGTCCCCAAGGACGCCACCGAGGCCGAGATCAAGAAGGCGTACCGGAAGCTCGCCCGCGAGAACCACCCGGACGCCAACAAGGGCGACACCAAGGCCGAGGAGCGCTTCAAGGAGATCTCCGAGGCCAACGACATCCTCGGCGACCCCAAGAAGCGCAAGGAGTACGACGAGGCGCGCGCCCTCTTCGGGAACGGCGGCTTCCGGGCCGGCGGCCCGGGCGGCGGCGGCTCGTTCAACTTCGACCTGGGCGACCTCTTCGGAGGCGCCCAGGGCGGCCCCGGCGGAGCCGGTGGCTTCGGCGGCGGTGGCGGCATCGGGGATGTCTTCGGCGGCCTGTTCAACCGCGGGGCGGGCACGGGTACGCGTACCCAGCCGCGCCGCGGCCAGGACATCGAGTCCGAGGTGACGCTCAGCTTCATCGAGGCCGTCGAGGGCGCGACCGTACCGCTGCGGATGTCCAGCCAGCAGCCGTGCACGGCGTGCTCGGGCACCGGCGACAAGAACGGCACGCCCCGCGTGTGCCCGACCTGCGTCGGCACCGGACAGGTCTCGCGCGGCAGCGGCGGCGGGTTCTCCCTCACCGACCCGTGCGTCGACTGCAAGGGTCGCGGCCTCATCGCCGAGAACCCCTGCGACGTCTGCAAGGGCAGCGGGCGGGCCAAGTCCTCCCGCACCATGCAGGTCCGCATCCCGTCGGGTGTCTCCGACGGGCAGCGGATCCGGCTGCGGGGCAAGGGCGCGCCGGGCGAGCGCGGCGGGCAGAACGGCGACCTGTACGTCGTCGTGCACGTCGACGACCACGCGGTCTTCGGCCGCAAGGACGACAACCTCACCGTCACGGTGCCGGTCTCCTTCACGGAGGCGGCGCTCGGCGGCGAGATCAAGGTGCCGACCCTCGGCGGCCCCGCGGTCACGCTCAAGCTGCCCGCCGGCACGCCGAACGGCCGGACCATGCGCGCCCGTGGCAAGGGCGCGGTCCGCAAGGACGGCACCCGCGGCGACCTGCTCGTCACGGTGGAGGTCGCGGTGCCCAAGGAGCTGGACGACAAGGCACGTGAGGCCCTGGAGACCTTCCGCGAGGCGACCGCCTCCGAGGACCCCCGGGCGGAGCTGTTCCAGGCCGCGAAGGGAGCGTGACCCCGTGGACGGGCGCCGACGCAATCCGTACGAACTGACCGACGAGTCGCCGGTGTACGTCATCTCGGTGGCGGCCCAGCTCTCCGGTCTGCACCCGCAGACCCTGCGGCAGTACGACCGTCTCGGTCTGGTCTCCCCGGACCGTACGGCGGGCCGCGGCCGGCGCTACTCGGCCCGTGACATCGAGCTGCTCCGTCAGGTGCAGCAGCTGTCGCAGGACGAGGGCATCAACCTCGCGGGCATCAAGCGGATCATCGAACTGGAGAACCAGGTCGCGGCGCTGCAGAGCCGGATCGCCGAGCTGTCGGCCGCGGTCGACGGCGCGGCGGCGGCGATGCGGCAGCGCGAGGCCCAGGTGCACGCCTCGTACCGGCGCGACCTGGTGCCGTACCAGGACGTGCAGCAGGCGAGCGCGCTGGTGGTCTGGCGTCCGAAGCGCGGGGAATAGCTCTCACAGCCCGTACGACGGGGCCCCCTCCACGACGGTGGAGGGGGCCTCGTCGTATGCCGGTACGTCAGGGGATCAGCTCGCCCACGATGTCGCCGACGGTCTCCCACCACGGCGAGGCGCCCGTGCCGAACGCGGCGGCGAGGGCCGTGCCGAGGGCCCGGTCGCGCGGGGTGGGGTCGTCCTCCCACGTGTCGACGACCCTGCCGTCGCCCGAGCAGAGGAGGGTGCCGACGCGGCGTCCGTCGCGGGTGAGCCGGCTGTCGTCGTACCCGCAGGGCACGAGCCGGTAGCGGACCCCGTCGGTCCGTACGTCGACCCGGTAGGAGGACCGCAGGAGCCGCCCGCGCGCGGGCCGGATGGCGGCCGGTTCGCCGTCCACGGTGAGCGTGAGCAGGGCGGGCTTGCGGGTCCCGATGGGGATGTGGGGGTCGGGGTCGGTCCCCGGGGCCCGGACGAGCTCCACGGTCGGCAGCCCGTGGCCGGAGACGCGGAGCGTGCCCGCGGGTCCGTCGAGGTCGATCTGTACGTACACGCTGGTCAGTTGTCCCGTTCGAGGATGCCGGACTGGGCGATGAGATAGCCGAGCTGGGCGCGGCTGCCGCTGCCGAGGGCGGCGGCGAGTTTGGCGATGTGGGCGCGGCAGGTCCGGACGTTCATGCCGAGGCGGCGGGCGATGGCCTCGTCGACGTGGCCCTCGACGAGGAGCTTGGCGATGGAGCGCTGGACGCCGCCGATGCCGTCGGTCTTGATGTCGTACGGGATCTCCTCGCGGATCGGCACCGCGAGCTGCCAGAACTGGTCGAAGACGCCGCCGAGGTAGGCGACCAGGCCGGGGTGGCGCAGTTCCAGGGCGACCTGGCGGTCGCTGCGGGCCGGGACGAAGGCGACCTCGCGGTCGACGATGATCAGCCGGTCGATGATCTCTTCCAGCGTGCGCACCTGGACCTCGGGGCCGACGTGCTCCAGGTAGGTCAGGGTGAGCTCGGTGTGGCGGGCCGTGTGCTGGTAGAGGGTGCGCATGCTGATGCCGCGGCCGAGGAGCGGCGAGACGCGGTCGAGGGCTTCGCTGAGGGCCTGTGCGGGGCGTCCGCCGCCGGGCTGGACGGTGAGCAGTTCGTGGCGGCAGTTGGCGACGACGCGGTCGAGGGTCGAGTTGATGCGGTCGATGCCCTCGAGGACGGTGATGGCGTGCGTGGTGGGGGTGTCGTGGGCGCTGATGGCCATGAACGGCTCGAAAGCGTCCGAGAGGGCGACGGTGCGCCGGCGGCGGTCGAGTATTTCCCGTTCGATCGGCTGGAGGAGCTGGGCGAGGGCGGCCGAGGGGGGAACCGGGCGCAGCCACTGGGCGTCGTCCGGGTCGGGGTGGAGGAGCGAGAGATCGAGGAGGCAGGGGGCCTCCAAGGTCTCTGACCGGGCTATTCGTCCGGTCCGCAGGGCGGCCGCGTACAGCTCGGAGCCGGCTTTGCAGAGTTCGGCATACGAATGCGGGTGACCTGTTTCGTCCGCTTCTTTCCGCATATGTACACCCCCAGGCTCCTGCATCTCAGGAACATGATGCCTGGGTTTGGTGGTGCAGGTGCAGAGAGTAAGCCATCGTCTTACTCGCGGGGGTTGGTAAAGAGACGTTGCCTTCAAGTGAGGTTGCTCGGTGATGATGAAGAAGCTCATACGCACGGTGGCCGGTGTCGCCTTCATCGCGGCGGCCGCAGTGGGCGCCGTGGGAGTGACCCAGGACCCCGGCTGGCACACGGCGCCGGCCGAGGTACAGGCCGCTCCGCTGGACCCGGGCTGGCACCTGGTCGGCGACCCGGGCTGGAGCGTGGCCCCCGCGCAGGACCCCGGCTGGAATTAGACGGACGCATGAACGTACCCGATGACCCCAGGTTCCGCCGGGAGATGGCTTCGGCCTATCGGTCCGGCTGGCACTTCGTCGATCTCGCCACGGCCATCCCCCACCGTGGCGACGCGCTGAAGGTCACCCTCTTCGGAGAACCGATCGTCGTGGCACGCGAGCAGGACGAGGACGTCCGTGCTTACCGCTGTCTCCGCCGTCCCCGCGGTGCCCCGCAGCCCATCCGCTGTGCCATTCGGTACGGCATGATCTTCGTCAACCTCGACCAGCGGGACCACCAGCTGATCGAACCCGAGACCATCACCGCCACCCCCCGCAGTGCTTGAGCGATTCCCCCGTCGTTGTAGATCGCTCAGGCACTTCCCCCACACAGCGGCGCCATCGCGGACCTGAAACGCGATGGCGCCGCTGTGCTGCGCCCGCACACTCTCGGGCGCGGCCCCTTCCGGGCGCGGCCCCTTCTCAGGCGCGGCCCATCGCCCGTGTGAGGGCGATCTCGATGACGACCCGGTCCGGGTTCGGGGCCGGCGTGCGGCCGTACCGCTCGGCGTACCGGCCGACGGCGTCCGCGACGACCTCGGTCTCCGTACGGACGCGGGCGATGCCCTCCAGGGTGGCCCAGCGCCCCTTGTCGACCTGGCAGACCGCCACGCGCGCGCCGTCCGCGCCCGCCGCCAGCACGTTGGCGACCTTCCGGCTGTTCTTGTTGGTGATCACCCGGGCGTAGCCGCCCTCGGGGTCGTACGTGACGCCGACCGCCACCACGTGCGGGGTGCCGTCCGCGCGCGGGGTCGTCAGGGTGCACATGTGGTACTCGCGCCAGAAGCTGAGGTACGAGTCGGAAGGGTTCCTCGGGTCTGTGGCCATGCCCCGGAAACTACCCGGGGGAGAACTCCCTCCGAAAGCTTGAGTGGATTGGACTCAACTTTGTGTACGCTGGATGAGTCATAGGAGACGCATAGCCGTACGTACACCAAGGAGGAGCACCGCACGTGGACGTCGAACTGACCAACCGGAGCCGGGACGCGATCAACGCGGCCACGAGCCGCGCCGTGTCCGCGGGGAACCCGGATCTCATCCCGGCGCACTTGCTCCTGGCCCTGCTGGCGGGTCAGGACAACGAGAACATCACCGACCTGCTCGCCGCCGTCGAGGCCGACCAGGCGGTCGTGCGCTCCGGCGCGGAGCGGCTGATCGCCGCCCAGCCGAGCATCACGGGGTCCACGGTCGCGCCCCCGCAGCCCAACCGCGAGTTCCTCGCGGTCATCGCCGACGCCGACCGGCAGGCCAAGGAGCTCGGCGACGACTTCCTCTCCACCGAACACCTGCTCATCGGGATCGCCGCCAAGGGCGGCCAGGCCGGTGAGATCCTCGACCGGCAGGGCGCGAGCGCAGCGAAGCTGCTGGACGCCTTCGAGAAGAGCAGGGGAGGACGCCGGGTGACCACACCCGACCCGGAAGGGCAGTACAAGGCGCTGGAGAAGTTCGGCACGGACTTCACGGCCGCCGCGCGCGAGGGCAAGCTGGACCCGGTCATCGGCCGGGACCACGAGATCCGGCGCGTGGTGCAGGTGCTGTCCCGCCGCACCAAGAACAATCCGGTCCTCATCGGTGAGCCCGGCGTCGGCAAGACCGCCGTCGTCGAGGGCCTCGCCCAGCGGATCGTGAAGGGCGACGTACCCGAGTCGCTGAAGAACAAGCGGCTCGTCTCGCTCGACCTCGGCGCGATGGTCGCCGGAGCCAAGTACCGCGGCGAGTTCGAGGAGCGGCTGAAGACCGTCCTCTCCGAGATCAAGGCCAGCGACGGCCAGATCATCACCTTCATCGACGAGCTGCACACGGTCGTCGGCGCGGGCGCCGGCGGCGACTCCGCCATGGACGCGGGCAACATGCTCAAGCCCATGCTGGCCCGCGGCGAGCTGCGGATGGTCGGCGCGACCACCCTCGACGAGTACCGCGAGCGCATCGAGAAGGACCCCGCCCTGGAGCGCCGCTTCCAGCAGGTCCTCGTCGCCGAGCCGACGGTCGAGGACACCATCGCGATCCTCCGCGGCCTCAAGGGCCGGTACGAGGCGCACCACAAGGTGCAGATCAACGACTCCGCGCTGGTCGCCGCCGCGACCCTCTCCGACCGGTACATCACCTCGCGCTTCCTCCCCGACAAGGCCATCGACCTCGTCGACGAGGCGGCCTCCCGGCTCCGCATGGAGATCGACTCCTCGCCCGTCGAGATCGACGAGCTCCAGCGCTCGGTCGACCGGCTCCGCATGGAGGAGCTGGCGCTGAAGAACGAGACGGACGCGGCGAGCAAGCAGCGCCTGGAGAAGCTGCGGCGCGACCTCGCCGACCGCGAGGAGGAGCTGCGCGGTCTCACCGCCCGCTGGGAGAAGGAGAAGCAGTCCCTCAACCGGGTCGGCGAGCTGAAGGAACGGCTCGACGAGACCCGGGGCCGGGCCGAGCGCGCCCAGCGCGACGGCGACTTCGACACCGCCTCCAAGCTGCTGTACGGGGAGATCCCGAACCTGGAGCGGGAGCTGGCGGAGGCGAGCGAGGCCGAGGCCCAGCAGGAGTCGTCCAAGGACACCATGGTCAAGGAGGAGGTCGGCCCGGACGACATCGCGGACGTCGTCGGCGCCTGGACCGGCATCCCCGCCGGCCGTCTCCTGGAGGGCGAGACGCAGAAGCTGCTCCGCATGGAGGACGAGCTCGGCAGGCGGCTCATCGGCCAGTCCGAGGCCGTGCAGGCCGTCTCCGACGCCGTGCGCCGCACCCGCGCGGGCATCGCCGACCCCGACCGCCCCACGGGCTCGTTCCTCTTCCTCGGCCCCACGGGCGTCGGCAAGACCGAGCTGGCGAAGGCCCTCGCCGACTTCCTCTTCGACGACGAGCGGGCCATGATCCGCATCGACATGTCGGAGTACGGCGAGAAGCACTCCGTCGCCCGGCTCGTCGGCGCGCCCCCCGGCTACGTCGGCTACGAGGAGGGCGGCCAGCTCACGGAGGCGGTCCGCCGCCGCCCGTACAGCGTGGTCCTGCTCGACGAGGTCGAGAAGGCGCACCCGGAGGTCTTCGACGTCCTGCTCCAGGTCCTCGACGACGGCCGCCTCACCGACGGCCAGGGCCGGACCGTCGACTTCCGCAACACCATCCTGATCCTCACGTCGAACCTGGGCAGCCAGTACCTCGTCGACCCGCTGACCTCGGCGGACGTGAAGAAGCAGCAGGTCCTGGACGTCGTCAGGGCCAGCTTCAAGCCCGAGTTCCTCAACCGCCTCGACGACCTCGTCGTCTTCTCGGCGCTGGACCGGGCCGAGCTGGGCCGGATCGCACGGCTCCAGATCGACCGGCTCGCGAAGCGGCTCGCCGACCGGCGGCTCACCCTGGAGGTCACCCCGGAGGCCCTGGAGTGGCTCGCCGAGGAGGGCAACGACCCCGCGTACGGAGCCCGGCCGCTGCGCCGTCTGATCCAGACGGCGATCGGCGACCGGCTCGCGAAGGAGATCCTCGCGGGCGAGGTCGTCGACGGCGACACGGTCCGCGTGGACTGCTTCGAGGACGGTCTGATCGTCGGCCCGGCCCGGTGACGAGAGGGGCGAAGGGCGAGGTTCTTGTCAGCCCGCAGCGGATCGCGGCTGGTGGGGCTCCCATGAACCGCCCGACATGGGGGAGGATGGCGAGCATCCGTACGAAGGGAAATTCACGGTGAGCATCGACCCGTCCTCGATTCCGAATTTCGGGGGCCAGCCCCAGCCTCAGGCCGCAGGACCGGCGGGCCCCGTCGTCCCCGACCAGGACCTCGTCAAGCAGCTCCTCGAGCAGATGGAGCTGAAGTACGTCATCGACGACGAGGGTGACCTCGCGGCGCCGTGGGAGGAATTCCGCACGTACTTCATGTTCCGCGGCGAGGACGAGCAGCAGGTCTTCTCGGTGCGGACGTTCTACGACCGCCCGCACTCGGCCGACGACCGCGCGAGGGTCCTCGACGCGATCGACGACTGGAACCGCCGCACCCTGTGGCCCAAGGTCTACACGCACCTGCACGAGGAGGAGGACGGCTCCGCCACCCTCCGTCTCATCGGTGAGGCCCAGATGCTGATCGGCACCGGCGTCGCCCTGGAGCACTTCGTGTCCTCCACGGTCAGCTGGGTCCGCGCCTCCATCGAGTTCGACAAGTGGGTCGTCGAGCAGTTCGGTCTGGAGACCCCCGAGCAGAAGGCGGACGACGAGGAGGCCTGAGCCTCCCCGCGACCGCTGTCCGCAGCACGAAGAAGCCCGGCCGGACCCCGTGACCCTCGTGGCCACGGCCCCGGCCGGGCTTT
The DNA here is from genome assembly GCF_042268445.1 of Streptomyces sp. NPDC056169. Lineage (NCBI taxonomy): Bacteria > Bacillati > Actinomycetota > Actinomycetes > Kitasatosporales > Streptomycetaceae > Streptomyces > Streptomyces sp. NPDC056169. The sequence goes on along the minus strand of NZ_JBHJUO010000015.1, from coordinate 234,232 downwards.
CTCGTACGCCCCGGGAGCGCCGACGGCGGAGCGCCATGTGCCGCCGCGTGCCGCCGTTCACCCGTTTGCCACACGTCCCGGTCGGGTGTCGCGACGTCGTGACGAGGGATGACGGCATGAGGAGGAGGGGCGCGTGCGGCGGGTGTCGCTCCAGCGGTACCGGAGGCAGGCGCGGCGCGGGATAATCGGGCGCATGGCACAGACGCTCTCTTCGCCACCCGCCGCGGAAGTACTCCGCGCGCGGTACGCGAGTAGGCTGCCTGCCGCGCTCGCGGATCTCTCCGGACCCGCGCACGGGCAGGTCGAGCTTCCGCTCCACGTCGCGTGGTCCGGGCTCCGCACGTACGATCTCGACCGCCCCCGCCTGCGCATGAGCCTGTACCGAACCGTCCTGGCGGAAGGGCAGCACGACGACCTCGCCGCCCTCCTCAACGAGGAGCTGCTGCTCGCCCAGTGGCCGGTGCTGCGCACACTGATCAGCCGGCACATCAGCCAGGTGTGGGAAGAGGCGTTCCCCGCCCTGTCGCGACCGGCGTCCGCCGCGGCGTGAACCTGAGCGACCTGCACCGCCGCCTCTTGGCGGACGTTCTCGCCATCGGCACTCCGTATCCGTTGGTGATCACCGGGGGATACGCGGTACAGGCTCATGGCCTGGTCGACAGGCTGAGCCAGGACCTCGACGTGGCCACCGAGAACCCGGCGCCCATGGACGACATCGCCGCCACCCTGGAGCACGGCCTGGCCCGCAGAGGCTGGCGCGTCACGATGATCAGCACGGACCCGCTCTCGGCTCGGCTGATCGTCGCGGATCCGACCCTCGGGGAGGAGTGCGAGGTGGACGTCCTCAAGGAGAACTTCTGGGACGCGCCGACCGAGACCGAGCACGGTCCGGTGCTCGCCCTCGACGACGTCGTCGGCACCAAAGTCCGGGCCCTGGCCGACCGAGGGGCCGTCCGAGACCTGATCGACGTGCACGCGGCGTCTTGCGACCGCACGATCCACGAGCTCGAATCGCTCGGCGCCAGGCACAGCCGTGACGAGTTCCGCCTCCAGGACCTCCGCGACCGTCTTGGCGGCGCGGACTGGTACGAGGACGAGGAGTTCGCCGCCTACGGCCTGGTCGAGCAGAGCATCACGGACCTGCGGGAGTGGGCTGTGCGGTGGGCGAGCGACCTCGACCGGCGGCTGCACGCCACGGAGAACGACCGGGGAGACTGAGCCGTCCCGCGGTTCCGGTCGAACCCCGCAGCGTGGCGTGCGCCTCGTGGACAAGGCCACCCACCCACCTGTTCGACGGCCTTGTCGGCCGCAGGAGGTCCTGTCCTCAGGCGAGGCGCTTGAGGCGGGAGACGGCCTCCTCCAGGACCTCCGTCTTCTTGCAGAAGGCGAAGCGGACGAAGGGGGCGCCGGCCTCGCGGTGGTCGTAGAAGACGGCGTTCGGGATGGCGACGACGCCCGCGCGCTCCGGGAGGGCCCGGCAGAAGGCGAAGCCGTCGTCGGAGCCGAGCGGGCGGATGTCGGTGGTGACGAAGTAGGTGCCCGCCGGGCGGTAGACCTCGAAGCCCGCCTGCGCGAGGCCCTCGCTCAGCAGGTCCCGCTTGGCCGCGTGGTCCGCGCGGAGCTCGTGGAAGTACGCGGCCGGAAGGCGGAGCGCCTCGGCGATCGCGTACTGGAAGGGGCCGGAGGAGACGTACGTGAGGAACTGCTTGGCCGAGCGGACGGCGGACGTCAGCTCGGGGCTCGCGGTGATCCAGCCGACCTTCCAGCCGGTGAACGAGAACGTCTTGCCGGACGAGCCGATGGTGACCGTGCGGTCCCGCATGCCGGGGAGGCTCGCGAGCGGGACGTGCTCGGCACCGTCGAAGACCAGGTGCTCGTAGACCTCGTCGGTGACGACCAGCAGGTCCCGCTCGATCGCCAGCTCGGCGACGGCGGTCAGCTCGGCCCGGGTGAGGACGGTGCCGGTGGGGTTGTGCGGGGTGTTGAGGAGGATCAGCCGGGTCCGGTCGGTGACGGCGGCCCGCAGTTCGTCCAGGTCGAGGACGTAGGCGCCGTCGTGCGGGCGGAGCGTGACGGGGACGCGGGTGCCGCCGGCCATCGCGACGCAGGCCGCGTACGAGTCGTAGTACGGCTCCAGGGCGATCACCTCGTCGCCCGGCTCCACGAGCGCCAGCAGGGCGGCCGCGATCGCCTCGGTGGCGCCGGCGGTGACCAGCACCTCCGTGTCGGGGTCGTACTCGAGGCCGTACCACTGCCGCTGGTGGTCGGCGACGGCCTGCCGCAGCTCGGGGACGCCCGGGCCGGGCGGGTACTGGTTGCCGCGGCCGTCCCGCAGCGCGCGGACCGCGGCCTCGCGGATCTCCTCCGGGCCGTCGGTGTCGGGGAAGCCCTGACCGAGGTTGATCGACCCGGTTCTGGCGGCGAGCGCGGACATCTCGGCGAAGATCGTCGTCCCGAATTCGGCGAGCCGGCGGTTGAGCAGCGGTCGTGTCATGACCGCCATCCTGGGGGGAAGCTCTGGACTTGCTCAAGTGGGCTTTGGCGAGGACGCGCCGGGGGGATCGCCCTGGCATGAACATCGCATTCTTCATCCTCGGGATCGCGGCAGTGATCGCGATCGTGGTGTGGGTCGTCGCGCTGTCGATGCGCGGCACCGTGCGGACGGGTGGCGGCTCCGGTGGCAGCGCCGGTGGCACCGACAGCTGGTGGGCCGGATCGTCGGACTCCTCGTCCTCGTCCTCGTCGTCTTCGTCGTCGTGCTCGACGTCGTCCTCCTCCTGCTCCACCTCCAGCTCGTCGTGTTCGAGCTCCTCGTGTTCCTCGTCCTCCTGCTCCAGCTCCTCGTCGTGCAGCTGAAGCTCTGGAATCGCTCAAGTCGTCTTTGAGGGAGGGCCCCGGAGGGCATCTCCCTCGTACAGAAGAACGGGGGTAGTACTGATGGATTTCTTCATCATCTTCTTCGGGGCGATCATCCTGATCGTCCTGGTCTCCACCGTCCGCAGCGCCACCGGCGCCGGCCGGCGCGGTCGCCGGAAGAAGGGCCGCAGCTGGGCCGACGGCGGCAGCGGCGGCGGGGGCGGGGGCTGCGGAGGGGGCGGAGGCGGCTGCGGCGGCAGCTCCGGCTGTGGGGGTGGCGGCTGCGGCGGCAGTTGAGACGCAACGGGCCCAGAGGCACGTGTCGTTGGCAATTCGGCGGATCTTGTCGATCAATTCTGATTGAACAATTGAACTGTGGGGTCCCCGAAGGGGTTGGAAAACACGGCAAGTTGGGTAAAAACGCTGCGAGTCGCCCGGCGTCCGTGGTTCTCTCGCTCCTGACAGAGACAGCCCTCGGACCGTGTGTGGAACCGAGCCGGCGATCCCCCAATCCCGTTGAACCCTCTCCGGGGCGCCCCCGGCCCACCCGTCAAACCGTGTTTGCGGAGCCGACCCATGCTCACCACCCTGAAGACCTCCTATACCGATACCCGCGCGGCCGATCTGGCCTGGGCCCTCGGGCGCGAGCCGCTGCCCGCCCTCGCCGTACTCGACCTCGAACTCTCCGGCGCCAGCCTCCAGTTGAGGCTGCTCGGCGCCTCCCACCAGGTACTCCTGGAGGAGGAGGGGCGCAGCTGCTCGGAGACCGTCGCCTGCATGCCCGGCAGCAGCACCCCCCTCCCGCTCGGCGTCTCCAAGCGCGTCGGCGAATGGGAGTACGAATTCGCGGCGCGCGTCGAGACGCTCTCGCACGGCTCCTTCGCGGGCCGTGCGCAGGAGCTGCTCGCGCTCGTCGCCGACCACCCCAACGGCCTCGCGGGGACCTTCCCCGGCTCCCCGCACGCCTTCACGGCGATGCTGGCGCAGCGTCATGAGGGACAGGTGCGCTGGCGTACCTGGCACGCCTACCCCCAGGAAGGGCAGTTGGTGGTGACCAGGACCCGGATCGGCGAACGTATGCCCGCAACACTCTGATACGCCCCTCCGGAGCTCCAGATGCACTCGTGTGGGTGACAAGGAGTACGTAAGTCGTGACGTAGCGTTACGTTCATGATCGAGCCGACCGTGACCATGCCACCCACAAGGGTGCGACAACCGCCCGTGCGGCGGCGCGAGCGGCCGCCCAGACCGCCCAGGTCGTCCAGGTCGCCCAAGTCACCCAGGTCGTCCAAGTCGCCGCGATCGCCGCGGTCGGGGCAGGCGGTGCGGTTCCCCGTTCTCGCCGTGGTCTTCGTCTGCGCCGCGTGCGGACTGGTCTACGAGCTCGAACTGGTCGCACTCGCCTCGTACTTGATCGGCGACTCGGTCACCCAGGCCTCCGTCGTGCTCTCCGTGATGGTCTTCGCGATGGGAGTGGGCTCGCTCCTCGCCAAGCGGCTGCGCTGCCGCGCCGCCGTCGGCTTCGGCCTGGTCGAGGCCGGGCTCGCGCTGATCGGCGGCTGCTCGGCCCTCGCGCTGTACGCGGCCTTCGCCTGGCTCGGCGAGTCGCGGTACGTCGTCGTGGCGTTCTCACTCGCCATCGGCGTGCTCATCGGCGCGGAGATCCCGCTCCTCATGTCCCTCATACAGCGCGCCGCCGGGCCGGGGTCCGATGCGGGGTCGGGGCCCGATGCCGGGGCGGGGCCCGATTCCGGGTCGGGAGCGGGAGCGGGAGCGGGAGTGGGGTCGGAGGCGGAGGCGGAGGCCGAGGCGGAGGCGGAGGCCGAGGCCGGGAGTGGGGCCGGGGCGCGGTCCGGGCTCGCCGAGCGGGCGCGGCGGCAGGCCCCGGCCGGCGAGCCGGACGACGCCGCGGGGACCGTCGCCGACCTCTTCGCCGCCGACTACGTCGGCGCGCTCGTCGGCGGCCTCGCCTTCCCCTTCCTGCTGCTGCCCTGGCTCGGCCAGCTCACCGGCGCGCTCGTCACCGGCGCGGTCAACGCGATCGCGGGCGGCGGCCTCGTGCTGTGGGTGTTCCGCCGCGACCTCACCACCCGCTCCCGCGCCCTGCTGATCGGGGTCAACATGTCGGTCCTCGCCGTCCTGGCCACCGCGACCGTGCTCGTCGACGACTTCGAGGAGGCCGCGCGCCGCGCCGTGTACGGGGAGCAGGTGCGGGTCGCCGTCCACACCGACCTCCAGGAGGTGGTGGTGACGGGAGGCCGCGAGGGGCCGCCCGACCTGTTCCTCGACGGCCGGCTGCGGGTGGCGGGACAGGACGAGTACCGCTACCACGAGGCACTCGTCCACCCCGCGATGAAGGGCCCGCACGCCCGCGTCCTGATCGTCGGCGGCGGGGACGGGCTCGCCGCCCGGGAGGTGCTGCGCTACTCCGGCGTCACCTCCGTGACCGTCGTCGAGATCGACCCCGGCGTCGTCCGCCTGTCCCGCACGGATCCGGCCCTCGCCACGCTCAACGCGCAGGCGTTCCGGGACCCGCGCGTCCGGGTGGTCTACGCGGACGCCTTCAGCTGGCTCCGGGGCGCCGCCGATCGTGTGCAGGAACGGTACGACGTGGTGATCTCCGACCTCCCCGACCCGGGGATCACCCCCAGCACCAAGCTCTACTCCGAGGAGTTCCACGGACTCGTGGCCCGCGTCCTCACCGCTTCGGGACGCTTCGCCGTGCACGCCGGATCGGTCACCGACCGGCCGCACACCTACTGGACGGTGGACGCCACCCTGCACGCCGCCGGGTTCGCGACCCGCCCGTACAGCGCCGGCGGCCGCACCCCCGGGTTCGCGGCGGGCCCCGACCGCGCCGACCGCACCGGCGGTACGGAACAGGGGCCGGGCGACTGGGGCTTCCTCCTCGCCGTCCCGGGCGACCGGCCGCCCGTCCTCGGCCTCGCACCCGACGCGCCCCGGCTGCGCTCCCTCGGCGCGGGCACCCTGGAGGCCGCCGCGCGCCGTGCCGAGCGGGCCCGGGGCGCCGCGCTGCCGTCCTCGACCCTGGTCCACCCGCGGTACGGCGGCTGAGGGAAGCGCGAAAGGTGGTGACAGGGGCGCGCGGGCCCCGGCGCAAAGAGGCGACGCCGCGCCCCGGCCTGAGTAGGCTCGGCTTCCATGGAGCATGAGGTGTTCGTTCCGGTACCGGCCGAGGCCCTGCGCGCGACGCTCACGGACCCGGCGCGGGTGGTGCGCTGCGTGCCCGGCCTCCAGCGGGACGCCGACGCGGAGGCGGGCCCCCTCGCGGGCCGCCTCAAGGTCCGGGTCGGCGGCCACACCATCACCTACCGGGGCGCCCTGCGGGTCGTCGAGCGGGACGGCGCCATCACCTACGAGGGACAGGGCGCCGAGGCCCGGGGCAAGGGCTCGGCCGAGCTCTCCCTGACGGTCGTCCTCACCCCTGTGGACGAGGGCACGAGCATCGGCTTCACCGGCGCGCTGACGGCGGCCGGCCGGCTCGCCGAGGCCACGGACGAGGCACGGGCCGCGGCGGGCGTCCGGCTGCTCGACAAGTTCGTGGAAGCACTGACCGCGCTGGCGGAGGAGCCCGAGGAGCCCCAGGAGCCCGGGGAAGTCGAGATGCCGGGGACGACGGAGGCGCCTGCGCCTGAGCCGGAGGAGTCCGATTCCGACTCCGATTCCGATTCCGATTCCGACTCCGACTCCGATCACGACGGTGTGGACGACGGGGTCGAGGAGCCCGGGCGCCCCTCCGTCTTCGACGCGCCCGTCCCGCCCCCCTCCCTCGACCCCCTCCTCGACGAGGACTTCGGCGCCACCCCGATCGAGTTCCCCGCCCCGCAGCCCGCCGCCGAGGCCGCCCACGCGCGGCGGACCATGATCGGGCGCAGCGCCGAGGAGGTCGACCACGCCCCGCCGCGCGGCCGGTACGCCCCCGTCCCCGCGCCCGAGGCCACCAGCGCGACCGCCACCCTGCGCTGGATCGCCCCCGCCGCCGCGCTCGCCATCGCCTCCGCCGTCGTCGTCGGCCGGGCCCTGCGTCGACGCCGCTGAATCGGCCCGGCACGTTTAGGGTCGAGGTGTGAGCATGCAGACGCGACTGACGGCGGGCGACGCCGAGTTGACCATCAGCCCCGAACACGGCTGCCGGATCGAGGGCCTGCGCATCGGCGGTACCGAGGTGCTGCGCCAAGGCGACCGGTTCGGGTGCTTCCCGATGGTGCCCTGGTGCGGGCGCACCGAGAACGGCCGCTTCCTCGACGGGGCGACCACGCACCAGCTGCCGGTCAACGCACCCCCGCACGCCATCCACGGCACCGTCCGCGACCTCGCCTGGAAGACGGCCCGGGTCGACGAGACGTCGGCGGTCTTCACCTGCGAGCTCGGGGACCCCTGGCCGTACAAGGGCAAGGTCACCCAGATCTTCGAGCTGGCCGAGGACTCCCTCTCCCTCACCTTCGGGGTCGAGACCTACGACGACTCCTTCCCGGCGCAGGCCGGCTGGCACCCCTGGTTCCTGCGCAACCTCGGCCGGGGCGGCCAGGACGTACGGCTCGACTTCGCCCCCGCCTGGCAGGAGGAGCGCGGCGAGAACCACCTCCCCACCGGCCGTCGGATCGACCCCCTCCCCGGCCCCTGGGACGACTGCTTCGGCATGCCCGACGGCGTCGACGTCACCCTCACCTGGCCGGAGGAGCTGGAGCTGAAGGTCACCAGCCGCGCCGAGTGGGTCGTGATCTACGACGAGCCGGCGGAGGCCGTCTGCGTCGAGCCGCAGTCCGGCCCGCCGAACGGCCTCAACACCCACCCGCGTCTCGTCACCCCGATCGACCCCCTGGAGATCGGGAGCGTCTGGCGCTGGCGGCGGCTCTAGAGGGCGCCCCTTAAGCTGCTGACCATGACTGACGTACGCGCTGAGCTGCTCCAGCAGATCAAGGACAAGGCCGTGGTACACGGCAAGGTGACCCTCTCCTCGGGTCTGGAAGCCGATTACTACATCGACCTGCGTCGCATCACGCTGGACGGCGAGGCCGCGCCGATGGTGGGTCAGGTCATGCTCGACCTCACCGCCGACCTCGACTTCGACTGCGTCGGCGGTCTGACCCTGGGTGCCGACCCGGTCGCGACCTCGATGCTGCACGCCTCCGCCGCGCGCGGGCAGCGCCTCGACGCCTTCGTCGTACGGAAGGCGCAGAAGGCGCACGGCATGCAGCGCCGTATCGAGGGCACGGACGTCAAGGGCCGCCGCTGCCTCGTCGTCGAGGACACCTCGACCACCGGCGGCTCGCCGCTGACCGCCGTCGAGGCCGTCCGTGAGGCCGGCGGCGAGGTCGTGGCCGTGGCCACGATCGTGGACCGGGGCGCGGCCGGCGCGATCGCCGACGCGGGTCTGCCGTACCTCACCGGCTACCAGCTGGACGATCTCGGCCTGGCGTAACCGCCGCGAAGTCGTGACTTAGGTCCCGGACCCCGGCAAGAACGGTCCTGACCTGCATATTCGCCAAGGGGCGGGGTGTTTCACGTGAAACACCCCGCCCCTTGGCATGCCGTGCCCGTGGGAGCCCGGACGAGAGTCTGAAAGGATGGGGGCGACGATGACGTCGCCCCCAGGTCAGGGACAGAAACGCACACACCCCGCACATCACAAGGAGCGGACGAATGCCCATCGCAACCCCCGAGGTCTACAACGAGATGCTCGACCGGGCGAAGGCAGGCAAGTTCGCCTACCCGGCCATCAATGTGACCTCGACCCAGACTCTGCACGCGGCGCTGCGAGGCTTCGCGGAGGCCGAGAGCGACGGCATCATTCAGATTTCGACCGGTGGCGCCGAGTTCCTGGGCGGCCAGTACAACAAGGACATGGTCACGGGCGCCGTTGCCCTGGCCGAGTTCGCGCACATCGTCGCTGCGAAGTACGACATCACGGTCGCTCTGCACACCGACCACTGCCCGAAGGACAAGCTGGACGGCTACGTCCGCCCGCTGCTCGACATCTCCGCCGAGCGCGTCGCCCGTGGCGAGAACCCGCTGTTCCAGTCGCACATGTGGGACGGCTCCGCCGAGACCCTCGCCGACAACCTGGCCATCGGCCAGGAGCTGCTCGCGAAGGCCGCCGCCGCCAAGATCATCCTTGAGGTCGAGATCACCCCGACCGGCGGCGAGGAGGACGGCGTCACCCACGAGATCAACGACGAGCTGTACACCACCGTCGACGACGCCATCCGCACCGCCGAGGCCCTCGGCCTGGGCGAGAAGGGCCGCTACCTGCTGGCCGCGTCCTTCGGCAACGTGCACGGCGTCTACAAGCCGGGCAACGTCGTGCTCCGCCCCGAGCTCCTCAAGGACCTCCAGGCGGGCGTCGCCGAGAAGTTCGGCAAGGTCAACCCGTTCGACTTCGTCTTCCACGGCGGCTCGGGCTCGACGGCCGAGGAGATCGCCACCGCGCTGGAGAACGGCGTCGTGAAGATGAACCTCGACACCGACACCCAGTACGCCTTCACCCGTCCGGTCGTGGACCACATGTTCCGCAACTACGACGGTGTCCTGAAGGTCGACGGCGAGGTCGGCAAGAAGTCCACCTACGACCCGCGCACCTGGGGCAAGCTGGCCGAGGCCGGCATGGCCGTCCGCGTGACCGAGGCGTGTGCCGCGCTGCGCTCGACCGGCACGAAGCTGAAGTAAGCGGCTGAAGCAAGCGGCTGAAACAAGCGTGTGAACGACGGGCCCGGTACCTCCTGAGGTGCCGGGCCCTCGTGCGTCGACGAGAGGGCAAGAGGGCTGATGTACGACTTCGACCGTGAGATAGACCGGCGCGGCACCTGGTCGGTCCAGTGGGACGGCATAGCGGACCGCTTCGGCGTTCCCGACCTGCTCCCCTTCACCATCTCCGACATGGACTTCGCGTCCCCGCCCGAGGTCCTCGCCGCCCTGCGCGACCGCGTCGACCACGGGGTCTTCGGCTACACGGACTGGCGGCTCGGCGAGTTCCGGGACGCGATCGGGCACTGGTACGCGAGCCGGTACGCGACCGAGATCGACCCCGGGGCGCTGGTGTACGCGCCGTCGGTGCTCAACCAGCTCTCGCAGCTCCTGCGGATGTGGACGGAGCCCGGCGACGGCGTGGTCGTCCACACCCCCACGTACGACGGCTTCCGCAAGGCGGTCACCGGGCTCGGGCGCGAGCTGCGGGGCGTGCCCCTCGGGGACCTCGACGCGCTGGAACGGGAGCTCGCCCGCCCCGACAGCCGGATGCTGCTGCTCTGCTCCCCGCACAACCCGACCGGCCGGGTGTGGACGGAGGAGGAGCTCGCCGCCTTCGCCGAGCTGGCCGAGCGCCACGGCGCGGCCGTCGTCAGCGACGAGATCCACGCCGACCTCACCACCGACGGCCACCGCCACGTCCCGTGGACGCGGGTGGCCGAGGCGGGCCGGGGCCGCCGCTGGGCGCTCGTCACCTCCGGCACGAAGGCCTTCAATTTTCCGGCGCTCTCCGGCTCGTACGGGATCGTCGGCGACCCGGACGCGCGCGAGGCATTCATCCGGCGCATGGAGACCGGCGAGGGCCTCGCCTCGCCCGCCGTCCTCTCGCTGACCGCCCACATCGCCGCGTACCGGCAGGGCGCGCCGTGGCTGGACGAGCTGCGCGGCTATGTTGCGGGCACGATGGAGCTGCTCGGGGAGCGGCTGGCCACGGGCCTGCCCGGCGTCGTCTGGGAGCCCCCGCAGGCCGGCTACCTGGCCTGGATCGACCTGCGGCCCCTCGGGATCGAGGAGACCCGGCTCCAGGAGGAGCTGGTGTCCGTGGAGAAGGTCGCGATCATGCCGGGCGGGGTGTACGGGACGCCCGGCTTCGTCCGGCTGAACGTGGGCTGCCCGCGGAAGAAGGCCGAGCGGGGCGTGGACGCGCTGATCCGGGCGGCGACCCGGCTCCGGACGAGCTGACCCGAACCGGCTCGAAGGGCGGGCACGTCGGCGAGTGCCGTCGCACGTCGGCGCACGTCGGCGTCAGCGCGCGTCACCGTCGCCGCACGTCGCCGCATGTCAGCGAGCGTCGGCGTCAGCGCGCGTCGCCGTCGGCGAGCGTCGGCGTCCGCTTCGCGGGACCATGCTGGCATGGGCGAGCGGGACGTACGGATGGCCTCGAAGACCGGCCGGTGGATCGTGTTCACGACCGTCCTCGGGTCCGGGATGGTCCTGCTGGACTCCACCGTCGTCAACGTCGCCCTGCCGCACATCGGCGAGGACCTGGACGCCGACATGGGCGAGCTCCAGTGGATCGTGAACGCCTACATGCTGACCCTCGCCGGGCTGATCCTGCTGGGCGGGGCGCTCGGCGACCGGTACGGGCGGCGCCGGGTCTTCGTGATCGGGGTGGTGTGGTTCGCGGTGGCCTCGCTGCTGTGCGGGCTCGCGCCGAACGCCGGGATCCTGATCGCGGCCCGCGCCCTCCAGGGCGTCGGCGGGGCGCTGCTCACACCCGGCTCGCTCGCGCTGATCCAGGCCAGTTTCCACGAGGACGACCGGGCCAGGGCGGTCGGCCTGTGGTCCGGCTTCGGCGGCGTGGGCGCGGCGGTCGGGCCGTTCGTCGGCGGCTGGCTGGTCGACGGGCCCGGCTGGCGGTGGGTGTTCCTCCTGAACGTGCCGCTCGCCGCCCTCTGCGTGCCCGTCGCGCTCCGCCATGTGCCCGAGTCGCGCGACGAGACCGCGCACGGCCGCTTCGACGTGCTCGGCGCGGTCCTGGGCGCGGCGGCGCTCGGGCTCGTGACGTACGCGCTGATCGGCGAGGCCTGGTGGGCGGGGGCGGCCGGCGTGGTGCTCGGGGCGGCGTTCGTGACGGTGGAGCGGCGGCGCGGCGAGCGCGCGATGGCACCGCCGTCGATCTTCGCGTCCCGGCTGTTCACGGCGGTCAACCTGGTCACCCTCTGCGTGTACGCGGCGTTCGGCGGTTTCTTCTTCCTCGCCGCGCTCCAGCTCCAGGTGGTCTCCGGATACTCGGCGCTCGGCGCCGGTACGGCCCTGCTGCCGACGACCGTGCTCATGCTGCTGTTCTCGGCGAAGTCCGGCGAGCTGGGGGAGCGGATCGGGCCCCGGGTCCCGCTCACGGTGGGGCCGCTGCTGTGCTCGGTGGGGATGCTGCTGATGCTGCGGGTCGGGGAGGACGCCTCGTACGTACAGGACGTGCTGCCGGCCGTGCTGGTGCTCGGTCTCGGCATGACGGCCCTGGTCGCCCCGCTGACCGCGACCGTCCTGGCCTCGGTGGACGTGGGCAGGGCGGGCCTGGCGAGCGGCATCAACAACGCGGCGGCGCGCGCGGCCGGGCTGCTCGCGGTGGCCGCGCTGCCGCTGCTCGCCGGGATGGGCCCGGAGACGTACCGCTCGGCGACGGAGTTCGACGAGACTTTCCGGCGCGCGATGCCGATGTGCGCGGGGATCCTGGTGGTGGGGGCGGTGCTCGCCTGGACGACGATGCGCACCCCGCCCGGGGGCGCGAAGTGCCACCCGGAGTGCCGGGTGCACTGCGGGGTGACGTCACCGCCGCTGGACCCGGGGGAGCGGGACGCGCCCGTGGACCCGGGCGAGCGGGACGCCCAGGCCTGATCCGGCGGCACCGGGCCCCGCTCCCGGTCCGGCGGCACCGGGCCCCGCTCCCTGATCCGGCCCGACCGACACGACACCCCCTAGGGTGGTCCCCATGGCCATCCACGAGAACCTGCTGGGGGGACCGGCCCCCACCCACCTGCCGGACGAGCCGGGTCCGCGCGAACTGCTCGCGAGCGGTACGGCGCCGGCCGAGGTCGCCGCGCAGTACCCGACCTCCTCGCTTGCCTGGGCCCGTCTCGCCGACGACGCCTTCGAGGGCGGCCGGGTCGTCGAGTCGTACGCCTACGCCCGTACGGGCTACCACCGGGGCCTGGACGCGCTGCGCCGCAGCGGCTGGAAGGGCCACGGCCCGGTGCCGTGGGAGCACGAGCCGAACCGCGGCTTCCTGCGCGCCCTGCACGCCCTCGCCCGGGCGGCCGGCGCGATCGGTGAGAAGGCGGAGTACGAGCGCTGCACGACCTTCCTGCGGGACTCCTCGGAGACCGCGGCGGAGACGCTCGGCTGACCGTCCGCACCACCCTCCGCACGACCCCTGCATCACCCTCCGCGCCACCCGCGGAAACACCCTCCGCACCACCCTCGGAACGACCTGATCCGTCCCGATTTCCCCCTGCCCCGCCGGGCCGGGGGAAATCGGGACAGACCTCGCGGCGCCTCCGACGGCGTTCGATGGCGTTCGAAGATGGCCGGTACGATCCCCGGGACCGCAGGACCGAAGACGCCGGTATCCGAGGCCCCATCTCCTCTTCCCCCACACCGGCCGACGCAGGGGAGAAGACTGTCGTGGGCAAGCGTGCCGCACCCGCAGGACGGCGAGGGAAACAGAGCCGCCGGCGGGGCAGAGGCAGACGCGGCCCCGTGAGCCGGCTCGCGCTTCCGGCCCTGGTCCTGATGACCGTCGCGCTCGGCGGCGGCGCCGCCCTCGCCCACTTCAACGGCACCGCGACCGACGACTCGGCCGCCCCCGGTCCGCAGGCGACGACCGCGACCGAGGCGCCCACGACGGACGCCCCCGCGCCCCGGCCGACGACGGCGAAGCCGACACCGACACCGAAGCCGAAGCCGAAGCCCACGACGGCGAAGCCGAAGCCCAAGCCGAGCCCGAAGAAGACGACCGTGCCGCAGTCCGGCGCCGGGACGTTCACCACCGCGCAGGCCTCCGGCGACGCGGTCGGCACCGGCGGCTCGCTGCGCCGCTACCGGGTCCAGGTCGAGGACGGCATCGAGCTGTCCGCGCACGGCGCGGCGGCCGAGATCCAGCAGATCCTGGACCATCCGCGCAGCTGGGCCGCGCACGGCCGGGGCCGGTTCCAGCTGGTGTCGCAGAACGCCGACTTCGTCATCCGGATCGCCACCCCGGACACGGCGGACGCCCTCTGCCTCCAGCAGGGCCTGAACACCCACGGCGAGCTGAACTGCGAGACCGCCGACGGCGTCGTCGTGAACCTCAAACGGTGGATGCTGGGCTCGCCGACCTTCGCGGGGGAGGCCGTCGAGTACCGGCATCTGATCATCAACCACGAGGTCGGGCACGAGATCGGCATCCGGCAGCACATGGGCTGCCCGGGTCCGGGCAAGCTCGCGCCCGCGATGATGCAGCAGATCAAGGGCCTCAACGGCTGCCGATCGAATGCGTTTCCGTATGCCGAAGACGGGAGCTACATCACGGGGCCGATCGTGTCATGATGCCGTTGGGACGGCGCGCGACGAAGCACGCCTCCCGAGGGGACCGGGGCTCCCGTGCCGCACGGAATACCGTGCGTACGGTGGAGCAGACCGCTACCCGGTAGTTCGTATCGAGGAGACAGCAATGTCACTCCCCCAGGGTTCTCCCGATTCCGGAGCCGGTTCGGTCGCCGTCGACCCGAACCTCGACTTCGCGGGCACCACGCCGTACGAGGACTACGTCCAGGCGGACGTCCTCACCCACCTCCAGCACCTCCGCTCGGACGACCCGGGCGAGATGGTCTTCCTGGTCACCACCCAGGTCATGGAGCTGTGGTTCACGGTCATCGTCCACGAGTGGGAGACCGCGAGCCGCGCCCTGCGCGAGGACCGCGTCCCCGTCGCGATGGACGCCCTCAAGCGCTCGGTCCGCGAGCTGGAGGCGCTCAACCACTCGTGGCGGCCGCTGGCCCAGCTCACCCCCGGCCAGTTCAACGCCTACCGGGCCGCGCTCGGCGAGGGCTCCGGCTTCCAGTCGGCGATGTACCGCCGCATGGAGTTCCTGCTCGGCGAGAAGTCCGCGTCGATGCTCGTCCCGCACCGGGGCGCGCCGCGCGTCCACGCCGAGCTGGAGAAGGCGCTCCAGGAGCCGAGCCTGTACGACGAGGTCCTCGCCCTGCTGGCCCGGCGCGGTCTGCCCGTGCCGCAGTCGGTCCTCGGCCGTGACCTCGCGCAGCGGTACGAGCCCTCGCCCGAGGTCGAGGCCGTCTGGGCCGGGATCTACGCGGACGCCGACCAGAACACCGAGCTGGTCCGCCTCGGCGAGGCCCTGAGCGACGTCGCCGAGCTGGTCTGGCGCTGGCGCAACGACCACCTGGTGGCGACCCGGCGCGCGATGGGCGCGAAGACCGGCACCGGCGGTTCGGCCGGCGTGGCCTGGCTTGAGAAGCGGGCCCAGAAGAACGTGTTCCCCGAGCTCTGGACGGCCCGCAGCCATGTCTGAGTCGTACGAGGAGAAGGCAGCCCGGCTCGACGCCGCCGACGGCCTGGCCGGGCACCGCGAGAGGTTCGCCCTCGACGAGGGGACCGTCTACCTCGACGGCAACTCCCTCGGCGCGCTTCCCGCGCACGTCCCGGCCCGCATGGCCGACGTGATCACCCGCGAGTGGGGCGAGCTGCGCATCCGCTCCTGGGACGAGTCCGGCTGGTGGACCGCGCCCGAGCGGATCGGCGACCGGATCGCCCCGATCGTCGGCGCCGCCCCCGGGCAGATCGTGGTCGGCGACTCGACGAGCGTGAACGTCTTCAAGGCGGTCGTCGCCGCGGCCCGGATCAACGGCGACGAGCGGGAAGAGATCCTCGTCGACGCGACGACCTTTCCCACGGACGGGTACATCGCGGAGTCCGCGGCGCGGATGACGGGTCACGAGATCGTGGCGTGCGACCCGGCCGACATGGCGGACGCGGTGAGCGACCGTACGGCGCTCGCGCTCGTCAACCACGTCGACTACCGGACGGGCCGGCTCCAGGACCTGCCCGGTCTCACCGCCGCGCTCCACGCGGCGGGCGCGCTCGCCGTCTGGGACCTGTGCCACAGCGCGGGCGCGCTGCCCGTCGGCCTGGACGCCCACGGGGTCGACCTGGCCGTCGGCTGCACCTACAAGTACCTGAACGGCGGCCCCGGTTCGCCCGCGTACCTGTACGTCGCCGAGCGCCACCAGGCGGCCTTCGACTCGCCGCTGCCCGGCTGGAACTCGCACACGGACCCGTTCGCGATGACCCCCGGGTACGAGGCGGCGTCGGGTGCCGTGCGGGGCCGGGTCGGGACGCCGGACATCCTCTCCATGCTGGCCCTCGAATCGGCGCTGGACGTCTGGGACGGGGTCGCGATCGAGGACGTGCGCGCCAAGTCCCTCGCGTTGACGGACTTCTTCCTGGAGTGCGTGCGGGCGTACGTCCCCGAGGGCCGGGTCACCTCCGTGACCCCCGGGGCGCACGGCGAGCGCGGCAGCCAGGCCGCGTTGAGCTGCGAGAACGCGCCGGCCGTCATGGCGGAGCTGATCAAGCGCGGGGTCGTCGGCGACCTGCGCCGCCCGGACGTGCTGCGGTTCGGCTTCACGCCGCTGTACGTCGGCTTCGCGGACGCGGAGCGGGCGGCCCGCGTCCTCGCGGAGGTCTTGGCCGACCTCCCCGCCTGAGGGGTGACCGTCCGATGATCGCCTGATCTGCGGGGGCTCCGGTGCTGGTACCGTCCCCGCAGGTCAGGCCAATTCGGCCGCGTCTCCGAGAGGTTGGAACAGCATGCCGGACCCCGCCGCGCGGGATGCCGCCGAAGAAGCCTCGGCCTTCTCGCACCCGGCCGTCGCCCCGGACGCCTCCGCCGCGTACGGCGACCACCCGGACCAGGTGGTCGACTTCTACGCCCCGCGCGACGGCCGCACCCGGGCCCCGCTCGTCGTCGCCCTGCACGGCGGCGCGTGGCGGGCGCCGTACGACCGGCAGCACCTGACCCCGTTCGTGGACTTCCTGGCCCGCCGGGGCTTCGCCGTGGCCAGCGTCGAGTACCGGCGCGGCAGCGACATCCCCCGCCAGGGCGGTACGGCGCCGGTCGCCGGGCGCTGGCCGGAGACCTTCGACGACGTGGCCGCCGCGCTCGACGCCGTACCGGCCCTGGCCGCCGTCCACCTGCCGCAGGCGGACACCGCCCGGATCGTCCTCACCGGCCACTCCGCCGGCGGCCACCTCGCCCTCTGGGCCGCCGCCCGGCACGTCCTGCCCGCCGGCTCCCCGTGGCGCCTGCCCGCCCCGCCCGCACTGCGCGGGGTCGTGGCCCTCGCCCCCATCGCCCACTTCGACCGTGCGGTGGAGCTCGACGTGTGCGGCGGCGCGGTCACCGAACTCCTCGGCGGCGAGGCGGAGTACGCCCACCGGGCACCCTTCGCGGACCCGGCCGCCCTCCTCCCGACGGGCATCGCGACCACGATCGTCCAGGGCCGCGAGGACCGCGACGTCCCGCACACCGTCGCCGAGGCCTACGCGGACGCGGCGGCGAAGGCGGGCGAGGAGATCGGCCTCACCCTCCTCGAAGGCATCGGCCACTTCCCCCTGATCGACCCGGCGGCGGACGCCTGCGCGGTGGTCTCGGAGGAGATCGCCCAGCTGGCCTGGTGAGGCGTGTGACGGAGCTGCGGGGCCGCGCGTAGTCCTCAGGGGGGACGGCGGAGGATCCGCAACGAGCGGGACGACCGGGTCTCCCGGCGCCCGTACCGTGGAGCGCGTGACCGAGACACGGACCTCCGAGACGAGCCGCAGCCCCGAGCTCCACCTGGTGCAGGTGGCCCTCGGCGGGCTGCGCCAAGAGCTGTTTCATGATGCCTTCGCCTACCGGCCGCTGCCGCGCATGGACGTGAACAGCGGGCCCACCCGCTTCCTGCCGGAGCGGATACGTATCTTCGCGGGGTTGCTCCCGCACGCCTTCGTCGCGTTCTGCGCCGTGATCGTCTTCGCCCTGGGATACGACCGGATCTACTACGCCTTCGGCGTGTCGGCGCTCGTGATCACCTGCGCGCCGGCCGCGATCGTGCTGCTCACCCTGGTCCGGCCGATCCTCGCCTTCTGGGCCTCGCTCGGCGCGGCCCCCTTCGTCGGGTACATCGGCGGCTTCGACGGCGGCTGGCCCTGGACGGCGGCCTGCCTCGTCGGCCATGTGGTGGTCCTCGCCGTGGTCGCCGCCCGCACCTCGCCCCGTACCGCCGTGTGGATGTGGATCGTGACGGCCGGCTACTGCCTCTTCGCCGAGATGTTCCTCGGCCGGGGGCGCAGCTCCGTCTCGGTTCCGCTCCTCTTCGTCTCGGCCCTCGTCCTGCTCACCGTCTCCATGTTCCAGGTCCGCCGTCAGGCCGACCGCGAGGTCACCGCCCACAAGACGGTGACCGCGCAGGAGATCTCGAAGCGGACCGTCCTCGAAGAGCGCACCACCATCGCCCGTGAGCTCCACGACGTCGTCGCCCACCACATGTCGGTGGTCGCCATCCAGGCGGAGGCCGCGCCCTACCGGGTCGAGAACCCGCCGCCGGAGCTGGAGCAGGCCTTCCTCACCATCCGCGAGAACGCGGTCGCCGCGCTGACCGAGCTGCGTCGCATCCTCGGGGTCGTACGGGCCGAGGACTACGAGGCGCCCGACGCGCCCCAGCCGACGCTCGGCGACCTGGACTCCCTCGTCCGCAACGTCACCGAGGCCGGGCTCGTCGTCGAGAAGACGGTGACCGGCGCGGTGCGGGAGTTGCCGCAGGGCGTGGAGCTCTCCGCGTACCGGATCGTCCAGGAGGCCCTGTCGAACGTGCTGCGGCACGCGCCGGGCGCGGCGGCGAAGGTCGAGGTCAGCTATGTCCTCGGGGGGCTCGGGCTGCGGATCGCCAACGGTCCGGCGCGCGGTCTCGTGAAGCCCTCGCCGGGCGCGGGTCACGGCATCACCGGCATGCGGGAGCGTGTGACGATGCTGGGCGGGGAGATGACCGCCGAGGTGACGGCGGACGGCGGCTACGAGGTGGCGGCCTTCATCCCCGTGAGCCGTGAGGAGAGCGTGGAATGAGCATCCGTGTGCTGATCGTCGACGACCAGATGATGGTCCGCGAGGGCTTCTCCGTGCTGCTCGGCGCGATGCCCGACATCGAGGTCGTCGGCGAGGCCGTCAACGGCCGGGAGGCGATCTCCCAGGTCGCCGCCCTCCGCCCGGACGTCGTCCTCATGGACATCCGCATGCCCGAGCTGAACGGCATCGAGGCCACGCGGGAGATCGTCGCCGCCGACGCGGACGCGAAGGTCCTCGTCCTGACCACCTTCGACCTGGACGAGTACGTGTACCAGGCGCTGCGCGCCGGGGCCTCCGGCTTCCTCCTCAAGGACGCCTCGGCCCGGCAGCTCGCGGACGGCGTGCGGGTGGTCGCGGAGGGCGAGGCGCTGCTCGCGCCGACCGTCACCAAGCGGCTCATCACCGAGTTCGCGAAGGCGCCCGGCAGTTCCCCGCGCCCGCCCGCCATGGCGCAGATCGGGGAGCTCACGGAGCGGGAGACGGAGGTCCTCGTGCTCATCGCGCAGGGCCTGTCGAACGTCGAGATCGCCGAGCACCTGGTCGTCGCCGAGTCCACGATCAAGACGCACGTGAGCCGCATCCTCGTGAAGCTGGGGCTGCGCGACCGGACGCAGGCGGCGGTCTTCGCGTACGAGGCGGGCCTGGTGCGCGTCGGCGGCTGACGGCCCGTTCGGGGGTAGCGTCCGGTCATGGACGCCATCGACGCTGTTGACGCTGTGTACGACCCCTGGTCCCCCGAGTTCGTCGCCGATCCGTACCCCGCCTACGCCCGGCTGCGCGCCGCCGGCCGCGCGCACTGGCACGGGCCCACCCGGCAGTGGCTGATCCCGCACTACGAGGACGTGTCGGCGCTCCTCCGGGACCGGCGGCTGGGCCGGACGTACACGCACCGGTTCACGCACGAGGAGTTCGGGCAGGAGGCGCCGCCCGCCGCGTACGAGCCGTTCCACACGCTCAACGACCACGGGCTGCTCGATCTGGAGGCGGCCGACCACTCCCGGATCCGGCGGCTCGTGTCGAAGGCGTTCACGCCGAGGACGGTGGAGAACCTGGCGCCGACGGTACGGCGGCTGGCCGCCGGGCTCGTCGGGGACCTGGTCGCGCGGGGCGGCGGCGATCTGCTCGCCTCGGTCGCCGAGCCCCTCCCCGTCGCGGTGATCGCCGAGATGCTGGGCATCCCGGAGGACGACGAGGAGCGGGGGCGGCTGCGGCCCTGGTCGGCGGCGATCTGCGGGATGTTCGAGCTGAACCCCTCGGAGGACACGGCCCGGCGGGCGGTGACGGCCTCGATCGAGTTCTCGGACTATCTGCGGGAGCTGATCGCGCGGCGCCGGAAGAGCCCGGGGGACGACCTGATCTCGGGGCTCATCGGGGTGGAGGAGCTGACGGAGCAGGAGATGATCTCCACCTGTGTGCTGCTCCTGAACGCGGGCCACGAGGCCACCGTGAACACCACGGTCAACGGCTGGTGGACCCTCCTGAAGCAGGACGTCCGGCCGGATCCCGAAAAGTTGTCCACAGCTGTGGAAGAACTTCTGCGGTACGACACCCCGCTCCAGATGTTCGAGCGCTGGGTCCTCGACGACATCGAGATCGGCGGCCAGGTCATCCCGCGCGGCTCCGAGGTCGCGCTCCTCTTCGGCTCCGCCAACCGCGACCCGGCCCGCTTCGGCCCCACGGCCGACGAGCTCGACCTCACCCGCGCCGACAACCCCCACATCACCTTCGGCGCGGGCATCCACTACTGCCTCGGCGCCCCGCTCGCCCGCCTCGAACTGGACGCGGTCTTCGGCGAGCTGCTCCGCCAGGCGCCGGACCTGCGGCTCGCGGCGGAGCCCGTACGGACGCCGGGGTACGTGATCCGGGGCGTCGAGGCGCTGCTCGTGGAGGTGTGAGCCGACGGCTGACGGCTGACGGCTGACGGCCGACTGCCGACTGCCGACTGCCGACCGCCGACGGCCGCCCGGCAGTCGTCAGCTCGTCGTCAGGTCACGGCGGCGCAGCCCCGCGAGGCCCGCCGTGACCAGGGCCGCCGCCAGGGCCGTCAGGGCCAGGACCGGGGCCCAGGCCAGGTCCTGGCCGGGGAGCTTCGGCAGGTGGCCGAAGGGGGAGAGGTCCAGGGCCGCCTGCGGCAGGTCGAGCGCCGGGCCGATCCAGCCGAGCGCCAGACAGATCCCGGCCGCGCCCCACGCGGCGGTCGCGGCCTTCGGGGCGGTGCCCCAGAGGAGGACCGCGAGCCCCGCGAGGGTCCACACCGCCGGGAGCTGTCCGAGCGCGGCGCCCAGGACCGGGCCGAGGTCGTGCCCGTACGAGAGGGCGAGGCCGAGTCCGGCGAGGGCCAGGATCAGGGCGGAGCCGCCGAAGGCGATCACCAGGTGGCCGGCGGCCCAGCGGATCCGGCCCAGCGCGTTCGCGAGGAGCGGTTCGGCCCGGCCGGAGGTCTCCTCGCCGTGCGCCCGCAGCACCGAACCGACCGCGAACAGCGCCGCGACCATCCCGAAGAGGGAGACCATGGTGGCGAGGAAGGCGTTCGTGAGACCGCTCTGCCCGCCCATCCGCTCGAAGATCTGCCGGGCCTGTTCGTTGTCGCCGACGATGTCGGCCGCGCCCTCGACCATCCCGCCGAAGACGAGCCCGCCGACGAGGAAGCCGAGCGACCAGCCGAGGAGCGAGCCGCGCTGGAGCCGCCAGGCGAGCGCCCCCGCCGAGGCGAGCTTGCCCTCCGCCGGACCCGGCCGGGTCGCGAGGAAGCTCGCGCCGACGTCCCGGCGGCCGGTCAGCGCGTACGCCACCGCCGTCTGCGCCAGGACGGCCGCGACGATCAGGAGCAGCACCCACCAGCGCTCGCCGGCGAAGGCGCGGACGTTCTCGGCCCAGCCGACGGGGGAGAGCCAGGTCAGGACCGAGCCCCCGGAGGCCGTACCGGCGTCGCCGGCCGCCCGCAGGACGAAGGCGAGGCCGAGGACAGCCGCCGCCAGGCCCCTCGCGAGGCGGGCGCTCTCCGTGAGCTGCGCGGTGACGGCGGCCAGGGTCGCGAAGACCATGCCGGTGCCGCCGACGGCGAGGCCGAGGGCGAGCGCCCCGGCCGCGCCCTGTCCGGCGAGGCCCGCCGTGACGATGAGGGCGACGGCGGTGTTGAGGACGAGCGCGGCGAGGAGGGCGGCGGTGAGCGGGGCCCGGCGGCCGACCGCTCCGGCGGAGAGCATCTCCTGACGGCCCGTCTCCTCCTCGTCGCGGGTGTGCCGGATGACGACCATCAGGCTGGCGACGGCGGCGAGGACGGCGGCGAAGGTGCCGAAGCGCCAGGCGACGAGCCCGCCGAGGGAGTCGCCGAAGACCGGCCCGTAGAGCGAGCGCATGGAGCTGTTGGCGGTCATGGAGGCGGCGATCTCGGCGCGCTCGGCGGCCGTGCCGTACAGCCCCTCCAGGGAGCCGGCGCCGCTGGCGACCAGGCCGCCGGTGACGAGGGCCCAGAGCGGGATCATGACCCGGTCCCGGCGCAGGGCGAGCCGGGCGAGGGTCCCGGTACCGGCGAGGGCGACGCTCGTGCTCATGACGCGACCGCCTCGGCTGCCTCGGCCGCCTCGGCCGTCTCGTCGGCGTAATGGCGGAGGAAGAGCTCCTCCAGGGTGGGCGGGGTGCTCGTCAGGCTCCGGACGCCCGACTCGGTCAGGGACCGCAGGACGGCGTCGAGCTTGTCGGTGTCGACCTGGAGCCTGACCCGGTGTCCCGTCACGGCGAGGTCGTGGACGCCGGGGAGGCCGGCGAGCCCGTTGGGCGGCGAGGCCAGCTCGGCGGTGACGCTCGTACGGGTCAGGTGGCGCAGCTCCGTGAGCGAACCGGACTCGACGGTCCGCCCCTTGCGGACGATGCTGACCCGGTCGCAGAGGGTCTCGACCTCGCTGAGGATGTGCGAGGACAGGAGCACCGTCCGGCCGCGCTCGCGCGCCTCGGTGACGCAGGCCTGGAAGACCTCCTCCATCAGCGGGTCGAGGCCGCTGGTCGGCTCGTCGAGGACGAGCAGGTCGACGTCGGAGGCGAAGGCGGCGACGAGGGCGACCTTCTGGCGGTTGCCCTTCGAGTAGGTGCGGCCCTTCTTGGTGGGGTCGAGCTCGAAGCGCTCGATCAGCTCGGCGCGCCGGGCCCGGTCGAGGCCGCCGCCGCGCAGCCGGCCGAACAGGTCGATGACCTCGCCGCCGGAGAGGTTGCGCCAGAGCGTCACGTCGCCGGGGACGTACGCGATGCGGCGGTGCAGCTCGACGGCGTGCTGCCAGGGGTCTCTGCCCAGGACGCCGGCGGCGCCGGAGTCGGGGCGCAGCAGGCCCAGGAGGACCCGGATGGCGGTGGACTTCCCGGCGCCGTTGGGGCCGAGGAAGCCGTGGACCTCGCCGGTCTCGACGGTGAGGTCGAGGCCGTCCAGCGCGTGGGTGCGCCCGAAGGACTTGTGGAGTCCGGCGACGCTGATTGCCTTCGTCATGTTTCAGAACGTACGCTCATTTCACAAAGTTGTGAAGTTAAGGAAGCGTATAAAGTCGGGGTGGACGGGCGAGCGAGGGAGACGATGAGCGGCATGAGCACCCCCGAAGGGACCGAGGTCGACGACGCGGCGGCCTCCCGCTTCGTCGAGCGCCTCGCCGCCGAGATGACGGAAGCCGGCATGCAGCGCATGGCCGCCCGGGTCTTCGCGGCGCTCCTCGCCTCCGAGACGGCCTCCATGACCTCGGCCGAGCTCGCCGAACAGCTCAAGATCAGCCCGGCGGCGGTCTCCGGCGCGATCCGCTACCTCAGCCAGGTCAGCATGATCAGCCGCGAGCGCGATCCCGGCACCCGGCGCGAGCGGTACGTCCTCCACAACGAGCTCTGGTACGAGACCTTCACCCGCCGCGACCAGGTCCTGACCCGCTGGGAGAAGGTCCTCCGCGACGGCGCGGAGACGCTGGGCCCGGACACGGCGGCGGGCCGGCGGACCGCCGAGACCGCCGACTTCTTCGCGTTCCTGCAGACGGAGATGCTGGGGATCATGGACCGCTGGCGGGTCCACAAGGAGGCTCAGGGAGCCGGGGCCCCCGCCTCCTGATCCTCCTCGGGCTGATCCTCCTCGGGCGGCGCCAGCCACTCCAGGTGCTCCTCGAAGCCCGAGCCGCCCGCCTCCGCGTACGGCTCCACAGGCCACAGCGGTCGCCCCTCGATCCACGGGACGACGATCGGCAGGCCGTCGTCCGCCCGGTCGAGCCAGCCGCGCAGCTCCACGGAGCCGGTCGGCTCCGAGGGCAGCCCGACCGAGGGGCGGTTCGGCGTCCCGGGCGGGGCGAGCGCGATCAGCCCCTCGGGCCGGTCGTCCGGCCCGCCGTGCGCCGGGAAGACGACCAGGACGGGAACGCTGCCCCGGGGGTCGTGCAGCAGGGCGTACCGCCGCACGACGGGTACGGGGGCGGTCGCGGCCCGGGCGAGGAGCAGGGCCGCGGGGCGGCCGGTCGTCAGCAGCCGGAAGCCGGAGCGCAGGAGCGTGCCGGCCATCAGGACCGCCATGACGTACGCCGGGATCCCGACGTCGAGCCACACGCCCAGGCCGGCGCCCGCGCATCCGGTCGCCGCCATCAGCACCTCGTTCAGCCCGGAGCCCCGGCGCAGCCCCCGCACGCGCCACCAGGGCACCGCGCGGACGTCCGCCTCGGGGCGGTGGGTGCGGGTCTGCGGGATGGCCCGACGCCCGGCGTGGGCGGCGAGCCGGGCGTACGTCGCGGAGGGCTCGGTACGGGCCTTGTCGAGGCTCACGCGGGGAGCGCCCCCAGGGGCCGGATCCGTGTACGGGACGGGGGCGACGGCCCGCCGACGCCACAGGCTCACCCCGCCCCCCACGAGCCCCACGAGCAGCCCCGGCGCGCCGAGGACGAACAAGGCGTCGTTCACGTCGCCGGCGGGAGTGCCCTCCCAGTCCGCGTTGTACAGGTCGCCCTTCCAGGGGCCGTACGAGACGACGAAGCCGGTGTCCCAGCCTTCGAGGACCGGGTCCAGGTCGGGGGTGCACTGGTAGGGGCCGGTCCGCGCGGTCCCGTCGAAGGGGTCCTTCCAGCTGACCGTGCAGGCGTCTCCGGCCTGTCTGCTCAGGATGGTGAGGTCGATCCGAGGGTCGTCCATCGACCGTTCCGCGCCGTAGATGCCGAGGCCCAGGGTGACGGCGGCGACCAGGACGACCCAGCGCCAGACGCCCCACCGGCGCCGACGGTGTTCCACCGCCGTGACGGGCGTGGGGGCCGTCTGCGGGCTCCTCGGCACCGGACGGCTCAGCAGGCCCTCCCGCTCCGCCCGCGCCACGATCCGGCGCCGCGCGGCCCGTCCCCGTACGGGCTTCGCCCAGATCAGCTCGCCGCCGCCGGGAGGCGCGATCACTCCGCCCAGGTTCGGGTCCCCGCACCACCACAGCACCCCGTCCGGTCCTGGCCGCACGAGCTCGTACCGCTGCCGTACCGCCATGACCTTCAGCGGCCACACCTCACCGCTGCCCGGGGCGGCCAGGACGACGGTCGCCCCGCTCCAGGCACGCGCCACGGGCACGGCGGCGTGCGCCGACCAGGTCCCGGCGCCGAGGGCGTGCTCCATCCGCTTCCCGACGGACCAGGCGCCGATGCCGAAGGACAGCGCCGCGACGGCGAGCCCCCCGAGCAGGCCGACCCCGTCGGACGCCCAGGCCCAGGGCAGCGTGCCGGCACCGACGGCCAGCACGACGGCGACCGCCGCGATGCCCATCAGCTCGACGGCCCTCCGCCGGTACCGGTCCAGTGCGTCGGCCGTCTCCCGGAGATCCAGCGCACGCGCCACCACAAGCCCCCCTCGTCCCACCAGTCACTCCCGCCCCACCGGCAGGCTAGAGCGCCATGGTGTCCCGGGGAAGCGTCAGCCCCCACGCTCCCGCCCGGGCCGTCCACGTCCGTCGCCGGACCGGCCCCGAGACGCGGCCGTCCGCGCGGTAGCGGAAGTCCGGGCCCGAGACCGTGAGCGTGCGGGCCCGTGCCCGGTGGTCCGGCGCGTGGTGGGCCGGGTGGACCGTGACCTCCGCCGTACCGGCGACCGAGCGGACCGAGAGGCCCTCCACCGGCGTGTCCACGTCGGCGAGGAGCACCCCGTCCGCCTCCACCCGCAGCCGGTGGGTGCGGACCGCGAGGGCCGTCGGGGCCGGCCGGACCAGCGTGCGCACCAGGGAGCGGCAGGTGCCCCAGACGGACGAGGTCGGCGCGGCCAGGACGGGCACGGCCGGGACGAGCAGGTCGCCGAGGACGACCCCGTCGCTGTCGTCGACCAGCAGGTCGAGGCGGCGCACCGCCCCGTCGAGGACCGCCCGCGCCGCCGCCGGGGTGGAGCGCGGCACGCCGAGCGCGTGCGCCAGTTCCAGGGCGCCCGGCGGGCCGATCGGGACGAGCGAGAGCGCCCCGTCGGCGAGCTCCCGGTCCCGGTGCAGCAACGTCACCGTACGGAGCAGAGCGCGGTCGTCGCCGAGCACCACGGGGTGCCGGGAGCCGCGCCGCGCCAGGGCCCGGGTGAATTCCTCCGGGCTGTCCGGCAGGCAGATCTTCGCTTCCGCGCCCGCCGACAGGACATCCTTCGCGATCCGCACGGACTCGCCGTCGCTTCGGCGGGCGACCGGGTCGACGATGACCAGCAGCTGGTCGTGATCCGACACCTCGGTCCTTCCTCGGGTAGCATCTTTGTGCAAGAGCCCCTTGCGCTATTGCGCCAGGGGCTTCGTCTATTCCGGGGCACACCGGTGAGGCGGCCTCGGCCCCTGACCTTGGACATGCCCCACCCGGAAGGGGTGTACGCCTGTGCCCGCACTTGTGCTGCTCGGTGCTCAGTGGGGTGACGAGGGCAAGGGAAAGGCCACCGATCTCCTCGGTGGATCCGTTGACTATGTAGTGCGTTACCAGGGCGGCAACAACGCCGGCCACACCGTCGTCGTCGGCGACCAGAAGTACGCGCTGCATCTTCTCCCTTCCGGAATCCTCTCGCCGGGGTGTACCCCGGTGATCGGAAACGGTGTCGTCGTCGACCCGGCGGTCCTGCTCTCCGAGCTGAGCGGACTGAACGAGCGCGGCGTGGACACGTCGAAGCTCCTGATCAGCGGTAACGCCCACCTGATCACCCCGTACAACGTCACGCTCGACAAGGTGACGGAACGGTTCCTCGGAAAGCGCAAGATCGGTACCACCGGTCGCGGCATCGGGCCGACCTACGCCGACAAGATCAACCGCGTCGGCATCCGGGTCCAGGACCTGTACGACGAGTCGATCCTCGTCCAGAAGGTCGAGGCGGCGCTGGAGGGCAAGAACCAGCTGCTCGCCAAGCTCTACAACCGCCGCGCGATCGACGCCGCGCAGATCGTCGAGGAGATGCTCCAGTACGCGGAGCAGATCAAGCCGTTCGTCGCGGACACCACGCTGATCCTGAACAAGGCGCTCGACGACGAAAAGGTCGTGCTCTTCGAGGGCGGCCAGGGCACCCTGCTCGACGTCGACCACGGCACGTACCCCTTCGTCACCTCCTCGAACCCGACCGCGGGCGGCGCCTGCACCGGTGCCGGCGTGGGCCCGACGAAGATCAGCCGGGTCATCGGCATCCTCAAGGCGTACACGACCCGTGTCGGCGCCGGCCCGTTCCCGACGGAGCTCTTCGACGCGGACGGCGAGGCGCTGCGCCGCATCGGTGGCGAGCGCGGTGTCACCACCGGCCGTGACCGTCGCTGCGGCTGGTTCGACGCGGTCATCGCCCGCTACGCGACCCGCGTCAACGGCCTGACGGACTTCTTCCTCACCAAGCTCGACGTGCTGACGGGCTGGGAGCAGATCCCGGTCTGCGTCGCGTACGAGATCGACGGCAAGCGCGTCGAGGAGCTGCCCTACTCGCAGACCGACTTCCACCACGCGAAGCCGATCTACGAAATGCTGCCGGGCTGGTCCGAGGACATCACCAAGGCCAAGACCTTCGCCGACCTGCCGAAGAACGCGCAGGCGTACGTGAAGGCCCTGGAGGAGATGTCGGGCGCCCCGATCTCCGCGATCGGCGTCGGCCCCGGCCGCACCGAGACGATCGAGATCAACTCCTTCCTCTAAGAGGCAGGGCTGTACGAGAAGGGCCCGCACCCCGGCGAACCGGGGTGCGGGCCCTTTCCGTGTCTGACGGCCGTCGGCCGTCAGCCGTCAGCCGTCGAGCTTCGTGTCCCGGCCGACCTTCTCCCAGGCCGTGAGGTCGCCCCGCACCTGCTCCAGGTGGCCGAGGATCGTGTCGATGGAGTCGTCGCCGAGCGCGAGCCGCAGCGGGGTCTCGTCGGCGTCCAAGGCCTTGATGACCGCCGCCGCGGCCTTCGCCGGGTCGCCCGCCTGCGTGCCGCCGCCCGTCTCCACGAACGCCCGGGTCGCGCCCACCGTGTCGGCGTAGTCGGCGATGCCGTCGCCGCTGAGGCTGTGGTTGCCGAAGAGGCTCGTCCGGAAGGCACCCGGCTCGACGATCAGGACGCGGATGCCGAGCGGGCCGACCTCGGCCGCGAGCGCCTCCGACATCCCCTCCAGGGCGAACTTCGTCGCGCTGTACGCGCCGAAGCCGGCCATCGACGCCTGCCCGCCGACGCTGCTGAGCTGCACGATCGCACCCGAACGGCGGGCCCGCATGTGCGGCAGGACGGCCCTCGTGAGGGCGGCCGGGCCGAAGACGTGCACGTCGAAGAGGGAGCGCAGTTCGGCGTCGGCGGTCTCCTCGACCGAACCGACGTGCGTACGGCCCGCGTTGTTGACGAGGACGTCGATGCGTCCGTGCCGCTCGGCGGCCTCCGCGACGACCCGGTCGACCGCCGCCGCGTCGGTGACGTCCAGGGCGACCGCGTCCACCTGGTCGGGGTGGGCCGCGACCAGGTCGTCCAGGGCCTCGGGGCGGCGGGCGGCGGCGACCACGACGTCCCCGGCGGCGATCGCGGCCTCGGCGAAGGCCCGCCCGAATCCGCTGTTGGCGCCCGTGATCAACCAGACCTTGCTCATGTCCGTACTCCCTCGCGGTGCGTCTCTCGGTGACACGACAAGACTGCGCCGCAAGCCCTTTGGCCGTCCAAGATCTGCCGTGATAACCCATGGGCATGACCGTCACCGATGTCCACGGCCGCGACCTGAGGTACTTCCTCGCGGTCGCCGAGGAGCTCCACTTCACCCGCGCCGCCGAGAAGCTGTACGTCTCCCAGCCCGCGCTCAGCAAGCAGATACGGGCCCTGGAACGGCAGCTCGGCGCCCCGCTCTTCGACCGCGACCGGCAGGGCGTCGCCCTCACCCCCGTCGGTACGGCCCTGCTGCCGCACGCCCGCGCCGCGCTCGCCGCCTGGGAGGAGGGCCGGGAGGCGGTGCGCCGGGCGCGGGAGGCCGCGGACGGCACCCTCGTCGTCGGCATGAGCACCAGCCCCGGGCGGGGCGGCCTGCTGCCCGCGATCCGCTCCCGCTTCACCGAGGCCCACCCCGAGGCCCGGCTGAAGCTGCGCCAGGTGGCCTGGGACGACCCGACGGCCGGCCTCGCCGACGGCGGCAGCGACGTCGCCTTCGTCTGGCTGCCGCTGGCCGGCGCGGACCGGTTCCGCTGGGTCGTCGTGGCCGCCGAACCCCGGCTCGTCGCGCTCTCCGCGACCCATCCGCTGGCTGCGCGCGAGAGCCTGGACTTCGCCGACCTCCTCGACGAGCCCTTCCTCGCCCTGCCGGACAGCGGACCCGAACTCCGCGACTTCTGGCTGGCATTGGACTGCCGGGGCGGGCGGCCGCCGGTGATCGGCGCCGAGATCGGCGGCGTGGACGAGACGTACGAGGCGCTCGTCGGCGGTCTCGGCATCTGCCTGGTCGCGACCGGGAACGCGCCGCTGCTCGACCGCGAAGGCGTCGCCATCCGCCCCGTCCGCGGCGTCACCCCCAGCCGCCTGGTCCTCGCCTGGCGCGCCGACGACACCCGCCCCCTCGTGCGCGGCTACGCCCGCGCGGCGGCCGAAGTCCGTCCACGTGAGGCCTGAACCCGCCTTGTGAAGTAAGGGTGTTGCGCGCTTAATGAGTGTCCGCTCGCGCGTGGTTCCGTCTCAGGGGGACGCATGGAAACGCCCGAACCTCCCGCCACACCTCCGCGGCCGTGGGGCAGCCCCGCCGCCACACCCGGCGCCATACCGGCCACCCCGTCCGCCCCGTCCGCCACTCCGCACCTGCCGTCCCGGAGTCTCACCTCCGTCGACGTGAGCGTCAGCAAACGCCTGCTGTGGGTCGACGGCGCCTGCTATCCGCTGCGGAACCTCGCCCGCGTCCACACGTACATCGTCCGGCCCAACCGCAGGGCGGCGCTGATGAAGTTCCTGGCGTGGCTGGCCGTGTCCCTGCTGGTGCTGGGCGTGGCCAGTGGCCTCACCGACCCCGACCCCTACAGCGGCAACGACGGCCTGGACATGATCCGCTTCATCGTCCTCGCGCTGCTCGTCTACGCCCTCGTGGACATGCTGATCGTCGTGTGCGGGGCGTCGCACACGGTCCTGGCCATCGCGACCACGGGAAATCCGATCGCGCTGGTCACCAGCCGCGAGGAGGCGGTGCTCAGGGATCTCGTCCGCCGGATCTCGGACGCGATCGAGAACCCGGAGGCGGAGTTCCGGGTCCAGGTGGAGCGGCTGACGCTCAACATGCGGAACTACACGGGGGACACGGTCAACATGATCGGCGGCAACAACAACACGGGGGTGTCGCGGTGACGGCCGAGGGCAACCACTACGGCGACCGGGTCACCATGATCGGCGGCACCGGCAACAAGGCATCGTCCACCACCACGCGCCCCAGCAGCAGCCCACCCTGGAGGAGGCGCTGCGGGCCGTCGTCACGCTCATGCGGCAGCTGCGCGCCGAGGTGGCGCCCGAGGACCGGACCGCCTTCGACGAGGCGCTGCCCGTCGTCGCCGCCGACACGGCCGACCCGGGCGTCGCGACGCCGGTACGCCGCCGGGCCCTGGTGACGGTCGCCGGCATCGCCGCACTGCTCGGGGCGGTCGGCACGCCGCTCCTCGACTCGGCCCGGGCGGCGCTGGAACTACTCGGCGTAGGCGGCTAGCGGCCCTCCAAGGACCCTTCTCACTCAGCGTGTTCGGTGCCCCGGCCCCGAGTTGCCAACTCGGGGCCACGGGAGAAGAGTGGGTCGTGTGATTCCTGTGCACCGTTGAGTCGTGGAACTCCGGTCACCTTGAGCCGCCTTCACCGGTCGGCCCCCAAGAAGGACCAGCACACAAATAGCACCTGGATTCACCATGACCAGATCCGCCCAGCGACGAGTCGTCCGGGCTGCGAGCGCGTCGATCCTGGCTGCCGGCCTGGCCCTGTCGGCAGGTATGCCCGCCATGGCGGCACCCGCCGCGGCCCCGGCACAGGCCCAGGCCGTGGCAACCGCCGTGAACGAGCCGGTACCGCCTCCCGGCGAGGGTGAGGGCGAGCAGCCGCCGCCTCCCGCCGAGGAGGTGCCGCCGCCTGCTGAGGAGGTGCCCCCGCCCGCCGAGGAGGTGCCGCCGCCTGCCGAGGAAGTTCCGCCTCCTGCCGAAGAGGTGCCGCCGCCTCCCGCTGAGGAAGTGCCGCCACCTCCGCCCGAAGGCGGGGAAGTACCTCCCGTCGAGAACGGCGTACCTCCGGAACAGACCCCCGACGAGATCAAGAAGCAGGTGGAGACCGGTATCGCGAACTCCAGCCTCTCGGCCGCGGAGAAGGCGAAGGTCCAGAAGTCGCTGGACAGCATCGTCACCGTCCTCAACGACCCGGACGCGTCGAAGGAGGAGAAGGAGAGCGCCAGATTCGCCGCGGCGGGGATAAAGGGAGCCCTGGAACTCAGCAAGGACCCGAAGCAGTCGACGGAGGCCAAGGCACGGTTCGCCAAGATGGCGGTCGGCCTCAGCGAAGCGCAGCAGCGGGCCACCGACCCGGAGCTTTCCGGCAACGAACAGGCCGCCTACCGCGAGATCATCACTGACCTGAACAGCCTTCTCGCGGGCCTCGCGGCCAAGAACGTGTCCGACGCGGACAGGGCGTTCTTCGCCGAGTTCGCGGACCTGATCGTCGGCGGCCTCCTGGCCGTCCAGCAGCCGGGCACCGCGCCGACGAACCCGGAGGACAAGAAGAAGGTCCAGGAGAACCTGAAGAAGAACGCCGCGGCGCTGAAGGTCTACCAGAATCCGAACTCGTCCCAGGAGGACAAGGACGCCGCCAAGGCGACGCTCGACGAGCAGGCCGGTGCGACGACGAGCGCCAAGTACCTGGAGCTCGTGGACGAGCTCAAGCGCCTGAAGGCACCGCAGGCCTGCCTCGACGTCGTGCAGAACCGCACGCAGCAGGCCGGATGGCCGGACGGATCCCTGTGGGCTCTGACCGACAAGTCCTGTGTAGCCACGGTGAAGGCGGGTGCCGCGGACACCAACAGCGACTGGAACGCACTCTTCTCCTGCGTCCTGACGCAGGCGTTCTCCACCTGCACGGCCCGCATCCCCGAGTAACCCCGCCCCGCTCCCTACAGTCGCAGGAACTCACCCGGCTCCGCGTCCACCATCGGGTAGACGAGGAGCCGGTCCTTGCCCTCCCACTTGTCCACGACCAGATAACTGGAGCCGTTCTCCGGGCACTCGGAGGCGTCGCTGTTCGCGTCCTCGACCTGCGGGCCGATGACGAGGAGGTCGCCGACGCCCGCGAGGACGGACGTGGAGCCGCAGCTGACGATGTCGGTGGTGATCTCGCCGGCGTCGTTCATGCGCGGGAAGACGTCGGTGATGCGGACGAGCTGCGTGCCGACCGGGCCCTGGCTGACCGTCACCTCCGTGGTGAAGCGGTCGTCCTTGTCGCCGTAGACCTCCGGCATGGGCTTGCTGCGCCAGCGGCCGAGGAAGCGGGCGGGGACGACGGTGGTGCCGGTCGGCGCCTTGCGGAAGGTGGCCTTCGCGGCGCCCGAGGTCCACTCCAGGACGTCGGGGGAGCGCAGGGTGAGGGTCTGGTGGGCGGCGGGCGTGCAGCGCTCCGCGGGCACGCTGTCCGTGACGTCGGACTCGCCGTAGACGACCTTGTCCTCGTCGGCCGAGACGAGCCGCGAGCGGCCCATGCAGAGCCGGTTCTCGGAGACCTGGACGTAGACGGCGTTCTTGGCGCCGGCCGCGCCCTGGGAGATCTCGATCCGCGCGGTCTCCCGGGGATGGTCGGCCGTGCCCTGGATGACGCCTTCCCAGGCGCCGAGGAAGCCGGCCGGGACGATCCCGGCGGGCCGGGCCGAGACGCCGTCGGTCTGGCCCTTGCCCCGGTTCTTCTGCTCGTCGCCGCCGGTGTCCGGGTCGGGCCAGAAGGTGTACGTGACGGTGGCGGCGGCGGCCACGGCGAGGGCCGCGAGGCCGGCGATCAGGGCCGTACGGCGCCGGGGGCGGGGTGTGGTGCGGGCGGTGGGCGGCAGGGGAGTGGCGGGCGTCGGGTCCCCGGCGGAGGCGACCGGTACGGATCTTCCGTCGTCCTGCCCCACCGGTCCCGTCCCGGCCTCCGCCTCCAGGAGGCGGGCCGCGTGGCGGCCCAGCCGGGCGAGGACGTCCGCCGGGAGCCAGGGGTCGGCGACCGGCAGCGTCTCGACGATCTCGGCCGCCGAGGGCCGTCCCTCCGGGTCCTTGGCGAGGCAGGCCCGGATGAGCCCGGCGAGCTCGGGCGCGAGGTCCGTCAGGTCGGGCTCGTCGTGGGCGATGCGGAACATCGTGGCGTGGACCCCGCTGTCGGCCGTCCCGAAGGGGGAGCGGCCGGTCGCCGCGTACGCGAGGACGGAGCCGAGGCAGAAGACGTCCGACGCGGGCGTGACGCGGTCGCCGCGGACCTGCTCGGGCGACATGAAGCCGGGGGAGCCGACGACCGCGCCGGTGGTGGTCAGGCCGCCGCCGTCGGCGACCGTGTCGACGGCGCGGGCGATGCCGAAGTCGATGAGCCGGGGCCCGTCGACGGTCAGCAGGACGTTGGACGGCTTGAGGTCGCGGTGGACGAGCCCGGCGGCGTGGATGTGGACGAGGGCGCGGGCGAGCCCGGAGGCGAGCGCCCGTACGGTCGCGGGCGGCAGCGGCCCGAACTCGTCGCCGACCACGGTCCGCAGCGAAGGACCCGCCACGTACCCGATGGCCACCCACGGGGCCTCCGCGGAGGTGTCCGAGCCGAGCACGGGCGCCGTGCCCGACCCGCCGACCCGCTCAAGGGCGGCGACCTCCCGGGCGAACCGCCGCCGGAACTCCTCCTGGGCGGCCAGCTCGGCGTGCACCACCTTCACCGCGACCGTCCGGCCGCCGGCCGAGCGCGCGAGGAACACCCGGCCCATCCCCCCGACCCCGAGACGGCCGATCAGACGGAACGGACCGATGCCGACCGGGTCTTCCGCGTTCAATGGCTCCACGGCGACGAGCATGCCAGACCGCGCGTCAGCCGTCCCCGCAGATCCGCAGCCCCTTCGGGGTGGAGCAGGGCAGATGGCCGTGGGTGAGGACGACGTCCTGGCCGCTGCCCCGGATCAGGTAGTTGAGGAAGCTTGAGGTCAGGGAGTCGGCCGGCGGCTGCCCCCAGGTGTAGGCGTACTCGATCTCCCGGTACGGGTAGGGGGACTCGCCGATCTCCTCGACGACGGGCCGGCGCCCGTCGATGGCCACCCGGTGCAGCCCCTTCAGGTCGCTGCCGCTGCGGAGTTCGGTGTAGCCGATGGCGCCGGGGAGCTTGGCGACAGCCGCCAGGACCTGTTCGGTGGAGTCGAGTTCGCAGCGGACCACCGCGGACGCGGGGTCGTCGATGCTCTCGCAGTTCAGGGAGGAGTTGGCCAGCTCGTTGCGGCCGAGGACCCGGCGCTGGAACACCTCCCTGGTGCCGGAGTTGGCGTCCCTGCTGATGAGCCGGACGGGCTGGTGGAGGCTGGGGACCAGCTCGTTCCAGTCGGTGATCTCGCCCCGGTAGAGGCGGCGGATCTCGTCCAGGGTGAGGCTCTCGACGGGTATCCCGTCGTTGAGGACGAGGGTGAAGAGGGAGACCGCGACCATGCTCTCCCGCAGCTGCGGATAGCCGTTCGGCTTCCGCCCGTCGGAGAGGGCGACGACGGCGGGGGAGCCCTTGGCGGGCTGCGCCCCCGAGGCCTCCAGCTCCCGTATCCCGGCGGTCGAGCCGTGCGCGGTCACGTTGACCGTCGAGCCCGGGCAGTCCTTCTCGTACTTCTTCGCGAGCTCCCGCACGACCGGCGCGAACGCCGTCGAGCCGGTGACGGTGAGCGTGCCCCGGGCGCAGCCGATCGGCGGCGGGGTCTGCTCCCGGACGATGATCGCGGCGAGCGCGACGACACAGACGGTGAGGACGACGGTGACCGTCCGTGCGACCCGGCTGAAGACGGGCGGCTTGTCGTCGGGGGTCGTGCTGTGGTTGACGTGGACGTGCCCCTCGGCGATGTTGCCGTCGACCGAGACGGGGTCGCCGATCGGGCCGCCGGTGAGCAGGACGAGCAGTTTGTAGTGGGCGCCGCGGTTGAGCGGGACCTTGGGCAGCAGGATCGTGGCGTCGCCCTCCGCCGGGCCCACCCAGCTGTCGGAGAAGTGGCTGAGCAGCCGGGGGTGGTCGGGAGCGGTCACGACGACCGCCTGCACCCGGCGGCGCTCGAACTGGACCGTGAGTCCGTGGTCGTCACCGTCCGTGTAGTGGTCGGCGCCGATCGACATGGCCCCGTCGTTCTCGATCCGGAGCAGGACGAGGGTGGCGTCCCGCAGGGCCGGGGTCGCGTTGAAGAACCCGCGCCGTACGGCCGCGCCGGGGCCGGTGGCCGCCCCGTTCGCGGCGGCGTTCCCGATGGTCGTGTCGAGCTGGACGCGGTAGCCGATCCGCCGCTGGTGCGGCACCCGCCGCTCGTACCAGACGGCACCGGTGGAGACGAGGACACCGAGGAGCGCGGTGCCCAGGGCGATGAGGTTCTCAGCGGTGAGCCAGTCCACCCGCGCGACGGTACGCACGTGTGTGCGGTTCGGTGGGTTGCGTAGCCCCCCGTCACCCGGAGTTCTCCCTTCCTTCAGGCGGGGACTCGCGGGCGGGTCAACAGGGGTTGCTGGGGGGTGGCGGGCGTGGGTGTAATGGCCACGAGGGGGCTTTCCGGCTGAGGAGTACCCCATGCGTGTCGTCGAAGTGACCGCCTACGGCGGACCCGAGGTCCTCAGAATGGCCCGCCGGCCCGTGCCGGAGGCCGGGGACGTCCCGGGAAGGGTGCGCGTGCGGCTCAAGGCCGCCGGTGTGAACCAGGCGGACCTGCGGATCCGGGCCGGCCTGTACGCCGACGCGGTCGGCGCGCTCAAGCCCCCCTTCGTCCTGGGGACGGACTTCGCGGGAAAGCTGCTCGATCCCGTGCCCGGGATGGCCGAAGGCACTCGTGTGGCCGGTTACGTCAACTGGTACGAGGAGCTGACCGGCGAGGGCACGTACGCCGAGGTCATCTGGGTCGATCCGGACTGGCTGGCCCCGATCCCGGACGACGTCGACTTCACCGTGGCCGCGTCCGTCCCGCTGGCCTCGGCCACCGCCCAGCAGGGCCTCGACCGGCTCGCCCTCCCGGCGGGGGCGACGCTGCTCGTGACCGGTGCGAGCACCGTGGTGGGCCGCTTCGCGCTCCAGTACGCCCATGCGGCCGGACTGCGGGTCGTGGCCATCGCCCACGAGGGTGACGAGAGCGAACTGAAGATCCTCGGCGCGGACCACGCCATCCCGCGCGGTGCGCCGGAGGACGTGGCCGCCAGGGTGATGGAGGCCGCCCCGGAGCGGGTGGACGGAATCTTCGACGGGGCGCTCTTCGGCGGTGTGGGGCTCCTTCCGCTGCTGAAGGACGACGGCGTCTTCGTCGCGATCGCTCCCGACCGGGTTCCGGCCGCCGAGCGGAACATCCGCGTCGAGGCCGTCCGGGCCCGCCCGGACGCCGCCCGGCTGAAGGAGACGCTGGAGAAGGTCGCGGCCCGCGAGCTGATCACCCGGGTGGCCGACGTCATGCCGCTGGAGGAGGTCGCCGAGGCCCACCGCCGGGCGGAGGCGGGCCACCGCCCGGGCCGCATCATCCTGATGATCTGACCGGTTCTGGCCGGTTCCGATCGGTCAACCTCGTCCACCCCGGGTGCCCCCGCCCGGGGTGGATGACGGATGCACCGGTACCTGGCGCGCGGGGGCTCGTTAGCCGGGGCATGAACTCTTCCCAGCGTGTCCTCACCGCCCTCGCCCTCGCCGCCTCCGCCATCGGCCTCGGAGCGGGCGCCGCCGCCGCGGCCGACCCCCTGGCGGGCGCGACCGGTCTGCTCGGCCCGGTCGCCGGCGCCAGCCAGTCCGACTCCCCCCTGGGCGCCGTCACGGACGCCGCGAACCCCGCCGCGCTCAGCACGGTCACCTCGGCCCTGCCCCTCTAGGGCACCCGCTCCTCCCGCTCTCTCCCCGGCCGGCTCCGGGGCGGCGATCCGCCGCCCCGGAGCCGTCCTTTTGGTCCGAAAACGTACGGCGTCCACAAGACGACCCAGGACCTGACCATCTGGTTCTCCACGGGGGGCGGCGGCTTCGACAAGTGGAACACCGGGGACGACGCCGCCGACGTCGCCGACATCATCGACGTCGACAACGACAACGACGGCATCTCCGACAGCCAGTGGACCGTTCTCAAGAACGGTCAGCTGATCTTCTTCGGGGACTTCTCGGGCTCGCAGGACGCGGACATCGTCGGCCGGGGCTGGAACACCTACAAGACGGTTCTCTCGCCCGGCAACATCGGCGGGGCCAAGGAAGCCGACCTGGTCGGTGTCGACAAGACCGGTGTGCTGTACAGCTACCTCACGTACCCGAACGGCACCACCACCACCCGCGTGCGCGTCGGCGGCGGCTGGAACGTGTACGACCAGATCGCCGGTCAGGGCGACCTGACCGGTGACGGCAAGCCCGACATCGTCGCCAAGGAGAAGTCCACCGGCTACCTGTACCTCTACAAGGGCACGGGCAACTGGAAGGCCCCCTTCAGCGGCCGTACGAAGATCGGCCAGGGCTGGAACGCGTACGACCGCCTCCTTTCGGTCGGCGACCTCAACCTCGACGGCAAGGCGGACCTCCTCGCCCGCAAGCCCAGCGGTGCGCTGATGCGCTACTACGGCACGGGCATCGCCACGTCCCCGTTCAAGGCGCCCACCCAGATCGGCACCGGCTACCAGGCGTACAACCTCCTGTAGCAGTACGGGCGTTGCTCGCCCCACGTCGGCCCCGGGCCTCGGATCTCCGAGCCCGGGGCCGCTTTGTATGCAACCGGAACCCCAACTGTCACAAGTTCTGGTCTAGACCTTGACAGGTCCAGACCAATCACGCTTCGCTGGGCCTTCCCCACCCGGACCCCACCCGGAAGGACAGCTCATGCTGCGAAGGCTGATCACTCTGATCGCCGCTCTCTGTACGGCAGTCGGACTCGCCGTACTCGTCCCCTCCGCGACCGCCGGCGCGGCCCCCGCGTGCGTCGGCGCCTGGAACTCGGGCAGCGTCTACACCGGCGGCATGACCGCCTCGTACAACGGCCACAACTGGTTCGCGAAGTGGTGGACCCAGAACGAGCGCCCGGGCTCCTCCGACGTCTGGCGCGACGAGGGCGTCTGCGGCACGGGCGGCGGCGGCACGGACCCCGACCCCTCCGGATTCGTGGTCTCCGAGGCCCAGTTCAACCAGATGTTCCCGAGCCGGAACCCCTTCTACACGTACAAGGGCCTCACCGACGCCCTCAAGTCCTACCCCGGCTTCGCCAAGACCGGCAGTGACACGGTGAAGAAGCAGGAGGCCGCGGCCTTCCTCGCGAACGTCTCCCACGAGACGGGCGGGCTCTACTACATCGTCGAGCAGAACACCGCGAACTACCCGCACTACTGCGACGCGAACCAGCCCTACGGCTGCCCGGCCGGCCAGGCCGCGTACTACGGCCGCGGCCCGATCCAGCTCTCCTGGAACTTCAACTACAAGGCGGCGGGCGACGCCCTCGGCATCGACCTGCTGAACAACCCCTGGAAGGTCGAGCAGGATCCGGCCGTCGCCATGCAGACGGGCCTCTGGTACTGGAACACGCAGAACGGCCCCGGCACGATGACCGCCCACAACGCCATGGTCAACGGCGCGGGCTTCGGCCAGACCATCTGGGCGATCAACGGCAGCCTGGAGTGCAACGGCGGCAACCCGGCCCAGGTGCAGAGCCGGGTCACCAAGTACCAGCAGTTCACCCAGATCCTGGGCGTCCCCGCCGGGTCGAACCTGTCCTGCTAGTCAGTCCTGCCAGGCAACGAACACGGTCCAGGCGGCGGGCTCCACGACGAACGTGGGCCCGTCGCTGACCTTCGAGTCGCGAAGGTGGACGGCGTGGGCGCAGGTGGCTACCTCTACGCAGTTGCCGCCGCCGCTGTCGCTGTAGGAGGACTTGCGCCAGTCGAAGGCGACCTCGACGCAGTTGCCGCCACCGTCGTCGCTGTAGCTGGACTTGAACCAGTGCAGGGTGTCGTTCATCTCCGTACTCCCGCCAACTCCTCGATGAAGCCCAGCGACCTGCGCGGATCCAGGGCCTGTGCTCGGATCTTTGCATACCGCTGCATGTGCGTACTCACCTTGACCCGGTCGGTGATCAGCAGGCTCTCCCCCTGGATCTCCAGGAAGGTCACGTGGTCATGGGCCGGAGTCTCCACGATGTTCAGATCGCCTCGGGCACCCGCGTACTCACCCCCCAGCCCCGCATCCAGCGGCAACACCTGAAGGTTCACGTTCCTCCTCCGCGCGCACTCCGCCAGGTACACGAGCTGCTCCCGCATGATCTCCTCACTCCCGATCGGCCGCCGCAGCACCGACTCGTCGAGTACGAGCTCGATCTCGCACACCGGCTTCCGGTCGAACAGCGCCTTCCGTGCCATCCGGCCGACGACCAGTTCCTCCACCCGTTCCGGAGTCGGCTCCGGGTGACCGCCCGCGATCAGCGCCCGCGCGTACGCCTCCGTCTGGAACAGGCCATGCACGACGTGGTTCGCGTACAGCCACAGCGCCACCGCCTTCTGCTCGATCGGCGCGTAGCCGCGGAACTGTTCCGGCAGTTTCTCCAGGCGTACGAGCTCCCGCATCGCCTCGAAGATGCCCGTTCCGCCGCCGAGTACGCGTTCGAGGAGGACCAGCATCTCGTCGCTCACCGGGTGGAGCAGCCGTTCCATCGCGCTGATGGCCGCTCCGCTGTAGCCCATCTGGGCGCCCAGCTGTTCCTGCGTCAGGCCCTTCTTCACCCGCATTCTCTTCGCCACCGCCGCCGCCATCCGCGCTGCGGGTCCTACCGATTCCTTGTTCTCTTCTCGCGCCATCGCGATCCCCATCCGAACTCAACCGGTCTCAACCGGTCTCAACTGCTCCCCGCCGAATTCGACTGCCCACGAGGTGCGTTGGTGCAGGTCAAGGGGTTGCCGACGCGCCCTCCGCAGTCGTGGAAAACGCTAGCGCCGGCGCGGGAACATGTCCTCGTGAATGCAGAGAATCGGGAAGTAAACGCGGATTGGATTCCCAGTTCCGGATTCCAACTCCGCAAGGCCGGAGTGCAATTCGACGCCGTTCGCGTCGACGGTGCGGAGGGGCGGCGGCTCGCGGACTGGATAGGAGTACTGACGGGCGGCGACCCGGGCCCGGTCGTCATCGAGGCGAACGGGCGGCAGGGGGTCTACTTCCTGGTGCCGCCGGGGTCGACGGGCCACCGGTCGTGGCCGCGCGGGGTGACGCGGTTCAACGCGGCGCCGACCCGGGTGAGTTACGTACCCGTGCCCGCGTTGACGGGGCGGACCTGGCCGCTCGCGTGGCGGTTCCCGCCGACGGGGCCGGACCGGTTCGTCCACACGCTGCTCCTGCGGAGCGCCGTGACGGAGCTGTTCGCCGATCCGTACGCGTACGCGGACCCGTACACGACCGGTGCTCGGGAGCAGTGAAATTTTATTCTCGGCGGGAGGCGGCGGTATGCGGTTATTGTGCCGCCGTGACCGACTGGAACAGCATCGAAGCCGCTGATTACGCGATACCCGACGCCGCTGACCTGGAAGAACTGACAGCAGGGCTGTCCCGCGCGCTCGCGGATCCCGATCCGGGGATCCGCGACGGGGCGGCGTACTCCGTCCTCGCGACCTGGATCGAGCGCGGGGTGATCGACGGGCCCCGGAGGCTGGCCCTCGGCGACGAGATGGCGGCCCGCTTCGGCGACCCGGAGATCCAGGCCCGTACGTTCGCCCCGCTCGTGCTCGACATGCTGGTGGGCGAGGGGGAGTTGAGGCCGGAGTGGGTGGAGGCGTTCGCGCGCTGGTATCCGGCGGAGGAGGACCTGCGGGGGTACGACGAGAAGCTCGGGTGGCTCCACGCGGTCGCGCACGGGGCGGACCTCCTCGGCGTGCTCGGGCGGCACGCCGAGGTGGACCCGGTGCGGATGCTGGACGTCGCCGCCGCGCGGCTGACGGCGCCGACCACGTACGTGTGGAACCAGTTGGAGGACGACCGGCTGGCGCGGGCGATCGCCCGGGTCCTGACCCGCCCGGACCTGAGCGAGCAGGAGGCGACGGCCTGGCTCGGCGTGATCGCCGCCGAGTTCGGGGCGGACGCCATCGGCGTCCCGGTCTCCGCCCACCTCTCCAACTGCCTGCGCACGCTCCGCATGCTGTACGTCCTCGCGGACCGGGGCGTCCGGATGACCCGCGACGGCGACCCCCAGCCCCTCCGGCACGGCCCGGCGGTCAAGGCCCGCCTGGCCGAGGTCCTCGACCGCATCGTCAGGCGCTGATCGGACGCGCTACGTGGGCGATTGCGTGCATGCACATGTGCATGCAACCATGGTGTGCATGGTTGCACTGCAGATTCGTGACGTGCCCGAGGACCTGCGTGACCGGCTGGCGGCCATAGCGGGTGAGCGAGGCCAGTCGTTGCAGGCGTACCTCTTCGACGTGCTGAGCGACGAAGTGCGGCGCAGGGACAACCTGGCCGTGCTTGAGGGATTCTCCGCAGGGCGGTACGGGTCGCGGCTCGACACCGCCGATGTGCTGGACGCCCTGCAGGGCGGGCGTATGGAGCGCGACATCGTCCTCGGCGTGCCGGAGGGCGACGAGTGATCGTCGTCGACGCTTCGGTCTTCGCGTTCTCGCTGCTCGACGAAGGCGCCATCGGTGACCGCTGCAGGGCGGCCCTCTCCGCCGACAGCAGGTGGATCGCGCCGGAGCACTGGACGATCGAGGTGCTGTCGGTGATCCGGGGCAATCTGCTCGGCGGGAAGATCTCGAAGGCGCATGCGGAGGACGCCGTCGCCGCCCTCGCGAAGCTGGAGCCCGTCGTTCCGCTGTCGCGCGTCCTCCTGCCCCGCGTGTGGGAGCTGCGGGGGAACCTCACCGCCTACGACGCCGCCTACGTCGCCGCGGCGGAGGTGTACGGCTGCGCGCTGGTCACCGCGGACGGACGCCTGGCCCGCGCCTCCGGTATCCGCTGCCCGGTGGACGTGATCGGCCGCTGAACGGCAGCGCCTAGTCAGCCGCCCCAGGAGCTTCGTAGCGCGCGCTGACCGCGTCCAGTGCCTCCGAGAGCCGTTCCAGGACCCGTACCGTCTCGTCGAAGGCCTCCTGGCCGCCCAGTTCGTGTGCGAGCAGGGCGGACAGTTCCGCGTGGCCCGGTTCGATGCGGGCGATCGCCGCCCGGCCCGCCTCCGTGGGGGTGAGGAGCTTGGCGCGGCGGTGGGCCGGGTTCGGCTCGTAGGCCGCGAGGCCCTCCCGTACGAGCAGGTCGGCGATCCGCTGGACGCTCTGGCGGGTGATGCCCATGACGCGGGCGATCCCGGCGACCGGCAGCGGCTCGGGCAGGACCGCGCCGAGGACCTGCCACCAGGCGGCGGTCAGGCCCGCCGGCTCGGCCAGCTTCTCCGAGACGGCGAGGAACTGGCCGTTGAGGCGGAACACGCCCAGGGCCGTACGGGACAGGGCGTCCTGCTCGCGGCGGCTCACGAGTTCAGCTCGACGAAGGCCGCCGGGTCGGAGTCGTGGAAGAGGCGATACCAGGCGTCCCGCTTGCCCTCGTACGCGCCGAGCCGGGCGAAGATCTCCCGCGCGAACGCGACCGGCTCCGTCGGGCCCGCCGTGATCAGGTCCCCGTCCGTCACCGCGTCCGCGTCGACGTAGTGGTCACCGCCCTTGTAGCCGGTGGCGGCGAGGTAGAACGAGACGGCGCTCGTGTGCGAGCGGTCGTCGAGCAGGCCCTCCTTGGCCAGGCCCGCCGTGGCGCCGCAGATCGCGGCGACCGGCACGCCCGCGTCGAGGAAGCCCCGGGCCGCGGCCGTGAAGGGGGCGAGCTCGTCGCCCTCGTCGTACTTCTCGGCGCCGGGAAGGATCAGCAGGGCGCTGTCCTCGGGGCGGAGGTCGGCGAGCGCGAGGTCGGGGACGATCCGGATCCCGGCGATCGTGGTGACGGGCTCCCCGGCGACCGGGCCGACGGTGCGGACCGTGTAGCCGGCGCGGGCGAGCCAGGCCGTGGCGTGGCCCGTCTCCCAGTCGGCGAGGGTGTCGTAGACGGCGAGATGAACGGTCGTGGTGTCGCTCTCGATTCCCATGACAGAAGACTGTCATGATGACAGTT
The DNA here is from genome assembly GCF_042268445.1 of Streptomyces sp. NPDC056169. Taxonomy (NCBI): domain Bacteria; kingdom Bacillati; phylum Actinomycetota; class Actinomycetes; order Kitasatosporales; family Streptomycetaceae; genus Streptomyces; species Streptomyces sp. NPDC056169. Next base: position 190,847 of record NZ_JBHJUO010000015.1, on the reverse strand, counting down.
TGCTGTCAACAAAGGGGGAGGAGGCGGCGCGGCAGAGCAAGGTGTCGCGTCCCGCCCGGTCTCGGTGGACAAGATGGCCATGGCCCGCCCCACCTGCGATTCCTTACCCTCGACGCCATGACCCCTCATGTCGCCGCACCCGATCCCCAGGCCGGCGCGGCCGTCAAGGCCGCCGACCGCGCGCACGTCTTCCACTCCTGGTCCGCCCAGGGTCTGATCGACCCGCTCGCCGTCGCCGGCGCCGAGGGCTCGTACTTCTGGGACTACGACGGAAACCGCTACCTCGACTTCACCAGCGGTCTCGTCTACACGAACATCGGCTACCAGCACCCGAAGGTCGTCGCCGCGATCCAGGAGCAGGCCGGGAAGCTCACCACCTTCGCGCCCGCCTTCGCCATCGACGTCCGCTCCGAGGCCGCACGCCTCATCGCCGAGCGCACCCCGGGCGACCTGGACAAGATCTTCTTCACCAACGGCGGCGCCGAGGCCGTCGAGAACGCCGTCCGCATGGCCCGGCTGCACACCGGCCGTACGAAGGTGCTCTCCGCCTACCGCTCGTACCACGGCGCCACCTCCACCGCGATCAACCTGACCGGCGACCCGCGCCGCTGGCCCTCCGACACGGCCTCCGCCGGTGTCGTGCACTTCTGGGCGCCGTTCCTCTACCGCTCGCCCTTCTACTCCACCACCGAGGCGGAGGAGAGCGCACGGGCCCTCCAGCACCTGGAGGACACGATCGCCTTCGAGGGTCCCGCGACCGTCGCCGCGATCATCCTGGAGACCGTGCCCGGCACCGCCGGCATCATGACCCCGCCGCCCGGCTACCTCGCCGGCGTCCGCGAGATCTGCGACAAGTACGGCATCGTCTTCATCCTCGACGAGGTCATGGCGGGCTTCGGCCGCACCGGCAAGTGGTTCGCCGCCGACCACTACGACATCGTGCCCGACCTGATGACCTTCGCGAAGGGCGTGAACTCCGGTTACGTGCCCCTCGGCGGCGTCGCCATCAACGCCGAGATCGCCGCGACCTTCGACAAGCGCGCCTACCCGGGCGGTCTGACCTACTCCGGTCACCCGCTGGCCTGCGCCGCCGCCGTCGCCACCATCCAGGTGATGGAGGACGAGAAGGTCGTCCAGCACGCCGCCCACCTCGGCGAGAACGTCCTCGGCCCCGGCCTGCGCGAGCTCGCCGAGCGCCACCCGTCCGTCGGCGACGTCCGCGGCATGGGCGTCTTCTGGGCGCTGGAGCTGGTGAAGAACCGCGAGACGCGCGAGCCGCTCGTCCCGTACAACGCCGCCGGCGAGGCCGCCGCGCCGATGGCCGCCGTGGGCGCCGCGGCGAAGAAGAACGGCCTGTGGCCCTTCATCAACATGAACCGCACGCACGCCGTCCCCGCCTGCAACGCCTCCGAGGCGGAGGTCAAGGAGGGCCTGGCGGCCCTGGACGCGGCGCTGTCCGTGGCCGACGAGTACACCGCGTAACCGCCTGATCGCCCGGCCGCGACAGCGGCCTACGGGGAGGTTCCCTCCGCCTGGACTAGGGTGTCCGAAGCCGGACGGAGGGGACCGACCACATGCCCGCGAGCGGAGCTGTCACCCGCAACACCTTGCGACAGCAGATCGCGGACGCGCTCCGTGACGAAGTGCTCGCGGGCCGTCTCCAGCCGGGCCAGGAATTCACGGTCAAACAGATCGCCGAGCAGTACGGGGTGTCCGCGACGCCCGTACGGGAAGCGCTCGTCGACCTCTGCGCGCAGGGCCTCCTCGACTCCGACCAGCACCGCGGCTTCCGCGTCCACCAGTACTCGGTCGACGACTACCGGCGGATCGTCGAGGCCCGGATGCTCGTCGTCGACGGCATCTTCCGCCGCCACGCGCCCGCCGCCCTGCCCCCGCGCCCCCCGTCCGCCGACCCCGACCTCGGGGTGGGCGTCGCGCTCGTCTCCATCCGGCGCCGGGGCGAGGCCGCGGCCCGCGCCGCCCGCGCCGGGGACCTGGACGTCCTCATCGGGTACGACATCCGCTACTGGCGCGAGCTGGCCCGCCTGGTCGCCGCCAACGACTACATCGCCGACTTCCTGCACCGGCTCCGCGTCCAGGCCTGGGTCTTCTCCGTGCCCTATCTGCGCTCCGAGCGGGAGATGCACGGCTGGCTGTGGAGCGGCCACGTCGACCTGGTGGACGCGGTCACGCGCGGCGACGCGGAGGCGGCCGTCGCGGTCGTACGGGACTACAACGCGCACTCGCTGGAGTGGGCTGACCGCCTGGACAGCCGCACGCGCTGACGGGGACGGGCGCGGGGCCGTCGGGGCGATCCCCGGTGTGGGGGCCGGGTTGAGGCGGGGCCTCCCGGGGCAGTTCCTCAGCGGGTGGGCGTCGTCGGCCGTGCCGACTACCCTGGCCGTCCCTGCAACTGACGGAGAGCGAGCCTCCCTTGGCCTGTGACCTGTGGCTGGTCCCCCTTGTCGACCTGCTGTGCCACAGCCCCGACAACCCCTTCGCCGAAGAGATAGCGGCCTACGACGCCGTGCTGAGCGCGGCCGGCCTGCCGACCGTGCCCGTCTACGCGTACATGCCGGGGCTCTCCGGCGACGTCGCCCCGATCGCGGGCTTCGACTACGAGGCCCTGCACTTCCTGCGCCGCGCGTACCTCCTCCAGGTGTGCGGGCTGCCGGTCGAGCCGGTCGGCGAGCTCGGCGGCGACTACGAACAGCTCCTGGAGATGTTCGAGGCGACCGCGCAGCAGTCACACCTGGTCTGGCACTACGACCACGCCGGCGCCTACGTGCCCGTCGACTTCCCGGCGCCGCTCTCCAGCGACGAGCTCCTGGAGGGAGGCGGCCCGCTCGGCTCCTCGTACGGGCTGCTGCGGGAGCTCGAATTCGTGGCGCCCGCGATCGGGATCAACCCGATGAACCCGCCGGCGACCCCGGTGCCGCCGGAGCGGCCGACCTCCCTGGAGGAGCCGGCCGGACCGATCCCGTACGACGACAGTCCCTTCGCGCGGGAGCGTCACGTGTGGCTGGGCCTGCACGCGGCGGCGACCCGGAGCCTGGCCCAGGGCTCGATGATCATCCTCAGCTGAGCCGTGGTGCCACCCGCCCCCGGACAGGCCCTAGCGGGCCTCCGGGGGCCGCTGGCGCGGCATGTTCGGGCGGGTGCCCGGCGGCAGGGGGAAGCGGCCCGACGGGTGGGAGCTCTCCGGGCGCGTGGGCGTCACGCCCGCCGACTGGAGCATCAGCGGCGCCGGGCCCGAGCGGAACTCGACCATCCAGTCCGCGGTCTCCGCCCGTACGAGCTCGGTCACGTCCTCCGAGAAGCGGCGCAGCACGCCCAGACATCGCTCGGCGGCCTCGCTGGCGGTGCCCTCCGTGGGCCCCAGGACCTCCCGGACGCTCTCCGAGGCCCAGTCGAACTGGAGGGCCTGGAGACGGCGCTGCACGGCCTGTGCCGTCGCCACGTCCCGCATCCAGCCGGACGTCAGCCCGAAGTACCGGTCGCAGGCCAGGCAGGCCGCGGCGAGCAGCAGCGACAGATAGCCCCAGCCGGCCGCGCCCTCCGCCACCCCGGTCACGTCGAGCAGCGGCAGCGCGGCGCCCACGATCACGCCGGCGGCGGTGCCCACCCGCAGGATCCGGGCGCTGCGGCGCTTCCAGACGCGGTCGGAGAGGTACCACTCCGCCGTGCGCAGGGCATGGGACTCGACCCAGCGGTACAGCTCGTCGAGCCGTTCGGCTGGCTCGCCCCAGTCGCCCAGGGGGAACGGCGTGCCGGAGAGATCGCGGTCCGGCCGCGCAGTGTCTTCCCCGTTCTCCCCGTTCTCCCCGTTCCCCCCGGACTGACCCGACGGCTGCATGTCCGGCTGCTGGCTCACCGGGGGACTCCTCTGTTCAGCTCAGCGCGCGTGTCCTTCTGTGACGTGCGGTGCACGTGGTGCCTGCCCTTCCTACCGCCGAATGGTGGGCGGCGGGCCCGGAATCCCGGGTATTCCGCCCACAAGAGGGTGTTGATCAGGTAGAGAAGCCCGCAGTTTCTCACCCGAAAGAGTGATGGAGGCAGGGCGGGCGGCGAGCACGTAGGCTCGGGTTTACCCGACATACGGACGTACCGAACCTCAGGAGTGACCGTGATTCCCGGTGGTGGCCAGCCCAACATGCAGCAGCTTCTCCAGCAGGCCCAGAAGATGCAGCAGGACCTCGCCCGCGCCCAGGAGGAGCTGGCCGCGACCGAGGTCGAGGGTCAGGCGGGCGGTGGCCTGGTCAGGGCGACCGTCACCGGCTCAGGCGAGCTGCGCGGCCTCGTGATCGACCCCAAGGCGGTCGACCCGGAGGACACGGAGACGCTCGCCGACCTGGTGGTGGCCGCCGTGCACGCCGCCAACGAGAACGCGCAGCAGCTCCAGCAGGCCAAGCTGGGCCCGCTGGCACAGGGCCTCGGCGGCATGCCGGGACTGGGCTTCTGACCCGTACGCCTTCAAAGGTGTACTTCCAGCCACTACCGTAAGAATCAAGCACCTCTGAGAAGGGCGTTCCGTTGTACGAAGGCGTGGTTCAGGACCTCATCGACGAACTGGGCAGGCTGCCCGGCGTCGGTCCCAAGAGCGCGCAGCGGATCGCCTTCCACATCCTCCAGGCGGAGCCCACCGACGTACGACGGCTGGCGCACGCCCTCCTGGAGGTCAAGGAGAAGGTCAGGTTCTGCGCGGTCTGCGGCAACGTGGCACAGCAGGAGCACTGCAACATCTGCCGGGACCCGCGGCGCGACCTGACCGTCATCTGCGTGGTCGAGGAGCCGAAGGACGTCGTGGCGATCGAGCGGACGCGCGAGTTCCGGGGGCGGTACCACGTCCTCGGCGGCGCGATCAGCCCGATCGAGGGCGTCGGCCCCGACGACCTGCGGATCCGCGAGCTCCTGGCACGGCTCGCGGACGGCACGGTCACCGAGCTGATCCTCGCGACCGACCCGAACCTGGAGGGCGAGGCCACCGCGACGTACCTCGCGCGGATGATCAAGCCCATGGGGCTGAGGGTGACCCGCCTCGCCAGCGGTCTCCCCGTCGGCGGCGACCTGGAGTACGCCGACGAGGTGACCCTCGGCCGTGCCTTCGAGGGACGGAGGCTGCTAGATGTATGACGACAGGGCCGGCGCGCTCTCAGGGAGGCTCCTCGATGTCTGACGCCACACTGCACTCCGTCACCCAGGACCCGGACGACTTCGCGGTCCAGATCTCCGATTCGATCGAGAGCTTCATCGTCGCGACCACCGAGGTCGCCAAGGGCGACGAGCCGGACAGCGCGGTGCCCTTCCTGCTCCTGGAGATCTCCCAGCTGCTGCTCACGGGCGGCCGGCTCGGCGCACACGAGGACATCGTCCCGGACGAGCGGTACGAGCCGGACACGGGTCCGGAGCCGGACGTCGACGACCTGCGTGAGCGGTTCGCCGTGATGCTGGACCCGGTGGACGTCTTCTCCGAGGTCTTCGACCCGTACGAGCCGCGCAAGGCCCCGGTCCCGGCCCGGATCTCCGACAACCTCGCCGACATCGTCACCGACCTCCGCCACGGCCTGGCCCACTACCGCGCGGGCCGCACCAGCGAGGCGCTGTGGTGGTGGCAGTTCTCGTACTTCTCCAACTGGGGCCCCACCGCCTCGGCCACCCTCCGCGCCCTCCAGTCCCTCGTCGCCCACGTCCGCCTCGACCAGCCCCTGGCCGAGCTGGACGGCCTCGACACGGACGAGGACCTGGCGGAGGAGGAACTCGCGGAGGAGGCGGGGCGCGTGATGCTGGAGGAGATCGCGGCGCCGCTGGGCCTGCGGTCGCTCGGGAAGTAGCGGACCGCCAGGACCTGTCCGGCGGATCATGGCCGGGGTCGGGCCGACCCCTGTCATCATGGGCCGATGGCAGGGACGGCAGACGCCTCGGGCGACCGGTCGGTCGCGGCGGGCGGGGACATCGGGTGGGTGCACACCGGTGACCGCGTGACCGTGCTGCCGACCGAGGCGCTCACTCTCTCCACGGCCCGACTGGTCCATCTCCCCGAGCGCACCCAGCTGTTCGTGGGCCGAGCCCGCGAACTGGCCCTGCTGGACGAGGGTTCGGACCTCCAGGTCATCTGCGGACTCGGCGGCATCGGGAAGTCGACGCTCGCGGCGCGGTGGGCCGCGGGCCGGACCGCCGACCACGCGGTCGTCTGGTGGATCACGGCCGAGACGCCCGCCGAACTCGACGCGGGCCTCGCCGACCTGGCACGGGCCATGCAGCCGGGCGTCGTGGGCGTCCTGCCCGAAGACGCCCTGCGCGAACGGGCGTTGCAGTGGCTGGCCACCCACGACGACTGGCTCCTCGTCCTCGACAACGTCTCCGCCCCCGCCGACCTGCGCCCCTTGCTGGCGCGCGTCGGGAACGGCCGGATCGTCGTCACCTCGCGACGGGCGAGCGGCTGGCAGGACGTCGGGCGGGCGGTGGTCCTGGACGTCCTGGGGCCGGGGGAGGCGGCGGAGCTCTTCACGGGTGTGTGCGACGCCGACGCCGCCGACGGACTCGACGCGCTCTGCGCGGAGTTGGGCTACCTGCCGCTCGCGCTGAAGCAGGCGGCCGCGTACTGCGCGGAGGCGGGGATCACGCCCCGGGCGTACCTGGACCTGCTGGCCGCGTACCCGGCGGAGATGTTCGCGGCGACGGCGGAGGGCGGCGAGGCGGGCCGGACCGTCGCCCGGGTCTGGCAGGTGACCCTGGACCGACTCCGGGACACCCCGCTGGCCGGAAGGATCCTGGGCGTCCTCGCCTGGTGGGCCCCGGAGGGCATCCCGCGACGGCTGCTGGACCCCCTGGGGACGCCCCTGGAGGTGACGGAGGCCGTACGACGGCTGCACGCGCACAGCATGATCACGCTGGACGGCGTCGAGATCGGGGTGCACCGCGTGGTGCAGGCGGTCGTGCGCGCGGGTGACGGGGGCGAAGGGCGGGTGAAGGCAGGGGAGTTGCTCGTGGGCGTGGTGCACGGGGAGCCGCCCGTGGAGGAGATCCGGGCGAACCCGCGTGCGTGGCAGTCGGTCGTGGCCCAGGTCGAGGCACTCGCGCGGTACACGGAACCGGACGACGACACCGGGGAGTGGGTCACGCTCTTCGAATGGGCTGGACTGGTACTCGGGATGGCCGCCGCGGAGCGCACGGTCCTGCTCCTCACCCGGGCGCTGAACGGCCACGTACGGCTGAACGGGGCGGAGGCCGATCGGGCCCTGGGGGCGTTGCGCAGCCTGACTGTGGTGATACAGAGCGCCTACGGCTATCCGGACCTGCCTGAGGAGTTCCTCGCGATCCACATCCATGCGTACGGTCCTGACGATCCCCGCACGATCGAAGCCCGCGCGACGCTGGCAGGGGCCCTCCTCGGGTCCTCCCGGGGCCGCGCCGAGGAGCTGCTGCGGGAGAACGTGGACCGAGCGGTCCGGTCTCTCGGGGAGGATGCCCGGGAGACCTTGAGCGCGCGATGTGACCTGATTGCCGCAGGATTCGATCGCGGGGTCGCGGCCGCCGATCTCGAACTGCTCCACGCCCGTGCCAGGGACCTCCTGCCGGAGGGCGACGGCCTTGTCCGGATCATCGAGATCACCCTGATCTCGGCCCTCCTGGACACGGGCCGGACGGAACGGGCTCTCGCGCTCAGCCAGGCGGCGGCCGAGGACGCGCGGGTCCGGTTCGGCGCCACGCATCCGGACGCCCTCATCAGCGGTATCCGCCACGCAACCGCTCTGGGCGCAGCGGGTGAGGTCGATCGCGCTCGGGAGATGGCGCGAGAGATGCTTTCCGACCTGCAAGCCAGCCTGGATGAAGGCTTGTTCACCCATATCCTCCGGCAAATCGCCGAAGGGCAGGTGTCGTCGGGCGACTGAGTCCCGCATCATGACTCCATGGCTGCCACCACCCCGTCAAAGGCCCTCCTCTGGAGCGGAGTCGGCGTCTCCGGAGTCGGTGTCGTCGCCCTCCTCCTCGTCGCCGTCGCCGACCTCGGCAAGGCCGACCAGATCGCCAGCGTCGCCGGAGCGGTGCTCGCCCTCGTCGGCATCGGGCTGTCCCTGTGGGCGCAGTTCGGGAACAGGGGCCAGGCCCCCGTAGAGGGCGCCGTGGAGGCCTCCGGTGCTCGGTCGGTCGCCGCCGGCGGGAGCGTCGGGGCCGTCGTCACCGGTGACGGGGTGCAGGCGCCGGCCGCGCCGCCCGCCATGCCGGCCGGCGGCGGGCCCACCGTGTCGGGCCCCGTCACCGCCTCCGGTGACCGGTCGGTCGCGGCAGGCGGCGACATCGGGTCCGTGTCGACCGGCGACGCGTGAGCGAGGGCGTCTCCGCGTCCGGGGAGCGGGCCGTCGCGGCCGGTGGGGACATCGGGTGGGTGCACACCGGCGACCGGGTGACCGCGCTGCCGCCGGAGGCCCTCGGGCCGGTGGTCTGCCCGCCCGGACTCGTCCATGTGCCCCGCAAGGCCGCCCACTTCGTCGGGCGCGGCGAGGAGGGCGACCTGCTCGACCGGGAGGCCGGGACCGTCGTGGTCTGCGGCCTCGGGGGCGTCGGGAAGTCCTCGCTCGCCGCCCGCTGGGCCCTCCGGCAGGCGGACCGCCGCAACCCCGTCTGGTGGATCACCGCCGAGAGCCGCGCCGACGTGGACGCCGGGCTCGCGGCCCTCGCCGCCGCGATGCAGCCCGCGCTGATCGACGTACTCCCTCAGGAAGCCCTGCGCGAGCGGGCGTTGCAGTGGCTGTCGGCGCACGACGGCTGGCTGCTCGTCCTCGACAACGTCACCGATCCCGGGGACGTGGAGGGCCTGTTGGCCAGGACCGGCGGCCGGGGGCGGGTCGTCGTCACGAGCCGGACGACGGACGCCTGGTACGGGATCGGGCGCGTCCTCACCCTGCCCGTCCTGCCCGCCGCCGACGCCGTCGAGCTGTTCACCCGCGTCGCCACCCACGCGGGCCCCCGCGACACCACCGGCGCCGAGCTGCTCTGCGAGACCCTCGGGCAGCTGCCGCTGGCCGTCGAGATCGCCGCCGCGTACTGCGGCCGCACGGCCACGCCCCCGCGTACCTACCTGGCGGAGCTCGGTGACCGGCCCGGGGACGCGGAGGAGGCCGTCGCCCGGACCCTGCGCGTCACGCTCGACCGGCTCGCCGCATCGGATCCGCGGGCCGGGGAGCTCCTGCGACTGCTGGCCTGGTTCGGTCCCGACCGGATCCCCGCGCTGCTCCTGCCGACGGGCGCGCGTCAGGCGCTGGGGGAGCTGGCCGCGCACAGCATGGTGACGCTCCACGAGGACGGGTCGGTGTCGGTGCACCGGCTGGTGCAGGCGGTGGTGCGGCGGCCGGACCCCAGGGACCCGCACCGTGAGCCGGAGCTGATCGCACAGGCCTGGCTGGCGGCCGAGACGGCGCTCGGGGACGCCGCGCCGCGGGACGTCCCGAACCCGGCCAACTGGGAGACGTACCGCGGGCTGATGCCGCACGTCGAGGCGTATCTGCGGTACGCCGATCCGGCGTACGACGGCGAGGGGCTGCTCGGGGCGTTGGTCCCGGTCGGCACGTATCTCGTGCTCAGCGGGCTGCCCGAGGCGGCGTTCGGCGTGTTCGAGCGGGCGGTGGCCGGTAGCGAGCGGCTGTACGGACCGGACCATCCGTTCACCCTGACGGCGCACGGCGCGCTGCTCACGGTCTCCGGCGGGGCGGGAAGCCGGGAAGAGCTGATCGAGCGGGTGGCCGAGGTGGAGGGGGCCATGACCGAGGTGCTCGGGGCCGACGACAGGGCCACGCTCCTGGCGCGGAGGCTCCTCGCGCAGGTTCACCGCCGGGCAGGGCGGGTCGACGAGGCGATCGCTCGGCAGGAGGCCCTGGTGGCGGACCTGATCCGGGTCGTGGGCGCGGGCCACCAGGAGACGCTGGGGGCGTTGGTCGAACTCGCCGGGAGCTACGAGGCCGCGAACCGGACCTCCGAAGCCGTCGCGACGTGCTCGTACGCGGTGGCCGAGCTGGGGGCGCTCTTCGGCGAGGACGGCGTGGAGACCCTGGAGGCGCGGGTCCTCCTGGCCGGGCTGCGCGCGATCGACGGGGCGGCCGACGAGGCCCTGGCCGAGTACCGGGAGCTGCTGCCCGTCCTCGTACGCGTCCTCGGGGAGCACCACCCCTCCACGCTCCTCGTGTCGAACGGTCTCGCGGAGCTGCCTGAGTGATCACTCTCTGAGCGGCGCGTCTCACCATCCGATATCACGGTGGCGTTTCCGGGGCGCTCGTTAGACTGAGCCGATCGCAGCGCCGGCTGCGGCACACACTGAGCGAGGAGCGCACGTGGGCCTTGTCGTGCAGAAGTACGGAGGCTCCTCCGTTGCCGATGCCGAGGGCATCAAGCGCGTCGCCAAGCGGATCGTGGATGCCAAGAAGAACGGCCACCAGGTGGTCGTCGTGGTTTCCGCGATGGGCGACACGACGGACGAGTTGATCGATCTCGCCGAGCAGGTATCCCCGATCCCTGCCGGACGTGAGTTCGACATGCTGCTGACCGCCGGAGAGCGGATCTCCATGGCCCTGCTGGCCATGGCGATCAAAAACCTGGGCCACGAGGCCCAGTCGTTCACGGGCAGCCAGGCGGGTGTCATCACCGACTCGGTCCACAACAAAGCGCGCATCATCGATGTCACGCCGGGCCGGATCCGTACCGCCCTCGACGAGGGCAACATCGCCATCGTCGCCGGCTTCCAGGGTGTCAGCCAGGACAAGAAGGACATCACCACGCTCGGTCGTGGCGGTTCCGACACCACGGCCGTGGCGCTCGCCGCCGCGCTCGACGCCGAGGTCTGCGAGATCTACACCGACGTCGACGGTGTGTTCACGGCCGACCCGCGCGTCGTGAAGAAGGCGAAGAAGATCGACTGGATCTCCTTCGAGGACATGCTGGAGCTCGCCGCCTCCGGCTCCAAGGTGCTGCTGCACCGGTGCGTCGAGTACGCGCGTCGCTACAACATCCCGATCCACGTCCGCTCGTCCTTCTCGGGGCTGCAGGGCACGTGGGTCAGCAACGAGCCGCAAGGGGACCGCAAGGTGGAGCAGGCCATCATCTCGGGCGTCGCCCACGACACCTCCGAGGCGAAGATCACCGTCGTCGGCGTGCCGGACAAGCCGGGCGAGGCCGCGGCCATCTTCCGAGCCGTCGCGGACGCCGAGATCAACATCGACATGATCGTGCAGAACGTGTCCGCCGCCTCCACCGGTCTGACGGACATCTCCTTCACCCTCCCCAAGGCCGAGGGCCGCAAGGCCATCGACGCCCTGGAGAAGGCGAAGGGCTCGATCGGCTTCGACTCGCTGCGCTACGACGACCAGATCGGCAAGATCTCCCTGGTCGGCGCCGGTATGAAGACCAACCCGGGCGTCACCGCGGACTTCTTCAAGGCGCTCTCCGACGCGGGCGTGAACATCGAGCTCATCTCGACCTCCGAGATCCGCATCTCGGTCGTCACCCGCGCCGACGACGTCAACGAGGCCGTACGCGCCGTCCACTCCGCCTTCGGTCTGGACAGCGACTCGGACGAGGCCGTCGTCTATGGAGGCACCGGCCGATGACGTCGAAGCCGACGCTCGCGGTCGTCGGTGCGACCGGAGCCGTCGGCTCGGTGATGCTCCAGATGCTCACGCACCACGCGGACGTCTGGGGCGAGATACGCCTGCTCGACTCCCCGGGGCGGACGGGCCGGAAGGCCTCCGTCCGCGGGGAGGAGTGCGAGGTCCTCGCGCTCGACGAGGACTCCGAGGAGTCCTTGGACGGCGTCGACCTGGCGCTCTTCCTCGTGCCCGAGGAGGTCGCGGCCCGGTGGGCGCCCGTCGCCGTCGCCAAGGGCGCGGTCGTCGTGGACACCTCCGCGGCCTTCCGTAGCGACCCGGACGTGCCGCTCGTCGTCCCCGAGGTCAATGCGCACGCGGCGCGCGTACGCCCCCGGGGCATCGTCGCGAGCCCCGGCTGCACCACGCTCGCGCTGATCGCCGCCGTGGGCGCCCTGCACGCCGAGTTCGGCGTCGCCGAACTGGTCGTCACCGCCCAGCAGGCGGCGAGCGGCGCCGGTGCCGGGCAGGCGGGCGTCGACGCGCTCCGCGCGCAGCTGGGCCTGGTGGCCGGCGCCGGCGAACTGGGCACGCAGCCCGGCGACGTACGGCGGACCGTCGGCGAGAACAACGGCCCCTTCCCCGGCCCCCTCGCGCTCAACGTCCTGCCCTGGTCGGGCACGGCGGGCGAGGACGGCGCCTCCTCGGAGGAGGAGCGCGTCCGGGACGAGACCCGCAGGATCCTCGGCCTTCCCGGGCTGCGGATCGCCGCCACCTGTCTGCGCGTGCCCGTCGTGAGCGGCCACTCCGTCTCCGTCCATGCGCGTTTCGAACACCCCGTCACCGTCGGGCGGGCGCACGAGGTCCTGGCGACGTCGCCGGGGGTCGTGCTGTACGACGATCCCGAGGCGGGCGACTTCCCCACCCCGGCCGACGTCGTCGGCACCGATCCCGCGTGGGTCGGACGGGTGCGGCGATCGATGGACGACGAGCGCGCGCTGGACTTCTTCGTCTGCGCCGACAACCTCCGCAAGGGTGCCGCGCTGAACGCGCTGCAGATCGCGGAATCGGTTGTCACGGATTTGTAGGATCTGTGAAGGTGCTGTGAGCAAAAAGGCGTCAGATACCTCTTGAACTGCGGTGATGCCGTGTTCGACGATGCTCTTCCCCCGCATTGCAACCACGAGTTGGGTGGGGCGCGTCTCTGCGTTCACTCACCACCGTGTGGCGCGGAGCACGCTGCGGAAGCGGGGCATCGGGGGAGAACGGTTACGCATGAGGACATACGGGTCACCGTCGATTTCGGTGGCGTACGCGTACAACCCTGGCGGGGGGAGGCGTGTCCAACAGGCGTGGCAGAGGTACTCGACATCGCGACCATCGCTCCGCTGCGCGGCGCGGGCACAGCGGTGCTCCCCGTGCGGAGCGCCGCCGTCATACCCGTACGCGGCTCCGCGGTCCGCCCGTTCGGACGTCCGCGCGGCACCGGCGGACTCGGCGGGATGCCGGTGATCGCCCCCGTGCCCACCGGATCCCGCATGAGAGCGGTGGACGGCATCCCGTCCCCCCGCACGAGCGCTGAAGGGGCCATGGCCGCCGGCACCACCGTCGACCACCTGACCGAGACCTACCGCGCCCACTACAGGTCACTGCTCGGCCTCGCGGCGCTCCTCCTCGACGACACGGCCTCCTGCGAGGACGTCGTCCAAGAGGCGTTCATCCGCGTCCACTCGGCCCGCAAGCGGGTGCGCGAACCCGAGAAGACGCTCGCCTACCTGCGGCAGACCGTCGTGAACCTCTCGCGGTCCGCGCTGCGCCGGCGCATCCTCGGCCTCAAGCTGCTGTCCAAGCCGATGCCGGACATGGCCAGCGCGGAGGAGGGGGCGTACGACCAACTGGAGCGCGACGACCTCATCAAGGCGATGAAGGGGCTCCAGCGGCGGCAGCGCGAGGTGCTCGTCCTGCGGTACTTCGCGGACATGACGGAGGCCCAGGTCGCCGAGACGCTCGGGATATCGCTGGGTTCGGTGAAGGCGTACGGGTCGCGGGGCATCGCGGCGCTGCGTGTCGCGATGGAGGCGAACGCATGAGCCACGAGAAGGACGAGCCCCGTGCCGAGGGCGACGCCGGTGATGAACGCGACGCCGCCCGTGCCGAGGACGATGCCGCCCGTGCCGAGCGCGACGCCGCCCATGCCGAGGACGATGCCGCCCGTGCCGAGCGTGACGCCCGTACCGAGGGCGACGCCCGTGATGAACGTGACGACCTGAGTGGACGACGGATGCTGAACATCGAGCCCGATTCCGAGCCCGATTCCGAGCCGGATGCGGAGCCGGGGTCCGAGGCCGGTGTCGAGCCGGAGTCCGCGGTCGGTCACGAGGTCGGGCCGGAAGCGGGCGGTCTCGGTGACGAGCTCGCGCTGCGTCGGCTGCTCCATGGCGCGGTGGCGGGCCTGGAGCCCACCACCGGCTCGCTGGACCACCTGCGCCGTGCCGTGCCCGCGCGGCGCGCCCGCAAGCGGCAGGCCGTCGTCGGCGCCGCCGCGGCCGCCGTCCTCATCGGGACGGCCGTACCCGCCTTCGTGCACGTCGCGAACTCGGGCGGGATCACCGCCGCCAACCCCGTGAACGCCGGCCACGGCGAGGACGCCCAGGGCGGCACCGGGGCCGAGACGGGCGTCGAGGGCGGCAAGACCTCCGCGTCCCCGGCGACCGCGGTGTCCCCCAGCCAGGGCGCCGTCGACGGCGCCACGGGCAAGCCGCAGCAGCCGGGGTCCGGCGGGAGCGCCACGGGGCCGCAGGTCTCGCAGGACCCGGTGCCCGGCGACTCGCCGAAGTGCGAGGCCGGCCAGCTCGGCGTCAGCGCGACCCAGACGGGCGGACCCGACGGCTCGGGGAGCGTGTACGGCACGTTCCGCGTCGCCAACGTCTCCGGGAAGAGCTGCGTCGTGGACGGCAGCGGCATCGTCAGCTTCGAGGCCAGGGGCGCCGCCGACCCCGGCCGGATCTCGGTCGTCCGGCACACCGCCGGGGACGGCAGCGGGCTGCCCGATCCCGCGCAGGAGGCGCCCGTGCTCCTCCTGAAGCCCCAGGGCTCCTACGAGGTCAGGTTCGCCTGGATGCCGAGCTCGACCTGCCCGACGACCGGGGGGACCCCGACGACGGAGCCGACTCCGACGACGGCGCCCCCGACCGCGCCGCCGACCGAGCCGACTCCGACGACGGCGCCGCCGACCGAGCCGACGACGACGCCCCCGACGACGACGCCCCCGACCACCAAGGACCCCGACACGGGTACGGGGACGGGCCCCGGCGGGGACACCGGAGCCGGCACGGACGCGGAGGGCGGCGCGGCGCCCCAGCTGCTCCGCGCGGACGGCCGGCCGGCCGACGGCAGCGTCTCGGTCAGCCACACCGCGGAGCCCGGCGGCCCCGTCGCCGTGGCGACCGTCCCGAACGCCTGCGCGGGCACGATCTACCGCACCGGCATCCTCGCCGGCCCCTGAGCCGACGGAGAAGGGCCCTGGCGGACATCTACGGTCCGCCAGGGCCCTTTCCCATGGGTGCTTCTACAGGCCCAGCGCCTCGTCCCGGGAGGCCTCCGCCTCGCGGCGCACGAGGCGGAACCACATGAAGAGCACGAAGCCGGCGAAGACGAACCACTCCGCCGTGTAGCCGAGGTTCTGGAAGGCCTTCACGTCCAGGCTCGTCCCCGCGGCGGCCGCCGCCGGGACCGGCGTGAGACCGGCGGGGGAGTCGGCGAGGGTGATCCAGGCGTCGTAGACGTCGTCGGTGACCACGTTCACCAGGGCCGCGGCGCTGATCATGCCGAGCTGGCCCTCGGGCAGGCCGCCCGCCGTGCGGACGCCCTTCGTCCCCGGGTTCTCCGAGGCCTGGAGCGCACCGACCACCGAGACCTCGCCCGAGGGCGGAGCCGGGGCCTTCGCGCCCGCGGGGAGCCAGCCCCGGACCACCGGGAGCGACCGGCCGCCGTCCGTCTTCAGCAGCGTCAGGACGTACGAACCGGTCCGGCCGTCCAGATCGCGCTCCGGCACGAGGAACTGCTCCCCGAACGTGCCGCGCGCCTCGGCGGACCGCCCCGAGGTCTCCTGGTCCACCGGCAGGAGCGTGGCCAGCGGCTCCGCCTTCAGCGAGCTCGCCGCGGGCCGCTGCTCGGCCTCCCGGTGCGAGTCGACGCGATCCTCGAACTTGCCCAGCTGCCAGGTCCCCATGAACACGCAGAACGGGATCGCCAGCAGGACGAAGACGTTGATCCCCCACCAGCGGGGCGTTGTCAGGAACCGGTACACACCCCCACGGTACGCAAGCGCGCCCGGCTCCCCGACGGCACCCCCTAGCGGGTCCCCAGGTGCTTCGCGGCGAAGGCCAGGTCCAGGGCGACCTGCTTGATCCGCTCCTCCACCACGAGCGAGCCGTGGCCCGCGTCGTACCGGTACACGTCGTGGACCGCGCCCCGGGCCGCCAGCCGGTCCACGTAGTTGTCGATCTGCCGGATCGGGCAGCGCGGGTCGTTGACGCCGGCCGTGATGTGCACCGGGGCCTTCACCGCGTCCACGTACGTCAGCGGCGACGAGGCCGCGTACCGCTCGGGCACCTCCTCGGGCGAGCCGCCGAGCAGCGTCCGGTCCAGCGCCTTCAGGGCCTCCATCTCGTCCTCGTACGCCGTGACGTAGTCCGCGACCGGGACCGCGGCGAGACCGACCGCCCAGGCGTCCGGCCGCGTGCCCAGACCGAGCAGCGTGAGGTAGCCGCCCCACGAACCGCCGGACAGGACCAGGCGCTCCGGGTCGGCGAGGCCGCTCGCCACCGCCCACGCGCGGACCGCCTCGACGTCCTCCAGCTCGATCAGACCGACCCGGTGCTTGAGCGCGTCCGTCCACTCCCGGCCGTATCCCGTCGAGCCCCGGTAGTTGACCCGCACCACCGCATAGCCGTGGTCCACCCAGGCCGCCGGGCCCGAGGCGAAGGCGTCGCTGTCGTGCCAGGCGGGGCCGCCGTGCACCTCGAACACCGTGGGGAAGGGCCCCTCGCCCTCCGCCGGACGCTGCACGAGCGCGTGGACCCGGCCGCCCGGCCCGTCCACCCACACGTCCTCCACCGGCACCGACGGCGGCGCCTTCGGGCCGGGCGGGTCGAGGACGATCCCGCCGTCCGTGGAGCGCACCACCGGCGGCTCGGCGGCCGAGGACCACAGGTACTCGACGCTGCCGTCGGGCCGGGCCGTCGCGCTCGACACCGAACCGGCCGGCGTCTCCACCCGGGCCAGGGCGCGCGTGGCGATCTCGTACCGGAAGAGCTCGCTGCGCGCCTCGAAGCTGTGCACGATCAGCAGGCCGGAGCCGTCCGGATACCACTCCGCCGACACGTCGCCCGGCAGGTCGAGCCGCAGGTCGGTCTCGGTGCCCGCCGCCACGTCCCAGAGCATCGGCTCCCAGCGGCCGCGCCGCTGGTGCCCGACGAGCAGCCGGGAGTCGCCCGCCACCGGCGCGAAGCCGAGGACCGCGAGCCCGAGCTCCTCCGTCCCGCCCTTGGTGTCGTCGAGCTCGGCCAGCACGCTCGCGTCCGCGGCACGCAGCACGCGCAGCGCCGAGTGCATCGCGTCCCCGTGCTCGGTGTGCTCGATCGCGATCAGCGCACCGTCGTGCGAGAGGTCGCCGACCCCGGCCGACTCCCGGTGCCGGTAGATCTCGACCGGGGCGTCGGCCCCCGGCCGGACCACATGGACCGTCGACCCGTCCTCGTCCGTGGAGCGGCCGATCACCAGCGTGCCCTCCCGGCCGATGGCGAGCCCGCCCGGATAGGAGGCGTCGAGGCCGGGCACGGCCGGCTCGTCCGCGCCGCCCGCGAACGGCTGGCGCATCCACACCCCGAACTCGTCCCCGTCGGTGTCCGCGAACCACCAGATCCACGCGCCGTCCGGGGAGAGCGTGCCGTCCGTCGTGCCGTTCGGCCGGTCCGTGACCTGCCGCTGCTCACCGCTCGCCCGGTCCCAGGCGTACAGCTCGTACGTCCCCGTGGCGTTGGAGACGAACAGCGAGCGGTCCGGGGCCTCCTCGGCCCACTCGGGCAGGGAGACGCGCGGCGCGCGGAACCGCCGCTCCCACGCCGGGGCCTGCTCCCCTGTCGAGGCCTGCGTCCCCGTCGAGGTCTGCTCCTCCGTCGAGGTCTGGGTGAAGTCCTTGCTCTCAGTCATGGCACCCATCATGCTCCGAGCGGCAGACAATCCGGTCGCGTCGTCCGCAACCTGTGGATAACCTCGCCGGCATGTACTCCCCGACACCCGAGGACTGGCGCGAGGCCAACCGCGCCCGCTGGGACGAGCGGGTCCCGATCCACGCCGCCAGCTCCTTCTACGACCTCGACGCCTTCCGCGCGGGCAAGGACGCCCTGCGGGACTTCGAGCTCGCGGAGGTCGGCGACGTCACCGGGCGCACCCTGCTCCACCTCCAGTGCCACATCGGCCTGGACACGCTCTCCTGGGCCCGGCACGGCGCCGCGCACGTCGTCGGCCTGGACTTCTCCGAGCCGGCCGTCGACACCGCCCGCTCGCTCGCCGCCGACCTGGGGCTCTCGCAGGACCGCGCCGCCTTCGTCGCCGCCGATGTGTACGACGCCGCGGAGGCCGTCCCGGACAGCTCGTACGACGTCGTCTACACCGGCACCGGGGCGCTCAACTGGCTGCCCGACATCGAGCGCTGGGCGGAGACCGCCGCCTCGCTCGTCGCCCCGGGCGGCTTCCTCTACGTGGCCGAGTTCCATCCGCTCACCGACTCGCTCGACGACGAGACCGGCAGCCGGATCGTGCACGACTACTTCGTGCGCGACCCGTGGGTGGACACCTCCCCGGGCACGTACACCGACCTCGACGCCGACACCGTCCACAACCGCAGCGTGGAGTGGGTGCACCCGGTCGGCGAGGTCGTCACGGCGATCGCGCGGGCCGGCCTCAGGATCGAGTTCCTGCACGAGCACGACGCCTCGCTGTTCCCGCGCTACGGCGCGCTCCAGCGGCACGAGGACGGCTACTACCGCTTCCCGGCGGACCGTCCGAGGATCCCGATGATGTACTCGATCAAGGCGTCCCGCGCGGCCTGAGGCGCCGTACGGCCCGAGCGGTTCACGACGGCTTGCCGAGCCTGATGACGGCGCGCCCGCCCTTCAGATCCACCGTCGAGTGGTGCGGCGGGGCGCCGTCCTCCTCGTCGTCGCGCATCACCAGGGCGCTCTGCCGCTCCTTGAGCTCGTTCTGCTTGCCCTGCGAGAACGTCGCGTGCAGCTGCTCGAAGCCCGTGGAGGAGATCTGGCCGGAGCGCTTGCCGCGCCCGGTCGCGCGCAGCAGCTGGTCGGCGAAGGCCACGACGGTCAGGAGGATGACCAGACCGGGCAGCGTCACGAACACGGCGAACTCCATACCGCCATGAGACCACGCGGGCCCGCGCGGGGGAACAGGCCGACCGCCCCCGGACCCTCAGAGGCCCGGGTCGGGGCGGATGTCGGGCCGTATGTGGTGCGTGCGCCGCCCGTCCGGGCCGAGGACCTGCGTCCCGATCTTGTGGGTGCGCAGCGAGACCTGGGTGCCCGTGATCCGCAGCGCCGGGGCGGCCCGCACGAGCGTCGCCGTCACCTCGTGCAGCTCCTCGACCGTACGGAGCCACATCGCGAGGGCCAGGTTGTACGGCCCCGTCACCGAGGTGACCAGCCGGGTGTGGCGCAGCCGGGTCAGGGCCGCCACCGTCGACGCCACCTCAAGGGGCGGTACGTCGGCCGTGACCAGCGCCCACACCGGGCGCCCGGAGAACCTCGGGGCCGGCAGACAGTGGTGGTGCAGCGCGCCGGCCGCCATGAGGGCGTCGAGCCTGCGCCGTACCGTCGACTCGCTCGTGTCGCACTGCCGGGCCAGCTCGGCGGCGCTGCGGCGGGCGTCCCCCGCGAGCTCCGCGACCAGCTTCCTGTCGAGGTCCGTGAGGGGCGGGTGCGACCGGCCGACCGGGCGCGGCCGCTTCTCCCCGCCCGTGATCTCCGTGAGGAGCCGGACCTGGCCCGGCGCGAGCTGCTCGATCCGCGACCGGTACGGGCGGTTGTGCAGCCGGGTGACGACCTGCGCGCGGGTGCGGAGCACTCCCCGTAGGCGCCGCACCCGGCCCGCGAGGTAGGCGTCGAGGGCGTAGAGGTCCGGGCAGACGACGAGCAGCACCAGATCGGCGTCGCCGGTCACGTGGTGGACGCCGAGGGTGTACGGGTCGCCCGCGAGCGCGATCGCGGTGGCCTCGGTGTCGGCCGCGACACAGTCCAGCTCGATCCAGGCGTACAGCGTGGCGTCCCCGCCGCGGGCGACGATCAGCGAGCTCCAGGCCCAGCCGCCGGTGGTGAGGTGGTCCCAGCGCCGGGCCAGCGTGTCGGGGCTCGACCCCAGGACGGCCGAGAGCTGGGTCCAGCTGGCGCGCGGAGCGATCTGCAGTGCGTGGATCAATGACAGATCCGCCTCTCCCAGGACGGATTCCCCGGTCTGCATATGCCTCCTTGGCCGATCCCTGGGAAACCGTGGGTGTGGGCGCCAGGGCGCCCCAGGATGTGGACTGGGGCATATGCATTCAAGCCGCAGCGGCGATTGTTCGCCATTAAGGCTGGCATAAGTCACAGAATTGGACACAACCAGGTCGGGACAGAACGGGACAGGGTGGTACGGGGGATGGAATCCATGGGGCACATGGGGAATCCGAAGAGCCCGCGGAATACGAGGAACGCACGGAGTACGAGGAGTACGAACAGTACGAGGTGCGCGAGCACGACGAGGAGCACGACAGGCAGGAGGGGCCCGGCGGGGGAAACGCCGGAGGCCGAGGTCCTGTGGGGCGAACCGGTCAGCGCCGACCAGCTGACCGCCGCCGAGCAGGGCTACACACAGTGCGGCCCCGCCGAACGCCTCCTGTGGGAACGGCTCTCCGTCTTCGAGGGCGCCTTCGGCTGGGAGGCCGTCCGCGAGGTCTGCGCCTCCGGCACGCTGCCCGCGGCGGAGATCGAGGCGGTCCTCGACCGGCTCGCACCCCTCGCGCTCCTCCCCGTCGACGACCTGTTCGACGGCGAGGACGGCGCGCCCCGCTACTGGATGCCGCACCCGATGCGCGCCGTCGGCGCCCGCCGCCTCACCGAACGCGGCGACCGCTGGGCCGTCGTCCTGCACCACCGGAGGTGGTGCGTGAAGCTGGCCCGGCAGGCCGCCGACTGGTGGCAGAGCGGCCGTCAGATCGACGCCAGGGACCTCGCCCTGCGGGAACTCCCCGACCTGGCCGCCGCGATGGACCCGACGACCGCCCCGCTGTCGCCGAGCGCCGAGGCCGGCACGTCCGTCGAGATCGCGGTCTCCCTCTGGTTCCTGTGGGTGGCCTGCGGGCGGATCGCCGAGGGCCGGACCCGGCTGCGGCACGCCCTCGCCCTGCACTCCGGCCCGCCGCCCGCCCGCGCCCTGTGGCTCGCCGCCTATCTGGAGCTGGAGTCGGGCCGCCCCGAGGACGCCGACCCGCTCCTCGTCCAGGCCTGGGCGACGGCCGTACGGGACGGGGACGGCCGGTGCCTCGGGATGCTGGCCCATCTGCGCGGCGCGACCGCCCTCTTCCAGGGGCGTACGCGGGAGGCGGCGGCCGAGTTCCGGGAGGCGCTCGTGCTCATCGAGGAGCAGCCGGAGTTCGGTCCGACCCGGGAGCTGTGCTGGGTCTCCCTCGCCCTGACCCTCAGCCGGACCGATCCGGAGGCCGCGCAGGAGGCCCTGGACCAGGCGGTGCTCGACACGGCGGCACGGCTGGCCTGGACGGGGCGCGACCTGTGGGCCGACGCCTGGGCGCACCACGCGCGGGCCGAACTCCTCGCCTGGGACGGGGAGCGGGAGCGGGCCGCCGAGCACGCCCGGCGCGCGCTCCGCGCCCATCTGGCGATGGGCACGATGGTCGGGGCGGCCTGCGCGGCCGAACTCCTCGCCCAGATGCGGGTCATGGTCGGCCGGATGACCTCCGCCGCCCATCTCCTGGGTGCGGCGGACCTGTTGCGCTCCTCGGTCTCCGAGGGGACGGGCCGCCCGGCGGAGTACTGCGCGACCTCGCGCGACCGCAGCGAAACGCTTCTTCGGGGGCTGCTCGACGACCGGGAACTGCGCCGCGCGTACGAAGAGGGCGCTCGGCTCGGTCTGTTCGCCCTGGCGAGCGAGGAGTAGGCCTCCTCCACAGACCGCTGGTTCGTCAGTCGGATTGTCAGTCGCGGTGTTTACGATGTCGGAATGTTCGCCTTCGTCGTGGCCGCCTTCTTCCTGCTGCTCTGCGGGGCCGGTGTGCTGCGCGACCGGCGCCGCTTCGGCAACGCCGTGTACCTCGGCCTGGCCGTCACCTTCCTCGGGATCGGTCTCCTCGCGGAGATCGACGCCGCCCCGCCCGGCGTCTCCGAGACCGCGATGATCCTCGTGCTGCTCGTGCTCGGCCTCGGCCCCGTGGTGCTCGCGGGCCTGCTCTGCGTGAACGGCGTGAAGATGGTCCGCAAGGAGGGCAGACGCCCGGCGAACCTGCTCTCGCTCCTCGCGGGCCTCGGCATGTTCGGGGTGATGGGCCTGATGGCGGCGGCGGTCGTCACGCACTCGCGGGCCCTGGGCCTGATCGCCGTCACGACCCTGCTCGTGCTCGGCTACGTCTCGTTCCTGTTCCTGTGCTTCGTCGGCTACGCGTTCCTGTACGGCCGCATGCGGCTCCGCCGCGACGCCGACTACGTGGTGGTCCTCGGCTCCGGCCTCGTCGGCGGGCGCCGGGTGCCGCCGCTCCTCGCGAGCCGGCTGGACCGGGGCCGGCAGGTGTACGAGACGCTGGCCGCGCGCGGCGGGGACACACCCGTCCTCATCGCCTCGGGCGGCCAGGGCCCCGACGAGGAGCTGCCCGAGTCCCACGCGATGGCCGACTACCTGGTCGAGCGGGGCTTTCCGGCCGGGGCGGTCGTGCGCGAGGACCGCTCGCGCACGACCGAGGAGAACATGCTCTTCAGCAAGGAGCTGATGGAGCGGGACAGCCCCGGCTCCGCCTGCGTGATCGTCACCAACAACTTCCACGCCTTCCGGGCCGCCCTGATGGCCCGGAAGGCCGGGGTGGACGGCCAGGTCGTCGGCTCGCCCACCGCTGCCTACTTCTGGCCGTCGGCGACCATGCGCGAGTTCGTCGCCGTCTTCCTCCAGTACAAGGTGGTGAACCTCGGGATCTGCGCGGCGCTGATCCTGCTCGGCGTACTGGCGTGGTTCGTCCGCTGACCGTCGCGGCCGACGCGGCTCGCGGAGCTCGTACGGCTCACGGGGTGACGATCGGGAACTGCGGGTCGGGCGTCGTCACGTACGAGAAGAGCCGTGTGAGCAGCGCCGGGTCGCCCTCCACGCCGACCCCGACCTCCTCGACGCTCTTGCCCGCCAGCAGGCCGAGGAGCTGGACCTTGGCCAGCGTGAGCGTGAGCCCGGCGGGGGTGCGGGGCTCGGAGATCTCCCGGTGCGTGAGAGCGCCGTTGTGGAGGGTGAGGCGGCGGCGCGTCCCCGCGCCCGTCGGTCCGTCCGTCAGGACCAGGTCGACGGTCAGCTCCTCGTGCCAGGCGCGCGGCCCGTCGATCCGTACGGCGATCGAGTCGAGGAGCATGGGGACGGTGAGGGCCATCGCCATCTCGGGGTTGGACGTGTCGAGATCCGTCTTGACGATGCCCTGGCGGAGCTCCAGCGCCGAGGTGAGGTAGAAGTTGCGCCAGGTGCCGTTCTCGGCGCCGTACCCCAGCCGGTCGTAGACCGCGGCCAGGGCCTCCTTCGCCTCGACGTTCCCGGGCTCGGCGAAGACCAGGTGGTTGAGCAGCGTCGCCGCGAACCGCAGGTCGTCCGCGTCGACGTACTCGCGGGCCTTCACGAGCATCTCGGCGGGCCCGCCGGCCAGCGCCACGTACCGCTTCGCGGTCTCGACCGGCGGGTGCTCCCAGAGGTGGGCCACGTTGCCGTCGAACCAGCCCAGGTAGCGCTGGTAGATCGCCTTGGAGTTGTGGCTCAGCGAGCCGTAGTAGCCGCGCGCGTGCCAGGACGTGGCCAGGGCGGGCGGCAGCTCGATCCGCTCGGCGATCTCCGGGCCGGTGAGGCCCTCGTTGAGCAGCCGCACGGTCTGGTCGTGCATGAACGCGTAGAGGTCCCGCTGCTCGGTCAGGAACCGCACCACGTTGTCGTGGCCCCAGGTCGGCCAGTGGTGGGAGGCGAAGGCGACGTCGTACATCCCGTGGAAGTACTCGATCGCCTCGTCGAGGTAGACGGACCAGACGCGGGAGTCGCGGACGACGGCCCCGCGCAGGGTCAGGATGTTGTGCATGTTGTGCGTGGCGTTCTCGGCCAGGCACAGGGCACGGAGGTCGGGGAAGAGGAAGTTCATCTCGGCCGGTGCCTCGGTGCCCGGGGTGAGCTGGAAGACGATCCGTACGCCGTCGACCGTCACCTCCTGGCCGGTGTCCGTGATGTCCACGGTCGGCGGGATGAGGCTGATGGTGCCGAGGGAGGTGGTCTGGCCGAGCCCGGCGGTGATCTGGGCGTCGGGGGCCTTGGGGAGGTTCGCCCCGTACATGTAGGCCGCGCGGCGGGTCATCGCGTTGCCCGCGTACACGTTCTCGCTGACCGCGTGCTCCAGGAAGCCGACGGGGGCGATGATCGGCACGCCGCCCTCGGTGCCGTGCGGCAGGATGCCGCGGGCGCCGCCGAAGTGGTCGCCGTGCGAGTGGGTGTAGATCATGCCGGTGACGGGCCGGTCGCCGCGGTGCTCCGTGTAGAGCGCGAGCGCGGCGGCGGCGGTCTCCGTGGAGATGAGCGGGTCGATGACGATGATCCCGCGCTCGCCCTCGACGATCGTCATGCTCGACAGGTCGAGCCCCCGCACCTGGTAGATGCCCTCGGTGACCTCGTACAGGCCCTGGCGGGAGCAGAGCTGGGCCTGGCGCCAGAGGCTGGGATGCGCGGTGTCGGGGCAGTCCGCCTTGAGGAAGTCGTAGACGTCGCCGTCCCAGACGGTCCGGCCGGTGGCGTCGGTCACCGTGCCGGGGACCAGGGAGCCGATGAAGCCCCGGTCGGCGTTCTCGAAGTCGGTGGTGTCCTCGAAGGAGGGCAGGGTGTCGCTCATGTACGGGGTGCTCCGTTCCGCGGGGGCGGTGATCGGCGTTCCGATCCATCTGACCACCGGGGCACTACGACCGCACTTCGGAGCGGCGGGAGCAGCGGGGTGTACCTACTCTGGAGGAGGGACGGCGGTACGGCGGTACGGCGGTGACCTACGGAGGTGCCCCATGAGGCGACGCCACCACTTCCACATCGACTACCTGGGACATTCGGTCTCCGCGACCGTCGAGACCGGGCACGCACCCGTCGTCGAGGTCCTCGTCGACGGCAAGGAGACAGGGCACGCCACGACGAAGGACGACCGTCCGGTCACCGTCCCGATCGAGCTGCCGACCGACCCGCCGACGGCCATGTCCGTACGGGCGACCCCGGGGCCCGGCGTACCGCGCTGCCTGCTGCTCGCGACGGCGGACGGGGAGCCGCACGTCATGCCGCCGAGGCTGTACTGAGGACGGGGCCCTCCGCCCCGGGCCGGGTCAGGAGAGCCAGGCCATGCCGATGATCAGGAAGACGACGAAGGCGATGGCCCCGGCGACGGCCGCCGTCTTGCGGGGGCGGCGCCGGGACAGCTCGGCGAGGCCGCCGGTGGCCGTGCCCACGCCGGCCGCAGGACGCTCGCGCCGCCGCGAGACGGGGGCGGTGGGGGGCACGTGACGAGGTGCGGGCTGGTGCGCGGGCTGGTGCGCGGGCACGTGCTGCTGAGGGGCGTGCGGCGCAGGCGCATGCTGCTGCGACTGCTGAGGCTGATGGGGCTGAGGCGACTGATACGTCTGCTGAGGCTGATGCGACGGATGCGGTTGCTGTGACGGATGCGGTTGCTGTGACTGGTGAGGCTGATGGGCGGCGGGCTGCGGATAGCCGCGCCAGGCGCCAGAGGAGAACCAGTCGGCGATCGCCTGCGCCGAGGGCCGCTGCTCGGGCTGCTTGGCCAGCAGGCTCAGCAGGTACGTCTCGAAGGCGGGCGGCAGCGCCACGCCCAGCCGGCCGGGCGGCATCGGCGCGGTGTCGATGTGCTGGTACAGCAGGGCCGTGGCCGTGTCGGCACGGAACGGCGGGCGCCCGGTGAGGAGTTGGTACAGCACGCAGCCCAGCGAGTACACGTCGGACGCCGACGACGCCGACTGCCCGAGGGCCCGCTCGGGAGCCAGGTAGAGCCCGGTGCCGACGATCTGGCCCGTCGTGGTGAGCGCCCCGGAAGGGTCGTCGACGAACCGCGCGATGCCGAAGTCGGCCAGCTTCACCGTGCCCTCGGCGTCGACCAGCAGGTTCCCCGGCTTGATGTCGCGGTGCACGACCCCCTGCCGGTGGGCGGCCGCGAGCCCGGCGGCGGCGTGGGCGGCGACCACGGCGACCCGCTCGGGCGGCAGGACCAGCGGATCTGACGGGTTGCCCGCGAGGCTGTCGCCCTCGACCAACTCCATGACGAGGAACAGCTTTCCGTCCCACGTACCGAAGTCGAAGACGCCCACGACGTGCGGGTGGCTCAGCCGGGCCGCGGTCTGCGCCTCCAGCCGGAAGCGGTCGCTCGCGGAGGGGTCGGAGCCGTGGCCCAGCATCAGCTTCACGGCCACCGGCCGCCCGAGGACCTCGTCGGTGGCCTGCCACACCTCGCCCATGCCGCCCCGGCCGATACACACATGAAGCCGATATCGGTCCGCGACCAGCACCGGGAGACCACCCTTTCGACGATCGATCAACTTGACGGAAGGGAACCAGCGTAGAGCCGCCCGGCGCCGCGCCTCGCCGCGCTCCCCCTTCCGGACAGCCTCCCACCCTCCGGACAGCCTCCCACCCTCCGGCCTCCGCTCCTGGGCATGATGGCGGGATGCTGATCGAACACGACGGCCATGCGCCGACCGTCCATCCGACCGCGTACGTCGCCCCGACGGCGACGCTCTCCGGCGACGTGCGCGTCGGCGCCGGCTGCCGGATCCTCTTCGGAGCCGTACTGACCTCCGAGGGCGGCCCGGTGGAGCTCGGCGAGGGCTGCATCGTCATGGAGAACGCGGTCCTGCGCGGCACCCGCCGCGACCCCCTGACCCTGGGCCGGCACGTCCTGGTCGGACCGACCTCCTCCCTCGCCGGCTGCACGGTGGAGGACGAGGTCTTCCTCGCCACCGGCAGCCGGGTGTTCAACGGGGCGAGGGTCGGTACGCGTTCGGAGGTCCGTATCAACGGCATCGTGCACCTGCGGACGGTGCTCCCCGCCGACTCGACCGTCCCGATCGGCTGGGTGGCGGTCGGCGACCCGGCCCGGATCCTCCCGCCGAACGACCACGGCGAGATCTGGGAGACGCAGAGGGACCTGGACTTCCCCGGCTACGTCTTCGGACTGGACCGCCCGGAGGAGGGGGAGAGCCTCATGCCGGCCGTCTCCGAACGCTACGGCCGCGCGCTGGCCCGCCACCGCGACGACCGCCCGCTCTGACGCCCGCTCGACGGCCCGCTCTCACGCCCGCTCGACCGCCCGCTCTCGCGCCCGCCTCGCCCGGTGGACGACACCTGTGACGCGGGTGAACGGAAGGTGTCCCCCGACCGTTAGCATCACGGCGTTGTCGCTGAGCGTGGGACGGAGTGGGTCGTGGCACGACCGCGTATGGGTGTGGCGGTACTGACGATGGGCACGCGCCCCGCCGAGCTGCGGGCCCTGCTCGACGCCGTGGCGGGACAGGACGAACCGGCCACCCGGATCGTCGTGGTCGGCAACGGCACCGGCTCGCTCCCGGAGCTCCCCGAGGGCGTCACCGGAGTCGAACTCCCCGAGAACAGGGGAGTGTCGGGCGGCCGGAACGTGGCCATCGAGACGCTGCGGGCGTGCGGCGACGTCGACGTCGTGGTGGACCTCGACGACGACGGCCTGCTCGTCGAAACGGACGTCCTGCGCCGCCTCGCCGACCTGTACGAGGCCGACCCGGCCCTCGGGATCGTCTCGTTCCGCATCGCCGACGAGACCGGCGAGACGCAGCGCCGCCACGTCCCCCGCCTCGGGGCGAAGGACCCGCTGCTCGGCGGCGAGGTGACGACGTTCCTCGGCGGCGGCCACGGCCTGTCGATGCCGATGCTCGACCGGAT
This sequence comes from Streptomyces sp. NPDC056169, assembly GCF_042268445.1. Taxonomy (NCBI): domain Bacteria; kingdom Bacillati; phylum Actinomycetota; class Actinomycetes; order Kitasatosporales; family Streptomycetaceae; genus Streptomyces; species Streptomyces sp. NPDC056169. The sequence goes on along the minus strand of NZ_JBHJUO010000015.1, from coordinate 163,035 downwards.
CGGCGACTGGCCGGAGGACTTCTTCTTCACCCACGAGGAGACCGACCTCGCCTGGCGGGCCCTCGACGCGGACTGGAAGGTCCTGTACGCGCCGGAGCTCCTCCTCCAGCACCCGAAGACCAGCCCGGCCCGGCACGCCGTCTACTACCGGATGACCGCCCGCAACCGCGTCTGGCTGGCCAAGCGCAACCTGCCCGTCCTCCTGGTCCCCGTCTACCTCGGCGTCTGGACCCTCCTGACCCTGGCCCGCACCCGCTCCCTCCCGGGCCTCGCGGCCTGGTTCGCCGGCTTCGCCGAAGGCGTCCGCCGCCCCTGCGGCCCCCGCCGCCCCATGCGCTGGTCCACGGTCGCCCGCATGACCCGCCTGGGCCGCCCGCCGATCATCTAGGGCCTGTCCGGCGGGACCGCCACGGGATGCGAAGCGTTCCGGAGAGTGCTGCCATGGAAGAAGGGCTCTGTTCGGCCATGCCTTGCCGGATGAGACCGGATTCGGCCACGTCCAGCGAGCGGCGTGTACGGAATGGAGCAGACATGAGCGACGCAATCGAAGACATGGGACCCGTCGACTTCCTGGTCATCGAGTTCCCGGGCAAGCGCATGACGGGTGAGGCCTTCCCTCTCCTTCTCGACCTCGTCGACCGAGGCGTCATCCGCCTCCTCGACCTCCTCTTCGTACGGAAGGACGACGACGGGAGCGTCGTCGCGCTGGAGCTGGCGGACCTGGACGGTGACGGCCGGCTCGACCTGTCCGTGTTCGAGGGAGTGTCGTCCGGACTTCTGGGCCAGGACGACATCGACGAGGCGGGCGTGGCGCTCGAACCCGGCAGTGCGGCCGGAATCCTGGTGTACGAGAACCTCTGGGCCGCTCCCCTCGCGCGGGTGCTGCGGCGCGACGGTGCGCAGCTCGTCGCGGGCGGACGCATCCCCGTGCAAGCCCTGCTGGCCTCGCTCGACACCGCGGAGACGGCCGAGGGCGACCCGCCCGCCGCCTGACGCCGACGTCCCTGAAGCAAGGAGAACCCGACATGCCAGGACTTCTTCGAGGGGTGGCACGCACGGCCGTGGTGGCCGGGACGGCGACCGCGGTCTCCAACCGGGTCTCCCGGCGCCAGGCGGGCCGCTGGTCCCAGCAGCAGGAAGCGCAGCAGGCCCAGCAGGCACCTCCGCCGCCGCCCCCTCCTCCGCCCGCCGCACCGGCCGACGACATGAGCAGCAAGATCGCTCAGCTCAAGGACCTCGGACAGCTGAAGGAGCAAGGCGTACTGACCGAGGAGGAGTTCGAGGCTCAGAAGAGCCGGATCCTCGGCTCGTGAACGCGCGCGGTCGCCCCCGCTCCGTAATTGTCGATTGATCGGTCCGCGCGGCGGGTCGTGCCGCGCGGACCTCGCGGGCGGCTGGGACGCTACCGGGATGGCACCGGGAACAGGCACGGCCGAAGGCTCCGCGAAGGCGCGACTCGTTCTGCTGGTACTGGCCTCAGGCCAGTTCCTGATGGCGCTCGACAGCTCCGTCATGAACGTCTCGATCGCGACGGTGGCCGAGGACGTCGGCACCACCGTGGTGGGGATCCAGGGGGCCATCACCGCGTACACCCTGGTGATGGCGATGTTCATGATCCCCGGCGGGAAGATCGGGGCCATGATCGGCCGGAAACGCGCCTTCGTCATCGGCTGCGTCATCTACGGATGCGGCTCCCTGACCACCGCCCTGGCACCCAACCTCACCGTGCTGCTGATCGGCTGGTCGTTCCTGGAGGGCATCGGGGCCGCGCTGATCCTGCCGGCGATCGTGGCGCTCGTGGCGGGCAACTTCCCCGTGGAGCGGCGCCCCGCCGCCTACGGTCTCGTCGCCGCGGCCGCCGCGGTGGCGATCGCCGTGGGCCCGCTGATCGGCGGCGTCGCGACCGCGTACTTCTCCTGGCGGTGGGTGTTCGCCGGCGAGGTCCTCGTGGTCCTGGGCATCCTCATCTTCTCCCGCTCGATCGCCGACGCGGTGAGCGAGGAACAGCCGCGCATCGACGCCCTCGGTGTCGTGCTCTCGGCCCTCGGCCTCGGGACCTTCGTCTACGGTGTGCTCCGCTCCGACGAGTGGGGCTGGTTCCAGCCCAAGCCCGACGCCCCCGCCCTGTTCGGGATCTCCCTGACCGTGTGGCTGATGCTCCTGGGCATCGGGCTGATCTGGCTGTTCCTCCGCTGGGAGGCCCGCCTGGTCGGGCAGCGCAAGGAACCCCTCCTCGACCCCGCCATGCTGCGGAACACGCAGCTGACCGGTGGGCTGACGATGTTCTTCTTCCAGTACCTCGTCCAGATGGGCGTGTTCTTCGTCGTCCCGCTCTACCTGTCCGTCGCCCTGGGCCTGTCCGCGCTCGCCACGGGCGCCCGGCTCCTGCCGCTCTCGGTGACCCTGCTCGCCGCCGCGGTCCTCATCCCGCGCTTCCTCCCGGATGTCTCGCCCCGCCGAGTGGTACGCCTCGGGGTCGTCGCCCTGCTCCTCGGCGCGGTGATCCTCATGGCCGCACTCGACGCGGACGCCGGCGCGGAAGTGGTCACGATCCCGATGCTCCTGATCGGGCTCGGGATGGGCGCGCTCGCCTCCCAGCTGGGGTCCGTCACTGTCTCCGCGATGCCGGAGGAGAAGAGCGCGGAGGTCGGCGGTGTCCAGAACGCCGTCACCAACCTCGGCGCCTCGATCGGCACCGCACTCGCCGGATCGCTCCTGATCGCCTCGCTCACCTCGTCCTTCCTGGCAAGCGTCGAGCAGAACCCGGCGGTCCCGGAGAGCGTGAAGACCCAGGCGACCACCGAACTCCAGAGCGGCGTCCCGTTCCTCTCGGACGCCCAGCTGCAGAGCGCCCTCGAAGAGGCGGGCGCCGACGAGGAACAGACGCAGCAGGTCATGGACGCGAACGTCGAGGCGCGCCTCGACGGGCTGCGCGCCGCACTCGCGATCCTCGCCTTCGCCGCGCTCGTCGCCCTGTTCTTCACCCAGCGCATCCCGACGGTCCAGCCCGGCTCGACGAAGCCCTAGGGGGTGTCTTGTCGATCAGGGTCGGCGGTCGGATAGGCCCTAGCGACCCGAACCCGGCTCCCCCCGCGGCTCCCCACCGGGCTCCCGAAAGAGAGCCCCCGAAAAAGAGCCCCCGAAAAGACCCCCGGAAACCACTCAGGGGCCCGACCCGCTTTCGCGGATCAGGCCCCTGAACTGGTCTTACGGCTGTCGGGGTGGCGGGATTTGAACCCACGACCTCTTCGTCCCGAACGAAGCGCGCTGCCAAGCTGCGCTACACCCCGATGTCGCTGCTCTGTTCTTCACGTCGCGGCGACATCGCTTACTTTAGCCCACGCGCGCGCTGAGGCGAAATCCGGTTTTCGGAGAGCCGCACCGCAGGTCGGACGCGGTCGAGGCCGACGATCGCGAGGCCCAGGACGTAGAAGGCCGCGCCCAGGACGACCGCGTTGACGAGGACGCCGGCGTAGCCGTGGACGGTGACGTCGAGGAACGGGTACGTGTAGCGGGTGGGGGCGTCCGGGGAGATCAGTTCGCCGCGGATCAGGGCGAAGGCGAAGTAGGCGCCCGGGGCCGCGAGCCACTGGGCGGCGTGGCGCCACCGGAGGGCGCCGGGGAGGGTGAGGAGGAGGAAGTCGAGCGCCGCGCCGATCGGGGTGACCGTGTGGAGCAGCTGGTTGGCGACGGCCTTCGCGCCGGTGAGGCGGGCGATCTCGGCGGCCTGGTTGAACTCGCTCGCCTCGTTGTCGAGGACCAGGTGGAAGACGAGGCCGACCACCGAGATGCAGAGCAGGACGCCGCCGGTCCACAGGGCGGGGAGCGGCGGGCGGCGGTTCCAGGCGCGGACGGCGCCCCAGCCGAACACCACGGCGACCAGCAGGTTCGACCAGATCGTGAAGAAGCTCAGGACGACGAGCACGCTCCCGTGGACGCACTCGATGACGAATCCCGTCGCCGCGCACAGGGCGATCAGACCCCGGAACGCCGCCACGAAGGGGCGGCGCGGGGCGGGAGGCAGGACGGCGGAGGCCGGTACGGCCGACGAGCCGGCGGAGTGGGGCGTGAGCATCTCCCCACCGTAGGTGCTTAGGTGCGCGCCGTCAGCGTGAGCAGGGTGACCTCGGGCGGGCAGGCGAAGCGGACCGGGGTGAAGCGGTTGGTGCCGCAGCCCGCCGAGACGTGCAGGTACGAGGTGTGGTCGCCGACCGTGTGCGTGGAGAGCCCCTTCACGCGGTCCGTGTCCAGGTCGCAGTTGGTGACGAGCGCCCCGTAGAAGGGGATGCACAGCTGGCCGCCGTGGGTGTGCCCGGCGAGGATCAGCTCGTAGCCGTCCGCCGTGAAGGCGTCGAGCGAGCGCAGGTACGGGGCGTGGACGACGCCCACCGTGAAGTCGGCCTCCGTGTCGGGGCCGCCGGCCACCCGCTCGTACCGGTCGCGCTTGATGTGCGGGTCGTCCAGGCCGGTGAAGGCCAGTTCGGCCTCGGGCAGCTTGAGCGTGCCGCGGGTGTTGGTGAGGTTCACCCAGCCGGCCGCGTCGAAGGCGTCCCGCATGCCCTCCCACGGGTTGTGGACGGCGCCGACGACCGGCTTGTTGCCGTTGAGGCCGTGGCGGCCCTGGACCTTCTCCCTCAGGTAGCGGCCGGGGTTGCGCAGCGTCGGCCCGTAGTAGTCGTTGGAGCCGAAGACGTACACGCCCGGGAACTCCATCAGCGGGCCGAGCGCGTCCAGGACCTCCGGGACGGCCTCGGTGTCGGAGAGGTTGTCGCCGGTGTTGACGACGAAGTCCGGGCGGAGCCCCGCGAGCGACTGGAGCCAGGCCCGCTTCTTGCGCTGGCCGCTCACCATGTGGATGTCGGAGACCTGAAGGACCCGCAGGTCGCGCATGCCGCGCGGGAGTACGGGCACGGTCACGCGGCGGAGCCGGAACGAGCGGGCTTCGAAGCCGGCCGCGTAGACGATTCCTGCCGCGGCTGTCGCCGTGAGACCTGCCGTGACCTTCAGGGGGAGCCCGTACCGTGCGCGCATCGCACCATCGTCGCAGACCCGGCGGGTGGAAATGTGCGGGCGGGTGGGGTGGGGCACCTGCCACACTTGACCCCATGACCACGCTCAAGGAGAAGCTCAAGGCCGACCTCGACGCCGCGATCAGGGGGCGCGACGAACTGCGTTCCTCGACCCTGCGGCTGACCATCACCGCGATCACCATGGAGGAGGTCTCGGGCAAGTCCAAGCGCGAACTCTCCGACGACGAGGTGCTGAAGGTGATCGCCAAGGAGGCGAAGAAGCGCCGCGAGGCCGCGGAGGCCTTCGCCCAGGGCGGCCGCGCCGAGTCGGCCGAGCGGGAGCGGGCCGAGGGCGTCCTCCTCGACGCGTACCTGCCGAAGCAGCTCAGCGACGAGGAGCTCGACGGGATCGTCGCCGCGGCCGTCGAGGAGGCGAAGGCGGCGGGCGCCGAGGGGCCGCGTGCCATGGGCGCCGTCATGAAGATCGTGAGCCCGAAGGTGGCCGGCCAGGCCGACGGCGGGCGTGTCGCCGCCTCGGTGAAGAAGCTGCTCGCGGGCTGATCAGCCGCCGCGGATCACGTACACGGAGTACGTACACGGAACACGTACGAGGAAGGGCGCCCCACTCCTGGTGGGGCGCCCTTCCTCGTATCCGTCTGTCTGTCTCCGCGTCAGCGGTTTCCGCCGCGGCGGTTGGCGTTGCCGTCGCCGAACATGTCCGGCGGGATCGTGATCCCGGGGAACGGGTTCTTCGGCGGCTTCGTCTCGCCCGGCTTGGCGTCGCCCGGCTTCTTCGGCTTGTTCGGGCCTTCGTCGCCTTCCTTCTCCTTGTCCTTGGGCTTCTCGGCCCGCGGTACGGAGATGGTGTTGAAGCCCGGCTTCTCGTCGCCCAGGGCGCCCGTCATCGCGATCCGCCAGATCGGGCCGGGGAGGCAGCCACCGCAGACCTTGTCGTAGTAGACGCCGCCGATGGTGAGGTCGAACATCTCGTCGCGCTTGCCGACGTCGTCGCCGACCCAGACGGCGGTGGACAGGTCCGGCGTGTAGCCGACGAACCAGGCGTCCTTGCGGCCCTCGGTGGTACCGGTCTTGCCCGCGTTGTCCCGGTCGGTCAGACCCGCCCGCGTACCGGTGCCGTCCTCGACCACGCCCTTCAGCATCTGATTGATGGTGTCGGCGGTGCGGTCGGACATCGCCCGCGAGCACTTGCTCTGCGGCACGTTCAGCTTGTCGCCGTTGGCGGCCTTGATCGACTCGATGGCGACCGGGGTGCAGTACATGCCGCGGTTGGCGAAGGTGGCGTAGACGGAGGCCATGTCGAGCGGGGTGCTCTCGAGGCTGCCGAGCGTGGCCGACGGGCTCTGCATGATGTGCTTGCCCAGCTCGCGCTCGTAGCCGACGTTCTTCGCCATCGTCAGCGTCTCGCACAGGCCGGCCATCTGCTCCAGCTTGGCGAAGTACGTGTTGATGGACTTGCCGAGGGCACTCGTCATGTCGTACATGCCCTTTTCCGACTCGAGCTCGTTCTGGACGGACCAGTCGGCGTAGCCCGCCGGCTTGCCGTCGCAGCGCGTGAAGTCGTTTTCCTTCATGTTGATCTTCCACGGCGTGTCGAAGCTCTGCGCCGGGCTCAGCCCCTTCTCCAGGGCGGCGGCGGCCGTGATCGGCTTGAAGGTCGAGCCGACCGGGAAGCCGTACGTGGTGCCGCCCATCTTGCTGCCGACGGCGAGGTTGAGCGTCGTCTGGTGCTGCTTCTGGTCCAGGCCGTACGGGCGGGACTGGCCCATCGACAGGATCTTGCCGGTGCCGGGCTGGACCTGGACGACGGCGGTCGCGACCCCGTCGTCCTTGTTGACCTTGGCCACGGCGGCCTCGTTGGCCGCCGCCTGCGCCTTCGGGTCGAGCGTGGTCCTGACGGTGAGACCGCCGAGGTTCCACAGCTTCTGCCGCTCCTCGGCCGTCTTCCCGAAGACCGGGCTGCTGAGGATCGTCTTGCGGACGTAGTCGCAGAAGAAGCCGGCGCCGTCGACGGCGGTGATGCAGCCGTTCTTCGGCGTCTTGACCTTCAGCTTGAGCGGCGTGGCCTTCGCCTTGTCCGCCTCCGCCTGGCTGATGTCGTTCACGTCGGCCATCCGCTGGAGGACCACGTTGCGGCGCTTGGTGGCTTCCTGGATGTCGTTGATCGGGTCGTAGCGGCTCGGCGACTGGACGAGACCGGCCATCATCGCCGCCTCGCCCAGGGTCAGGTCGGCGGCCGGCTTGGAGAAGTACCGCTGGGAGGCGGCCTCGATGCCGTACGCCTGCTGCCCGAAGAACGTGATGTTGAGGTAGTTCTCGAGGATCTTCTTCTTGCCCAGCTCCTCCTCGACCTGGATCGCGAACTTCAGCTCGCGGACCTTGCGGCCGATGGTCTGCTGGGTGGCCTGCGCGACCTTCTCGGGGTCGTCGCCGGCCTCCTCGACGAAGACGTTCTTCACGTACTGCTGGGTCAGCGTGGACGCGCCCTGCGAGACCCCGCCCGACTGCGCGTTGCGGTTGATCGCGCGCAGCACGCCCTTGAGGTCGATCGCCCCGTGCTCGTAGAAGCGGCCGTCCTCGATCGCGACGATCGCCTTCTGCATGTACGGGGAGATCTTGTCCAGCGGGACGACCTTCCGGTCCCGCGAGTACACCGTGGCGAGGAGACCGCCCTCGGCGTCGAGAATGGTGGTGCGCTGACTCAGCGGCGGGGTCTTCAGGTTGGAGGGGATCTCGTCGAATCCCTCGACCGTGCCCTTCGCGGCCAAGCCGAGTGCTCCGGCCGCGGGCAGGGCGATGCCCGCCAGCACGGCTCCGGAGAGCACACTGACACCGAGGAACTTGGCGGCCTGCTGGGTCCCGGTCAGACCACCGCCCGAGCGCTTCTTTGCCATGGGGGCAGCCTACGTTCTCATTCGCCGGACACGCGTATATGCCTTGGCCTAAGCTGCTCACAACTGTCACAGCAGTGCGGTCTCGCATCAAGACCCGTGCGTGACATCGACATGAATTCCCGTGACCCCGAAACACGGGAAGCTCGTGTCCGTTTCCGGACCATGCGTCACCCGGTGTCTGAAATGGAGCCGGTGAGGAAGGGCGTATCCAGGCGGTATGTCCCCTATCACACGCATGTCCTTCGATCACTCCCCTGGGTGATCTGACGCGCACGCATAGTCCGTTCGGGCCATTCAAGATTGGGCCCGAAGGGGGTGTTGCGCTGTGCCCACCTTCCGTAACGTCCCAACTGGCAGCGGTGAATATGCCGCTGCCGCCGTGGGGGAGCCTCGATTCGGGAGAGGACGGCGCCGGTATGGGCTGGGTAGCTGACTGGAGTGCGCAGGCGGCCTGCCGCACTACCGATCCGGATGAACTTTTCGTGCAGGGAGCGGCACAGAACAGGGCAAAGGCGGTGTGCACCGGATGTCCGGTGCGGACCGAGTGCCTCGCCGACGCCCTCGACAACCGCGTGGAGTTCGGTGTGTGGGGCGGCATGACGGAGCGCGAGCGACGCGCCCTGCTGCGCCGACGGCCGACCGTCACCTCGTGGCGCCGGCTCCTGGAGACCGCGCGGACGGAGTACGAGCGGGGTGCGGGCCTGCTGCCCGTGGCGATCGAGGACGACGCGACGTACGAGGCGTACGCCGCGGTCGGCTAGTCCCCGAGCGCGTACGGGGACGGGAACGGGAACAGCAGAGGCTCAGGCCGAGGGCATGCGCCCGGCCGTGAGCCGGTCACCGATGGCCCGCAGCCCGGCGAGGTCGTGCACATCGCCGGGCAGGGCGGCCACTTCGGCCACCGCCACCTCGGGGTGGAGCGCGGTGAAGCGGTCGCGCGTGCGCTGCTCACGCGCGAGCACCCGCATGCGCTCGGCATGCAGGCGCAGAAGTCCCGCGGTGAGATGTCGTACGTCTACGTCTACGTCGTCATGTGCGTGTGCGTGTGTGCGTACGTCTGGGTGCTGTGCGGCCGGTTCGGCTGTGGGGGCAGCCTCGGGTACGGAAGGTACGGCGGCGGCGGTGGTGGCGAGGTCTGACAGCTCGGGCGACGTGGCCGGGGAGCCACTTCGAGCAGTCTTCCCGCCCCCCTGATCCGTCATGCGCCCCTCGTCAAGATTTTCCGCGGCGGCCCGCGCCCGCTCGGCCGAGAGGCCGGCCGCGCCGCTGCCGTGGACGCGGTTGAGGACGAGACCCGCCAGCGGCATCTCCTCGGCCGCGAGCCGCTCCACGAAGTACGCGGCCTCGCGCAGCGCGTCCCGCTCCGGCGTGGCGACGACGAGGAAGGCCGTGCCCGGGGCCTGGAGCAGTCGGTACGTGGCGTCGGCGCGGGTCCGGAAACCGCCGAACATCGTGTCCATCGCCGCCACGAAGGTCTGCACGTCCTTGAGGAACTGGCCCCCGAGGAGCTTCCCGAGCGTCCCCGTCATCATCGACATGCCGACGTTGAGGAACTTCATCCCGGCCCGGCCGCCCACCTTCGCCGGGGCCATGAGCAGTTTGATGAACTTCCCGTCGAGGAAGGACCCCAGCCGCTTCGGCGCGTCCAGGAAGTCCAGGGCCGAACGGGACGGCGGCGTGTCGACCACGATCAGGTCCCACTCGTCGCGCGCCCGGAGCTGCCCCAGCTTCTCCATCGCCATGTACTCCTGCGTACCGGCGAATCCGGCCGACAGGGACTGGTAGAAGGGGTTCTCCAGGATCGCCCGGGCCCGCTCGGGGTCCGCGTGCGCCTCGACGATCTCGTCGAAGGTCCGCTTCATGTCGAGCATCATGGCGTGCAGTTCGCCGCCGTCGGACCCCTTGATCCCGTCGACCTTGCGGGGCGTGTTGTCGAGGGAGTCGATGCCCATCGACTGCGCCAGCCGCCGCGCAGGGTCGATGGTGAGCACGACCACGCGCCGGCCGCGCTCCGCCGCCCGTACGCCGAGGGCCGCCGCCGTGGTCGTCTTGCCGACCCCGCCCGCGCCGCAGCAGACGATGATGCGGGTGCCCCGGTCGTCGATGAGCGGGTCGAGCTCCAGCACGGGGACCGCGTCGAGGCCGGCCGTGTCGAGGCCGGCCGTGTCGAGACCGGTCGCGTTGATACCGGATGCGTCGAGGCCGGTCGTGGCGACACCGGTCACGTCGAGGCCGGCCGTGTCGATACCGGTCGGGCCGGGAGTCCCCTCGGCGGTCGCCTTCTCCGTCACGCGCCCACCCCTTGCTTCCGCAGTTCCTTCGCCAGCCGGTAGAGCCCCGCGATGTCCCCGCCGTCCCCGAGGAAGGGGAGCTCGTACGCGGGCACGCCGATGCCGTCCAGGACCGCCCGCTGCTCCCGCTCCAGCTCCACCCGCCGGGCGTGCTCGGCCGCCTGGTCGAGGAGCGGTTCGACGAGCCGCGTGCCGCCCGTGACGCCGGCGGAGGCCAGGCTCCGCGCGATCGCGTCCCGGTGGTCGCCGGAGGCGGCCCGTACCGCCGCCTCGTCGAGGACGTGCGGGCGGACCATGTTCACCACGACCCGCCCCACCGGCAGTTCGGCCGCGCGGAGCTCCGCGATGCCGTCCGCCGTCTCCTGGACCGGCATCTCCTCCAGGAGCGTCACCAGATGGACCGCCGTCTCGGGCGACTTGAGGACCCGCATGACGGCCTGCGCCTGGTTGTGTATCGGGCCGATCCTGGCGAGCCCCGCGACCTCGTCGTTGACGTTGAGGAAGCGGGTGATGCGGCCGGTGGGCGGCGCGTCCATGACCACGTGGTCGTAGGTGTGGCCGCCGTGCTTCTCGCGCCGTCTGACCGCCTCGCACGCTTTGCCGGTCAGCAGGACGTCCCGTACCCCCGGGGCTATCGTCGTCGCGAAGTCGATCGCGCCGAGCTTCTTCAGGGCCCGCCCCGCGCTGCCCAGTTTGTAGAACATCTGGAGGTAGTCGAGGAGCGCGCGCTCGGCGTCGATGGCCAGCGCGTACACCTCGCCGCCGCCCGGCGCGACGGCGATCTTGCGTTCTTCGTACGGAAGCGCTTCCGTCTCGAAGAGCTGTGCGATGCCCTGTCTGCCTTCGACCTCGACGAGGAGGGTGCGTTTGCCCTCCGTCGCGAGGGCGAGCGCGAGGGCGGCGGCGACCGTCGTCTTACCGGTACCGCCCTTGCCGCTGACGACCTGGAGCCTGCTCACGCTGTCGAGCCTAACCACTGGCGGCGGCGCCCAATCAGGAGGCCGCCCCGCGGCAGCGGATACAGTCGCCTCCATGACCAAGTGGGAGTACGTCACGGTGCCGCTTCTGGTGCACGCGACGAAGCAGATTCTGGACACCTGGGGCGAGGACGGCTGGGAGCTCGTCCAGGTCGTGCCCGGGCCGAACAACCCCGAGCAGCTCGTGGCCTACCTGAAGCGGGCCAAGTCGTGAGCGGGGCCGTCGAGGCGAAGCTCGCCGAGCTCGGCCTGACCCTGCCGGAGGTCGTGCCGCCGCTGGCCGCGTACCAGCCGGCCGTGCAGTCGGGCGTGTACGTCTACACCTCGGGCCAGCTCCCGATGGTGGGGGGCAAGCTCTCGGTGACCGGCAAGGTCGGCGACGAGGTCACCGCCGAGGAGGCCAAGCAGCTCGCGGCCACCTGCGCGCTGAACGCCCTCGCGGCCGTGAAGTCGGTCGCCGGTGACCTGGACCGGATCAAGCGGGTCGTGAAGGTCGTGGGCTTCGTCGCCTCCGCCTCCGACTTCACCGGGCAGCCGGGCGTCATCAACGGCGCGAGCGAGCTGCTCGGCGCGGTCCTCGGCGACAAGGGCGTGCACGCGCGCAGCGCCGTCGGCGTGGCCGTGCTGCCGCTCGACGCGCCGGTCGAGGTCGAGGTCCAGGTGGAGCTGGAGGCCTGACCGCCCGTAACCCCGCACAGTGCGTGAAGAGCCGGTTCCTTCGTGGGAGGGAACCGGCTCTCTCTCGTGTGTGGGAGGGGACCGGCTCTCGTACGTGAGACGGAACCGGCTCTCGCACGTGAGACGGAACCGGCTCTCGCGCGTCGGCGCGCGTCGGAGGGAACCGGCTCTCGTGCAATTGCGTGCTTGCGCATAGCATCCGCCCATGTCGAATGCTCAGCCGAACGGTCAGTGGTACCCGCCGGAATGGCCCGACCGCATCCGCGCCCTCGCCGCGGGCGAGCTCACCCCGGTGAGCCCCCGGCGCGCCGCCACCGTGCTCCTCCTGCGGGACGGGGCCGCGGGGCCGGATGTGCACATGCTGCGCCGCCGCGCCTCGATGGCCTTCGCGGGCGGCGCGTACGCCTACCCCGGCGGCGGGGTCGACCCGCGTGACGAGCAGCCGGTCCGCTGGGCGGGGCCCTCCCTCGGTGCCTGGGCCGCGCGCCTCGGGTTCGACGAGGGCGACGCCGCGCAGGCCCAGGCCGTGGTCTGTGCCGCCGTGCGCGAGACGTACGAGGAGGCGGGCGTCCTGCTCGCCGGGGAGACCGCGGACACCGTGGTCGGCGACACCACCGGCGAGGACTGGGAGCGGGACCGGGAGGCGCTCGTCGCCCGGGAGCTGTCCTTCGCCGACTTCCTCGACCGGCGCGGGCTCGTCCTGCGCTCGGACCTGCTCGGCGCGTGGGCCCGCTGGATCACGCCCGAGTTCGAGCAGCGCCGGTACGACACGTGGTTCTTCGTGGCCGCGCTCCCGGCCGGGCAGCGCACCCGCAACGCCTCCACGGAGGCCGACCGGACCGTCTGGATCCGCCCGGCGGAGGCCGCGGCCGGCTACGACCGCGGCGAGCTGACGATGATGCCGCCGACGATCTCGACCCTGCGCGCCCTGGAGCCGTACGGCACGGCCGCCGAGGCGCTGGGAGCGGCCGGGGACCAGGACCTGGCCCCCGTGCTCGCACAGGCGCGCCTGGAGGGCGACGAGCTGGTCCTGAGCTGGCCGGGGCACGAGGAGTTCACCAAGATCATCCCGGTCGGGGGTGCGTGATGAGCGACGCCGCCGCCCTGCCCGGGCAGCCGCGCGGGCTCGTCGTCTCCGGTCCCGCGACCGACCGCGCGGTGAACGTCCTCGCGCCGAACCCGTCGGCGATGACCCTCGACGGCACGAACACCTGGCTCCTCTCCGAGCCCGGCTCGGACCTCGCCGTCGTCGTCGACCCGGGTCCGCTCGACGAGGGCCATCTGCGCCATGTCGTCGAGACCGCCGAGAAGCTCGGCAAGCGGGTCGCGCTCACCCTGCTCACCCACGGCCACCCGGACCACGCCGAGGGTGCGGGCCGCTTCGCCGAGCTGACCCGGACCGCCGTGCGGGCCCTCGACCCGGCGCTGCGGCTCGGCGACGAGGGGCTCGGCGAGGGGGACGTGGTGGCGGTCGGCGGCCTGGAGGTACGGGTCGTCCCGACGCCCGGGCACACCTCGGACTCGCTCTCCTTCCATCTGCCCGCCGACCGGGCGGTGCTGACGGGGGACACGATCCTGGGGCGCGGCACGACGATGGTCGCGCATCCGGACGGGCGGCTCGGCGACTACCTGGACTCGCTGCGGCGGCTGCGCTCGCTCACCGTCGACGACGGGGTGCACACGGTCCTGCCGGGGCACGGGCCGGTCCTGGAGGACGCGCAGGGGGCCGTGGAGTTCTATCTGGCGCACCGGGCGAACCGGCTCGCCCAGGTCGAGACGGCGGTCGAGAGCGGCCACCGGACGGCGGCGGAGGTCGTCGCGCACGTGTACGCGGACGTGGACCGCTCGCTGTGGCCCGCGGCGGAGCTGTCCGTACGGGCGCAGCTGGAGTACCTGCGGGAGCGCGGCCTGGTCTGAGCGGCGGGTGGAGTTGTCACGATCCGGAACCGAGCGAGCCCCCGCCGCGTCGGTCGTCTTGACCTGTGCTTTACGCTCCGCTTACTTCTGGCCGTAGCTCTCGGGGGGAACGCCCGTGTTCGTCATCGCCATCCTGCTGGTCATAGCCGCAGTGGTGCTCTTCTTCGTCGGCCGCGCCAACGACTCCAAGGGGCTGAAGTTCGGTGCCCTCGGCGCCGTCCTGGCCGGTGTGTTCTCGTTGATCGTGAGCATGACCTACGTGATCAGCGCGTACGAGGTCGGTGTGCCGGTCGCCTTCGGCAAGGTGGGCTCGCCCATGACCTCGGGCATGCACGTGAAGTCGCCGTTCACCGACGTCACGACCTTCTCCACCCGCCCCGTCGACCTCAACCTCTCCGACAAGGACGTGGTCGAGGTCCGCTCCTCGCAGGGCGGTGTCATGTACGCCGAGGTGACGGTGAAGTGGGCCGTCGTCCCGGCCAAGTCCGTCGAGCTGTACAAGCTCGCGGGCAGCGAGGACGCCATCCAGCAGCGGCTCGTCTACCCGGACAGCCGGGAGATCGTCCGTAACGTCTTCGCCCGCTACACCAGCGAGCAGGGGTACGCCTCCGACCGCGAGAAGATCAACGCCGAGATCGGCGCCCTGATCAAGGAGCGCCTCGTCCCGCGCGGGATCGACGTGACCACGGTCAACCTGCGCAACGTGAAGCCCTCGGACTCGCTCCAGGGCCAGATCGACCGCAAGATCCAGCAGCAGCAGTCGACCGAGCGTGCCCTTGAGGCCGCCCGTACGGCCAAGGCCGAGTCCGACCGGCGCCGGATCGAGGCGGAGGGCATCGCCCGCGCCAACAGGATCCTCAACGACTCGCTGACGGACAAGGTCCTGATGAACCAGTGCATCGACGCGTTCAAGGAGGCCGCGGCGAAGAACCCGATCTACACCGTGCCCTGCGCGAACGGCGCCTCGGCCCCCGTGATCGTGGACGGCTCGAAGCGCTGACCGTCCCCGCACGTACGCGAAAGGCCGCCCCGGTCCGACGACCGGGGCGGCCTTTCGCTTACGTACGGAGGTGCCTACCGCGAGCGCTTCGCGAGGCGCTCCACGTCCAGCAGGATCACCGCGCGGGCCTCAAGACGCAGCCAGCCGCGCTGGGCGAAGTCGGCGAGCGCCTTGTTGACCGTCTCGCGGGAGGCGCCGACCAGCTGGGCCAGCTCCTCCTGGGTGAGGTCGTGCACGACGTGGATGCCCTCCTCCGACTGCACGCCGAAGCGGCGCGACAGGTCGAGGAGCGCGCGGGCGACACGGCCCGGCACGTCGGAGAAGACCAGGTCGGACATCTGGTCGTTGGTCTTGCGCAGCCGGCGGGCGACCGCGCGGAGCAGCGCGGTGGCCACCTCGGGGCGGGCGTTCAGCCAGGGCTGGAGGTCGCCGTGGCCGAGACCGAGCAGCTTGACCTCGGTCAGCGCCGTGGCGGTCGCGGTGCGCGGGCCCGGGTCGAAGAGGGAGAGCTCACCGATGAGCTCGCCGGGGCCGAGGACCGCCAGCATGTTCTCGCGGCCGTCGGGGGAGGTGCGGTGCAGCTTCACCTTGCCCTCGGTGACCACGTACAGGCGGTCACCGGGGTCGCCTTCGTGGAACAGCGCGTCGCCACGGGCGAGCGTCGCCTCACTCATCGAGGCGCGCAGCTCGGCGGCCTGCTCGTCATCGAGCGCCGCGAAGAGCGGGGCGCGCCGCAGAACGTCGTCCACGAGTTCTCTCCATACTGTCGACCTGCTCAAAGGACCTGGGTCCCATGATGCCGGACGCACAAAACAGTGCGATCAATCACAACAAGTTTGACGCACTTGGCTACCCGCGCGTACGGCAGGGGCCCGTTTGAGGTCCGATCGGCCATGCCCGGGGCGGATGTCGGTGGTGGCCCCTAGGCTGGCCGGGTGTCCAACTCGCCGGTGAGAGCGCAGGCCAAGGGGGCTGAAAGAGTGTCGGGCGAAGGTTATTCCGCTGTGGGCGAACACGGCGTGTCGAAGCGGGCGAAAGCCTCGAATCGGACAGTTGTGGGCTCCGAAACGGCCAAGTCGGCAGGGTCGGCCAAGTCGGCGGCCAAGGCGGCGGGGTCGGCCAGGGCAGCCAAGCCGGCGGGGTCGGCCAAGGCGACCGAGCCCGCGGAATCGGCCAAGGCGGCCAAGTCGGCGGGATCAGCCAAGTCGGCGAGGCCGACCAAGGCGGCCAAGCCCGAGTCGCGGCTCGCGATGGTCCGGCGGGCGCGGAAGATCAACCGCGAGCTCGCCGAGGTCTTCCCGTACGCCCACCCGGAGCTCGACTTCCGGAACCCCTTCGAGCTGCTCGTCGCCACGGTCCTCTCCGCGCAGACCACCGACCTGCGGGTCAACCAGACCACTCCCGCCCTCTTCGCGAAGTACCCCACGCCCGAGGACCTCGCCGCCGCCGTGCCGGAGGAGGTCGAGGAGCTGATCCGCCCGACCGGCTTCTTCCGGGCCAAGACCAAGTCGATCATGGGCCTGGCCGCTGCCCTCAGGGACGACTTCGGCGGAGAGGTGCCGGGCCGCCTGGAGGACCTCGTCAAGCTCCCCGGCGTCGGCCGCAAGACCGCGTTCGTCGTCCTCGGGAACGCCTTCGGGGTCCCCGGCATCACCGTCGACACCCACTTCATGCGCCTCGTGCGGCGCTGGAAGTGGACCGAGCAGGAGGACCCGGTCAAGATCGAGGCGGAGATCGCCGAGATCTTCCCGAAGAGCGAGTGGACCATGCTCTCGCACCGGGTGATCTTCCACGGCCGCCGGATCTGCCACGCCCGCAAGCCCGCGTGCGGCGCCTGCCCCATCACCCACCTCTGCCCCTCGTACGGCGAGGGCGAGACGGACCCGGAGAAGGCGAAGAAGCTGCTCAAGTACGAGATGGGCGGCTTCCCGGGCCAGCGGCTCGACCCGCCGCCCGGCTACCCGGGCCGCCCCGCGCCCCCGCTGGGCGCGAGTGGCTGAGACCGGCCCCCGGGACCGAGCCGCCGGGAACGAACCCGTCCACCGATCGCGTTGTGAAACACGGGGTGCCTATGACGCGCACTGACGAAGACATCCACGGCGAGCACGTCCGTGGCCGAGAGGGCCGCGGCCCCGGCACCGGCGGCCTGGTCGACCGGGCCGGGCTGCCCGGCTGGCTCGGCCCCGTCGACCGGGCCGCCCGCACGGTCGCGCCCGAGCAGCTGAGCCGCTTCCTGCCGCCCGCGAGCGGCGCCGGCCGCCAGTCCGCCGTCCTCGTCCTCTTCGGCGAGGGCGAGCGCGGTCCCGAGCTGCTCCTCATGGAGCGCGCCGGCAGCCTGCGCTCGCACGCCGGGCAGCCCTCCTTCCCGGGCGGCGCCCTCGACCCGGAGGACGGCGACCCGGCGGACGGCGGGCTGCTGCGCGCCGCCCTGCGGGAGGCCCGGGAGGAGACCGGGCTCGACCCGGCGGGGGTCCAGATCTTCGGCGTGCTCCCGCAGCTCTACATCCCGGTCAGCGGCTTCGTCGTCACCCCCGTCCTCGGCTGGTGGCGGGCCCCGAGCCCGGTCGGGGTCGTCGACCCCGGCGAGACCGCCCGTGTCTTCACCGTGCCCGTGGCGGATCTCACGGATCCCGCGAACCGTGCGACGGCCGTCCACCCGAGCGGCCACCAGGGCCCCGCGTTCCTGGTCGAGTCCGCTCTGGTCTGGGGTTTTACCGCCGGAGTGATCGACCGGCTCCTGCACTTCTCCGGCTGGGAGCGTCCCTGGGACCGGGCCAAGCAGGTCCCGCTCGACTGGCGCTCATGACAGGCTGACCCCGGGCGACCGAAACGAATTTGCGAGGCTAACGACGGTGAACGTGCTGGACATCTTGTTGCTGCTCGCCGCCGTGTGGTTCGCCGTCATCGGATATCGCCAGGGATTCGTGGTCGGCATCCTGTCGGTGATCGGGTTCCTCGGCGGCGGTCTCGTCGCCGTGCTGCTGCTCCCGGTCCTCTGGGAGCAGCTGACGGACGACAGCGAGGTCTCGACCACGGCGACGGTCGTCTTCGTGATGGTGGTCATCGTCTGCGCCTCGGTCGGCCAGGCGTTCACCACCCACCTCGGCAACAAACTGCGCCGGCACATCACCTGGTCACCGGTGCGCGCCCTGGACGCCACCGGCGGCGCCCTCGTGAACGTCGTCGCGATGCTCCTCGTGGCCTGGCTGATCGGCTCCGCCCTCGCCCGTACCTCGCTGCCCACCCTGGGCAAGGAGGTGCGGAACTCGAAGGTCCTGCTCGGGGTCGAGCAGGTGATGCCGGATCAGGCGTCCGGCTGGTTCGACGACTTCAGCTCCACCCTGGCCCGCAGCGGCTTCCCGCCGGTCTTCAGCCCCTTCGCCAACGAGCCGATCACCCCGGTCACCCCGCCCGACCCGGCGCTCGCCGACAGCCCGGTCGCCGACCGCGCCCAGCGCTCTATCGTGAAGGTCGTCGGCACCGCGCAGAGCTGCGGCAAGGTCTTCGAGGGCACCGGCTTCGTCTTCGCCGACCGCCGGGTCATGACCAACGCCCATGTCGTCGGCGGGGTCGACGAGCCGACCGTCCAGATAGGCGGCGAGGGCAAGCTCTACGACGCGAAGGTCGTCCTCTACGACTGGCAGCGCGACATCGCCGTCCTGGACGTGCCGGCCCTCAAGGCGGAGCCGCTGACCTTCTCCGAGGAGGACGCCCGCAGCGGCGACGGCGCGATCGTCGCCGGCTTCCCGGAGAACGGCGCGTACGACGTGCGATCGGCACGCGTCCGGGGCCGTATCAGCGCCAAGGGCCCCGACATCTACCAGCGGGACGAGGTGCGCAGGGACGTGTACTCGCTGTACGCGACGGTCCGCCAGGGCAACTCCGGCGGCCCGCTCCTCACCGACGACGGCGAGGTGTACGGCGTGATCTTCGCCCGCTCCCTCGACGACGTGAACACGGGGTACGCCCTGACGGTCGACGAGATCCGCGAGGACATCGAGCGCGGCCGGACCGCCGTCCAGGAGGTCGACACCCAGGCCTGCGCCCTCTGATCCCGCTCGTACCGCTTGAATCGCCCGTTCCCCGCGTACGCCGCGTACCCCCTAGGGGGTGTCGCGTGGATGCCGGAGCCGGGCCGAGACCCACCGGGCCCGGCGGCGCAGGATGCGCGAGATCCCTACCCCTTGCACGGCGTGCGCGTGGCCCTGGTCCTGCGGGCCACCCCTCTCTCGGGAGCCCGGCCCAGCGGCCGAGCGGCGGTTGCGTGCTGTGTCACCGTAGTCGTGCGTCCAGCCCATACCTCGACGTCTGCCCGTGGCCCAAGGTCGGTAACCGCCCGGGGGCCCGCCAATTG
The DNA here is from genome assembly GCF_042268445.1 of Streptomyces sp. NPDC056169. NCBI lineage: Bacteria > Bacillati > Actinomycetota > Actinomycetes > Kitasatosporales > Streptomycetaceae > Streptomyces > Streptomyces sp. NPDC056169. The sequence continues at coordinate 143,897 of NZ_JBHJUO010000015.1, read as the reverse complement.
GAGTATGCGCCGGGCACATGGCCGTTCGACGGATGCCTGTGCGTCAGAAGCGTGGCCGGACCGCTGTTCAGACGGTGTGTCAGCGGTCGGGCTCGGGGTCCTTCAGCCAGTTGACGAGCTCCGTGGAGAAGGCCACCGGGTCCTCCTCGTGCGGGAAGTGGCCGAGTCCGTCGAAGAGCCGCCAGCGGTACGGCGCCTCCACGTACTCGCCCGAGCCGGCCGCGCTGCGGGTCCGCATCACCGGGTCCATGGAGCCGTGGAGGTGCAGCGTCGGCACCCGTACGGGCCGCTTCATGCGCCGGTTGAACTGGATGCCGTCGGGGCGGGCCAGGGAGCGCACCATCCAGCGGTACGGCTCGATCGAGCAGTGCGCCGTCGACGGGACCAGCATCGCCCGCCGGTAGACCTCGACGGCCTCCTCGTCGGCGGGGCGCGGCCCCGACCAGTCCCGGATGAGCTCCCCGACGAGCGCCGCGTCGTCCGCGACGAGCCGGCGCTCCGGGAGCCACGGCTGCTGGAAGCCCCAGATGTGCGAGCCGGCCCGCGACTGGGAGAAGTCGGCGAGCATCGCCGACCGCCAGCGGCGCGGGTGCGGCATCGACGAGACGGCCAGGCGGCGCACCAGCTTGGGCCGCATCACGGCCGCCGTCCAGGCGAGGTAGCCGCCCAGGTCGTGGCCGACGAGCGCCGCGTCCGGCTCCCCGAGGGAGCGGATGACGCCGGTGATGTCGAGGGCCAGGTTGGCGGGGTCGTAACCCCGGGGCGTGCGGTCGCTGCCGCCCACCCCGCGGAGGTCCATCGCCACGGCCCGGAACCCCGCGTCGGCGAGGGCCGGCAGCTGGTGGCGCCAGGTCCACCAGAACTGCGGGAAGCCGTGGAGGAGCAGCACCAGCGGGCCGTCGCCCATCTCGGCGATGTGGAAGCGGGCGCCGTTGGCGGCCACGTCGCGATGGGTCCACGGCCCGTCGAGCCGGACGGGCCCGCCGTTGCCGCTGCTGCTCTCGGGGAGGGTCATACGGACGAGCGTGCCACAGCGGAGGCCTTGTCCAGCGCCTTGGCCGGCTCCGGGCGCGGGTGGGGCTTCACCGTGGACAGCAGGGCGGCCGTCTCCTTCGCGGAGGCGATGGACTTCTCCGGCGGCTTCACCTTGCGGAACTTGGCGTACGCGATGAAGCCGAGGAGCCCGGCGATCAGTACGTTCGCCGCGAAGGAGAGCAGGAAGCACCAGACGAGGTTCCAGCCCCCGTTGCCGTTGTGCCCGCCGGTCCAGGTGTTGATGGCGTACGCGAGGGCGAAGCTCAGCATCGGCAGCGAGAACAGCAGCATCACGCCGGCGGTGATGCCCGCGACGCTGCCGATCGCGCCACGCTTGACGTCCTGCCTGATCTCGGCCTTGGCCAGGGCGATCTCGTCGTGCACCAGCGCGGACATCTCGGCGGTCGCCGAGGCGACCAGCTGGCCCAGGCTGCGCTCGGTCCCGTCGAACGGGTCGCTCATCGCTGCTCCCTCTTCTCTTCTGCGGTCCGAGGTTCTCTTCTTACGGTGCGAGTCCTCTTCTACGGTCCGAGTCAGATCATGCCGGACGGTCGGCCTCGTCGCGCGATGCCCCCGCCGCTTGGGCGCGCTCGCGGTGCTCGGCGGCCTTCCGCTCGTAGATCTCCGCCATGCGCAGGTGGTACGCCGGGTTGTCCTGCTCGTAGATGTCCGGGATGCCGTCGTGGTCCTCGTCGCGCTCCTCGTCGGCGATGAGCGCCTGGTACTTGCGGACCCGGAGCTTCAGCAGGACGGAGGCGAGGACGGCCGCGATGAGGGAGCCGATGAGGACGGCGGCCTTCACCTCGTCGGTGAGGGCCTCGTCGCCGACGAAGGCGAGCTCGCCGATGAGCAGGGAGACGGTGAAGCCGATGCCGGCGAGGGAGGCGACGGCGAAGACGTCCGGCCAGGTCAGGTCGGGGTTGAGCTCGGCCTTGGTGAAGCGGGCGGCGAGCCAGGTGCCGCCGAAGATGCCGATGGCCTTGCCGACGACGAGGCCGAGGACGACGCCGAGGGTGACCGGCTGGGTGAAGACGTCGCCGATCGCCCCGCCGGAGATGCTGACACCGGCGGAGAAGAGCGCGAACAGCGGTACGGCGAGGCCGGCCGAGAGCGGGCGTACGAGGTGCTCGATGTGCTCGCCGGGGGAGTGCTTCTCACCCTCGCGGGTGGTGCAGCGCAGCATCAGGCCCATCGCGACGCCGGCGATGGTGGCGTGGACGCCGCTGTTGTACATCAGGGCCCAGATGACGAGGGCCAGCGGGACGTACACGTACCAGCCGCGGACGTTCGCGCGGAGCAGGACCCAGAAGAGGACGAGTCCGGCGACGGCGCCGCCGAGCGCGGCGAAGTTCAGGTCGCTGGTGAAGAAGACCGCGATGATCAGGATTGCGAAGAGGTCGTCGACGACGGCGAGGGTCAGCAGGAAGGCGCGCAGCGCGGACGGCAGCGAGGTGCCGATGACGGCGAGGACGGCGAGCGCGAACGCGATGTCGGTCGCGGTGGGTACGGCCCAGCCGTCCATCGAGCCGTTGCCGAGGGTGTTGACCAGGGCGTAGACGAGGGCGGGCGCGGCCATGCCGCAGATCGCGGCGATGACGGGGAGCGCGGCGGCCTTGGGGTCGCGGAGCTCGCCCGCGACGAGCTCGCGCTTGAGCTCGATGCCGGCGACGAAGAAGAAGATCGCGAGGAGCCCGTCGGCCGCCCAGTGCTGGATCGACAGGTCGAGCCCGAGGGCGCTGGGGCCTATGTGGAAGTCCTGGACCGTCTTGTAGCTCTCGGCCGCGGGGGTGTTGGCCCAGATGAGGGCGGCCACGGCGGCGAGGAGGAGGAGCACGCCGCCGACGGTCTCGGTGCGCAGGGCATCCGTGAGGTAGCGCCGCTCGGGCAGGGAGAGCCGGCCGAGAAACTTGCGGTCGGTGGGTGCGGACACGTGGGAAACCTCCGTCGGGCGGGCAGGGCGAAGCACATGCCGACCAGACTTCCCGGCGCACCTAGGTATTTCTGTCGCGTTCCTGACGCGGTCCTTACTTTACCTAACGAGCGAGGGTTGTGTCCGGCGAGAATCACTTTATGGATATCTGTGGCATTCGTCCCATCGGGGCCGGGCGTGCCCCGGCACGGGAAACGCCCGCCCCGAACGGTTCGGGGCGGGCGTTCACGTCGTTCCTGTCGTACGCGGCTGCTGAGGCTCAGTCCTCGGTGGACGTGGTCGGCAGCTGCGTCTGGATGAGCGACATGACCGAGGAGTCGGTGAGCGTCGTGACGTCCCCGAGCTCCCTGTTCTCCGCCACGTCGCGCAGCAGGCGGCGCATGATCTTGCCCGAGCGGGTCTTCGGCAGCTCCGCGACCGGCAGGACCCGCTTCGGCTTGGCGATCGGGCCGAGGGTCGCGCCGACGTGGTTGCGCAGGTCGGCGACGAGGTTCTCGTCCTCGCTCGCGGAGCCGCGCAGGATGACGAAGGCGACGATGGCCTGTCCGGTGGTCTCGTCGGCGGCGCCGACGACGGCCGCCTCGGCCACGGCCGGGTGCGAGACGAGCGCCGACTCGACCTCGGTGGTCGAGATGTTGTGGCCCGAGACGAGCATGACGTCGTCGACCCGGCCGAGGAGCCAGATGTCGCCGTCCTCGTCCTTCTGGGCGCCGTCACCGGCGAAGTACTTGCCCTCGAAGCGGGACCAGTACGTGTCGATGTACCGCTGGTCGTCGCCCCAGATCGTGCGGAGCATGGACGGCCACGGCTCGGTGAGGACCAGGTAGCCGCCGCCGCCGTTCGGCACCTCGTTCGCCTCGTCGTCGACGACGGTCGCGGAGATGCCGGGCAGCGCGCGCTGGGCGGAGCCCGGCTTGGTCTCGGTGACGCCCGGCAGCGGCGAGATCATCATCGCGCCGGTCTCGGTCTGCCACCAGGTGTCCACGATCGGGGTCTTGTTGGCGCCGATGTGCTCGCGGTACCAGACCCAGGCCTCGGGGTTGATCGGCTCGCCGACCGAGCCCAGCACGCGGAGGCTGGACAGGTCGAACTTCGCGGGGATGTCGTCGCCCCACTTCATGAACGTGCGGATCGCGGTGGGCGCCGTGTAGAGGATCGTGACGCCGTACTTCTGCACGATCTCCCAGAACCGGCCCTGGTGCGGGGTGTCCGGGGTGCCCTCGTACATGACCTGCGTCGCGCCGTTGGCCAGCGGGCCGTAGACGATGTACGAGTGCCCGGTGACCCAGCCGATGTCGGCGGTGCACCAGTAGACGTCGGTCTCCGGCTTGAGGTCGAAGACCGCGTGGTGCGTGTACGCGGCCTGGGTGAGGTAGCCGCCGGACGTGTGCAGGATGCCCTTCGGCTTCCCCGTCGTACCGGAGGTGTAGAGGATGAAGAGCGGGTGCTCCGCCTCGAAGGCCTCCGGGGTGTGCTCGGCGGACTGGCGGGCGACGATGTCGTCCCACCAGACGTCGCGGCCCTCGGTGAAGGCGGTGTCCTGGCCCGTGCGGCGGACCACGAGGACGTGCTCGACCTGCGGACACTTGGCGACGGCCTCGTCGATGGCCGGCTTCAGGGCGCTCGGCTTGCCGCGGCGGTAGCCGCCGTCGGCGGTCACGACCAGCTTGGCGTCGGCGTCCTGGATGCGGGAGGCCACGGCGTCGGCCGAGAAGCCGCCGAAGACCACCGAGTGGGCGGCGCCGACGCGGGCGCAGGCCAGCATCGTGATGGCCGCCTCGGGGATCATCGGCAGGTAGACGGCGACGCGGTCGCCCTTGCGGACGCCCAGCTCGGTCAGGGCGTTGGCCGCCTTGGAGACCTCGTCCTTCAGCTCGGCGTAGGTGATGGCGCGGCTGTCGCCCGGCTCGCCCTCGAAGTGGATGGCGACCCGGTCGCCGTGCCCGGCCTCGACATGACGGTCGACGCAGTTGTACGCCACGTTCAGCTCGCCGTCCGCGAACCACTTGGCGAACGGCGGGTTCGACCAGTCGAGCGTTTCGGTCGGCTCGGTGGCCCAGGTCAGGCGCTTGGCCTGCTCGGCCCAGAAGCCCAGCCTGTCCGCCTTGGCCTGCTCGTACGCCTCCGCCGTCACATTGGCGTCCGCGGCCAGCTCGGCAGGCGGCGCGAACCGCCTGTCTTCCTTGAGCAGGTTGGCCAAGGATTCGTTGCTCACGACATCTCCCTTTCCCAGGGCGTCCTCTGTGCGTATGTGTCCCGCGTCATAGCTCATCAGTCAGAGGCCCGGGTGACAAGAGCCTCCAGGGAATTGGTTTAGACCTGTGAGCTGATCGACGTGCGGTGGCCCCTTCTTCCCGAGCGGGTGGGAGAAGGGGCCACACAGTCTCACGGACGGGCGGAGCCGATGGTTCAGGACGCGCGCGCGGTCTCCAGACGAACCGTCTCCGGGTGAGCTGTCTCCGGGTGGGCTGAATCCGGGTGGACTGTCTCCGGGCGGGCTGAATCCGGGCGGTCCGTCTCGGGACGTTCCGGCTCCCAGTGGTCCGTCGGCATGACCTGGGTGAAGACGTCGTCGTAGCTGTGCACCTCGTCCGTGCCGGCGAGCAGGTACGCCTGCGCCTCGCCCACGTGGAAGTACATGCCGTGCAGCGTGAGGCTGCCCTCGGCCAGCCGGCGCGCCACCGACTCGTACGCCCTGAGGTGCTCCAACTGCTGCACCACGTTGGTCAGGCAGAGCTGCTCGACCGCGTCGGCCGGCAGCCGCCCGGAGATCCGGGCCCAGGCGTGCCGCCGGCTCGCCATCCGCTCCAGGCTCGGCCGGCCGTGCCGCAGCCAGCGCCGCAGCGGGGTCGGCGGTGTCGCCGGATCGTCCGGGCCGCTGCCCAGCAGGGCCTGCATCGCGCCGCAGCCGGAGTGGCCGCACACGGTGATCGACTCGACCCGCAGCACGTCCACCGCGTACTCGATCGCCGCCGCCACCGAGTCGTCACCGCTCTCCTCGCCGGGGAGGGGGACGAGATTGCCGACGTTCCGCACGGTGAAGAGGTCGCCGGGGCCGCTGGAGGTGATCATGCTCGTGACCAGGCGGGAGTCCGCGCAGGTCAGGAAGAGCTGCGAGGGGCTCTGGCCCTCGCGGGCGAGCCGGGCGAGTTCGTCCCGCACGAGCGGGGCGGTGTTCCGCTGGAACTTCCCGATGCCGCTGGCCAACCGCAGCCCCGACGTCCGCCGGGGCTCGGCGGCGGGCTCGGGGGCGGCCCGGTCCTGCTCGGCGGCGGGCCGCTCCCCGCACTGGTGGTTGTGCCACGGGGTCCAGGGCCGGCAGCAGGTCGGCGGGGCCGAGTCGGCGGCCGTACGGGCGGAGGGTTCGGCGATCCGGGCGCCGGACGGGCCGGTCGTCTCGACCGTGCCGCCGCGGGCGAGGTGCCCGGCCGTCCACTCGCTCAGCGTCTCGTAGGCGGCGTGGTCCATGAACGAGCCGTCCAGCTCGACCACCACGTGGGACCCCTGGGGCAGTTGGTGCAGGGCCCGGCTCAGCCGGGGGACGGCGAGGAAGGTCAGCTGGCCCCGTACGTGCAGCAGCTGCCTGCCGTCCCGCTCCTCGCGGCTGATCCGGGTGCGGGCCAGCCGGTGCATCGCGACGGCGATGGCCACGGCGATGCCCAGGGCGACGCCCTCCAGGATGCCGACGAGGACGACACCGGCCAGCGTCACGGCGTAGACGACGACCTCGCGGTGCCGGGTGACCGTGCGGATGTGGGTGATGCTGACCATCTGGATGCCGACCACCATGACGAGGGCGGCGAGCGCGGCCAACGGGATCAGGTCGAGCACCGGGACGAGCAGCAGGGCCGCGAGCACGACCCACAGGCCGTGGAGCATGGTGGAGGCTCGGCTCACCGCGCCCGCCGACACGTTGGCGACGCTGCGGACGGCGACCCCGGCGACCGGCAGTCCGCCGAGCACCCCGGAGACCACGTTGGCCGCGCCCTGTCCGGCGAGCTCGCGGTCGAGGTGGGAGCGCGGGACGCTCCGGCCGAGGTCCGCGCGGGCGGCGACCAGCTTGTCGACCGCGACGGCGGAGAGCAGCGACTGCACGCTCGTGACCAGGGTGATCGTGAGCACCCCGGCGGCGATGCCGAGGACCGGGCCCTCGGGCAGGCCGGGCAGCGCGTGGCTGCTCCAGGAGGGCAGGTCGACGCGGGGCACGGCGAGCCCGGCGACGACGGCCACCGCCGTCGCCCCGGCCACCGCGACGAGTGCGGCGGGGACCTTCCGTACGAGCCGGCCGACCCGCCCAGGGAGCTTCGGCCAGGACAGCAGCACCGTCACGGTGAGGGCGCTGATGGCGAGCGCGGACGGGTGGATGCGCGCCAACTGGGCGGGCAGGCCGAGGACGTTGTCCACGGTGGAGCTCTGCGGGGTGCCGCCGAGCACGATGTGCAGCTGGGCGACGGCGATGGTGACGCCGATCCCGGCCAGCATGCCGTGCACGATCGCGGGCGAGACGGCCAGGGCCGAGCGGGCCACGCGGAGGGCGGACAGGGCGAGTTGGGCGAGTCCGGCGAGGACGGTGATGGCGCAGGTGGTGCGCCAGCCGTACCGCTGGATGAGCTCCGCGGTCACGACCGTGAGGCCGGCGGCGGGGCCGCTCACCTGGAGCGGGGAGCCGCCGAACCGGCCGGCGACGATGCCGCCGACGGCCGCGGCGACCAGGCCGGCCTGGAGCGGGGCTCCGGTGGCGAGGGCGATGCCGAGCGAGAGCGGCAGGGCGATCAGGAAGACGGCGACCGAGGCGGACAGGTCCGCGCCGGCGACGCGGAAGCGGCGCGGGCCGTCCGGCGGGCTGTGGGGCCGCTGGACTCGGGGTCGGGTGGTCTCGGGTCGGGTGGTCTTGCGGGCAGGGGTGCAGAGGGTCATGTTTCCCGTCTCCTCCGGGGCAGCGCGGTCGCGGCTCGTGCGGGACGAACGTGGGGGTCGCGGCCGTGGGTCACGGCGTGCAGCGGCGGGATTCCGGCGGGATCCCGGGAGGGGTGGGATCAACGCTCGGTAAATGGATCGTAATGGAGAGTAAAGTCTCCGGCATTATTTTCGGGGCAAACAGGGCAATGATTCACCGGTTCCGGTGATAGACGAACGGATTGCCGCTTGTCGTTTCATCTCCCCGGCGGGTGCGGTGCGACGTTGACGCCGCTCGTACGGAACGTGCTCTGAGGAGAGGTGGGCGGATGCCAGCCGCCGGGAGAAGGACCGCAGTCCACAAGGCAGTCCACAAGAGGGCGCTCGCCGCCGGCGCCCTCGCTGTCGCCCTGATCACCGGCCTCGCCGGCTGCTCGGGCTCCGACGGCGCCGCGACGAAGGGCGTGCCGGGCGGGGCCGGGGCGGGTGCCGGTGCGGATGCGGGTGCCGGTGCCGGCGCCGGTGCCAAGAAGGGCCCGGCCGCGGCTCCACAGAACGCGGTGCGCCTGATCGGCGACGGCTCCACGGCCTTCACCGGCGCCCAGCCGCACCAGCCGGTCTGGCAGCGGCTCAAGCCGGGGGAGACCCCGCCGCAGTTCGTGGTCTTCTCGTGGGACGGGGCGGGCGAGGACAGCCAGAAGCTGTTCTCCCACTTCCGCTCGGTCGGCAAGAAGTACGACGCGACCATGACGTACTTCCTCAGCGGCGTGTACCTGCTGCCCGAGGAGAAGCGGAAGCTCTACGACCCGCCGCAGCACAGCGCGGGCCGCTCCGACATCGGCTTCAACGACGTCGAGGGCATCCGTGCCACCGTTCGCGAACTGCGTGCGGCGTGGCAGGAGGGCAACGAGATCGGCACCCACTTCAACGGGCACTTCTGCGGGCCGGAGTCCGGGGTCGGCAACTGGTCGCCCGAGGAGTGGAAGAGCGAGATCAACCAGGCGAAGTCCTTCGTCAAGAACTGGAAGACGAACGCCGGGCTCCGTGCGGAGCAGCCGCTGCCCTTCGACTACGACAAGGAGCTCGTCGGCGCCCGCACCCCCTGTCTGGAGGGGCGCAAGAACTTCGTCCAGGCGGCGAGCGAGATGGGCTTCCGCTACGACACGAGCGGCGTCAACGACCAGATCTGGCCCAAGAAGGACCTGGGCCTGTGGGACCTGTCGATGCAGCTCGTGCCGGTCCCCGGCCGCGCCTTCCAGACGCTGTCCATGGACTACAACTTCCTGGTCAACCAGTCCCCCGGCACGACCCAGGGCGACGCCTCGCAGCACGAGTACTGGGGCAACCAGATGCGGGACGGCCTGGTGCAGGCCTTCGAGCGCTCCTACCGGGGCAACCGCGCGCCGCTCATCATCGGCAACCACTTCGAGTCCTGGAACGGCGGCACGTACATGCGTGCCATCGAGGAGACCATCGCGACGGTCTGCGTGCAGAAGGACGTCAAGTGCGTGTCCTTCCGCCAGCTCGCCGACTGGCTCGACGCCCAGGACCCCGACGTCATCGCCAAGATGCGCACCCTGAAGGTCGGCGAGACCCCGCAGGGCGGCTGGCCGGCCTTCCTGGCCGCCCGGCCGCCCGCCCCGGCGACCGGCGTCAAGCAGGCTGAACGACACTGACCCCTTCGCCCAGAACAAACCCGGGGTCGACCTGCGCCGCCAGGTCGGCCCCCGGCCCCTTTGTCCTTGCGCCGCTCGCGCCGCTCGGCGCCGGGGGCGCCTCACGGGCTTCGGGGCGCTGCGCCGGACTCCGTCCGGCGGCGTGTGGCGCCGGGCTTCGTCAGCCGAGCTGCGGGACGGCCAGTGGTTCGCCGAGGACGAAGTCGGGATCGATCTGCGCCGCCAGGTCGGCCCCCGTTTTGGCGTTGCCCCAGCTCTCCGCGTTGCGCAGGTGGAAGTGGACCATCTGGCGGGTGTAGCGCTCCCAGTCGCGGTGGGCGTACGAGTCGTCGGCCGCGTCCTGGAGGGCCTGGAGCGACATGCGGTTCTCCGCCTCCAGGAGTTCGAAGCGGGGCGGGCGGCCCTTCTCCATCGCGCGGACCCAGTTCGAGTGGCCCACCGTCACCAGCAGGTCGTCGCCGACCTCCGCACGCAGGAAGTCGAGGTCGTCCTGGCCCTGCACCTTGTTCCCGACGACCTTGAGCGCGACGCCGAAGTCCCGCGCGTACTCCTTGTACTGGCGGTACACCGAGACGCCCTTGAGGGTCGGCTCGGCGACCAGGAAGGTCATGTCGAAGCGGGTGAAGAGGCCGGAGGCGAAGGAGTCCGAGCCCGCCGTCATGTCGACGACCACGTACTCGTCGACCCCGTCGACCAGATGGTTGAGGCAGAGCTCCACCGCGCCGACCTTCGAGTGGTAGCACGACACCCCCAGGTCCGACTCCGTGAAGGGGCCGGTCGCCATCAGCCGGATCTCGCCGTCGTCGAGCCCGACCGTGCGCGCGCAGGCCTCGTAGACCGGGTTGTCCTCACGGACCCGGAGGAGCCGCGAACCCTCCCCGGGCGGCGTCGTCTTGATCATCGTGTCGGCGGAGACGATCCGCGGGTTGGAGCCCCGCAGGTACTCCTTGATGAGCGGCAGGTGCGCGCCCATCGCGGGCAGCGCGGCTGCCTCGGGCTCGGGCAGCCCGAGCGCGGCGCCCAGGTGCTGGTTGATGTCGGCGTCGACGGCGACGACCGGGGACTCGTTGGCGGCGAGGTGGCGGATGAAGAGCGAGGACAGCGTGGTCTTGCCGCTGCCGCCCTTCCCCACGAAAGCGATCTTCATGTTCACCTAGCGTAGCGGCATGAATGCACGGTGTGGTCAAGGTGCGTGAAGAAGACCACTCCATCGTGGGGCGGGCCGCCGGGGCGCGTAGCCTCCCTACTTATGAGTACGCACGCCTCTGACCCCTTGGCCGCCCTCAGTTCCCTGCCGGGCGTCGCCGACGCGGTGGACTCCGTACGCAAGGCCGTCGACCGGGTCTACGGCCACCGCGTGATGCGCCGCCGCAGCAACGAGATCTCCTCCGAGGCGGCGCTGCGCGGGGCGCGCGGCTCGGCCGCCCTGTCCGGCGCCGACTGGGCCCTGGAAGAGGTCCGGCGGCGCACCGACTTCAGCGCCGACGCCGAGGCCCGCACGGTCGGCGCCGCCCTGCGCCTCGGCGCGGAGGCCGGCCAGCTCCTCTCCATCTGGCGCCAGTCGCCGATGCGGGTACTCGCCCGGCTCCACCTGGTCGCCGCGGGCGACACGGGGATCTCGGGCGACACGGGTTTCGCGGTCGGCTCGGGCGGTGCCGACAGCTCGGCCGACTCGGTCGGGCGCCCCCGGCTGGACGGCGAGGCGGTCGACGAGCCGCTGATCGAGGCGCCGCTGCCGCTGCCTTCCGAGGTGGCCGGCCGTCTCGAAGGGCTTTCGGAGCTGATCGTCGCGGGCGGCGAGGCCCCGGCGCTCGTGACGGCCGCGGTGGTGCACGGCGAACTCCTCGCACTGCGCCCCTTCACCTCGTATAACGGCCTGGTCGCGCGGGCGGCGGAGCGGATCGCGCTGGTCGGCAGTGGCCTCGACCCCAAGGCGATCTGCCCGGCCGAGGTCGGCCACGCCGAGCAGGGGCGGGCGGCGTACCTCGCCGCGTTCGAGGGGTACCTGTCGGGCACCCCGGAGGGCGTGGGTGCCTGGATCGCGCACTGCGGACGCTCGGTCGAGCTGGGAGTCCGGGAGTCGACGGCCGTCTGCGAGGCGCTCCAGCGCGGCGCGGCCTGACGCGGAATCCGGTTCCGCTTCTGGTTCCGCTTCCGGGGGCCGGACCGGTTCCGATACGGGAGCGGTCCGGTCCCGGAACCGCTCCCGGCCCGGCTCCAGTTGCGATCCAGAGTCGGGCCGGAAACGGGTTGCGGCGGCACCAGGTCTGGTACCGCCGCTGGCACGTCTACCCAGTTACCATGCGTCCTCGATAAGTGCCCATCAGGCCGGGAACTTTGCCCTTGGCCTGGTGCGGCTGGCCCGTAATCGACGGGTCGACGTCGCGTGGGTGCTCGGCTTCTGTGCTAGGTCCGTGGGGCCTTCATGCTCAACAGGTGATCCTCTCGGATGTCCTCGGTCTCGCGGGCCTGATTCCTTTCTACTCCTGTCGGCGGGGAAGCGAAAGTGCTGGCTCCGCTTCTTTCCGTATTGCTCAAATCCGGGCAAAGTCGCCGGCGAGGCGATGGGCGAGCGCGGCCTGGCGGCGCCGGGAGGCGTACCAGACGAGTCCGGCCGCCGCCGCCGCGCCCACGGCCGCCGCCGCGACGAGTGCGGGCCGGGGCGGCATCCGGAATTCCGGCAGTCGCTGCTTGAGGCGCACCGGCTTGTCGAAGGAGAGGACCGGCCATTCGCGCGCCGTGGCCTCGCGGCGCAGCGTCCGGTCGGGATTGACGGCGAACGGGTGGCCGACGGCCTCCAGCATCGGGATGTCGGTCGCCGAATCGCTGTAGGCGTAGCAGCGGGAGAGGTCGTACCCCTCCGACTCCGCGAGCTCGCGGACGGCCTCGGCCTTCGTCGGCCCGTAGGCGTAGTACTCCACCTCGCCGGTGAAGCAGCCGTCCTCGCCGACCACCATCCGGGTGGCGACGACGCGGTCGGCTCCGAGCATCTCGCCGATCGGCTCGACGACCTCGGCGCCCGACGTGGAGACGATCACGACGTCGCGGCCGGCGGCGTGGTGCTCTTCGATGAGGGAGGCGGCCTCGTCGTAGATGATCGGGTCGATCAGGTCGTGCAGGGTCTCGGCGACGAGCTCCTTGACCTGGGCGACGTTCCAGCCTTTGCAGAGCGCGGAAAGATATTCGCGCATCCGCTCCATCTGGTCGTGATCGGCTCCGCCCACCAGGAACACGAACTGGATGTAGGCCGTCCGCAGGGCGGCGCGGCGGCTGATCAGTCCGCCCCGGTAGAAGGACTTGCTGAAGGTCAGCGTCGAGGACTTCGCAATGACCGTCTTGTCCAGGTCAAAGAAGGCGGCTGTGCGCGGCAAGGAGTGGTTTTCCACAAGCCAGAGCATAGGTGCCCGCCATTCGGCGTACGCTGGGGCGCGTGGGTTTGCCTGAGAAGGCTCTCGGGTACACCATGGAAGTCACGGATCGTTCGCGACCGTGCTAACCCGGTCCGGCTCCTCCCCCCCCGAGTCGGCCGGAAAGACGACCCCCGCTCTCCCCCCCGGCGGGGGTCGTCGCATGTCCGGAGCCGTTTTGGCCCTCCGCGTCATCGTCGACTCCTCTCTCCTTGTGCCTCGGCCGCGATCCGGCCGGTCTGCCGTCGAGCACTCGATTCATCACTCAGAGTAACCGGCAGGATGCGTTCCGGGGAGTCCCCGGAGGGGTGGCCCGGATATTCACAGGGCCTTGGTTATCCACAGTTTTTCGGTGAGATCTCCAAGATTTCCCGCATGGCCCCACGGTGATTCCTGTCGCGAAGTTCGCGGACGACAGGAATCACGAGAGGGGTGGGTGCCGTGAAGGGAACAACTACTTCCGGGGCCGGAGCCGGGGGCGCGGCGAGGGCTGCGGGGAGGACTTCGGGGAGCACGGCGGCGCCGGGCGGGACGGACGAGGCGCGCCGCGCCGGTCCGCTGATCGTCACCGAGGACCTCGCGCTCCTCGACGACCTCCTCCGGCTGTGCGCGGCGGCCGGAGTCGAGCCCCAGGTGCACCACCGGGTGCCGGAGCGGCGGGCGAGCTGGACCGACCCGCCGCTCGTCCTGGTCGGCGACGACGCGGCGGCCCGCTGCCGGGCGGCGGCGCGTCGTCCGGGAGTCGTCCTCGTCGGCCGCGAGCAGGACGATCCGGGGGTCTGGCGACTGGCCGTCGAGGTCGGCGCGGAGTGCGTGCTGCGGCTGCCGGAGGCCGAGAGCGTCCTCGTCGACCGCATCGCCGACGCGGCGGAGGGCGTGGGGCGGCAGGCGCTGACCGTCGGGATCGTCGGCGGCCGGGGCGGCGCCGGTGCCTCCACCCTGGCCTGCGGCCTCGCGCTGGCCGCCGCGCGGACCGGGCGGCGCACCCTGCTCGTCGACGGCGACCCGCTGGGCGGGGGACTCGACGTGTTGCTCGGCGGCGAGCGGGAGGACGGCAGACGCTGGCCCGACTTCGCCGCCTCGAAGGGACGGCTCGCCGGCGGCGCCCTGGAGGAGTCCCTGCCCGCCGTGCGCGGTGTGCGGGTGCTCAGCTGGGGCAGGGAGCCCGCGGCGCCGGTGCCGCCCGAGGCCGTGCGGTCCGTGCTCGCCGCCGCACGCCGCCGCGGCGGGGTCGTCGTGGTCGACCTGCCGCGCGGGACCGACGAGGCGGCCACCGAGGCCCTGGCCCAACTCGACCTCGGGCTGCTCGTCGTCCCGGGGGAGCTGAGGGCCGTCGCGGCGGCCCACCGGGTCGCCTCGATCCTCGGCATGGCCGTGCGCGACCTCCGGGCCGTGGTCCGCGGGCCGTACGCGGCGGGGCTCGACGAGCGCTGGGTCGCCGACGCGCTGCGGCTGCCGCTCGCCGGTGAACTCCCCTACGACCCGGGGATCGTCGCCGACCAGGACGCGGGCGTACCGCCGGGCGCGGAGCCCCGCGGGGCGCTCGGCCGGTTCTGCGCGGCCTTCTGGGAGCGCGCCCTCGCCCCCGGCGGTGCGGCATGACCGGGCCCGACGCCGCGGGTGGCGGCGGGTTCGGGGCCGGCGGGGCGGGGCTGCTCGACGCCGTGCGGCAGCGGCTCGCCGCGAGCGGCGCCGAACCCACGCCGGCGCGGGTGGCGGCGGCGCTGCGGGCCCAGGGGCGGCTCCTCGGCGACGCGGAGGTGCTCGGCGCGGCCGATCGGCTCAGGTCCGAACTGATCGGGACCGGGCCGCTGGAGCCGCTGCTCGCCGATCCGGCGGTCACCGACGTCCTGGTCTCGGCGCCCGACCGGGTGTGGGTGGACCGGGGCACCGGGCTCGAACGGGCCCCGGTGTCTTTCCCCGACGCGACCGCCGTCCGCAGGCTCGCGCAGCGGCTCGCGGCGGTGGCGGGACGCAGGCTCGACGACGCCCGGCCCTGGGTGGACGCGCGGCTGCCCGACGGCACCCGGATGCACGCGGTGCTGCCTCCGGTGGCGGTCGGCTCGACCTGCCTGTCGCTGCGGGTCGTGCGGCCACGCGCCTACTCCCTGGAGGAGCTGGCCGAGGCGGGCACCGTGCCGCCGGGCGGCGACCGGGTCCTGCGGGCGCTGATCGACGCCCGAGTGTCGTACCTGGTCAGCGGCGGCACGGGGACGGGGAAGACCACCCTGCTCGCCTCCTTGCTGGGTCTCGTGGGGGAGCGCGAGCGGATCGTGCTCGCCGAGGACTCGGCGGAGCTGCGACCGGACCACCCGCACGTGGTGCGGCTGGAGGCGCGGCCCCCGAACCAGGAGGGCGCCGGTCTCGTGACCCTGCGGGACCTGGTCCGCCAGGCGCTGCGGATGCGGCCCGACCGACTGGTGGTCGGCGAGGTCAGGGGCGGTGAGGCCGTCGACCTGCTCGCCGCCCTCAACACAGGCCACGAAGGCGGCTGCGGGACTCTCCACGCCAACACCGCGGCGGACGTACCGGCCCGTCTTGAGGCGCTCGGGACGGCGGCCGGGCTCGACAGGGCGGCCCTGCACAGCCAGTTGGGCGCCGGCCTGTCCGTGGTGCTCCACCTCGTACGGGACCGGGACGGGCGGCGGCGGATCGCCGAGATCCATGTCCTGGAGCGGGACCGGGACGGGCTCGTACGGACGGTTCCCGCGCTGCGGTGGGGTGCGGCCGGATTCGAGCGGGAGCGGGGCTGGGAGCGGCTGCGGTCGCTGATCGGAGGCGGGACGTGGTGATCGTGGAGCTGGTGTCGGTACGGGCCGTGGCGGAAGGGGCGGCGGTCTTCTGCGCGGGGCTCGCCCTGTGGTGGCTCGTCGAGTGGCGGCGCGGGACCGTCCGCGCCCGGGCGGTGCTCGCGGGCGCCGTCCTGGACGAGCCGGGAGAGCGGGACGGGCGCCGCGTGGGGTGGGCGGCGGCCGCGCGGTGGCGGGCCTTGGTCCGGGGCCGGCGCGCATGGCTGTGCCTGCCGGTGGCGGGGGCGGTGGCGCTGCTGGGCGGGTCGCCGCTGCCGCTGCTCGCCGGGGTGGTCGCGGTGCCGCTGGTGGCGCGGCGGCTGCGGGCGGCCGAGCGGCGGAAGGAGCGGGAGGCGCGCGCAGAGCGGGTCGTGGCCCTGTGCGGGGCCGTCTCCGGTGAGCTGAGGGCCGGGTGGCAGCCCGCGCAGGCCCTGTCCTTCGCGGCCCGGCAGACGGGCGCCCTGGGCGACGAGGAGGCGGTGGTGCTCGCGGCGGCCCGGTTCGGCGGGGACGTGCCCGAGGCGCTGCGGCGGGCGGCCGGGCGGGACGGCGCCGACGGGCTCGCCGGCCTCGCGGCCTGCTGGCAGGTGGCCGTGGACGGTGGTGCGGGTCTGGCCGCCGGGCTCGACCGGCTGGAGGCGGCCCTGCGGGACCACCACGAGCAGCGGGAGCGGCTGCGGGCCGAACTGGCCGGGGCCTGGGCGACGGTCACGGTCCTCGCGGTGCTGCCGGCGGCCGGGCTCGCCCTCGGCTCGGCCCTGGGCGCCGATCCGCTGCGGGTGCTCCTGCACACGCCGGCGGGCCTGGGGTGCCTGGTCGTGGGCGGTGCGCTGGAGGCGGCCGGGTTGTGGTGGGCCGCGCGGATCGTCCGGGGAGGGGAGCGGGCATGACGGAGGCCCTTCGGATCGCGGCGCTCCTGATCCTGGTGATGGTGCTGTGCGCGCAGGCCGTCCGGGAGGTGGTGCGCGAGCGGCGGGCGCGCGGGGTGCGGCGCCGGGTGGAGAACCTGCTGGCGACGCCCGCGCCACGGCCCGGGAAGCGGGTGGCCCGGAAGGCCGGCGGCGGGTGGCCGACCCGGGGGAAGCGCTGGGCGGTGCCGCTCGCGGCGGCGCTCGTCGGCTGGGCGCTGCTCGGCGGGCTCGGCGGCCTGGGCGCGGGGGCCCTGGCGGTCTGCGGGGCGCGCTGGAGACGAGCCGTCCGGAAGCGGTCGGCCGCCTCGTCCGGCGGCGAGGCGGCGGCTCGTCACCTTCCGCTCGCGGCCGATCTGTTGGCCGCTTGCGCCTCCGCCGGGGCGGGTCCGGGAGAGGCGGCGGAGGCGGTGGGCAGGTCGCTCGGCGGCCCGCTGGGCGAGCGCCTGACCCGCACTGCGGCCGAACTTCGGCTCGGGGGTGAACCGGCCGAGGTGTGGCGGAGGTTCGGGGCGATACCGGGCGCCGAAGGGCTGGCCCGCTGCATGGAACGGGCCGGTTCCTCGGGCGCGCCCGCAGCGGAGGCCGTCGCCCGGCACGCGGCCGGCCTGCGGGCGGGCCGCGCCCGGACGGCCGCGGCCCGGGCGCGCCGGGCACAGGTGCTGATCAGCGCACCCGTGGGGCTCTGCTTCCTGCCGGCGTTCCTGGCGGTGGGGGTGGCGCCCGTGGTGATCGGGCTCGCGGCGGGACTGATGGATCGATGAACGCGACGACAGGGCGAGACGAGGAGAAGGAGATCGGCATGACGGACAAGACGGCGGCGACCCGTTCGGCGAAGGGCGCGGCGATGGGCGCGGGGAAGTGTGCGGCGATGGGCGGGGTGAGGGGCGCGGTGAGTGGGTGGTGGCGGGTTCGGCGGCGGGGCGCGCGGTCCGACACCGGGATGACGACGTCCGAGTACGCGGTCGGCACGATCGCCGCGGCGGCCTTCGCGGCCGTGCTCTACAAGATCGTGACGAGCGGGACCGTCTCGGGAGCGCTCGAGTCGATGATCGGCAAGGCCCTCGATGCGCCGTTCTGACCGGGGGTTCGTGACCGTGGAGGCGGCGATGGTCCTGCCCGTCCTCGCACTGTTCGCGGTGACCCTGCTCTGGGCGCTGGCCGCGGCCGGCGCCCAGATCCGGTGCGTGGACGCGGCGCGGGCCGGGGCCAGGGCGGCGGCCCGCTCCGAGCCGGTCGCAGCCGCCGAGGGGGCCGCCAGGGCCGCCGCGCCCGAGGGGGCCCGGGTGTCGGTGACGCGGTCGGGGGAGCTGTGGCGGGTGACGGTGGAGGTGGCGGCCCCGGGCCCCGGGGGCATGGGAGTGACCTTGCGGGCGGGCGCGGCGGCTCTCGCGGAGGACACGGTGGGCGAGGGCCTGGAGAGCGGGGGCCCGCCGTGATCGCGGGCAGCAGGGCAGGTCGGGCTGTCCGGGCCGGTCGTGCAGTCCGGGCAGGTCGGGCCGGTCGGGGCGACGGGGCCGGCTGGGGCGACGGGGCCGGTCGGGGCGATCGGGGGGTGGCGACCGTGTGGACGGCGTTCGCGGCCTGTGCCTTGTGTGTGGTGTTCGGGGCGGTGCTCGCCCTCGGGCAGGCGGTGGCGGCCCGGCATCGGGCCGGGGGTGCCGCCGATCTGGCCGCCCTCGCCGCGGCCGACCGGGCCCTGTGGGGCGCGTCCGAGGCGTGTGCCGCCGCTTCCCGGGTGGCCGCCGCGCAGGGCACCGAGCTGCTGCGGTGCGTCGTGCGCGGCGAGCTCGCCGAGGTGACCGCGCGGGTGGCGCACGGCCCGTACCGGCCGGAGGTCAGCTCTCGGGCGGGGCCTCCGGGGCTTCCGGGGCCTCCCGCAGGAGTTCCGTGAGGAGCCGGACCGCGCCGCGCTTGTGCAGCGGATCGTTGCCGTTGCCGCACTTCGGGGACTGGACGCAGGAGGGGCAGCCCGCCTCGCACTCGCAGGAGGCGATGGCCTCGCGGGTCGCCGTCAGCCAGGCCCTGGCCGTGTGGAAGGCGCGTTCGGCGAACCCCGCGCCGCCCGGGTGACCGTCGTACACGAAGACGGTCGGCAGGAGCGTGTCGGGATGGAGGGGGACGGAGACGCCGCCGATGTCCCAGCGGTCGCAGGTGGCGAAGAGCGGCAGCATGCCGATGGAGGCGTGCTCGGCGGCGTGCAGGGCGCCCCCGAGGATCTCCGGGGTGATCCGGGCGGCGTCGAGCTGGTCCTCGGTGACCGTCCACCACACGGCCCGGGTGCGCAGGGTGCGGGGCGGCAGGTCGAGCTTGGTCTCGCCCAGCACCTCGCCGGTGATCAGACGGCGGCGGAGGAAGGAGACGACCTGGTTGGTGACCTCGACGGAGCCGTAGCAGAGGCGGCCGGCTCCCCAGGGGATCTCGGTGTCGGTTTCGAGGACGGAGACGGAGGTGGTGTCGCGGGCGGTGGTGGAGTACGGCGGGACGGCCTCCTCGACGAGGGCCACGGAGTCCTTCAGGTCGAGCTCCCGCACCAGATAGGTGCGGCCCTGGTGGAGGTGGACGGCGCCCTCGTGGACGGCGGTGTGGGAGGCGGCCTCGTCGACCGTGCCGAGCAGGCGGCCGGTGCCGGCCTCCACGATCCGGACGGGGCTGCCGCCGCCGCCCCGGATGTCGGTGAGGTCGGCCGCCCGCTCGCGGCGGGTCCAGTACCAGCCGGTGGACCGGCGGCGCAGCAGTCCGGCGCCCTCCAGCTGGGGCATCAGGCCGGGCGATGCCGGGCCGAAGAGCGTCAGGTCCGCGTCGGTCAGCGGGAGCTCCGCGGCGGCGGCGCACAGATGGGGGGCGAGGACGTAGGGGTTGTCGGGGTCGAGGACGGTCGACTCGACCGGTTGTTCGAAGATCGCTTCCGGGTGGTGGACCAGGAAGGTGTCCAGCGGGTCGTCCCGGGCGACGAGGATCGCGAGGGCGCCCTCGCCCGAGCGGCCGGCGCGACCCGCCTGCTGCCACAGGGAGGCCCGGGTGCCCGGGTAGCCGGCGATCACGACGGCGTCCAGGCCGGAGACGTCCACGCCCAGCTCCAGGGCGGTCGTGGCGGCCAGGCCGAGGAGCTCGCCGGAGTGCAGGGCCCGCTCCAGGGCGCGGCGCTCCTCGGGCAGGTAGCCGCCCCGGTAGGCGGCGACCCGGCGGGCCAGGGCGCGGTCGGTCTCGGCGAGCCGTTCCTGGGCGATCACCGAGATCAGTTCGGCGCCGCGCCGGGAGCGGACGAAGGCGACCGAGCGCACGCCCTGCCGGGTCAGGTCGGTCAGCAGGTCGGCGGTCTCGGCGGTGGCGGTGCGGCGTACGGGAGCGCCGCGCTCGCCGTGGAGCTCGGTCAGCGGCGGCTCCCACAGGGCGAACACCAGTTCGCCACGCGGGGAGGCGTCGTCGGAGATCTCGGTGACCGGCAGCCCGGTGAGGCGGCCGGCGGCGAGGGCGGGTTCGGCGGAGGTGGCCGAGGCGAGGAGGAAGACGGGATCGGAGCCGTACCGGGCGCAGATCCGGCGCAGGCGGCGCAGCACCTGGGCGACGTGGGAGCCGAAGACGCCCCGGTAGGTGTGGCACTCGTCGATCACGACGTAGCGCAGGGCGCGCAGGAAGGAGGACCACCTGGGGTGGGAGGGGAGTATGCCCCGGTGCAGCATGTCGGGGTTGGTCAGCACGTAGTTCGCGTACTGGCGGACCCACTCGCGCTCCTCGACCGGGGTGTCGCCGTCGTAGACGGCGGGGCGGATCCGGGTGCCGAGCGGGCCGGCCAGTTCCCGTACGGCGCGGCGCTGGTCGGCGGCGAGGGCCTTGGTGGGCGAGAGGTAGAGGGCGGTGGCCCCGCGACCGTTGGGGGCCTCCGCGCCGTCCAGGAGGGTCGTGAGGACCGGGGCGAGGTAGGCGAGCGACTTGCCCGAGGCGGTTCCTGTGGCGATCACCACTGACTCGCCGTTCAGAGCGGCCTCGGCGGCCTCCGCCTGGTGGGCCCAGGGGTGCTCGATCCCGGCCTCCTGGATCGCGCTGATCACCTCGGGACGGATGAGGTGCGGCCAGACGGCATGACGGCCCTCCCGGGCGGGCATGTGCTCCGTATGAGTGATGCGCGCGGCCCGACTCTCGCCCGCGGAGAGCCGGGCGAGGACCACGCCGGGGGAGGGGCGACTGCCCGTGTCCCCGGCTGGACGACGGGGGCGCTGATTCTTGGCCATCGGCACCGAGTGTGTCACTGCCAGGACGGACAATGCTTCCAAGGCGTCGTGCATGACAGCCGGTAAGTGATTGAATGCCATTGCGGCTGGCGATCAGTTCCCTGGCTCCGCCTGGGAGGCCCGAGGGGGCGATCGCCCGATAGCAAGGTGCTGGAGGATCCGTGGACCTGTCCCTGTCGACTCGCAATGTGTCCGGCGCTGGTGGTGACCGTACGGTCGTCGAGGTCGGTGGCGAGATTGATGTGTATACCGCGCCCAAGCTGCGCGAGCAGTTGGTCGAGTTGGTGAACGACGGCAGCTACCACCTGGTTGTCGACATGGAGGGCGTGGACTTCCTCGACTCCACCGGCCTGGGTGTGCTCGTCGGTGGTCTGAAGCGCGTCCGCGCGCATGAGGGCTCGCTGCGTCTGGTCTGCAACCAGGAGCGCATTCTGAAGATCTTCCGGATCACGGGGCTCACCAAGGTGTTCCCGATCCACACGTCGGTCGACGAGGCCGTCAACGCGGTCGACTGACCCAGGGGGATCGCATGGCCACCGTTGAACTCCGATTCAGCGCTCAGCCCGAGCACGTCCGTACGGCCCGCCTGGTGGCGGCCGCGGTCGCCCGCAGGGCCGGAGTGGACGAGGCGGTCCTCGACGAGGTGCGTCTCGCCGTCGGTGAGGCCTGTTCCCGTGCGGTCGGGCTGCATCGCAGCAACGGCGTCACGACCCCCATCAGGGTCGTGCTGACCGAGGAGGAGAAGACGTTCTCCATCGAGGTCGGCGACGAGGTGCCGGGCGCGGGCGTGGCGGCGGCGGATGCCGCCGGTGTGCCCGGTGCGCGGTCCTCGGCCCCGGCCGACGACTTCGACGACGCCGACGGTAAGGACGAGATGGGTCTCGCGGTGATCCGCGGGCTCGTCGACGACGTCGAGGTGAGCGCCGGCGAGGACGGCGGCACCATCCGCATGAGCTGGCCGACCAGCCCGGCGGATGTCCTGTCCTGACGCCGCCCGACCGGTACACGTACGACGAGAAGAGGCCCCGCCCTGTGCGGGGCCTCTTCTCGTTGCCCGAAAGGGCGCATCCGCTTGGTGCATCCGCGCGGTGGCTCGACAGGGTCCCCGTTCGTGCCGGTTTGCCTCCCTATGATCCGTCCCCATGGACCCCACTTCGCTCGCCGCGGCGGTGCTCACGAGCGGGAACCGGACGATCGTGGTCGTCGTCGCGGCCGTCGCCCTCGGCGCTCTGGTCGTCGCGCAGCTCCTCGTCCGCCAGGTGCTCGCGGCCGGCGAGGGCACCGAGAAGATGAAGGAGATCGCCGCCGCCGTGCAGGAGGGCGCGAACGCCTATCTCGCGCGGCAGCTGCGTACCCTCGCCGTCTTCGCGGTCGCCGTCTTCTTCCTGCTGATGCTGCTGCCCGCCGACGACTGGTCGCAGCGCGCGGGACGGTCCCTGTTCTTCCTGGTCGGGGCGTTGTTCTCGGCGGTCACCGGATACGTCGGCATGCGCCTCGCCGTCCGGGCCAACGTGCGGGTCGCCGCGGCGGCCAGGGAGGCCACCCCGGCGCCCGGCGAACCGGAGAAGGACCTCACCGAGGTCGCGCACCGGGCCATGCGGATCGCCTTCCGTACGGGCGGGGTCGTCGGCATGTTCACCGTCGGCCTCGGACTGCTCGGCGCCTCCTGCGTCGTCCTCGTCTACGCCGCCGACGCGCCGAAGGTCCTGGAGGGTTTCGGGCTCGGCGCCGCGCTCATCGCGATGTTCATGAGGGTGGGCGGCGGGATCTTCACCAAGGCCGCCGACGTCGGCGCCGACCTGGTCGGCAAGGTCGAGCAGGGCATTCCCGAGGACGACGCCCGCAACGCCGCCACCATCGCCGACAACGTGGGCGACAACGTCGGCGACTGCGCGGGCATGGCCGCCGACCTCTTCGAGTCGTACGCGGTGACGCTGGTCGCGGCGCTCATCCTCGGCATGGCCGCCTTCGGCGACTACGGCCTCGCGTTCCCGCTGATCGTGCCGGCCATCGGCGTGGTCACGGCGGTGATCGGCATCTTCGCGGTCGCCCCGCGGCACGCCGACCGCAGCGGGATGAACGCGATCAACCGGGGCTTCTTCCTCTCGGCGGCCATCTCGCTCGTGCTGGTGGCCGTCGCCGCCTTCGCGTACCTGCCGTCCTCGTACGCCGAGCTGACGGGCGTCACCGAGCCCGGCATCCCCGGCCACGGCGGCGATCCGCGGGTGCTCGCCCTCGTCGCGGTCGCCATCGGCATCGTCCTCGCCGCGCTCATCCAGCAGCTCACCGGCTACTTCACCGAGACCGGCCGCCGTCCCGTGCGGGACATCGGCAGGTCCTCGCTCACCGGACCCGCCACCGTCGTCCTCGCGGGCGTCGCCCTCGGCCTGGAGTCCGCCGTCTACACGGCCCTGCTGATCGGGCTCGCCGTCTACGGCGCGTTCCTGCTCGGCGGCGCCTCGATCATGCTGGCGCTGTTCGCGGTCGCCCTCGCCGGGACGGGCCTGCTCACCACCGTCGGCGTGATCGTCGCCATGGACACCTTCGGCCCGGTCTCCGACAACGCGCAGGGCATCGCGGAGATGTCCGGGGACGTCCGCGGCGCGGGCGCGCAGGTCCTCACCGACCTCGACGCCGTGGGCAACACGACCAAGGCCATCACCAAGGGCATCGCCATCGCCACCGCCGTCCTGGCGGCCGCGGCGCTCTTCGGCTCCTACCGGGACGCCATCGCGACGGCGGTCGCCGAGGCCGGCGGGATCGGCGCGATCGGCGGCGCGGCGGACCTGCTGACGCTGTCGATGGACATCTCGCAGCCCAACAACCTCTTCGGGCTGATCCTCGGAGCGTCGGTCGTGTTCCTCTTCTCCGGGCTCGCGATCAACGCGGTGTCCCGGTCCGCCGGTGCGGTGGTGTACGAAGTGCGGCGGCAGTTCCGCGAGCACCCCGGGATCATGACGTACACCGAGAAGCCCGAGTACGGGCGGGTCGTCGACATCTGCACCAGGGACGCGCTGCGCGAACTCGCCACGCCCGGGCTGCTCGCCGTGACGGCCCCGATCGCGGTCGGCTTCGCGCTCGGTGTCGGCCCGCTCGGCGCGTACCTCGCCGGGGCGATCGGCACGGGCGCCCTGATGGCGGTCTTCCTCGCCAACTCCGGTGGCGCGTGGGACAACGCGAAGAAGCTGGTCGAGGACGGCAACCACGGCGGCAAGGGCAGCGAGGCGCACGCGGCGACCGTCATCGGGGACACGGTCGGCGACCCCTTCAAGGACACGGCGGGACCGGCGATCAACCCGCTCCTGAAGGTGATGAACCTGGTCGCGCTGCTGATCGCCCCCGCGGTCGTGAAGTTCGGTTACGGGGACGACGCCAGCGACGGGCTGCGGGCGGCGGTGGCCGGTTTCGCGGTCCTCGTCGTGGTCGTCGCGGTGCGCTTCTCCAAGCGGCGTTCGGTGACCGTCTCCTGACGTGTCGTCCGTCTCATTCCCCGGGCGCCGGAGGTGTCCGGGGAGGCTTCTCCCTTGGTTCAAATGACTGCAATGTGGGATGAATCCCTCCCACGAAAGGTGGAAGTAGCCCGTTCGGCGTGTATGTTCCGGGGCCGAGAGCCTTGGAAGGGACCGATCCGGTGAACAAGAAGCTTGCGGCCGCACTGTCCGGCGGTGCGGTACTGGTGCTCGCGCTGTCCGGTTGCAGCGACGACGAGGGCAACAAGGTGGAGGACTGGGCGAAGACGTTCTGCGACCAGGCGAAGCCTCAGATCCAGAAGCGGGCCAACGCCCACCAGATCATCATCTCGACGGCCGCCGACAGTAAGCCGGCCGAGATCCAGGCCGCCGACTCGAAGGCGTTCCAGGACATCGCCGACGCCGACCGCGCCCTCGCCAAGGCCGTCGAGGCCGCCGGTGCCCCGCCCGTCGAGAACGGCGAGAAGGTCCAGCAGGACGCGATCAAGGAGCTCAACGCCACCGCGGTGGCCTACATGGGCCTCAAGAAGGAGGTCGACGCGCTGGACCCGAACAACCAGCAGAAGTTCGCCGACGGCCTCCAGAAGGTCGCCGACGGGCTGACCAAGATCGAGAAGATGGACCAGGCGGCGCTGGCCAAGCTGGAGGAGGGCGAGCTGGGCCAGGCGATGGCCAAGCAGCCCGGCTGCCAGAAGCCCACCGCCTCGGTCCCGCCGAAGACCTCCGGATCGGCCACGGCCTCGCCGAAGGCCGGCTCGACCTCCTCGGACAAGGGCGCGGACGCGGGCTCGGGTTCGGGCGCGGACTCCGACGCGGACTCCGACGCCGACCCGGGCTCCTCGGGGCCGAGCAAGAAGGCCTCCGCCAAGCCCTCCCAGAAGTCCTCCCCGAAGTCCTCGGAGTAGGTCTTCCCCACCCCGGCGGCGGCGATCGGCCGTCCGCCGCCGGGTCGGCCGCCCGGATGTCGGTGGCGGCCGTCACAATGGGATCCGTGAGTACGACCAGCCTGCCTCCCCGCCTCCCGGTGCCCGCGCACGCCGACCGTCTGCGCGAGGCCCTGCTCGCCGCCGACTACACCGCCGACGGACTGCTCGACCTGCTCGGCGCCCCCGCCTACGCGGCGCTCGCCCGCAGCGAGACCGTGCCCGCCCTGCGCGCCACCCGCGGCGACTCGCCGCTGGAGACCCTCGTCCGGCTCTTCCTGCTCCAGCGGGCCGTCCCGTACGGGAGCGCCGCCGCCGCGCTCCCGCTGGACGAGGCCCTCGCCGACGGCTGGGTGATCCACGAGGACGACGCCGTGCTCGCCACGGTCGACGTCCGGCCCTACGGAGGCGAGGACGGCGGAAACTGGTTCATCGTCTCCGACCTCGGCTGCGCCGTCGGCGGCGCCGGCGGCATCGGGAAGAAGGCCGAGGGCGTCGTCCTCGGCGTCGGCGGCGCCTCCACCACGCTCGCCGGGATCACCGTCCGTACGCCGGTGTCCTCCGCGCTCGACCTCGGCACCGGCTCCGGCATCCAAGCGCTGCACGCCGCCCAGCACGCCACCCTGGTCACCGCCACCGACCTCAACCCGCGCGCCCTGGACTTCACCCGGCTCACGCTCGCCCTCTCCGGGGCCCGCGAGGCCGAGCTCCTCGAAGGCTCGCTCTTCGAGCCGGTCGACGGCGACACGTACGACCTGATCGTCTCCAACCCGCCGTTCGTCATCTCCCCCGGCGCCTCGCTCACCTACCGGGACGGCGGCATGGGCGGCGACGACCTGTGCCGCACGCTCGTGCAGCAGGCGGGGGAGCGGCTCAACGACGGCGGATACGCCCAGTTCCTCGCCAACTGGCAGCACGTGGAGGGCGAGGACTGGCAGGAGCGGCTGCGGGCCTGGGTGCCGCGCGGCTGCGACGCCTGGATCGTGCAGCGCGAGGTCCAGGACGTCACCCAGTACACCGAGCTCTGGCTGCGGGACAGCGGTGACCACCGCGGCGACCCGGACGCGTACCGCCTGGCGTACGGGCGCTGGCTCGACGAGTTCGAGGCCCGCAAGACCAGGGCGATCGGCTTCGGCTGGATCACCATCCGGCGGAACGCCGCGGTGGAGGCCGGCGAGACCGAGCCCTCGATCCTGATCGAGGAGTGGCCGCACCCGGTCGAGCAGCCCCTCGGCGACACCATCCGCGCCCACTTCGCGCGCCAGGACTACCTGCGGACCCACGACGACGCCGCGCTCCTCGCCGACCGCTTCACGCTCGCGCCCGAGGTGATGCAGGAGCAGGTCGGGCTGCCGGGCGCCGAGGACCCCGAGCACGTCGTGCTCCGGCAGAACCGGGGCATGCGCCGCGCCACCAAGGTCGACCACGTCGGCGCCGGGTTCGCCGGCGTGTGCGACGGCACCCTCAGCGCCGGCCGCATCCTCGACGCGATCGGGCAGCTGATGGGGGAGGACCCGGTCATACTGCGGGACCGCACCCCGCAGGCGATCCGGCTGCTCGTCGAGGAGGGCTTCCTGCTGCCCGTCGGGGAGACGCCCGGGGAGTACGGAGAGTTCGGGGAGCACGGGGAGTTCGGCGGGGAGAGCCGCGCTTGATACGGATCGAGCTGGACGAGGCCTCCCTCGGGGCGACCAGGATCGCGATCAGCCCGCTGCGGGACGCGTTCTGTTCGATGCACCTCGCGCTGCCGCACCGCCACCCGTCCTGGCCGTACCAGGAGTGGGTCGGGCAGGCGCGCGAGGTGTGGCGGGAGGACGACCGGCTCCGCCCCCTGTGGGAGCTGTTCGCCGTGGGACGGGCCGAGGTCTCCGACTTCCTGCTGCCCCGGCCGTTCGGCACGGTCCACGTCCACGAGGAGCTGGCCGCGCTCCGGGCCACCGACCCGGAGTTCGTCCGCGCCCAGGCCGCCGTCTGCTATCCCGGCATGGACGACGCGCCCTTCCTGCAGCCCTATCTGAAGGAACCGGAGGCGGCCTGCGCGGCGCTCGCCGACGCGTACGCGGCCTACTGGGAGGCTGCGGTCGAGCCGTACTGGCCGACGATGCGGCGGCTCGTCGAGGACGAAGTGCTCGTCCGGGCCAGGACGTTCGCGACGGAGGGCGTCGACGCGCTGTTCGCGGGCCTGGAGACGCGGGGGCGATGGCAGCCCCCCGTACTCGAACTGACCAAGTACATCGACGCGGAGTACGCGCCCGGGGAGCGGCGGCTCGTGCTCGTGCCGCTGGTCTTCGCCGAGGGCTGCCGGCTGTACTCGACGGACGACCCCGAGGTGTTCGCGCTCAGCTTCCAGGCCCGGGGCGCCGCCGCCCTGCGCGAACCGCCCGAGCCCGTCGCCGAGGACCGGCTCGGCCTGATGCTCGGCCGGGGCCGCGCGGCGGTCCTGCGCGAGCTGGGCGGGCCGCTCACCACGGCCGGGCTCGCCGACCGGCTCGGCCTCGCGCCCAGCACCGTCTCCGAGCACCTGTCGGTGCTCTCGGAGGCCGGTGTCGTCACGCGGCACCGCGTCGGGCGCTCGGTGTACTACCAGCTCACGGACACCGGCCGTTCGCTGCTCGCACTGCTCGCCGGGGAGGGCGTGCTGCGCGCGGTCGCCTGAGCCGTCGCCGCGGAGGCGGGGCGGGCCCGGGCCGGGCCGGGGGCCTGGGCGACGGTTCGAGGGCTCGGGCGACGATTCGAGGGCTCGGGCGACGATTCGGGGGCTCCCGAATCGATGGCCCCGGCCCTGCGCGGGCTTCTACCGTCCGCCGCATGCTCGCAATCGAGGCGGACGCGCTGCGCCGCACCTACACCAGCAGGGCCGGGTGGCTGAAGCCCCGGCGGACCGAGACCGAGGCCGTGCGCGGGGTCACCTTCGAGGTGGCCCCGGGGGAGCTGTTCGGCCTGCTCGGCCCCAACGGCGCCGGCAAGACCACCACCATCAAGATGCTCAACACCCTGCTCCTGCCGACCTCCGGCACGGCCCGGGTGTTCGGCCACGACGTGGCCCGCGACCCCGTCGCCGTACGCCGCAGGATCGGGTACGTCTTCGGCGGCGACCGCGGCCTGTACGACCGGCTCTCCGCGCTCGACAACCTCCGCTACTTCGCCGAGCTGTACGGCGTCGAGGCCCGCGACCAGAAGCGGCGCATCGCCGAACTCCTCGACCTGGTCGGCCTCGTGGGCCGGGAGAAGGAGCGCGTCGAGGGCTACTCGCGCGGCATGCGGCAGCGCCTCCACATCGCCCGCGGCCTCCTCCACCGCCCCGACGTGCTCTTCCTCGACGAGCCGTCCATCGGCGTCGACCCCGTCGCCGCCCGCGACCTGCGCCGTACGGTCGCCGACCTGGCCGCGAGCGGCACCACCGTCCTGCTCACCACCCACTACATGGCCGAGGCCGACGAGCTCTGCGGCCGGATCGCCGTGATCGCGGGCGGCCGGATCCGCGCCCTCGGCACGCCCGAGAGCCTCAAGTCCCGTGTCCGGGGGCGGGACGTGCTGGAGATCGAGGCGTACGGGGTGGACGAGGAGCGGCTCGACCGGGTGCGGCGCCTCGACGGGGTGCGGGGCGCGTCGGTCGAGGACCGGGGAGCGCTCCAGATCGTCACCGTGCAGACCGGCCGGGGCTCCGCCGAGCTGCACGGACCGGTGCTGACCGCGCTGGACGGCGTACGGATCGGACGGGTCACGAGCCGCGAACCCTCCCTGGAGGACGCCTACATCGCGATCGTGGAGGAGGCGGCGGCGACGGCGGCGGCGGCCGTCCCGGACCAGTCCGCGGCGCCTGCCGAGGAAGCGTCCGAGGGCGTGTCCGGCGGGGTGACCGGTGACGTGACCGGTGACGTGTCCGAGGGCGTGTCAGAGGAGTTGGCCGTATGAGGCACGTCCTGCGGCTGATCCTCGTCGGCGTGCGCACCCATGTCTCGTACATGTCGCGCTCCCCGATCGAGATCACCTTCGCCGTCCTCGTCCCGCTCGTCTACGCGACCCTCGCCGTCTACCTCTTCCGGGCGGCGGGCGACCCCGACCGGCTGCTCACCGCCTCCGTCGGCGCCGGGCTGATGGGCATCTGGGGCTCGGTGCTCTTCGGTTCGGGCGGCGCCGTGCAGAACCAGCGGTGGCTCGGCACCCTGGAGACCCTGGTCGTGGCGCCGGCCCCGCTCGCGCTCGTCCTGCTCCCGATCACCCTCGCGACCGCCGTCATCGGCACGTACGCGATGGGCGCGACGGTCCTGTGGGGCGTGGTCCTCTTCGGCGTCCCGCTCGACTTCGCGCACCCGCTGCTCTTCCTGCTCGCCGTGCCGGTGTGCGTCCTCGCCCTCGGCATGATGGGGCTCCTCCTCGCCGCCACCTTCGTCCTGCTGCGCAACGCCAACGCCCTGGCCAACCCGCTGGACACCCCCGTCTGGCTGCTGTCCGGGCTCCTCGTGCCCGTCACCGTGCTGCCCGCCTGGACGCACCCGCTGTCCTGGGCGCTGCCCACCACCTGGGGCGCGCGGGCCGTGCACGCGGCGACCTCCGGCGGGGACGTGCTCACGCCGCTGCTCGCCGCCGTCGCGCTCGGGGCCGGATACGCCCTGGCCGCCGTCCTCGTCCTCGGACGGGTGGAGCGCCGGGCACGCGCCGCCGCCACCCTCGCCCTCACCTGAAAGGCCAGACAGAGATGTTCCGTTTCCTCGGCACCGCCCGGCTCGTCGTCGTCGGCGGCGCGATCTCCTACCGGGCCCTCTTCAACTGGACGACCCCGCCGATGTTCATCGGAACTCTGCTGGTGGGGCCGCTTCTCCAGGTTTTCTTCTTCGTCTTCCTCGGCCGGGAACTGGGCGTCGCCGACGACCGTTTCCATCTCGTGGGGAACGCCGTCCTCGCAGCTTCCACCTCCTGCGTGTACGGCGGCACGATGGCCGTCGCCAACGAGCGGCGGTACGGCACTCTCGGCGCCGTCCTGCTCTCGCCGCGGCACCGGGTCCCGCTCTGGACCGGCCGCGCCCTCCCGTACGTCCTCAACGGGCTGTTCGTCAGCGCCTTCGTGCTCACCGCCGCCGCGCTCGTGCTCGGGCTGCCCGTGCCCGCCGGGGCGCTGCCCGGGCTCGCTCTGGTGCTGCTCGTCGCCGCCGGTGCCTGCTCGGCCTTCGGGCTCGCGCTGGGGGCGCTCGGGCTCCGCTTCCGCGACGTGTTCCTGGTGTCCAACGTGGCGAGTTCGGTGCTGCTCCTGCTGACGGGCGCGGCCGTGCCCCGGGGGTCCCTGCCGGAGTGGATGCGGTTCGCCGGGGAGCTGCTGCCGCTCACGCACGCGGCGGACGCGGCGCGGCAGCTGACCGCGGGCGGCGGTCTGGACGGGTCACTGCTCGGGACCGAGCTCGCGGTGGGTGCCGGCTGGGGCCTGCTCGCCGTCGCCCTGCTCGCGGCCTTCGAGCGCGGCAGCCGGCGCCGGGCCACCCTCGACACGATGTGACGGAGGACGTGACGAACGAGAAGGAGGGGAAGTGAGGGGTGGGTCACTACCGGCCATCTTCGTGAAACCGTACGGGACGGTCCGCGTCGTTCACCCGGAATTCGCACCCTCGATGCCCGGAGGTGTCAGCCTCGGCCTCGGGAGACGAACACCGCACGTGGACGGAACGGGGTACGGGCATGGAGAGCGGGCCGGCGATCTTCGCGGGGGCGGCGTTCACGCTGTTCGGGGCCGCGCTGCTGCTGTGGACCACCGTACGGGCGCTGCACCGTGAGCCCGTCGCGTACGGGGTCGCCCCGCGGACGGCCGTGGCGGTCACGAGCCTCTTCGGCACCCTCTTCCTCCTGCTCGGCGTCTGGTGCTTCGGCAGGCTCTGACTCCTTCTCCGGATCCTTCTCCGGACTCTCTCCGGCGCTCCGGTGCGTCCGCCCGCCCCGCCCGACCGGGAGTCCGGGCGGCAGGAATGCCAGGACTCGGGTTACCGTTCGAGTGGCCGTTGCGGGCTTTCGCCGTTTGACACGGGGGCGGGTTGTACCGTCACACTCCGCAGCGACGGGAGCGTCACCGTCCGTGCCGCTGCCGTGCGTGCCAGTGCCGTACGTGCCAGAGAGTGTCGATCCGGAGAGAAGAGCGAAGTTGTCCCCGACCAGCGAGACCGCACACGGCGGCCGCCGACTCGTCATCGTCGAGTCGCCTGCCAAGGCGAAGACGATCAAGGGCTACCTCGGCCCTGGCTATGTCGTCGAGGCGAGCGTCGGGCACATCCGCGACCTCCCCAGCGGCGCCGCCGAGGTGCCGGAGAAGTACACCGGCGAGGTGCGCCGGCTCGGAGTCGACGTCGAGCATGACTTCCAGCCCATCTATGTCGTCAACGCCGACAAGAAGGCGCAGGTCAGGAAGCTCAAGGAGCTGCTCGCCGAGTCCGACGAGCTCTACCTCGCCACCGATGAGGACCGCGAGGGCGAGGCCATCGCGTGGCACCTCCAGGAAGTCCTGAAGCCCAAGGTCCCGGTCCACCGGATGGTCTTCCACGAGATCACCAAGGACGCGATCCGGGAAGCCGTCGCCAACCCGCGCGAGCTCAACCAGCGCATGGTCGACGCCCAGGAGACCCGCCGCATCCTCGACCGGCTGTACGGCTACGAGGTCTCGCCGGTCCTGTGGAAGAAGGTCATGCCGCGGCTGTCCGCCGGCCGCGTGCAGTCCGTCGCCACCCGGCTCGTCGTCGAGCGGGAGCGCGAGCGCATCGCCTTCCGCTCCGCCGAGTACTGGGACCTCACCGGCACCTTCGGCACCGGCCGCACCGGTGACGCCTCCGACCCGTCCTCGCTGGTCGCACGCCTCGCGGCGGTCGACGGCAAGCGCGTCGCGCAGGGCCGTGACTTCGGCGCCGACGGGCGGCTGAAGTCCGACGCCGTGCTCCACCTGGACGAGGAGAAGGCCCGGGCGCTCGCCGCCGCGCTCGCCGACACCGCGTTCGCCGTGCGCTCGGTCGAGTCGAAGCCGTACCGCCGCTCCCCGTACGCCCCCTTCCGCACCACGACCCTCCAGCAGGAGGCGAGCCGCAAGCTGGGCTTCGGTGCGAAGGCGACCATGCAGGTGGCACAGAAGCTGTACGAGAACGGCTTCATCACCTACATGCGTACGGACTCCACGACCCTGTCCGACACCGCCGTCTCGGCGGCCCGGGCGCAGGTCACGCAGTTGTACGGCGCCGACTACCTGCCGGAGAAGCCGCGCGTCTACGCGGGCAAGGTCAAGAACGCGCAGGAGGCGCACGAGGCGATTCGTCCTTCGGGTGATCGTTTCCGCACCCCGGCGGAGACCGGCCTCAGCGGCGACCAGTTCCGGCTCTACGAGCTGATCTGGAAGCGGACCGTCGCCTCCCAGATGAAGGACGCGACCGGCAACTCGGTCACCGTGAAGATCGGCGGCCGGGCCTCCGACGGCCGCGACGCCGAGTTCAGCGCGTCCGGCAAGACGATCACCTTCCACGGCTTCATGAAGGCCTACGTCGAAGGCGCCGACGACCCGAACGCGGAGCTCGACGACCGCGAGCGGCGCCTGCCGCAGGTCGCCCAGGGCGACGCGCTCACCGCCGACGAGATCACGGTGGACGGCCACGCGACGAAGCCGCCGGCCCGCTACACCGAGGCCTCGCTGGTCAAGGAGCTCGAAGAGCGCGAGATCGGCCGCCCGTCGACGTACGCGTCGATCATCGGCACCATCCTCGACCGCGGCTACGTCTTCAAGAAGGGCACGGCCCTCGTGCCGTCCTTCCTGAGCTTCGCCGTCGTCAACCTCCTGGAGACGCACTTCGGGCGGCTCGTCGACTACGACTTCACCGCCCGGATGGAGGACGACCTCGACCGCATCGCGCGGGGCGAGGCCAAGTCCGTGCCGTGGCTGAAGCGCTTCTACTTCGGCGAGGGCGACGGCACGGGCCAGGGCGGCGCCGCGGACGCCGGGAACGGCGACGGCGACCACCTCGGCGGTCTCAAGGAGCTCGTCACCGACCTCGGCGCGATCGACGCGCGCGAGATCTCCTCGTTCCCCGTCGGCAACGGCATCGTGCTCCGCGTCGGCCGCTACGGCCCGTACGTCGAGCGCGGCGAGAAGGACGCGGAGGGCCACCAGCGCGCCGACGTCCCCGAGGACCTCGCGCCCGACGAGCTGACCGTCGAGCACGCCGAGGAGCTGCTCGCCAAGCCGAGCGGCGACTTCGAGCTGGGCACCGACCCGGTCAGCGGCAACCAGATCGTCGCGAAGGACGGCCGCTACGGCCCGTACGTCACGGAGATCCTGCCCGAGGGCACCCCGAAGACCGGCAAGAACGCGGTGAAGCCGCGCACGGCCTCCCTCTTCAAGTCGATGGCGCTCGACACCGTCACCCTGGAGGACGCGCTCCGGCTGATGTCCCTGCCGCGGGTCGTCGGCGCCGACGCCGAGGGCGTCGAGATCACCGCGCAGAACGGCCGCTACGGCCCGTACCTGAAGAAGGGCACGGACTCGCGGTCGCTCACCGACGAGGAGCAGCTCTTCTCGATCACGCTCGACGAGGCCCTCGCGATCTACGCGCAGCCGAAGCAGCGGGGCCGGGCCGCGGCCAAGCCGCCGCTGAAGGAGCTGGGCACCGACCCGGTCAGCGAGAAGCCGGTCGTCGTCAAGGACGGGCGCTTCGGCCCGTACGTGACGGACGGCGAGACCAACGCCACCCTGCGCACCGACGACAGCGTGGAGACGATCACGCCGGAGCGCGGTTACGAGCTCCTCGCGGAGAAGCGGGCCAAGGGACCGGCGAAGAAGGTCGCCAAGAAGGCCCCGGCGAAGAAGGCCCCGGCGAAGAAGACGGCCACGAAGACGGCGGCGAAGAAGACCACCGCCGCCAAGACCACGGCCGCCAAGAAGACCGCCGCGAAGAAGACCACGACGGCGAAGAAGACGACCGCCGCCAAGAAGACGGCGGCGTCGCAGCCGGAGTAGACGCGGAACGTGAGAGAGCGGGAGGGGCGGGGGCCGATGGCCTCCGCCCCTCCGGCGTTTGGCCGGGTCGGGGGCCCTGTCGGCTCTAGTGTTCGCCGTCTCGCGTCGGTCCCGTCACAGGGTCGTCCGGATGTTCGGTCGGAGGCCGCAGGGAGCAAGGACGTCCGGATAGGGTGGACGGATGACGCGAGCAGAGCAGCCAGACCGCCTCGGCGATTCCGACGCCGCACTCGTCGCGGATTCCCAGGAGCGTGCCGTACGGGCCCTCCTGCACCATCAGCCCTTGCGCCGGCTGTGGGGCGCCCAGGTGGCCGGCGGCGTCGGTGACGCCCTCGCCCTCCTCGTCCTCGTGCTCCTGAGCCTCCAGGCGGCCGTCGTCGAGGGCGCTCTCGGGGGCGGATACCGGGGCGCCGCGTTCGCCGTGGCCGCCGTCGTCGGTACGCGCCTGCTGGCCTCGGTCCTCTTCGGGGCCGTCCTCCTCGGGCCGCTCACCGCGCTCACCGGGCCCGACGGCCCGCTCGACCGCCGCTGGACCATGATCGGCGCCGACGGACTGCGCATCGCGCTCCTCGTCATCGCGCCCCTGTGGATCGACTGGCTCCCCGGCAGCGCGCTCTGGTACCTCCTCGGCACCGTCTTCGTCACGGGCGCCGCCGAGCGGCTGTGGACCATCTGCCGCGAGGGCGCCGCGCCCGCGCTGCTCCCCGCCCCGCCGCTGGAGGGCGACGCCGTACGGCCGCTGCCCGACCACCTCGGCGCGCTGCGCCGGCTGTCCCAGCGCACCGGCTTCCTCGTCGTGCCGGCCGCGGCCGGCGTCCTGCTCGTCGCCACGCTCGTCGGCGAACTGCTCGGCACCGGACTCGACTGGTTCTCGCTGCACCAGGCGGCCCTCGGCTCGTACGTGGCCGCCGGACTCTTCGCCGCCTCCGTCACCGGCCTGTACGCGATGGCGCTGCCCGGCGGGAAGACCCCGAGGCCCCGCTCGCCCCTGGAGGGGCTGCGCCGCCCGTCGGCAGAGAAGGGCGGCGCGGAGGGTGCCGCGGCCGCGAAGGGCCGCACCGGCGTCCTGCCCCTGCTGGTCCTGACCTGCGCCACCGTCGCCGGGGCGATCGCCGCGGCCGCGTCCCTCGCCGTCCTCCACGCGTACGACCTGGGCGGCGGCCCCGTCACGTACGCGCTGCTGATCCTCGCGCTGAGCGGCGCCACCGCCGTCGGCATCCGCACCGCCCGCTCGGTCCTGCCCGTCCTGTCCCGGCGCCGGCTGCTCGCGCTCGCGACCGCCGTCACCGGCGTCGCGCTGATCGCCATGGGCCTGGTCCCGGACACGGCGACCGTGCTGTTCCTCGCCGTCCTGGCCGGGTACGCGGCCGGTGTCGCGGCCAACACCGGCCACACCCTCGTCGACCAGGAGACCGAGGAGCCGCGCCGGGCCCGCACCACCGAGCACCTCCAGGCCAACGCCCGCGTCGGCATGGCCGTCGGCGCGCTCGCCGCGCCGCTGCTCGCCGCCGCCATCGGGCAGTACCGGCTCGCCTCGGAGGGCGGCGTCTTCGCGCACGGCGGCGCGGCCCTGACGCTCGCCCTGGTCGGCGCCCTGCTGCTGCCGGTCGCCGCGCTCGTCCTCGCGAAGACCGACGACCGCGCCGGTGTCCCGCTCCGCCGCGACCTGCGCGACGCGCTGCGCGGCTCCGACCCCGCCCAGGCGGCCTCCCCGACCGGCTTCTTCATCGCCCTGGAGGGCGGCGACGGCGCCGGGAAGTCCACGCAGGTCCAGGCGCTCGCCGAGTGGATCCGCGCGAAGGGCCACGAGGTCGTCGTCACCCGCGAGCCCGGTGCCACCCCGATCGGCAAGCGGCTCCGCTCGATCCTCCTCGACGTGTCGTCGGCGGGGCTCTCGAACCGCGCCGAGGCCCTGCTGTACGCGGCCGACCGCGCCGAGCACGTCGACTCCCTGGTCCGGCCCGCCCTGGAGCGGGGCGCGATCGTCCTCTCCGACCGGTACATCGACTCGTCCGTGGCCTACCAGGGCGCCGGCCGCGACCTGTCCCCGACCGAGATCGCCCGCATCTCCCGCTGGGCGACGGACGGGCTCGTCCCGCACCTCACCGTCGTCCTCGACGTCTCCCCGGAGACGGCCCGGGAGCGCTTCACCGAGGCGCCCGACCGGCTGGAGTCCGAGCCGCCGGCGTTCCACGCGCGCGTGCGGGCCGGTTTCCTCGCCCTCGCGGCCGCCGACCCCAGCCGCTACCTCGTCGTCGACGCCGGCCAGGAGCCCGAGGCCGTCACCACCGTCGTACGCCACCGGCTCGACCGGATGCTGCCCCTCTCCGAGGCCGAGGTGAAGGCCGCAGAGGAGGCCCGCCGGAAGGCCGAGGAGGAGGCGCGGCGCCTCGCCGAGGAAGAGGCCGCCCGCAAGGCCGAGGAGGAGCGCCTGGAGCGCGAGCGGCAGGAGCAGCTCGCCAAGCTCCGTGCCGAGGAGGAGGAGCGCAAGCGGCGCGAGGAGGAAGAGGCGCGCCGTCTGGAGGCCGAGCGGCAGGCGGAGGAGGCCCGCCGGAAGGCCGAGGAGGCCCGGGTCGCCGCCGAGCTCGCCGCCGAGGAGGAGCGCAAGCGCCTCGCCGCCGAGGAGAAGGCCCGCCTGGAGGAGCAGGAGCGGCTCCGCAAGGAGGCCGAGGAAGCGGAGCGGCTGCGGGCCGAGGCGGAGGAGCGCCGCCTGGAGAAGCAGCGCAAGGCCGAGGAGGCCCTGCTCCGGGCCGAGGAGGCCCGCCGGATGGCCGAGGCCGCCGCCGCCGCGAAGGCGGCGGAGGAAGCCGCGCTGAAGGCGGCCGCGGAGAAGGTCGCCGCGGAGGCGGCCGCGAAGGCCGCCACGGAGAAGGCCGCTGCCGAACGGGCCGCCGCGGAGAAGGCCGCCGCCCAGCGTGCGGCGGCGGCGGAGGCGGCCGCGGCGAAGGCCGCCGAGGAGAAGCGGGCCGCGGCGGAGCGGCGTGCGGTGGCCGAGCAGCGTGCGGCGGCCGAGCGGGCCGCCCGGGCCACCGAGGTGTCCGCGAACGAGGTCACCGTGCCGACGCCGGTCGTGAAGCCGGACGCCAGGGCGGATGCCGGCTCGACGGACGCCAAGCCGGTCGCCGGGACCGAGGCGCCCACGGTGGCGCCCGACGAGGTCACCGTGGCCACGCCGATCGTGAAGCTGCCGGAGGCCGAGACGGCCGTCCTGCCGCAGATCCGGGACCCGCGCGCCGTCGACGAGACCGCCGTCCTGCCTCCCGTACGGGATCCCCGGACGGCCGACCCCGCCGACCGGGTGCCGCAGGGCATCTTCCGTGACGAGCGGCAGCAGCCCCGGCCGGCCCCGGAGGCGCACGGCGCGAACGACCGGACCCGTGAGCTGCCCCAGCTCGACGAGAACGGGCAGCCGCGCCGCCGCTCGGACTGGGCCGAGGAGACCCCGCTCGACGATCTGCCGACCCTCGCGGACGAGCTGTTCGGCCCGCACGACGACGACGAGAACGACCGCCGCCGTCGCCGCTGAGCGTCGAGGGTCCGGGTCGAGGGTGTAGCCAGCTCCACCCTCGACCCGGAAGCCAGCTCCATACCGCCGTGACCTGCGGTTTTCTACCGTTGTCGGCATGATGACGACAGCAGCGACGGAGAGCGGTGCCGCACTCGCCCTGGAAGGGGTGAGTCGGACGTACGGACCGGCCAAGCGGTCCCGTGGGGCCGACGGGTCCCGTGGATCCCACGGCGGCGTGCCCGCGCTCGACGGCGTGCACCTCGTCGTGCCGCGCGGGCGGTTCGTGGCGGTGATGGGCCGGTCGGGTTCCGGGAAGTCCACGCTGCTGCGCTGCGCGGCGGGCCTCGAACGGCCCACGGCGGGCACGGTACGCATCGGGGGCACCGACCTCGCCACGCTGAAGGCGGCCGGGCTCACCCGGCTGCGGCGCGACCGCGTCGGGTTCGTCTTCCAGTCGCTGAACCTCGTGTCCGCCCTGAACGTGCGGGAGAACGTCACCCTGCCGCTGCTGCTCGCCGGCGCCCGCGCGGGCCGGGAGCTCGACGAGCGGGCCCTGGCCGGTCTCGCGGCCGTCGGCCTCGCCGACCGGGCCGAGGACGTGCCGGAGAACCTCTCCGGCGGCCAGCGGCAGCGGGTGGCGATCGCCCGGGCCCTCGTCAACGAACCCGAGGTCGTCTTCGCCGACGAGCCGACCGCCGCCCTCGACCCGGTCACGGCCGCCGGGGTCCTCGCCCTGCTGCGGCGCGCGGTGGACGAGCGCGGCCGGACCGTCGTCCTCGTCACGCACGACCCGGTGGCGGCGGCGTGGACGGACGAGGCGGTGTTCCTGGAGCGCGGCCGGCTGGTCGGCCGCCTCGACCGGCCGGACGAGGCCGGGGTCCGCGCGGCCCTCGGCGCGCCGGCCGGCCGGCACCTGGCGGTGGCACGGTGAAGCGGGTCGGAAGCGGGGCCGGGAACCCGGTCGGGAACCCGGCGGTGCGGTTGCTCGCCGCCCGGTCGCTGCGGACGCACCGCAAGGCGTGGGCGGCCGTGTTCGCGGCCGTCGCCGTCACCTCGGCGCTGCTCGGCGCCCTGGCCCTCGCCGTCGGGTCGGTCGGACTCGGGCACGCGCGCGTGGAGCGGTACGCGGCGGCGCCCGTCGTCGTGGCGGGCGACCAGGAGATCAGCTGGACGACCGATCCGTGGGGGAGCGAGCCGACGACCGTCTCGACGGGCCTGACCGAGCGGGTACGGATCCCGAGCGCGGCCGTCGACGTCCTGCGCGAGGTCCCGGGCGTCCGGGCCGCGGTGCCGGACGACACCTTCGTCGTACGGGAGCCGGGGACGGGTGCCGGCAAGGGATCCGAGACGTACACCGGGCGGTCCTGGGAGGCCGCCGCGCTCGCGCCGTACACGCTGCTCGACGGGCGGGAGCCCCGTAAGGCCGGAGAGGTCGTGGTCGGGGCGGGAGTCGGGGCGGAAATCGGGGCGGGCATCGGGGCGGGAGTGGGGGCGGACATCGGCGACGGAACCCGTTCCGGTGCCGGGGTCCGGGTCGGGGAGACCGTGGCCGGGCGAACGGTCGTCGGGGTGGCCGACGGCCCGGCCGCGCTCTACGTCACGGCGCAGGAGGCGCGGCGGCTCGCCGGGCATCCGGGCGTGGTCGACGCCGTCGGGGTCCTCGCCGAGTCCGGCGTCCCCGTGGACACCCTCCACGCGCGCGTGCGGGCCGCTCTGGACCGTGCCGAGCTCAAGGACACCGCGTCGGGGCAGCCCCTCCGGGCGCTCACCGGCGACGGCAGGGGCGGCGCCGAGCACCTCGCCGCACCGCCCGCGCGCGCCGAACTGCTCGCACTCCTCGCCGCCGTCTCCGGAACCGTCCTCCTCATCGCCGTCCTCGTCCTGTCCTCGCTCGTCGCGCAGGCGCTCGGCCAGCGCGGCGCCGAGCGGGACCTGCTGCTCGCGGTCGGCGCGACACCCCGTCAGCTGCGGGCCGCCGCCGGACGGGAAGTGACCCGGGTGGCGGGTGCGGCGGCGGTGCTCGGCGCGCTCGCGGCCGTACCGACGTTCCTGGCCGCGTGGTCGACGCTGCGGGCCCGAACCGGAGTCGTACCGGAGGGGCTGGTCCTGCCCACGCCGCCCTGGCTGTTCGCCGGCTCGCTCGTCGTCGCCGCCGTCGTGGTGGGACTCGCCCGGTTCGTCGTCCTCTTCTCGACCCGCCGGGCGGACCGTCAGGGGACGGGGGCCGTGCGCCGTGTCAGCGGGCTCGTCCTGCTCGTCCTCGGCGCGGCCGCCGCCGTGACGGCCACCACGCAGGGCGGCGAGGCGGCCGGCGCCGCGGCGGGCGCGGCCACGGTGACGCTCGTTACCGGGTGCGCGCTGCTCGGGCCGTGGATCGCGCGGGGCGCGATGCGGATCCTGGACGGGCCGTTCCGCCGGCTCGGCGGGGCGCCCGGGCGGCTCACGGCGGCCGGGGCGGCAGCGCACTCGCGGCGGCTGGGGGCGGCCCTCACCCCGGTCGTCCTCGTCACCGCCTTCGCGCTGGTGCAGCTCACCGCCGGCTCGACGATGGGCCGTGAGGCCGAGGCGCAGGCGAGGTCCGCGACCACCGCCGACCTCGCGGTCACGGGGACGACGGCGGAGCAGGTGCGGAAGCTGCCGGGCGTGACCGCGGCGACGGACGTGCTGCGCTCGACGGTCGTCCTCGCCCGTACGGAGGCCGGTTCGCCGCGCATCGACCGGCTCCCGGTCCTCGGCGTGGACGCCGACGGTCTGGAGGGCACGCTCGACCCGGGCGTGGTCGCGGGCGATCTGGCCGGACTCGCGGGGCGCGGGACGGTCGCGGTCGGCGCGGACACGGCCGACGCGCTGGACGTGCGGCCCGGTTCGACGGTGGCCCTGCGGCTTGGCGACGGCACGGAGAAGCGGCTGCGGGTGGTGGCGGTGTACACGCGCTCGCTCGCCCTCGGCGCGTTCCTGCTGCCGAAGGCCGAACTGGCGCCGCACATGACCGACCCGTACCCCGCGCGCGTGCTGGCGGCGACGGAGGACAGGCAGGCGGCCGCCGCCTCCACCGCCGTCGTACCGGAGCAGGTGGCGACGCCCGGGGCCGAGCTGAACGGGATCGTCTCGGCGGCGGTCGTCACCGCGATCGGCGCGCTCACCGTCCTCGCCGTCCTGAGCACCCTCGCCCTGATCGGCGCCGGGCGGCGCGGCGAGCTCGCGCTGCTGCGCCAGGTGGGCGCATCGGCCGGTCAGGTGCGCCGGATGCTCGGCCTGGAGGCCGGGTTCCTGACGGCCACGGGGCTGCTCCTCGGGGTGGCGGTGGCCGCGCTGCCGCTGACCGCCTTCGCCTGGGCCCTGACGGGCGGCCTGCCGTACCTGCCGCCCACGCAGGCCGCGCTGATCGCGGGGACGGTGGTCGTCACGGTCGTGGCGGGCGTGTTCCTGCCGGTCTCGGGGCGGCGGTCGGGGGCCTGAGCACCCTCGGGGGCCTCAGACCTTGAGGTACGCGAGCACGGCGAGGACCCGGCGGTGGCCGCCGCTGTCACTCGGCGGCAGGCCGAGCTTCGCGAAGACGTTGCCGATGTGCTTGTGCACGGCCCGCTCGGTCACCACCATCGAGCGGGCGATCGTGCTGTTGTCGTGCCCCTGGGCCATCAGTTCGAGGACCTCGCGCTCGCGCGGCGTGAGGGAGTCCAGCGGGTCGTCGCGGCGGCGGGCGAGCAGCTCGGCGACGACCTCCGGGTCCAGCGCCGTACCGCCGGCCGCGACCCGCTCCAGGGCGTCCAGGAACTCGTCGACCCGCCCGACCCGGTCCTTCAGGAGGTAGCCGACGCCGCGGGCGCCGCCGCCGAGGAGCTCGGCCGCGTACGTCTCCTCCACGTACTGGGAGAGGACGAGCACGGGCAGCCCGGGCAGCTGCTCGCGGGCCGCGAGCGCCGCCCGCAGCCCCTCGTCGCGGAAGCCGGGCGGCAGCCGTACGTCGAGGACGGCGACGTCC
Source organism: Streptomyces sp. NPDC056169 (assembly GCF_042268445.1). Lineage (NCBI taxonomy): Bacteria > Bacillati > Actinomycetota > Actinomycetes > Kitasatosporales > Streptomycetaceae > Streptomyces > Streptomyces sp. NPDC056169. The sequence goes on along the minus strand of NZ_JBHJUO010000015.1, from coordinate 102,167 downwards.
GGGCGGTGCTCCAGGAGCAGCGGCAGGATCTCGGGGCCGGTGGCCGCGACCCCGGCGACCTCGTGGCCGGAGGAGGACAGCAGCAGCACCAGGCCCTCTCTGAGGAGGGCGTTGTCCTCGGCGATCACCACACGCACGGAAGCTCCACTTCGATCACGGTCGGGCCCCCTTGGGGGCTGGTCAGTCGTACGGTGCCGTCGAGTGCGGCGACCCGGCGGCGCATGCCCGTCAGGCCGGAGCCGCCGCGCTCGCCGGCCTCCGCCCCGCCGTGGCCCTCGTCCTTGACGAGGACGCGCAGGCCGGCGGGCCGGCGGGCGAGGGCGACGGAGGCGCGGGCGGCGCCGCTGTGCTTGGCGGCGTTGGTGAGGGCCTCGGCGACGACGAAGTACGCGGCGGCCTCGACGGCGGCGGGGGCACGGGGGCCGTCGGCGGCGTCGGGGACCGCGTCTCCGGCGAGGCCCGTCACCGACACCGCCACCTCCAGCCCGCTGCTCGCGGCGAGCGCCCGGACCGCGCCGGTCAGGCCGCGGTCGGTGAGGATCGGCGGGTGGATGCCGCGCACGACGTGCCGCAGCTCGGCCAGGGCCTCCTCGGCCTGCTCCTGCGCGTCGTCGAGGAGTCTGCGCGCGGCCGCGGGATCGGAGTCGTACGCCCGCCTGGCCAGGCCGATCCGCATGGAGAGCGCGACCAGCCGGGCCTGCGCGCCGTCGTGCAGGTCGCGTTCGATCCGGCGCAGCTCGGCGCCGTGCGCGGCGACCGCGCCGGCCCGGGTGGCGGTCAGCTGCTCGATACGGGCGGCGAGCGCGGCGTCCCGGGCGGCGGACGGGGCGGGGGTGAGCAGCGCGCGCGACCAGTCGGCCTCCAGAGCGGCGAGCCGGCCGATCAGCGGAAGCACCAGGGGGCGGTGCCCCGCGAGCCCCGCCCAGACGCCGTCGACCACCACCGCGCACACCCACACGATGAGCGAGGCGCACCACAGCAGCACGCCGTAGACGGCGTGCGCGGCGGCCCAGATCAGATCCCCGTGCGTGCCGGGGTCGGTGACGGCGGTCCGCACGCGCGCGGGGAGGGGCCCTTCGAGCGGCAGGTACGCCTCCGGGACGGGCGTACCGGTCCTGGCGGCGGTACGGCTCCGCTCCCGGCCCGCGAGCAGGCGCAGCAGCAGGACGGTCTCGGGGAGGACTCCGGCGCCGATGACGGTGAGGGTGAGGACGGCGGTGAAGAGGACGACGGCGGCCATCAGCTGACAGAGGACCGCGAGCGCGGCCCCGGTGAGGAGATGGAGCCAGGCCCGGGCCGCTTCCTTGATCGCCTCGCGCATTCCGCAAGGGTAGGCGGCGCTGATGACGAGGACGGTGGTGCAGGCTCCACCATCGGTCCGGGGGCGGGCTCCGCTGTGCGGGGACGGGGACGCGACGAAGATCGAATCACCACCCGCCACGACGTGAAATCCCCCCGGCCTTCCGGACCCCCGAACCCCCGCACCCCCATGCCCACACCCACACCTCTGGAGATTCTTATGCGATTCCTGCTCTGGCTGCTGCTCACGGCGGGCGTCCTCGTCAACCTCTACGTCAACACCTTCTCCGGCTGGACCGGCGCCGCGCACGTCGCGGCGAGCATCTGCTCGGGGGTGTTCGTGCTCGGCTCGGCGGTCGGCCTGTGGCTGACCCGTGCCCGGGCCCGCGGCGCGGTCTGACGGCCGGTCGGCAGGGGTTGTCAGAGCGCTGCCCCACAATGGGGGGCGTACCTGAGGAGGGGCAGACATGGCCGTATGGGACGACCTGGTCGGACAGGCGAAGGTCGAGGAGCAGCTGGCCGCCGCCGCGCGCGACGCCGACGCGCTCGTGACCGCCCATGCCGCCGGAGAGCCCGCCCCCGAGGCGTCGAAGATGACCCACGCCTGGCTGTTCACCGGCCCGCCGGGGTCCGGGCGGGCGACCGCGGCGCGGGCGTTCGCCGCCGCGCTGCAGTGCGTGAGCCCCGACCGGGCGATGGGCGGGGTCCCGGGCTGCGGATTCTGCGACGGCTGCCACACGACCCTCGTCGGCACCCACGCGGACGTGGAGATCGTCCGTACGGACCTGCTGTCCATCGGTGTGAAGGAGACCCGCGCGCTCGTCCGGCGCGCCCAGCTCTCCCCGGCGGGCGGCCGCTGGCAGGTCATCGTCCTGGAGGACGCCGACCGGCTCACCGAGGGCGCGGGGAACGTGCTGCTGAAGGCCGTCGAGGAGCCCGCGCCGCGCACGGTCTGGCTGCTCTGCGCGCCGTCCCTCGAGGACGTGCTGCCGACGATCCGTTCCCGCTGCCGGCATCTGACCCTGCGGACGCCGCCGGTGGAGGCGGTGGCCGACGTGCTCGTGCGGCGCGACGGCATCGAGCCGGAGGCGGCGTACGCCGCGGCCCGCGCGACCCAGGGGCACATCGACCGGGCGCGGCGGCTGGCCACGGACGAGCGGGCCCGGGCGCGCAGGGCCGTCGTCCTCAAGCTGCCGCTGCGGGTCGCGGACATCGGCGGCTGCCTCAAGGCCGCCCAGGAGCTGGTCGACGCGGCGGCGGAGGACGCGAAGCAGGTCGCGGAAGAGGTCGACGTCAAGGAGACCGAGGACATGAAGGCGGCGCTCGGCGCCGCACAGGGCGGCCGGATGCCCCGTGGCACGGCCGGCGTGATGAAGGAGCTGGAGGAGCGGCAGAAGCGCCGCAGGACGCGCACCCAGCGCGACAGCCTGGACCTCGCGCTCACCGATCTGACCGGCTTCTACCGCGACGTGCTGGCGCTCCAGCTCCGCTCGCGCTCGGCCATCGCCAACGTGGACGTGCGGGACGCGCTGGAGCGGATCGCCGGGGACACCACCCCGGAGCGGACCCTGCGCCGCATCGAGGCGATCCTGGCCTGCCGGGACGCCCTCGACCGGAACGTGGCACCGCTGCTGGCGGTGGAGGCGATGACGATGGCGCTCCGCGACTAGGCCGTGTCCGGCGGATCATGGCCGGGGTCGCGAGCGCGACCGGGGGCCTGTCCACAGGCGTCCCACGCGATTGGACACGGTCCGTACTCGTCCGGATACGCTCCGGGAATGGACTCCAGGCGTTTGCTCCGTACGTCCGCTACGGCCCTCGCGGCCGCCGGACTGATCCTCTCCGGCTGCACGGGCGGAAGCGACGCCGCCGCGTCCCGTACGACGACATCGGCCGCCGCCCGGGCCTCCGCCTCGGCCGGGAGCGAGGCGCTGAAGAAGTACTACGGGCAGAAGCCGACGTGGCGCGACTGCGGTGTGCCGGGCTTCCAGTGCGCGACGCTGCTGGCCCCGCTCGACTACGCGAAGCCGGACGGCGGCGACGTCGAGCTGGCGGTCTCGCGGGTCCGGGCCACCGGCCCGGGGAAGCGGCTCGGTTCGCTCCTGGTCAACCCGGGCGGGCCCGGCGGCTCGGCCGTCGGATACCTCCAGGGGTACGCGGGCATCGGCTACCCCGCCCCCGTCCGCGCCCGCTACGACATGGTGGCCGTCGACCCGCGCGGGGTCGCCCGCAGCGAGCCGGTCGAGTGCCTGACGGGCCCGCGGATGGACGCGTACACGCAGGTGGACCAGACGCCCGACGACGCGGCGGAGACCAACGCGCTGAGCGCGGCGTTCAAGGAGTTCTCGGCGGGCTGCGAGAAGCGCTCGGGGAAGGTCCTGGCGCACGTCTCCACGGTCGAGACGGCGCGTGACATGGACATCCTGCGGGCGGTGCTCGGCGACGAGAAGCTCTCGTACGTGGGGGCCTCGTACGGCACGTTCCTCGGCGCCACGTACGCCGAGCTCTTCCCCGACCGGGTCGGCCGCCTGGTCCTCGACGGGGCCATGGACCCGTCCCTGTCGGCGCTCGACCTCAACCGAGACCAGACCGCCGGCTTCGAGACCGCCTTCCGGGCCTTCGCCGCCGACTGCATCCGCACGGCGGACTGCCCGCTCGGCACGGAGTCGGTCGCGGCGGCCGGCGAGGCGCTGCGGGCGTTCTTCCGCGACGTGGACGCGAAGCCGGTGCCGACGGGCGAGAGCCGCGAGCTCGGCGAGTCCCTCGCGACGACGGGCGTGATCGCGGCGATGTACGACGAGGGGGCCTGGCCGCAGCTGCGGGAGGCCCTCACCCGGGCGATCGGCGGCGAGGGCTCGGGCCTGCTGGCCCTGGCCGACAGCTACTACGAGCGGGAGGCGGACGGCACGTACGCCAACCTGATGGACGCCAACGCCGCCGTGAACTGCCTCGACCTGCCGGCCGCCTACGCCGGGCCCGCCGACGCGGAGAAGGCGGTCCCGTCCTTCGAGAAGGCGTCCCCGGTCTTCGGCGAGGGCCTCGCCTGGGCGGCCCTCAACTGTACCTACTGGCCCACGCGGCCCACCGGCACCCCGCACCGCATCGCCGCCGAAGGAGCCGCCCCGATCCTCGTCGTCGGCACCACCCGCGACCCGGCCACCCCCTACAAGTGGGCCGAGGCCCTGGCCGGCCAGCTCTCCTCCGGCACCCTCCTGACCTACGAGGGCGACGGCCACACGGCGTACGGCCGGAGCAGCGACTGCATCGACGCGGCCATCAACGCCTACCTCCTGGAAGGCACTCCTCCACAGGACGGAAAGCGCTGCTCACAGGCGTGATCCAGGGGTGGTCGGAGCACCCCGGGAAACTGTGTAGACTTGGCGGCGCTGCTGCACCCAACATGGGTCTGCACGGCAAGCCGCCTTAGCTCAGCTGGCCAGAGCAACGCACTCGTAATGCGTAGGTCTCGGGTTCGAATCCCGAAGGCGGCTCGGAATTACCCCAGGACTCACTCGCCGTGACCTGGGGTTTTTTCATGCCCGGGTGCGGCTGCGGCCCCCGGGTCGGGTTCCTGGTGTGGGGAGTCTTCGCCCTGCCCGCCCGACTGCGCCCATGAACGGCCGCCCGGTCAGCACGCTGTGTCAGTGAGGCTGGTGGTGCGAATGCTCCGAGCAGCTCTGCTGGGGCCGTTGTGAAGCCTGAGGGATCTGAATATAAACATTCCCCACACGATTGAGTGGCCCGGGTTGGGAAGGCATTCCGCGTTCTTCTCGGGGAGCCATCCTTGAGCGTAGATAGTCGGTGAACATGGGATGTGGATGATGCCGGATGTCTTCGATCAGATCGAATGGAATGTGCGGGAAATTTTTGGGGAGGATCCGATTTGCGTACATGTTGGAAATGTGAAGGAGTGTGACATCAAGCGGCATTATGCTTATTCGAAGTTCCGTGCCGAGGCGATCGCGTCCGGTGTCCGATCGGCTCCGAGTTCTCGCCTGTGGGAGTCTTTGATTGCCATGGGGAGGCTGTGTGACCTGAAGGGTGGAGACACGTGGAGACTGGTCATCCTCGACTGCATTGTTCCCTGTTTCCGTTCGCTGTCTTCGAGAATCTCCCGTGATTTTCAAGTCGAGCGTGATGAGATCCGCTCGGGCATGGTGGAAGCCGCCTTGGAGGTCTGGGCGGACACTGTCATGGGGGTTCCGCCGTGCAGCGTCAGGGATCGAATGGTGAAAGCGGCCTTCGAATCGGCCTTCCGGCGCGGGAACGCCTCCTCGCCGGAAACCTTGACGGGTGACGCCGAAGTGATCTTCTCGTCAGAAGTGGCTGACCAGGACTCTGCGTTGAGGGCGGCGTCGATCATCGACGTCAATGGCATCCGTGACGCGGCTGTCGCAGAACAGATCAGAGGTGAGCGTTTCGGGGCGCTGCTTCAAGGGCTGGATTGCTTCGATAGCGTGCGGGGTTTTCATGACGAACTTCGCAACGGTCGCCGTTCGGGGTCGATCAGTCAGGCTGTGAAAACCTCGGGGCTGCCTCGATCCGGCATTTCTAACCCGAACCTCTACTATTACGCCTCGGACCTCTACCCTTCGTTCATTGGCCTCCGTGAAGCCGCAGGAGTGATAGGGATCGCCGAATCCGCAGCCCATCGACTCATCAGGGCAGGGCAGTTCCCCTTCCCTGTGGCGAGGGTGGGTCGGAGTTACAGGGTCTCCGTCAGGGCCCTCATGCACTTCAAGGATATTCCGGACACCATCGTTCATGTCGACGATATTGAGAACGGCGCCTTCCATGCGAACGGCGGCGTGCGGTAGGTCGCTTAGTGACCCGTGGTGACGAATTGGAGATACCAGCGCAGGTCGAAAGCGCGGAAACGCTCCGTGCTCGCGGCGGCTGCCGAGTGGGCCGAGGTGCTTACGTCGGCGCTCCGGTATCCGACGTGCCGCGGAAGCCGGGACAGTACGCTGAGTCCAGCGGGATCGGGCCCGCTCGCATGGTGTCCGGGAGGTGCGTCATGACTGCCGAGATGGCAGCCCCTGCGTGGATGCACGAGCAGATCACCGCAGAGCAGTACGACTCCTGGTCCGAGGAGCAGTGTGCGGGGATCGAGATCGTGGACGGGATGGTCGTCGTGAGTCCCAGCGCGTCCAAGCGCCACAATAGGCTGGCTCGGATCATGGCGAATGCCCTTGAGGCCGCTGCGGGGCCGGACTGGAACGCCGATACCGACTTCGATGTCCGGCTTCAGGACGTCCCGCTCACCAACCGTCGTCCCGACGTCGTGGTGTACCGCGCGGACACGATCGACATCACGCCCACCCGTCCCGAGCACGTGCTGCTGGTCGTGGAGGTTGTCTCGCCGGGGTCGGAGACCACCGATCGGATTGTGAAGACGGACCAGTACGCCAAGTCCGGCATCGCCTTCTACTGGCGGGTCGAGCAGGCCGTGACAGGCGTCCCCCTGGTGTACACCTATGTTCTCGACCCCGCGACCAGGGCCTACCGGGACGGGGACGTGTTCACCGGTGTCGTCAAGGTTTCGGCTCCCTTCCCGGTAGAGGTCGACCTCGGCCAGATCTGAGGTCGTGCCGGCCATCCGCAGGGCGGGCGCGTTGTCGCATACCAGGGAAGCTCAGGCGCGGTCACACCCCAGGACTCACTCGCCGTGACCTGGGGTTTTTTCATGCCCGGGTGCGGCTGCGGCCCCCGGGTCGGGGAGTGGACCCCTTGCTTGGCCCATTGGTCTAGTCCAAACTGATCGATTGACGAAGCCTCTGCAGAGTCGGCCACGCACGCCCGCAACGCCGCCCCGGTCATGATCGACAGGTCGCGGTCATCGGATGAGGGGGATGCCATGTCAGAGAGGACGGCGGCCACGGGGCTTCCCCGGGGAGGTCCGGCAGGCGAGGCGGGGCCGTTCGGCGCACGGCTCCAGTCGTTCCGCAGACGGGCCGGACTGAGTCAGGAAGTGGCCGCGGCGCGGGCCGGGATCAGTACCAGGGCGCTGCGCGACATCGAGCGCGGCCGGGTCCGGCGGCCCCAGTCGCGCACCCTCCAGCGGCTGGCCGAGGCGCTCGGGCTGACCGTCGGCGAGATGACGGACCTGCTGACCGCCGCCCGCACCGGGCCGCCGCGCGACGCCGTCCGGCCGCGCCTGCTGATCCTCGGCCCGCTCTCCCTCCAGCGCGGCCAGACCCCCGTCCCCGTCACCAGCCCCATGCTGCGCCGCCTGCTCGGACTCCTCGCGCTCAAGCACCCCGAGCCCTCCACCCAGCAGGAGATCACCGACACCCTCTGGCCGTCCGGGCCGCCCAGCTCCCACCAGAGCCTCGTCCACACCTACGTCAGCCAGGTCCGCCGCCTCCTCGAACAGGGCGCGCTGCGGACCGTCCCGCCGCCGACCGTCGTCCGGACGCCCACCGGCTACCTCCTTGAGGCCGCCCGGAACCAGATCGACCTCGGCCACTTCGACGAACTCCTCACCCGGGCGAAGCGCCTGCTCCGCTCCCGCGACCCCGCGGCCGCGTACGAGTCGCTGACGCAGGCCCTGCAGTGGTGGCGCGGACCCGTGCTCGCCGACGCGGACCCGGTGCTGCGCCAGCACCCCGCCGCCGTCGTCGCCAACGAGCGGCGGGTCACGGCCGTGCTCCTGCACGCGGATACGGCGCTGCTCCTCGGCCGGCCCGAGGAGACCGTCCCGGTGCTCTGGGACATGGTGAACGCCGAGCCCCTGCACGAGGGTCTGCACGCCCGGCTCATCCTCACCCTCGCCAGCTGCGGCGAACAGGCCGCCGCCCTCAACGTGTTCAACCGGCTCCGCGACCGGCTCGACGAGGAACTGGGCATCGCGCCCAGCGCGGAGGTCCGCGACGCACAGCTGCGCGTGCTGCGCCAGCAACTGCCCCACGCGCTCCGCCGCCCCGACCGCCCCGCGCCGCCGCCCGACCGCACGCCCCCCGCCGGCCCCCTCCCGGCCCAACTGCCCGCCCGGGCCGGCTCGTACGTCGGACGGCGGCGGCAGATGCGGGAGCTGGACGCCCTCGTCTCGCCCGACCCGGCCAGACGCACGCACATGGTGGCGGTCGTCGGCGCGCCCGGCGTCGGCAAGACGGCCCTCGCCAAGCACTGGGCGCACGCGCGGCGCGAACACTTCGAGGACGGGCAGCTCTTCGTCGACCTGCGCGGCCACTCCCCGCTCCCGACCATGCGCCCCGGCGACGTCCTGGCGCAGTTCCTCCGCGCCCTGGGCGCCCCGCCCGACCAGCTGCCCGCCGACGAGGACGAGGCCGCCGCGCTGTACCGCACGCTGCTCGCCGACAAGCAGATGCTGATCGTCCTGGACAACGCGCGCGACGCCGAGCAGGTCAGACCGCTCATCCCCGGCGCCCAGGGCTGCGCGGTGGTCATCACCAGCCGCAGCCGGCTCGCCGGTCTCGTCGCCAGCGACGGCGCCCGCCAGCTCGTCCTCGACGTCCTCGATCCCGACGAGGCCCGGCAGCTCCTCGGCAGCACCATCGGCGAGAGCCGGGTCGCGGCCGAGGAGGAAGCGGCCCGCAGGCTCGTACGGGTCTGCGGCGGCCTGCCGCTGGCCATCCGGATCGCCGGCGCCAACCTCCTCGCCCGCGACGCCGGCATCGCCGACTACTGCGCCGAGTTAGCCGGCGACGACATGCTCAGCCGGCTGCGCATCGAAGGGGACCGGCGCTCCACGGTGCGGGCCGCCTTCGACCTCTCGTACCGCGAACTCCCCGCCGCGGCCCAGCGGATGTTCCGCCTCCTCAGCCTGATACCCGGCCCCGACGTCACCGTCGCCGGCGCCGCGGCGCTCACGGACGCCACCCCGGCCGCGGCGGCCGGACTGCTCGTCAGCCTGACCAACGCCCATCTCGTACGGGAACGGGCCCCCGGCCGGTTCGGGCTGCACGACCTGCTGCGCTCCTACGGCCGCGAGCTGGTCAGCCGGGACGAGGCGCACGCCGCCCGGCAGCGGCTCTTCGACTGGTACCTCCACCACACGGACGCGGCCGCCCGGCTGCTGTACCCGGCGGAGGCGGCGGAGTCGGTCATGGAGCCGTCCGCCGCCACGGCGCCCGCGGGCGCGCTCGTCTTCGCGGACCGGGGGCAGGCCTCGGAGTGGCTGGACAGCGAGCGGGAGAACCTGGCCGGCGCCGTCCTCCAGGCCTCCGGCGTCGGCTTCACCGCCATCGCCTGGCGGCTGGCGGAGAGCCTGCACGACTATCTGTCGGTGGGGATGTACACGGGCGACTGCCTCAAGGTCGCGACCGCCAGCCTGTTCGCCGCCGTCGCCGACGGCGAGCTGCGGGCCCAGGCCGCCGCCCAGTTGCGGCGCGCCGAATGCCACTGGGTCCTGGCCAACAACGCGCAGGCCATGGAGCTGTTCTGCAGTGCGCTGGAGCTCGCGCGGCAGGCCGACTGGCCCGAGGGGCAGGCGCTCGCTCTGCGCCGCATCGGCGCCGCCCACCAGAGCGACGGCGCGGTGCGGCCGGCCTGCGACCACCTCTCCCGGGCCCGTGAACTCACCCGCTGCGGCACCGGGGCGGAGACGGACGGGGGCCCGCTCGGCTGACCGCCCGGCTCCGGTCGGTGTGCTGAACGTCGGTCGGTCGGTCCGGTGCGGTCCGGTCCGGTGCGGGGTCGGTGCGGGTTCGGTCCTGGTGCGGCTCGGTTCGGTCCTGGTGTGGCTCGGTCCGGGCCGGTCCGGTCCCCGTCCGGTCCGGTCCCCGTCCGGTCCGGTCCCCGTCCGGTCCGGTCCCCGTCCGGTCCCGGTCAGGTCCCCGTCCCGTCCCCGTCCGCTTCCGGCGGCAGGACCAGGACTCCGGCAGTTGCCCCGGTTCTGCCGGTTACCCGGGGGTCGCTCGCCCGCGACCGGCAGAACCGTAGGTCAGCACCGGTGCGCGCGGCCTTCCGGGGGCCTCCGTTCCTCTGGTCCGGCTGTAGGAGCCCGCCCAGGCCGGAACCGTACGGTGGCCGCACCGGAAGGCCGTTCCCCGTGCCGATTCATGAGGTGACACGTTGCCACAGCTCACGTTGGCCTCCGCGGCCACCCGTGCCCAGCGCGTTCCGGGACCCTCTCCTTTCGGTCATGCCCACAGCCCGCACCATCCGCGCGTTCAGAAAGGTGACGATGGAATCCCCGGCACAGACCCCACGTCAGGAAGCCCGGCGCGCAGCCGAGGTGAACGAGTTCGTGGTCGCGTTCTACGAACGCACCATCGGACGTGCCGACTTCAGTCCGTCCGGGATCGCCGAAGAGCTCGGCGTCCCGCGGCAGCACGCCGAGCAGGCGGTCGGCGTGCTGCGTGAATTACGTCTGGTCAAGCCGTCGGAGGGCGACGCGGACCGGCTGGTCGCGGTCAGCCCGGAGGCCGCCCAGATGGAGCTGCTGATCCCCCTGGAGCGGGAGATCCTCGACAGCCGCGACCGACTCGAAGGATTCAAGGGGCAGTTGAACTCCTTCGTGGCGGCCTTCCAGAAGCAGGCCAGGACCCGTCGCGCCGAGCCCGTGGTGATCACCGACGACCGGGAGGAGATCGAGCTGCGTCTCCTGGAGGCCGCCCAGGGCTGCACCGCCGAGGTCCTCGTGATGCAGCCCTGTGTGGCCCGCGAGACCCCCGAGTTCCGGCTGGCCCGTCCGCTGGTCCTGGAAGCCGTACGACGCGGGGCGCAGGGACGGATCCTCTACCCCCACACCGCCCGCGGCGACTCCGACACCCGCGCGCACCTCGGCGAACTCCTGCCCGCGGGCGGGCAGGTGCGCACGGCCAACGAGGTGCCCGACCGCTTCCTGGTCTTCGACCGGAAGACGGCGTTCATCCCGGCCGGCGAGGGCGACGCGATCGCCGTCGTCTACGACGGCGCCGTCGCGGCCTTCCTGGCCGGACTGCACGCCCGGGTCTGGGAGTCCGCGTTCGACTTCGACTCCGGCGCGGCCGGCTACGCCGGGACGATGGGGGACCTCAAGGCGACCCTGCTCGACCTGCTGGCCTCCGGGGCCAAGGACGAGGTGATCGCGCGCCGGGTCGGCATGTCCGAACGGACCCTCCGCCGCCATGTCGCCACGATCATGCAGGACCTGTCGGCCTCCAGCCGCTTCCAGGCCGGCGTGCTGGCCGCCCGTACCGGCCTGGTCGACCTGGCCCTGCGGGGTGCCGCATGAGCCGCTACGACCGACTCGCGTACACCCCGTCGGTGCGCCGGGTCCAGGAGGAGATGGGCAGCGCCACGGCGACCGACCGCCGTCTGCGGGAGCCGGTCGGGGAGGCCGATCCGCTCACCGGCGCCGAGGTCGAGTTCATCCGGAGCCTCGACGGCTTCCTGTTCGCCAGCGTGGGCGAGACCGGCTGGCCGTACATCCAGTTCCGGGGCGGTCCGCCGGGGTTCGTGCACGTCCTGGACGAGCACACCCTGGGGTATCTGGACGTCCGGGGCAACCGGCAGTACATCACCACCGGCAACGTGCGCGGCAACGACCGGGTCGCGCTCTTCTTCATCGACCACGCCCGGCAGACCCGCCTCAAGGTGTACGGCCGCGCGACCGCCGTCTCGGCCGGTGAGAACCCCGCGCTCGTCGAGCGCCTGGACTCGCCGCGTACCGACGGCACCGTCGAACAGCTCGTCACCATCCGGGTCGAGGCCTTCGCCTGGAACTGCCCCAACCACATCACCCCGCGCTTCAGCCAGCGCGAGGTCTCCGAAGCCCTGGCACCGGTCCGTGAGCGTCTCGCACGGCTGGAGCAGGAGAACGCCGCCCTGCGCGCGGAACTGGCGGACCGGCCGGCCCGATGACCGGCATGCCCGGTGACGGACCGGCCCGCTGACCGGCATGCCCGCCGGCGGCCCGGCCCGCTGACCGAATTCGGCAGCCGGTTTCGGTCCTTGAGGGAACACCCGTCGGAATCCCATTCTGGATTCAGCAAAGAGCCCTCGAAGCGAACGGAGACATCGCGCGATGGTCAGCGAAGTGATCGACCGAAACGACCGGTTCCGGGGAATCCTGGACCGGCTCGCCACGAAGTCGATCGATGACTACTACAACCCGTACCGGCTGTTCGAGTGGCCGGACCGACTGCCCGAGGACATGTGGTGGATGAGCCCCGAGCTCACCACCACGTACGGGACGGAATGGGCTGAGAAACTCACTCCGCAGCAGCTCCACACGCTTTCCAAGCACGAGAGCATCAATTTCTACAGCCTCAATGTGCACGGCATCCGGGAACTGCTCATCGAAGTGGTCGCCCGGATTCACACCGCCGGTTTTGAAACGCCTTCGGAGTTCTTCCACCACTTCATCGGCGAAGAGAACGAGCACATGTGGTTCTTTGCCGAATTCTGCCTCCGCTACGGCGGGAAGATCTACAAGCAGCCCGCCGGCGGCGCGGAGGTGGCCGGCTCCTCGGCCAAGATCCAGAGCCTGCTGGTGTTCACCCGCATCCTGATCTTCGAGGAGCTGGTCGACCACTTCAACTCGGCGATGGCCGAGGACGAGCGGCTGCACGAGACGATCCGCGGCATCAACCGGATCCACCACCAGGACGAGTCCCGGCACATCGCCTTCGGCCGCGAACTGGTCAGCCTGCTCCACCAGGACCTCAAGGAGACCGCCACCGAGCAGGAACTGGACGAGATCTCCACCTATCTGCGCCGCTACCTGAAGCACAGCTTCGACTCGCTCTACCACCCGCAGGTCTACCGCGACGCCGGCCTGGAGAACCCGCACGAGCTGCGCCGGTCCCTGATGGAGTCGCCGGCCCGCGCCGAGGCCGAGCTGCGCACCTTCCGCAAGACCGCCAAGTACCTCGAGAAGACGGGACTCATCCGATGAACCGCCTGACCGGGAGCGACGGCGCACCCGCACTCGCCATCCTCGGCCCGCAGGCCACCCGGCTCGTCAAGGAGCTCGACGGGATCTTCGCCGGCTGGGGAGTCACGGCCGGCGCCGAGGAGATCAGCGCCCCGCCGCTCTTCCCGGTGACCGACCTGGAGAAGTTCGACGTCTACACCAACTTCCCCCAGCTCGCCTGGGTGGCCGGCTCGCTCGATCTGAACGACGATCAGCACAAGCCGGTGGAGGGGAAGTTCGGCCCCGGCGCCGTCACCGAGGCGCGGTACGGGCTGCCGCACGCCACCTGCTACGGCGCGTACCTCTTCCACGAGGGCGACCGGGTCGCCGACGACTCCCTGGTGACCCTGGTCAACCGCTGCTTCCGCAACGAGGACCACTACGGCGGGCTGCGCCGCCTCGCCAGCTTCCAGATGCGCGAGATCGTCGCGCTCGGCACCTTCGACCACACCCAGCAGGTCATCGCCCGCTTCACCGAGCGGATCCAGGCCTTCGTCGGCGCGCTCGGCATCGACCTGGGCAAGGTGCCGGCGGGAGACCCGTTCTTCCGCAACGACAACGGCCGCGCCCTGATGCAGAAGCTCAGCCCGGTCAAGTACGAGTTCCAGTACGGCGACCTGGCGATCGCCTCCGTCAACACCCACCGCAACTTCTTCGGCGAGCGCTGCGACATCCGGCTGGAGTCCGGCGAGCACGCCTACACCTCCTGCGTGGCCTTCGGGCTCGAGCGCTGGATCGCCGTCCTGACCGAGCACTTCGAGGAAGACCTCGACGCCGCGCTGGCCGCCGTGCGCGCCGTCGCCGCGCCGTCGTCGTGACCCAGCCGCTGATCGGCGTCGACCTCGTGCCGTTCGCCCGGGTCCGCGAGCTCCTCGATCCCGGCATCGGGCCGCTGCTCAGGCGGTACCTCTCCGCCGAGGAGCTGAGCGTCTCCCGGACCCCGGACGGAGCGCCCGACCAGGCCAGGATCGCGGGAAGGCTGGCCGCCAAGGAGGCCGTCTTCAAGCTCCTCGGCGCCGTGGGGCGGCCGGTTCCCTGGCAGGGCATCGAGGTCCTGCGCGGCCCCGGCGGCCGGCCCGGGATCCGACTCTCCGGCAGGGCCGCCGAGTTGGCCCGGGATGCCGGACTCGGCCCGATCGACGTCAGCATCAGCCACGACGCCGGCTTCGCCATCGCCGTCGCGGCCTCCTCCACCGTGCTCGATCACCCTCGCTCGCACGTCGAGCCCGTCTCGCGTGATCAGGCCCGCCCGCGCGACGAGCCCGTCTCGCGTGATCAGGCCCGCCCGCGCGTCGAGCCCCTCGCGCACGCCCACTCCCTCTCTCCCGACCACCCCATCTCGCAGCAGTCAGCGACTCCGAAGGGAATGCCATGAGTTCCGCAGGTATCGACAAGGTCCGGGACTGGATCCTCGGCCGTCACCCCGAGCGCACCGAGCTCGCCTCCGACGTCGACCTCATCGAGAGCCGGCTCGTCGACTCGCTCGCCTTCGTCGAGCTCGTCTACACCATCGAGGACGCCGCGGGCGTCGAGATCGACTTCGACAACATCGACATCGAGGACTTCCAGACCCTCGCGACCATCGAGAAGGCGTTCTTCGCCTGATCCCGAGGAGGGATCTTCACCATGGATGCAGTCTCGTACACCGCACAGTGGATGGCCGCGGCCCGCGCGCAGGAGTCCGAGCGGGAGGACGCGCTGTTCGTCGACCCGCTGGCCAAGGACCTGGCCGCGCCCAGGGGCTTCGAACTGATCGAGCGCTACGCCGGCGGCGGTCTGCTGCCGTTCATCTCCATCCGGACCCGGTTCCTGGACGACGCCATCCGCGACGTCCTCGCCGAGGGCGGGATCCAGCAGGTCGTGCTGATCGCGGCGGGCATGGACACCCGGGCGTTCCGCCTCGACTGGCCCGAGGGCACCGAGCTCTACGAGGTCGACCACGCCCTGCTGATCGCCGAGAAGCGCCGCCGGCTCGACGCCCTCGGGGCCACGCCGCGCACCGACCGGCGCGAGGTCTCCGCCGACCTCACCAAGGAGTGGCTGCCCGACCTGGAGGCCGCCGGCTTCGACCGCAACCGCCCGACCCTGTGGGTCGCCGAGGCGCTGACCTTCTTCCTCACCGAGGAGCAGGCCGCCGGGCTGCTCCAGCTGCTCGCCTCCGCCTCGGCGCCCGGCAGCCACCTGGCCTTCGACATCCTCGGCCGCGCCCTGCTGCGCAGCCCGTTCTCGAAGCGCTGGCTGGACACCCTCGCCGCCGACGGCACGCCGTGGATCTTCGGCAGCGACGAGCCCGAGGAGTTCCTCACGGCGAACGGCTGGAAGACCACCGACCTGCGCGAGCCGGGCCAGCCCGGCGCCGGCGAGGGCCGCTGGCCGTACGAGGTCCAGCCGAGGGACCGCCGCGGTGCGAACCGGCTGTGGCTGATCCGCGCCGAGATAGCGACGGCCTGATGGGTCAGCCGACCACGGCCACCCCGGCCGCGGACCGCCTGATCACCCTGGAGCGGATCGAGTCGTACCTGCCCGAGCGCAGCGTGCGGATCGAGGAGCTGGGCGAGCGGCTGGGGCTGCGCCGGGCCGAACTCGGGGTGTTCCGGAAGTTCTACGGCCTGGACACGCTCCGCTTCGACCCCGAGCTCCCGCTGCTCGACCTCCTGCGGCCCGCCGCGCAGGGCGCCCTGGCCGCCCTGCCGGAGGGCGGCAGGGTGGACTACCTGGCCTACGCCCACGTCACCCAGGCCGTGGCCCCGGCCGACGTGGACATGGCCCAGGTGGTCAGCGACGACCTCGGTCTCGCCGGCACCGAGGCCTTCGGCCTCAGTCACCAGGCCTGCGTCAGCAGCCTCGGCGCCATCGAGGTGCTCGGCGAGCTGCTGCGGGCGGAGGGCGCCGAGGGCGCGTACGCCCTGATGGTCACCGGTGAGCAGGCGTACTCGCCGATGGTCCAGCTCGTCCCCAACACCTCGATCATGGCCGACGCCGCCGCCTCCTGTCTGATCACCCTGGACGGGGAGGGCGATGTCGTCCGCTCCTTCGCCACCCGGACGCTGGGCGAGTACGCGCAGTGGCTGGAGCTGACCGCCGAGCAGAACACCGAGTTCGGCGAGCAGTACGGCAAGCGGATCTCCGAGGTCATCCACCAGGCCCTGACGGAGGCGGGACTGACCCTCGACGACGTCGACCTGGTGATCCCGCACAACGTCAACAAGCTGGCGTGGCGGCAGACCATCAAGGAGCTGGGGGTGGCTCCGGAGAAGGTGTTCCTGGACAACGTCCCGCGCTACAGCCACACCTTCGCGTCGGACGTCTTCGTCAACTACACCACCCTGCGGGACGCCGGCCGTCTCGTGGACGGCGCCCACTACCTGCTTGTCTCCGTCGGCCTGGGCGCCACCTTCGGCGCGATGGTGATCACCCACCGCGCGGGGGGCGAGAAGTGATGAACCGTCAGGAAATCCTGCTCGTCATCGAGAAGGCGCTCAGCGAGGTCCTGGAGCGGCCGATCAGCGGCCTCACGGAGGAGACCGCGCTCTTCGACGAGCTCCAGCTCGAATCCATCGCCGTCCTGGGTCTCCTGATGACCGTCGAGGAGGCGACCGGGATCGCGGTCGACCCGGACGAGCTCGACATCGACCACCTGCGGACCATGCGGTCCTTCGCCGACTACGTCGAGGCCGCACTCCGCGAAGCAGAGGGGACGTCATGAGCGGACTCGCCGTCCGGGCCGCCGCGGCGGTGCGCTCGCCGCGGGGCCGGGCGCCGGCCGACCGCCCGGCCGCGCTCGACTACTACCGCGACCTGCTCACCCCCTTCGGGGAGAAGCCGGACGAGGAGCTGCTGAACCGGGGTGCGCACGTCTACCACCGGGACCTCGCGGACCTGCTCGTCGCCGACGAGGGCGTCGGCCGGAGCCGCCCGGAGCTGCTGATCGTCACCCACGCCCTTCCGGACGTGGTGCCGTTCACGGCGGTCGCGCCGCACCTGACCGGTCGCCTCGGCGGCCGGGCGGCCAACTTCGCGATCGCCGAGCAGGGTCTGGCCGCACCCTTCACCGCGCTGCGGATCGCCTCGGCGTACCACCGCGCGGGGCGGGCCGCGGAGGTCGTGCTCGCGGTCCTCGAACAGACGACCCTGCCGACGCCCTTCCCGCTGGTCCAGGAGACCCCGCTGATCGACTCGGCCGCGGCGCTGGTCTTGGGGGCGTCCCCCGGGGCCGGGGCCGGTGACGATTCCGGCCTGCGGTTCGTCCGGGCGCACTCGGCCGGTTCGGCGGCGGACGCCCTCGGCGAGGACGCCCTGGGCGCGGACCTCGGGGAGGACGGCACGCTCCTCGTGCTCGGGCCCTGGGTCACCGAGGACCTCCCGGAGCGCTCCGCCGTGCGCCGGGTGGCCCCCGGCAGCTACTGCACCAGCCTCTGGCTGGAGCTGGCCGACCACTGGCAGGAGTGGCGGGACACGTACCGGCGCGTCGTCCTGTGCGACACGGACCCGCGCTCCGGCCGCAGCCACGTGGCGCTCTTCGCCCACGGCGAGGGGTGACTCCCGCGCGGCCCCCAGGGGGTGAGCTCGTCCACCACGTCCCCGCCGTGGTGGACGGGCTCGCTCCCGGTTGGCCGTACGCGCCCCCGTAGGGGCGTTTCGGCCGGGCCCGGCCCGGCCTCGACAGACATCGGACAAGGCAACCGAAGGGAAGGTCGGAACACGATGACCACGGCTGAGACCCGGACCATCAGACTGGACTCCGCGAGGGCCGGGACCGGCCCTGCGACCTGGGGGCAGCGGGCGATCTGGGGTGTCGTCACCCGGCTCGGCGACGACGCCCCCCGGTACAACGTGCCGGTCGACCTCCCCGTCAGCCCGCCCCGCCCCGCGTCCCGCGTCCTCGCGGACGTGACCGAGCTGCTCCGGCTCCACGACAGCCTGCACACCCGGTTCCTGGCGAACGGCGAGGACGGCCTGGAGCAGGTCGTGGACGGCAGCGGCGAGCTTCCGGTGGAGATCCGTACGTGCGCGGCGGCGCGCGCCGCCGAGGTCGGCGCCGACCTGCGCAAGGAGCTCGCCGGACGCTCCTTCGACCACACCCGGGAGTGGCCCCTGCGGGTCGGCCTGGTGGAGTCCGAGGGCCTCGTCCACCGGCTCGTGCTGGTCGGCGCGCACACCGGCATGGACTACTGGGGTCTCGGCATCCTCCTCCGCGACCTGGAGGCGGTCGTCTCGGGGGAGACCGCCGCGTCGCTGCGACAGGCACGCCCCTCCCTCCAGCCCCTGGACGCCGCCGAGGTGCAGGCCTCGCCGCTCGGCCGCCGCCGGGACGAGGCGGCCCGCCGCTACTGGATCGAGCAGCTGACCGCGGGCCCCCGGCAGCTCTTCCAGGAGCCCGCGGCGCCGGAGATCGCGGACGATCCGACGCGGATGTTCCCCAACGCGCTGCTGCGCTCGCCCGCGCTGGCGATCGCCGTCGGACGGGTGGCGGCCGAGCTGGAGGTGAGCGACGCCGCGGTGCTGCTCGGCGCGGCCTCCCACCAGCTGGCCAGGATGTCCGGGAGCAGCGACGTGCTGTTCCAGGTCGTCGTGGGCAACCGCTTCCAGCCGGCCGCCGCCGCGGCGGTCAGCACGGTCGCGCAGGAGGCCCTGTTCCGGCTCACGGACGCCGACCGGGACTTCGAGGACGCGGTGCGGCGGACGCGGTCCGTCGCGTTCAGCGCGTTCCGCCACGCCTCGTACGACAAGTGGGCGCTGGACCGTGAGGTCGCGCTGCTCGTCGAGAAGGGCGAGGCGGCCGACCACTCGTACTGGTGGAACGACACCCGCGACCCGGGCGTCGGGCCCTTCGACTCCGTCGAGAAGCCGCGGGCCGCGCTGAGCGAGCTGATCGGCCGGACCGAGCTGAGCTGGCCGACGGAGTTCCTGCCCCGCAAGAACGTCTCGGTGGCCGTGGACGTGCTCACCGCCCCGGGCGCCCTGGACCTCGCCATGACCGCCGACCCGGCGGTGCTCAGCCGTGAGGGGATGGAGCAGTTCCTCCGCGGGGTCGAGCGGCTGATCGTCGCCGAGGCGATCGCGCTGGGGGACTGATGGGCGCGCTGACACCCGAGCGGTACGCGGGAATCGCCTGGACGGGCGAGGGGTACGAGGTCGAGGTCCTGGACGGCGCGGGACGCCGGCTGGTGGAGCCGAGCGGCTGGAGCGGCGCCCAGGCCGCCGAACTCATCGCCTGGCTCCGGGACTTCGACGGCGGGCGGGCACCCGCCGTCGTCCTGGACAGCACCAACGGCCTCCTCGACGGCCCCATGACGGCGGCCGGCCTCGAGGTGTACCGCGCGGATCCCTGGCTGCTGCCGCCGCGGCCCGGCTTCGGCTCCGTCACGGCCCGGGAGCTGGCGGAACGGGCCCGGAGCGCGCCCGGCGAGCTGGCCCGGGTGACCGCCGAGGGCGGCACCCTGACCGGCCGCGCCGAGGAGTACTTCGACGGCGTGCGGCGCGGCGAGCCGATCGTGGCGGCGCTGACGGCGGCCGGACGCTGCTTCGAGCACGGCAGCCGGGACACCCCGCGGGTCGCGCTCACCTTCGACGACGGACCCGATCCGGTGCACACCCGCCAGGTCCTCGACATCCTGGACCGCTACGGGGCCCGGGCGACGTTCTTCTGCGTCGGCCACCACGTCGCGGCGCTGCCCGACCTGGTGCGCCGGATCGCCGCCGCGGGCCACGAGGTGGGCAACCACTCCTGGTCGCACCCCTACCTGCCCGACCTCACGCCCGAGCAGCTGCGCGAGCAGCTCGACCGGACGGCGGAGATCGTGGCGAAGGTGACCGGGGAGGAGGCGCCGACCCGGTTCCGGCCGCCGTACGGCGCGCTGAGCCCTGAGGTGCTGGCCGCCCTCGAGGGGTACCCGACCACGCTGACGATGTGGGACGTGGACACCCGCGACTGGGCGAGGCCGGGTCCGGAGCGGATCGCGGCGACCGTCCTGGAGTCCGCGGGGCCGGGCTCGGTGGTGCTGATGCACGAGGGCGCCGGCGATCGCGCCCAGACCGTGCAGGCCCTTCCGGCGATCGTCGAGGGCCTGCTCGAACGCGGCCTGGAGCTGGTCACGGTGGGGGAACTGGCCGCGCCTCCCGGACCCGACGGCCCGCGCCCGCCCGCCCGATGAAGACCACGATCAACGACCGAAGGGTTTGAACAGTCATGGAAGAACGCCTCGCGGATCACACCGCGGACCGCACCGCGGCGGGCGCGCCCCCGCCGACGAAGGACGGGCCCTCCTCAGGTGAGCCGGCGATCTGGTCCCGTAACTTCCGGTACTACTTCACCGCCCGCAGCGCGGGCCTGCTCAGCTGGGCGATGCTGCCGGTCGCGGTCTCGGCCGGTCTGCTCAGCGGCGGGTACGGGCTGGACACCGCGGGCTACTCGATGGCCTTCCTGGTCGCCCCGTTCGCCGGCCTGGTGCTGTTCGGCGGGGTCCTCGCCGACCGGTTCACCGCCCGCCGGATGATGATCATCGCGGACCTGGCCAACCTCACCGCCCACGTCCTGCTGGCCCTCCTGTTCATCCACGGCATCGACCATCTCTGGCAGCTGTACGCGCTGTTGGTGGTGGCCGGTACGGCCAACGCGCTGTTCCAGCCGGGCGCATCCTCGACCGTTCCGCTGGTCTCCCGGGACGTGCAGGGCGCCAACGGCGTCCTGCGCACCTCCGAGGCGATCACCGGCCTCGGCGGCCCGGCGCTCGCCGGTGTCCTCGTCGGGTTCGGGTCCACCGGCTGGGTGATGGTGATATCCGCCGTCGCCTACGGGACCAGCGCGATCTGCCTGTTCGTGCTCCGGCTCGGCGTGGTCCCCGCCCCGCCGGCCGGCCAGAGCCTGTGGCGCAACCTGGCCGTCGGCTGGCAGGAGTTCAGCTCCCGCAGCTGGCTCTGGGGCGTGATCCTCATCTGGATGTTCTACGCGGTGCTCTCCTGGGGGCCGCAGCTGTCGCTGGCCGCCGGTGTGATCGTGCCCGAGCACGGCGCGAGCGCCTTCGGTCTGGTCAACGCCGCACTGGGCGCCGGCACCGTGGCCGGCGGTCTCCTCGCGATCCGCTACAAGCCCCAACGGCCGCTCGCCGCAGGGGCCGTGGCGATGATGGCGTACCCGCTGTACCCGCTCGGCATCGTGCTGGGCTGGCCGGTCTGGCTGCTCTGCGTCGCCCAGGTCCTGGTCGGCGTCGGGATCGGCGTCTGGGGCGTCATGTGGGCCACCAGCGTGCAGACCCAGGTGCCGGGCGAGGTGCTCAACCGCGTCCACGCCTACGAGGTCGCGGGCTCCGTCGGCATGTACCCGATCGGCAGCGCGCTGGCCGGACCCGCCGTCGGCGCGTTCGGCACCGACGCGGTGCTCATCGTGGGGGTCGTGGTCGGCTTCCTCACCACGGCCGCCCTCCTGGCCGCCCGACCGATCCGCACCCTCCAGCGTGTCCCGGACCGCGCCTGACCACCACCTGACCGGACCGGGGCCGACGGGGGGCCCTGGCCGGCGAGGTGCCGGAAAGCGATGCCTTGGCCGGCGAGGTGCCGGAACGGGAGGCCCTGGCCGGCGAGGTGCCGGCGCGGAGGGCCCCGGCCGGCGAGGTGCCGGAGAGGGGGCCCGGTGAGCGCGGCGGCGGCGCTGTGGAGAGCGCGGCCGCACACGCCCGCCGAGGGCGTGCACTACCTGGTCGCCCGGAGCGAGGACGTCCTCGGCGCGCTGCCCGTCGCCGCGCCGGACCGGGCGGCCGCCGCGGACCTGGCGCCGTGGCGGGCCCTGGAGCACACCGCTTCCCGCACCCTGCTGCGGGCCCTGCTGCGGGAGCTCGGCGAGGACCTCCGGGGCGGCCCGGTCGCCGCCCGCCCGGGCGGCCGGCCGTTCCTGCCGGACCGGCCCGATCTGGGGGTGAGCCTCTCGCACTCCGCCGGCTGGGTCGCCGCGGCCGTCGGACGGAACCGGGACGTCGGCGTCGACGTACAGTCCCCGTCCCCCGTCGGCGACCGGCTGCTGCGGTTCTGCTGCTCGCCCGAGGACGCGGACGCGCTGTCCGCCCTGCCCGAGGCCGGCCGCAGACGCGAGTTCGCGTGGATCTTCACGGTCAAGGAGGCCTGTGTGAAGGCCGTCGGCGCGGGCTTCGCCGGCCGTCCCTGGAGCGTGCCGGTGGCACGCGGACAGCAGACGGGCGTCTGGGACGGCGTCCGCTGGTCCGCGCCACGCGCCGGCCGGCCGCTGCCGGTCGGCTGTGCCTGGACCGGGCCGCGGGTGTTCCGACAGGTGGGCGGCGGTGGCGGTGGCGGGCCGTGAGCCCGTAGAACACCACCAGCGACCGGCGACCGGCAACCGGTACGGGGAACGAGAGGGCAGCATGAGCGCCACGACAGAAGCCAGCGGCGAACCGACGGGTGGCGGGGAGCCGACGGACGGCGGGGACCTGCCCTTCACCGATCGGACCCGGCTGCGGCGCATGCGGGAGAAGGGCAGCCACCGGCGGGCCGACCTGGACGCGGTCCTCGCGGCGGGCTTCCTCTGCCACCTCGGGGTGCCCGTCGACGGGACGACGATGGTCGTCCCCACCGTGTACGGCGTGGACGGCGATCGGCTGTACCTCCACGGCTCGGTCGCCAGCCGGAGCCTGGTCCAGGCCCCCGACACCACCGTCTGCGTCACGGTCACCCATGTCGACGGTCTCGTCCTCGCCCGTTCCGTCTTCGAGCACGGCGTCAACTACCGCTGCGCGATGGTCTACGGCGTACCGCGGATCGTGACCGACCCGGAGGAGAAGCTGCGCGGGCTGCGGGCCCTCACCGAGCAGAGCTCGCCGGGGCAGTGGGAGTACGTGCGGCAGCCCAGCCGCAAGGAGCTCGCCGCGACCGCCGTCCTCGCGCTCGACCTCACCGAGGCCTCGGTGAAGACCCGCAGCGGCCCGCCGGACGACGGCGACTCCGAGGACGCGGCGCTCGGGCTGTGGGCGGGTGTCCTGCCCGTCGTGACCACCTTCGGCGAGCCGGTCACCGACCCCGTCCTGCCCGAGGACCTCGCTCCGCCCGCGCACGTCGCCTCGTGCGCGGGACGCGTGCTGGGGGAGATCCCCGGGGAGTGACCGGGGGAGTACTCGGAGAAGTGGCCGGGCTCAGGACCGGGTCGAGTTCTCCGCGAGGAGCCGCACGGTCAGGCGGTCGAGGTGGCCCTCGTCCGCCAGGACGTCGACCGAGGTGATCCTGCCGTCGAGCACGGTGAAGGCGAAGACCGTGCGGGGCCGCCCGTCGCGTGACAGGAGCAGGCCCGCCGACCCGTCCACCAGGGCCTGGCGGGCCTCCCGGGTCCGCCCGGCGAGGGCCAGGGCCACGGCCACCGCCCCGTGCGCGGGCCGCACCCCGGTCCGTACGGCGGTGGGGTCGGCCCGCAGCGCCACGTCCGGGTCGAGGAGCGCGAGCAGCGCCTGGGAGTCCCCGGTCCGCGAGGCCGCCAGGAAGGCGGCGACGACCTTCCGCTGGCGTGCCGGGTCGGGTTCCGGCATCTCCTCGGTGCCCTCCATCCGGTGCCGGGCCCGGCCGGCCAGGTGGCGGGCGGCGGCGGTGCTGCGTTCCAGAACGGGGGCGATCTCCTCGTACGGGACGTCGAACAGGTCGTGGAGGACGAAGGCGAGCCGCTCGGGCGGGGTGAGGGCGTCCAGGGTCGTCAGGAGGGCGCGGCCCGCCGGTCCGCTCCGGTCGGTGTCCCAGGGGTCCCACGGGTCCCAGGGGGCGGTCCGGTGGGTCTCGCGCGAGCGGAGCCGGTCCAGGCAGTTCCGGGCCAGGGCGTCGAGCGGCCGTTCGTCGGCGGTGTCGCGGGTGGCCGTCTCGGCCGTCTCGGCCGTCGCGGCCGTCTCCCGGGCCTCCTCCGCCACCGACTGCTCCGCCGGCTGATCCACCGACTGATCCACCGACTGATCCGCGGGCTGATCCGCCGGCTGCTCTCGCGGCTGCTCTCCGGCCTGCTCCATCGCCTGTTCCACCGCCTCCTCGGCCTCGTCGAACGAGCCGAGCAGCCGGTACGCCATGGCCTTCAGGCGCGGCTCGTGCACGTGCTCGTGGCCGTCGTGGGCGGCGGGGACGTCGTCGTCATCCACAGGTCGTGACCTCCGTGTGGCGAGGCTGTGGCGAGGCAGGGAACGGCCGTCGTCGGGGCGTCCTCCGGGACGCCCCGGCGCGACCGGGGGTTCGCCCGGCGTCAGTCGCCGTGGCCGGTGCCTCCGCTGCCGAAGCCGCCGCTGGAGATTCCGCCCCACTTGCGCTTCTCCTCGCTCGGCGGATCCGGAGAGGTCTCGGTGCCCGACGTGCCGGGGCCCTTGAGCTCGTACGGCATGAGGCGGTGCTCGCCGTCGTTCTGCGGCATCTCCGCAGGCCTCCGGTACTCGGAGACCTCGCCCGGCAGCTGGTCGGTCTCCGGCCGGTGCGGCTGATCCTCCGGTTTGGGTGTCGCGGACTCGCGGTCGCGGACCCGGAAGCCGAGCCAGACGGCCGCGACGAGGACGGCGACGATGACGAGCCCGCCGAGAACCTGTCCCAGGCCTGACTGCCAGACCCCAGCGGCCAGGCTCTCTGCTGCGCTGAGAGTGTTCATACTTCAGGATTACCCGATTCCGCTTCTTTGGACCCGTCGGGCGAGGCCCACGTCGAAGATTTCCTCGACGATGTCGTCGAACTTTCCCTGAAACATTTCCCCACCCCCGTCGCGTCAATGAGGTGTACGGCGACCACACCACGTGACCGCGAGGGAAAGGAGGGGCATGAGAAAGTCCCGCGCGGACGAGTTCCTGGAGTTCGCCTCCGCACGCACGGGGCACCTGTTCCGTTCCGCATGCCTGCTGACCAGCGGCGACACCCATCTCGCCGAGGACCTCACGCAGGAGACGCTCGGCCGGATGTACGCCCAGTGGGGCCGCATGGCACGGATCGGCAACCCCGCCGCGTACGCCCAGACCGTCCTCGTCCGTACGTTCCTCAGCCACCAGCGGCGCCGCTCCGCGACCGAGCGCCCCCTCGGCGAGCTGCCCGACCGCGCACCCGAGAACGGCGAGGACCCGGCACTCCGGATCGCGTTGCTCGACGCACTGGCCGGACTGGCGCCCAAGGACCGGGCGGTCGTCGTGCTGCGGTACTGGGAGGACCGCAGCATCGAGGAGACCGCCGACTCCCTGCACGTCAGCTCCGCGGCCGTCCGCACCCGCTCCGTACGGGCGCTCGCCAAGCTGCGGGAACGGCTCGGCGGCAACATCGCCGAGTTCGCCACCCGCTGACCCGCTGACCCGCTCACGAACCGACCCACTCACACCCCACAGACTTCTCACCCACGAACCGGAAACGGTGGTTTCGGCATGTCCCAGAACGAAGGATCCCCGCACGAGGGCTTCGAGGAAGAGCTCGGCGCGGTCCTGCGCAGCACGGGCGAAGGCTTCTCCGTGGACGGCCGGCGCGAGCTGGTCGAGGGCGGACTCACCCGCGGCCGGCGCCGCCTCGTGCGCCGCCGCCTCGCGGTGACCGGCGGCGCCCTCGCGCTCGCCGCCGTCGGCATCGGCGGCGTGTACGGCGGGTCGGTGCTCAGCCCCACCGGCAAGGCGACGAACGCCGGCGTGGCGGCCCCCAAGCCCCAGCCGAAGAACGAGTCCGGCAAGGCCGCGCCCGGGCTGCCGGGTCAGGCGCAGATCCCGGTCAAGGACA
This sequence comes from Streptomyces sp. NPDC056169, assembly GCF_042268445.1. Taxonomy (NCBI): domain Bacteria; kingdom Bacillati; phylum Actinomycetota; class Actinomycetes; order Kitasatosporales; family Streptomycetaceae; genus Streptomyces; species Streptomyces sp. NPDC056169. The sequence goes on along the minus strand of NZ_JBHJUO010000015.1, from coordinate 76,300 downwards.
TCGCGGCCGTCATCCAGGCCAACACCCCTGCCGGGCAGTGGCGGTTCGAGAACCTGGACGGCAAGGGCCAGTCGGCCCTCGGCGTCTACGACGACGGCGACGGCGAGGCGGCCGTCTCGGTCGGCCTCTACCGCGCGGGCGCCGGCGAGGCGGGCTCGGGGCAGGTCGAGTGCCCGAGCAGGGCCCACGTCCCCTTCGACAGGTGCGCCAGCGAGCGGCTGCCGGGCGGTGACCGGCTGATGGTCATCCAGGGGTACGTGTACCCCGACAAGCGCGAGGAGACCAAGAACTGGCGGGCGGTCCTGCTCACCAAGGACGGCTTCCTCGTCGACGCGAGCGAGTACAACGCCGCCGGGGAGAAGGGCGCCGCGATCACCCGCGACACCCCGCCCTTCACCGCCACCCAGCTGAAGGCCCTCGTCACGTCCGGCGACTGGCGCGCGCTGCTGAAGAAGCTGCCCGCGAACCCGAAGACGGAGGTCTCCCCGGGGGCGCACCAGGCGCCCGGTGAGGCGAGCGGCCCGGCCATCCGGTCCACCCTGCGTTCGCTCCTGCCCAAGGGCCTCCAGGTGAAGGACAAGGGCGGGGACTACGGCTACGGCTTCCTGGTCGTCGACGACGGCGAGGGCAAGAGCTTCGTCGAGATCAACGTCCAGCCCGACATGGCGGACGCGGCCGGCGACATCTTCCGCGGCGGCGACATCACCGTCCTGCCCGACGGTCGCCGGGTCAAGGTCACCCAGCAGCCCGCGGAGAAGGGCGGCTCCGGTGCCGTCTCGTGGAGCGTCGACACCATGACGCCCGAGGGCTTCCGGGTCGTCGTCTCCGCCCTGAACACCGGTGGGTACCACCAGGACGCCACGCGCGCCGAGCCCGCGCTGACCGTGGCGCAGCTGAAGGCGATCGCGCTGAGCCCCAAGTGGCAGAAGCTGCCCACGAAGTAGGACCTGAACGAACGGGGGAGCGAGGGGCGGTGGGCATCGGCCCGCCACCCCTCGTCCGTCTCCCCGTACGCCTACTTGGCGTCCGCGTACCGCTCGACCGTCGCCGTCGTGAACGGGAACCGCACCGGCGTCTCCCCGAACGCGATCCGCCCCGCCTCGTCCCCGGCCGCGCTGATCGCGGCCGTGACCGCCTCCGCCTCCTCCGCCGGGCAGTGCACGATCACCTCGTCGTGCTGGAAGAAGACCAGCTCCGCCCGCATCCCCGCGAGGGAGCGCCGCAGCGCCGCCAGCATCAGGAGCGCCCAGTCGGCGGCGCTTCCCTGCACGACGAAGTTCCGGGTGAACCGGCCGCGCGCCCGGGCGTTCCCCGAGGCGTACCCGGGAACGAACTCGCCCTCGTCCGCCGCCGGTTCGCCGCCCTCCTGGGGCAGCCCGGCCTCGTCGTCGTCGCCCGCGCCGACCGCCTTCGGGCTGGTCCTGCCGAGCCAGGTCCGGACGAGCCGACCCTCCTCGCCCGCCTTCGCCGCGTCGTCGACGTAGGCCACCGCGTGCGGGAAGCGGCGCCGCAGCGCCGCCAGGTTCTTCAGGCCGTCGCCGCTGGTCTGCCCGTAGATCGCGCCCAGGAGCGCGATCTTGGCGTGGTCGCGGTCGCCGGAGAAGGCCCGGTCGGAGAGGCGGGTGTACAGGTCGTCGGGGTGCCCCGCGACCTCCATCAGGCCCGGGTCCCGGGAGATCGCGGCGAGGACGCGCGGCTCCATCTGGTCGGCGTCGGCGACGACGAGCCGCCAGCCCTCGTCGGCGACCACCGCCCGCCGGATCACCTTCGGGATCTGGAGCGCCCCGCCGCCGTTGGTCGTCCAGCGTCCGCTGACCGTGCCGCCCGGCAGGTACTCGGGGCGGAAGCGGCCGTCGCGCACCCAGTCGGCCAGCCACGACCAGCCGTGCGCCGTCCAGATCCGGTACAGCTTCTTGTACGCGATGAGCGGCTCCACCGCCGGGTGGTCGACCTCCTCCAGCTCCCAGCGGCGCGTGGACTTCAGCCTGATCCCGGCCTGCTGGAAGGCCTTCACGACGTCGGCGGGGAGATCCGGCCGGACCCGGCGCCCGAAGGCCGCCGACACCTCGTCCGCGAGCTCGGCGAGCCGGCGCGGCTCGCCCCCGCCCGCGTACCGCTCGCCGAGCAGCTCGTGCAGCAGGTCCCGGTGCACGTCCGCCCGCCACGGCAGCCCGGCCCGGTGCATCTCGGCGGCGACCAGCATTCCCGCCGACTCGGCGGCGGTGAGCAGCCGCATCCTGCCCGGGTGCTCGGCCCGGTCGTGGCGGCGGAGCTGCTCCGCGTAGACCGCGAGGAGCCCGTCGAAGGGCACGGAGACGACGGGCCGGGGCTCGAAGAGCGAGTCCTGTGAACCGGGCTCGGCGCTGCGCTGCGGCGGATCGGGCGGTACGGGAGCGTCCCGCAGGCGCGCCCAGGCCGCCGCCGCCGAACGGGGCTCCCCGAGCCGACCCTCGTGCCCGAGGAGGAGCTGCTCGGCGTCCTCCACGTCGTAGCACCGCTCGACCCGGACCCCGGCGGCGAGCAGCCGCGGATACACCTCGGCCGTCGACCGCCACACCCAGCGGGCCACGTCGGGGCGGGCGCGCACGGCCGCCGCCAGGTCCGGCTCACGCCGCACGTCCCCGGCGGGCAGCCCGTCCTGGCCGAGGGGCACGAGCAGCGCTCCGTCCCCCTCCGCCTCGGCGGCCAGCGCCCACCTCTCGCTCATGGATGCGAGTCTGGCACCCGCCACTGACAGTGCCGGGTCGCGACATCACCCGACCGCCGGACGGGTCTGCGGACGGCCTGCGGAGGCCCGCCGGAGAGACCGCCGGACGGGCCTGCGGACGGGCCTATGGACAGGCCTGCGGACAGGCCCACGGACACGCCTACGCCGCCGCGTGGAAGAGCGCGGCGGCCTCGCCGCGCGAGTCGACGCCCAGCTTGTTCAGGATGTTCGCCACGTGGAACTTCACCGTCGACTCGCTGATGTGCAGCTCCTCCGCGATCCGCCGGTTCCGGTGCCCGAGCGCCAGGTGCCGCAGCACCTCCACCTCCCGCTCGCCGAGCCCGGTCAGCGGGTGCGCCGCCTCGACCGGCGCCTCCGGGGTCGCCAGCGGGAGCGCCGCCGTGATCGTCGTGCCCCAGCCCGGCACCGCGTCCATGTCGAGCCGCCCGCCGAGCACGTCGAGGCGGTCCCGGATGCTGCCCGCCCCCAGGTCGCACGGGGCCAGGGCGCCCGCCCCGTCGTCCCGCACCGAGGCCCTCAGCTCGTGCTCGGTCAGCTGCCAGCCGACGTGGACGCGGCGCACCGAGTCCTGCTCCAGGACGATCAGGAGCAGGGCCCGGACGATCGCCCGCGCACTGTGCGCCACGTCCGCCGCGAGGGAGCGGTCCGTGTCGGGCGCGCCCAGGTCGAGCCGGACCGCGCTGTGCCGCAGCATCGGCCGCAGCTCCCCGGCGAGCCGCTCGAAGGCGTCCCGCGCGGGCTCCTCCGCGAGCTCCCGGTCCCGCCGCTGCTCGGCCCGCATGTCGATGAGCGCCGTGGCGGCCAGGTCGGTCGCGGTCGCCCGGGCCGTCGTGTCGTCGAGGGCCCGGCTGCGCAGCACCCCGAGGACGCCGGAGAGCGCCGCCGCGTGCGCGGTCGACAGCTCGGCGATGACCCGGGCCCGGGTGTCGGCCGCCGCGCGCGACCGGGCCAGGGCGCCCGGCATCGCCTCCGTGGCGAACCGGTCGAAGTGGCTGGTCACCAGGTTCCACAGGGCCTGCGCCACGGTCAGCTCGGCCGCACCGGCCGGGTCGGCGCCGTCCTCCCGTACGAGCACGAGGACCGCCCCGCGCCGGGTCGCGTCGCTCTTCACGGCGACGACCTCGCGCGCCCGGCCGCCGATCGTCGCGACGCCCTGCCAGGGGTTGCCGGGGACGCCCGCCAGGAGCAGCGGCGTCAGTTCGGCGGCGGTCAGCAGCTCCGTACCGCCGAGGGCCTTGAAGGGGGAGTGGGCGCAGTGGGTGGAGAGTTCGGCGGCGTCCACGTGCGGGATCAGCGGGGCGAGGGCGGCCGAGACCTTGGGGAGGATCTCGCCGAGCGGCTGCCGGAGGATCTCGTACGCGGAGGTCAGGGTGAGCGCGTCCATGCGGTGCAGCGTAATCGCGGAGGGGCGGGGTCCGGCCGGTCTTTCGGACAGGTGGGACTGGCCGTTGGGAGGGCGGGGCCGGGAGGGGGCGGGGCGCAGGCTGGAGCACGACGAAGAGCGAGAGACCCGAACGGGCAGCGGTGGAGGCTGAGATGGCGGCGCAGATGGAAGCGATCGTGTACGAGGAGTTCGGCGGCCCCGAGGTGCTGCGCCACGCGACGGGTGTCGCCCTGCCGGAGCCCGGCCCCGGCGAGGTCCGGGTCAAGGTGGCGGCGGTGGGCGTCAACCCGGTGGACTGGAAGCGCCGTTACGGCTGGGTCGAGGAGTTCTACCCGACGACCTTCCCCGCCGTCCCGGGCCTGGAGTTCGCCGGTACCGTCGACGCGCTCGGCGAGGGCGTCACCGACCTGGCCGTCGGCGATCAGGTCCTCGGCTGGACGAAGACCGGCGCGTACGCCGAGTACGCCATCGCCGGCACCGTCGCGCCCAAGCCCGTCGGGCTCTCCTGGGAGGCCGCCGCGAGCCTGCCGGTGGCCGGGGAGACGGCCCAGCGGGTCCTGGACCTGATCGGGGTGCGGGCGGGCGAGACGCTCTTCCTGCACGGGGCGGCGGGCGTCGTCGGCTCGGTGGCCGTCCAGCTGGCCGTCGCGGCCGGGATCACGGTCGTCGGCAGCGCCTCGGAGTCCAACCACGCGTACCTGCGGGAGCTCGGCGCGGTTCCGGTGGCGTACGGGGAAGGCCTGGCCGAGCGGGTGCGGGCGGCCGCGCCGGGCGGCGTCGACGCGGTCTTCGACGCGGCGGGGCACGGCGTGCTGCCGGTCGCGATCGAGCTCCTGGGCGGGGAGGGGACGGCCGACAAGCGGCGGATCGCGACGATCGCGGCGACGGACGCGGCGGAGTACGGGATCACCTTCTCCGGCGTCTCGGCCGCCCCGGACGTCGTCCGCGCCGCGCTCACGGCCCAGGCCCGGCAGGCCGTCGAGGGCACCCTCGCGGTCCGGCTCGCCGACACGCTCCCCCTGAAGGAGGCGGCCCGCGCCCAGGAGCTGAGCGAATCGGGCCACGTGCGGGGCAAGTTGATCCTGGTCCCGTAGGACCGGGAAGTCGGTGGAGGTCGTCGGCCGAGGGTGAGAGGATCCTCCGCTGCGAGGCCCGGACCGACCGGCCGTGGAAGGCGACGACGATGATGTACGCGATACCCCTGGGGGACGACGGCGCGGAGCTGCGGCCGCTCGAACCGTGGCAGGCCGAGGAGTTCCTGGCGCACATGGACCGGGGGCGGGAGTTCATCGGCGCCCGCAACGGCCTCCCCGACGTCGTGACCGACCTGGAGTCGAGCCGGGCGTTCCTCCGCCTGTACGCGGAGAAGGTGGCGGCCGACACCGGCCGGATCTGCGGCATCTGGTCGGCGGACGGCACGCTCGTCGGCGCCGTCATCCTCCGGACGTTCGACGTCGCGAGCGGCCGGGCCGAGGCGGGCTGCTGGCTGGAGCCGGCGGGGGTCGGCAAGGGCCTGGTGACCCGGGCCGCCCGGGCGCTCGTCGACTGGGCGATCGAGGTGCGGGGGATCCGCCGCGTGGAGTGGGTGGTCTCCTCCGGCAACGAGCCCAGCATCGCGGTGGCCCGGCGCCTCGGCATGAAGCGGGACGGCGTCCTGCGCGAGAGCTACGCCTACCGGGGCGAGATCCACGACGAGGAGGTCTGGTCGGTCCTCGCGCCGGAGTGGCGGGCCGCGAAGAAGGCCGAGGCCTCTTCGTAGGGCTCCACGCGCGCGCGTGGAGGGGCGGCGACCCGGCTCCGACCCTTGTCGCCGCCCCGTGTCCCACCATCGCCGCTCAGCGCGTGAGCCGCCACGCGGGGAGGGCCGACGCGGCGACCGCGACCGCCGCGCAGACCGCCGCCGCGGCGCCGGCCGTGCCCCACGGGAGGACCAGGGCCACCGGCGCCGAGAGCGAGGCCAGGCCCGCCCCCAGGGTGCCGAGGACGGCCGCCGTCACGGCGAGGCCGAGGAGCGTCCCGATCGCGGTGGCGAGGAGCGCCTCGCCCGTGACCACCCGCAGGATCTGGGCCCGGGTGGCGCCGGCCAGCCGGAGGGACGCCAGTTCCCCGCCGCGTACGGAGGTCGCCATGAGGAGCGTGTTGGCGAGGCCGATCACCGTGTAGACGAGGGCGATGCCGAGGACCAGGATCATGCCGAGCCGGGTCTGCGGACTGCTCGCCGGGTGGCCGGCCGAGGCCCACGCGTCGGCGGTCCTGACGGTCCCGCCGCTCGCCTCCAGGGCCCGCGCCGTGGCCGCGCCGCCGCCGCGCGCCTCGATCCGGTCGAGGGCGGCGCCGGGTGCGTTCGCCCGGGTGACGTACGGCCCGTTGTCGCCGGTCCCGAGCGCGAGGACGGCCACGACCCGGAGCCGTACGGGACCGCTCCCGTCCGCGCGCCAGACCTCGACGGTCTCGCCGATCCGGCGCCGCTCGAACTCCTCGTTGACGACGATCGACCGGTCGTCGAGGTCCCGCAGGTCCCCCGCGACGACGGGCAGCCGCGCGAGCTCCGCGAACGCCGCCGGGTCGGCGACCGCCCGCGCCCCGTACTTCACGACGGCCTCGGCCCCGTCCCGTACGAAGAGCGAGGTCGACGCCGTGGAGGAGACGACCGCCCCGTCCGGCACGACACCCGCCACCGGCCTCAACTCCGGTCCGCTCACCACGTACTGAGCGGCCGTCTGCTCCCGCGCCTCGACGCCCCGCGTCCGCGTGACGCTCGCCGCCGAGCCGAAGAGCGTCCCGGCGAGCGCCACGGTCACGAGGACCGGCGCGGCCACGGCGGCCGTCCGGCGCACGGAGGCGGCGCTGTTCTCCCGTACGAGCGTCCCCACGGCCCCGCGCAGCCGCAGCAGCCGTGCCACGGGCCGGACCAGGAGCGGGGACAGCAGGGCGACGCCGCCGGTCAGGAGCATCGGGAGGGTCGTGTACGTCTTCCGCTTCAGCAGCTCCGACGGTTCGGTGACGCACGTCCAGACGAGCAGCCCGAGCCCCGTGAGAAGCAGCCCGGTGCCGAGCAGGGCCCGGCCGAGCGGCAGGACGTCGGTGTCGACGTCCGCCTCGCGCAGCGCGGCCGTCGGGCCGACCTTCCCGGCCCTGCGGGACGCGGCGACGGCCCCGGCGAGCGCGACGGTCAGGCCCGTCCAGAAGGCGAGGTGGAAGGGCCAGACGGCGTCGCCGACCGCGAACCACTCGGGGGCGAGGCCGCCGTCGACCAGCGCCCGGGCCAGCAGCGGCGCACCGGCGGCGCCGAGCGCGCAGCCTGCGGCGGAGGCGACCACGCCGAGCGCCGTCGCCTCGGCGAGGAGCATCCGGCGGACCTGCCCGGGGGTGGCTCCGGCGGTGCGGAGCAGGCCGAACTCGCGGCGCCGCAGGGCGACGGCGAAGGCGAAGGTGGAGGCGACGACGAAGACGGAGACGAAGGCGGTGACGCCGCCGGTGGTGCCGAGGAGGGCGTTGAGGCCGACGAGGGCCTGGGCGTCCCGCTCGGGATCGGGGTCGGCGTTCCGCCGTTCGTCGCCGGTGAGGACCTGGGCGCGGTCGCCGACCAGGGCCCGGACCTCGGCGGCGGGGGCGTCGACGCCGACGGCGTCGGGGCCGCCCGACGTGCTGACGGTCCAGCGGGCGCGGAGTTCGCGTACGAGTTCTTTGTCCACAGGCTGTGGACGGTCGAGTCGCTGCGCCACGGAAACGGTGTCGGGCCCGCGCCGCACGTCGAGCGTCAGCCGGTCCTGGCCCTGGACGACGACGGGCGACGAGGCGAACCGCTGGGGAGAACGCTCGGGCGCGTGAAAGGTCGCGGAGAGCCCGAGGCCCATGGTGACGAGCAGCCCGACGCCGAGGGCGAGGGCGAGGAAACCGCCGAGGAAGGAGGACCAGCGGGTGCGGAGGCCGGAGAGGACGACGGTCAGCATGCGAGGCTCCCCACGGGGGCGCCCGACGTTTCGAGACCCGCCATCCGGGCCGCGACCGACTCCACCGTCGGCGCCGCCAGTTCGCCCGCCAGACGGCCGTCGACCAGGAACACCACCCGGTCCGCGCGGGCCGCCGCCACCGGATCGTGGGTGACCATGACGATCGTCTGACCGTCCTCGTCGACCAGCCGGCGCAGCATGGCCAGGACCTCGCGGCTCGTCGTCGAGTCCAGCGCGCCCGTCGGCTCGTCGCCGAAGAGGACGGCGGGCCGGGTGATCAACGCCCGGGCGATCGCGACCCGTTGCTGCTGCCCGCCGGACAGCTCCCCGGGCCGGTGCCGCTCCCGGCCGGCGAGCCCGACGCGCGCGAGGGCCTCCCGCACCTCCGTACGGGAGGGGCGGCGGCCGGCGAGGCGGAGCGGCAGGGCGACGTTCTGCGCGGCCGTCAGGCTGGGCAGCAGGTTGAACGACTGGAAGACGAAGCCGATCCGGTCCCGCCGCAGCAGGGTCAGACGCCGCTCGCTCAGCCCCTCCAGGGCGGTCCCGCCGACCTCCACGCTCCCGGACGTGGGCCGGTCGAGCCCGGCGGCGCACTGGAGCAGCGTGGACTTGCCGGAGCCCGAGGGGCCCATGACGGCGGTGAAGGTGCCGGAGGCGAAGTCGAGGTCGACGCCGTCGAGGGCGCGGACGTCACGGTGGTGGCGGGCGAGCCCCCGGAGCCGTACGGCGGCGGTGTCCGTGGCGGTGGTCGTGGCCGTGGCCGTGGTCGTCGTGGTCGTCGTCGTGGTCATGGCTCAAGCGAACCGTTTCCGCCCCCGCCGATCACGACCACTGCCGGGCGTCCCGGGGGTAGGGCCAGGCCTACCCCTCGCGTACGGCCTTCACGAACACGTCGAGCGCGTCGAGGGGTTCGCGCCCGCCGAGCAGCGCGCGCAGGTCGCTCTCGACGCCCGTTCCGTCCAGGAAGCCGTGCGCGATCGCCGAGTACGTGCTCGCCACCATCGGCACCTGGAAGGGCGCGGCCCCGGAGGCGGCGACGGCGGTGCGGGCGTCCGCGAGCGTGCCCGGGGCGTACGTGGCGCCCAGGGCCTCCGCGAGCTCGGCGCCGCCGAGGGGACGCTCGCCGACGAGCTCGTAGACGCGGTTGCGGTGGGCGGCGGGGTCCGTGGCGACGGCGACCGCGACATCGGCGAGGTCCTCGCGGGCGACGGCGGCGAGCCGGCCCTCGCCGAGGGGCCCGGTGATGCGGTTCTCGGCGTCGGGGGCGGCGATCCCGGCGAGGAGCTCCGCGTAGAGGCCGTTGCGGAGGATGGTCCAGTCGAGGGTGGCGGACCGCTGGAGCCGCCGCTCGGTCCAGCGGTGGGCGAGGGCGTACGCGAGGTGGTCGCCGTCGCCGGAGAGGCTCGTGTAGACGACGTGCCGGACGCCCGCGTGCTCGGCGGCGGAGATCGCGGCGCCGTGGCGGGCGGCGACCGTGTCGTCCTCCCCGTACCCGGCGGAGACGAGGAGCAGGGTGTCGACCCCGGCGAAGGCCTCCGGCAGGGTCTCGGGCGCGTCGAAGTCGACGCGGCGGGTGGAGGGCAGGCCGGTGGGGCCGGAGGGCAGTCCGGCACGGGTGCCGGGCACTCCGGCGCGGGCGGCGTCGGCCGTGCGCGTGCCGAGGACGACGTCGTCGCGGCCGGCGAGACGGGCGGCGACGAGAGAGCCGAGGGCGCCGGAGACGCCGGTGACGAGCAGCATGTGTTCCCCCTGGGGTGGTGACGGCTGAGACCGCTGAGACCATCGTGGGGGGACGGCGGAGATCGCGGAAGGAGGCACTTTGATGTCCGAAGGGCACACGGAGGTAACCACGGGGGCGACCGCGGAGGCGGCCGTGGAGGTAACCGCCGAGCCGGTTGCCGGACCGGTGGTGACCTGCGCCGACGAGTGCGGGGTACGGGACGTCCAGGACCGGCTCGGCGACAAGTGGACCGTGCACGTGGTCGTCGAACTCGCCCCGGGCCCACAGCGCTTCCGGGATCTCCAGCGGCTGGTCGCGGGCATCTCGCAGCGGATGCTGACCCTGACGCTGCGCCGCCTCGAACGGGACGGACTCGTCTCGCGGACGGTCTACCCGACGACCCCGCCGCAGGTGGAGTACGCGCTGACCGAGACCGGCCACAGCATGACCCACCTGATCAAACAGCTGGTCGACTGGTCGCTCGACCACCGTGCGGTGATCGCCCGGTCGCGCGAGGAATGGGACACGAGGACGGCGTGAGTACCACCACCATCGACAAGGCCTTCGAGGCGCTGTACGCGAGCGACGACGCCTCGCTCGACACGGCGGCGTCGCTGCTCGCCGCCGACCGGGGCGCGGACGCGGAACTGGCGCGGCGCGGCGAGGAGTTCGTACGGACGCTGTGGGGGAGGGGCTGGCAGCCGGCGGACCTGCTCCGCACGGCCCGCCGCGACCTCGCGGACGAACACGTCCGCGTCCTCGCCGCCCTGATCAGGACGGAGACGGCGGGCTACGAGCGCCTGCCCCACCGCTGGCAGGCGCAGCTCGACGAACTCGACGCACCGGACTCCGGGCCCCTCCGGCCGACGGGCCGCCCGGACCGCTTCTCGTACGCGACGACCGTCCTGGAGCTGTACCGGATCCTGGTCCGGCTGCCGAGGCTCGACGCGGTCGGCCCGGTCCCGGGCGAGACGCTGCCGCCGGCTGCCGCGGGGGAGCCCCGCATGCTCACCCGGATCCGCGCGCTGCTCGCGAAGGCGGAGGCGACCGGATACCCGGAGGAGGCGGAGGCGCTCACCGCGAAGGCCCAGGAGCTGATGGCGCGGCACAGCCTGGACGAGGCGACGCTCGCGGCGGGCGCGCCGTCGCCGGAGACGCCGGGCGCGATCCGGATCGGGGTGGAGCCGCCGTACGAACAGGCGAAGGCGATCCTGCTGGACGCGGTGGCGACGGCGAACCACTGCCGGGCGGTGTGGAACGAGGCGTACGGCTTCTCGACGGTGGTCGGCTTCGAGGCGGACCTCGATCCGGTGGAGCTGCTGTACACGTCGCTGCTCGTGCAGGGGACGGCGGCGATGACGCGGGCGGAGGCGGAGCAGCGGGCGGGCGGCCGCAAACGTACGAAGTCGTTCCGCCAGTCCTTCCTCCTCGCCTACGCCAACCGCCTCGGCGCCCGCCTCGCGACGACGTCCCGCCGGGTCGCCGCCGAGGCCCCGACACTCCTCCCGGCCCTCGCGTCCCGCGACCTCGCGGTCACGAACCGCACGGACGAGCTCTTCCCGGAGACCCGGTCGACGAGGGTCCGCGCGGCCTGGGACGAGGAGGGCTGGAACCACGGCGCCACGGCGGCGGACAGGGCGGGCCTCCACCCGAACCGCCGCCCCTTGCCGTAGGACCGGGCCCGCACCTCGCTCAAGGGCCCGCACCTCGCTCAAGGGCCCGCACCCCGCTCAAGGGCGCGCACCCCGCCCCCAGGGCCCGCGCACCCTGCCCGAGGACCCGCACCCCGTCCCCAGGGCGGGGTGCGGGAAATGCCCGTTTGATGGCGGTTCGCGGATACGCTCAGGGCCATGAGTTGGCTCCGGGCCCTGAAGGAGACCGCCCGCTCGGGGCTCACCGTCGAGCGGCGGCGGCTCGAACCCGTCATCGCCGCCCGCGGCGCCCTCGGACTCGCCCTCGTCATCGGCTTCTCCCTCGCCCTCTTCGGCCCGTCCGTCGCCGCCTCCTCCGCCTTCGGCGCCTTCCAGGCCGCCATCGCCACCTTCCAGCGCTCCTGGCGCCCCCGCCCCACCCTCGCCCTCGCCTCCGGCGCCAGCCTCGCCCTGTCGACGTTCCTCGGCTACGTGACCGGCGCCGGCGACCATCCGGTCCTCTTCCTCGGCCTGCTCCTGCTCTGGACGTTCCTCTCGGGGCTCGCCTGGGCCGCCGGCCCCACCGCCGGCATCATCGCCTCCTCCAACGTGGCGATGATGCTCGTGACGGTCACCCTCCCCACCTCCGTCGCCACCGCCGCCGGCCACGCCGCCATGATCTTCGCCGGCGGTGTCGTCCAGGCCGCCCTCGTCGTCCTCCTCCCCGTCCGCCGCTGGGGCGCCCAGCGCGACGCCCTCGCCGACGCCCTCGCCGCCGAGGCGGACTACGCCCGCCGCCTCCGCCACGACCCGGTCGCCCCCTTCGACCCCGTACCGCTCATGACGGCCCGCAACGCCGCCGCCGTGACCCCCCGCCAGGCCCGCAGCCGCCCGGCGGAGCTGCACGGCGCGCGGGGCCTCGCCGAGCGGATCCGCCCGGTCCTCGCCTCGCTCGCCGACCCGGCCGTCGGCGTGCCCGAGGAGGGGCCGCAGCGGGACCGCGTGCGCGAGCTGCTCGCCGCCGCGGGCGCCGTCCTCGACGCCGCCGCGCACGCGATCCGGCACGGCGAGCCGGTCACCCTCCCCCCGGCGGCGCTCGCCGCCCTCCGCACCCCCGACACGGGCGCGATCCTCTCCGGCCCGCCCCGCCGCGCCGCCCACCGGCTCGCCGCCCTGCTCGGCGACGTCGTCGAGACGGCGGAGCCCCGTACGGAGACGACGACCGCGGACGAGGCCCGCACCCGCCCCACGATGGTCCGGCTCGCACCGATCGTCCTCGCGAAGATGCGCGCCGAGCTGCGCCCCGACTCCCCGATCCTGCGCCACGCCGTCCGCGTCTCGGTGGTCACGGCCGCCGGCTACCTCCTCGGCACCGCCCTCCCCTTCGGCCACGGCTACTGGGCGCCGATGGCCTCCGTCATGGTGATGCGGCCGGACTTCACGCAGACGTACGCCCGCTCGGTGGCCCGCTTCGGCGGCACCCTCGTCGGCGTGGCGCTCGCGACGGCGGTCGTCCAGACGGCCCACCCGGACATGTACCTGTCCGCCGCGCTCGCCGTCCTCTGCGCCTTCGGCATGTACCTGCTGATGCGCACGGGGTACGCCGTCAGCCAGGTCTGCGTCGCCGGGTACGTCGTCTTCCTGCTCGGCATGGACGGCGCCGGACTCACCCAGACGGTCCGGGAGCGCGTGCTCCTGACCCTCCTCGGCGGGCTGCTCGCGATGCTCTCGTACGCCGTCTACCCGGCCTGGGAGACACCCCGCCTGCGCGGCCGGCTCGCGGACTGGCTGGTGGCGGACGGCCGGTACGCCGCCGCCGTCGCCGCCCGGTACGCCGAACCCGCCGGCCGGTCCTGCCCCGACGTCCGCGAAGCGCTCCTCGCCACCCGCGCCGCCCGGGTGGCCTGGCAGGAGGCGGTGGACCGCGCGACCCACGAGCCGGTACGCCACCGGGGGCTCTCGCACGCGACGGCGGAGGAGGCCGGGCACGCCCTGGCGGAGTTCGGCCGGGCGGCGATGCTCCTGGAGGCGCACCTGCCGGACCGCGGCGCCGACCCGCTGCCCGCCGCCGCGGCCCTCGCGGAGGCCCTGCGCCGGTCGACGGAGCGGGGCGCGAAGGACCTGCGGGAACGCAGGCAGCCGCGCTGGGACGACCTGCGCGAGACCATCGCCGCCTGGTCGGCGGACCCGCTCGACCACTTCCTCCTCGACAAGAGCGCACGGCTGCTCCTCGACGCCCTGGACGAGCTCACGGCGGCGCTGCCGGATGCCACTCCGGCGCGCTAAAGGTGTCCTGTCGATCAGGGCGGGACACCAATTCCGGGATCGTGTCATCCGGCAGGGGGCCGGGCGGAGTTGAAAGGAGTGGAGAGCCAGACGGTCGCAGGCGACCGGACACGATGATCCCAGGAGCAACCGGATGAAGAAGTACCTGTCGGCCGTCGTCGCGGTGGCGGCCGCGGCGACCATCGCCGCACCGGCGACGGCGACGGCGACCGCCGAGACCACCGCCGCCGCCACCCGTTCGACCGTCGCCACCACCGTCACCGCCGTGGCCCCGGAGGCGAGGACCACCCCGGTCAGGGCGACCCCCGCCCCCAGCCCCGTCCGTACCGTCCGCCCCGGTGAGCGCGTCGACGCCGGACAGGGCTGGACCGTGTGGCTGACGCGGCAGGGCAAGTACTGGTCGGGCCCGGACGGCTTCGAGAACTTCCGCAGCGTCGTCGACGGCAACATCGACCGGACGCAGCCGGGCGTGAGCCACCAGAGCGAGGGCGGCCCGGACGGCGTCTTCCACTCCGGCCTCTACTACGGGACCCGTGCCGCGGGCCGCGTCGAACTGACCGACGCGGACGGCCGCAAGACCGTCGCGACCCTCGTCGCGCTGCCCGGCCGCTCCGACTGGGGCGTCTGGTACGTCCACACCGGACCGTCGAAGAGCGGCCCGGCCGTCGCGCTGTACGACCGCTCCGGCAAGCTTCTCGCCGACCTGCCGGCCTGGGACTTCTGACCGGCTGTCCCCCCTGAGCGGGGGCGGGGCCCGGCACGGGGCTGGCCCCGCCCCACTTCACTCCTTCCTCCCCCTTCCCCACCCGACGATCGCGAGGTCCGACACCGTGCCGCACCCCGAGTCCGCCGCCGAGGGCAACGGCGCCGCCGAGGACGACGGCTTCGCCGAGTTCGCCGTCGCCGCCTGGCCCCGACTGGTGCGCACGGCCCAACTGCTGACCGGCGACTTCCACGAGGCCGAGGACCTCGTGCAGACGACGCTGGCCAAGGTGTACGGGCGGTGGCGGCGGGTGCCCCGGAACGAGATCGACCTCTATGTGCGCCGGGCCCTCGTCAACAACAACCTCAGCCGCATCCGCCGCAAACGGGTCGCCCTGCTCCTCACGCCCGTGCTCCCCGAATCGCTCCGGCACACGTACGCGGGACATGCCGAGGCCGTCGAGCAACGCACCGCGCTCCAGGAGGCGTTAGCGGATCTGACCGCCCGCCAGCGCGCCGTGATGGTGCTCCGCTACTGGGAGGACCTGACCGAGCTGGAGATCGCGAGCGTCCTCAACTGCTCGATCGGCACGGTCAAGACGCACGCCCGCCGCGGCCTGGCGGCGCTGCGCACCCACCCCCGGCTCGCCGCCGCCCCCGTCCCGTACGCCCCCGCCGCCCCGTCCGGAGCCCGCCGATGACCACGTCCGAAGCCGCACCCGACCCCGGTCACGGTCACGATCCCGGTCACGGTCCCGGTCCTCACACGGACCCCGCGGCCGCGGCCGAGGCCGAGGCCGACTGGATCCGCGAGGTGTTCGCGAGCGAGGCCTACGACGTCACTCCGAGCCCGGTGCCGCTGGCGGCGCTCCGGCGTGTGGGGCGGAAGGCCCGTCGGCGCCGCCGCACGGCGACCTTCTCGGCGCTGACGGTCCTCGGCGCGGCGACGGCCGCGGCGGCGGTCGTCGGCGTGATGTCCGCGCGGCCGTCCCTGCCGGACCCCGTCCCGCTCGCCGCCTCGCCGTCCGCCGTCGCCCCCCGGATCCCCACGCCCACGGCCACGCCCACCTCGGCGGAGCCCACCCCGACCCCGGTCCGGGTCGTCGCGTCCGGCGCCCGCGTCGACGCGGGCAAGGGCTGGAAGCTCTGGCTGACGGCGGAGGGCAAGCACTGGACGGACCCGGACGGGATCGAGAACTTCCGGAGCGTCACCGACGGCAACGTCGACACGGCCACGCCGGGCGTGACCGACCAGGCGTCGTCGTCCCCGGCGGGCGCCTTCCACTCGGGCCTGTACTACGGGTTCGGGACCCGCACGGTCGGCCGGGTCGAGCTCACGGACTCCGGGGGCACCAGGACCGCCGCCGTCCTGCTCGAACTGCCGGGCCGGCCCGGCTGGGGCGTCTGGTACGCCCACACCGGGCCGGAGGGCGCGGAGGCCGCCGTGGCGATGTACGACCGCGCGGGCAAGCTCCTCGCGAAGCTCCCGGGCCGGGCGTGACCGCCGGGAGCCGTCACCACGACGCCTTCCGCACCCCCGGCAGGAAGCCCGCGTGCGCCTGCGCCGGGTGACCTGAGCTCCCCGGAGAGCCCTCCGGGGAGCTCTCCGTCGAGCCCGTCGTCCTCCGCGACCCAACCCCCGGGGCCGTAACGGCGTCCTCCATGGCGACCGAAAGGTCACAAGGTCAGGAGTCGTAGGGTGACCAGGGTGCTTCCGCCGTACTCCCTGGTAGCACGCTGCGTCGCGTAGCCGCTACGCCACCCCCCGTGCACGTGCATCTGCTCATGCATTGGCATATGAACACAGCTATGATCCGAGGAAGTTGACACCTGCACCAAGCAACTCGGGAGCTACCAGTGCATCATGCGCATCGCGCGTACAACGGCATGGCGGCCACGGAGCTGCGAGGCGTCGTCTGGCAGAAGAGCCGTCACAGCAACTCCCAGGGTTCCTGCGTGGAGTTCGCGAAGCTTCCGGGGGGAAACGTTGCCGTACGCAATTCGCGCCACCCCGACGGGCCCGCACTCGTCTACACGCCGGCGGAGATAGAGGCGCTCCTGCTCGGCGTCAAGGACGGGGAGTTCGACCACCTGGTGTGAGCGAACCCGGTGTCACCGGAGACATGAACGCGTGAAGGGCCCCGGCGGTCTCCGCCGGGGCCCTTCACGCGTACACCTCTACGCCTGTATCTGTCGCCTACTGCTCCGGGCCGACCCGGAACAGCGCCCACACGACCTTGCCCTGGAGCGTCCCCGCGAGCGGGTGCCATCCCCAGCTGTCGGCGAACGCCTCCACCAGGAAGAGCCCGCGGCCCGACTCCGCGGCGAAGTCCTCCTCGCCGCAGCGCGCCTCCGGGCTCACCCTGCTCGGGTCGCGCACGGCGCACACGAGGCGCGAAGCCCAGCGCATGAGATGCAGTCGCACGGGCGGGTTCTGGCCGTCTTCCTGGGGCGCGTCGGTGGGCACCGCGTGCCGCAGCGCGTTGGTGACGAGCTCGGAGACGACCAGGGCGACGTCGTCGAAGCGCTCGGTCAGTTCCCACCGGTCGAGCGTCGCGCTGGTGAACTTCCTGGCCCCGCGCACGGCTTCGAACCGGGCGGGCAGGGCACAGGAGGCGGAGGTGGAGACGGCGCCGGGATCGATCGGCGGAAGGCCCTGCCGTAACGGCTCGAGCACGGTCGATCCATTCGTCCCCATGCGAGGCACTCCCGGGAATCGCGACTGTGGTGCGACAACACGACAACACGAACGAGTACGCGGCTGCGCGGGGTCCATGGTTCCGAATGAGACCACTGGATGCAAGGGCAGATGCACGTGCACGCGCCGGACCTGTCCTTCCCTGTGGTGAATCTGTGCATATCTTCTGCGGGTTGATGCACGGTTCGGCGCGTCCCGGACCCCGATCCGCCCCCGATCAGTCGAGCACATGCCCGGAAGTCGCCCCCTTTCCGTAATCGAATGTGTACGCGCTGAAGCGTTTGGTGGCAGAATCCGGGGCTCGACGGGGGCTCGACACCGTAATGGGGAGGCTGAGAGCCGTGACCGCAGGCGAATCCGGTGGAGCGAGCGGGAGTGTGGTGCGACGCATCCTGCTGGGCTCCCAGCTGAGGAGGTTGCGCGAGTCGCGCGGGATCACCCGCGAGGCGGCCGGGTACTCGATCCGCGCGTCCGAATCCAAGATCAGCCGCATGGAGTTGGGACGGGTGAGCTTCAAGGCCAGGGACATCGAGGATCTGCTCACCCTCTACGGCGTCGGCGACGAGACCGAGCGCGGCGCGCTCCTGGGCCTCGCCCGCGAGGCCAACGTCACCGGCTGGTGGCACAGCTTCGGCGACGTCCTGCCCGGCTGGTTCCCCACGTACATCGGCCTCGAAGGCGCCGCCTCCCTCATCCGCGTCTACGAAGTCCAGTTCATCCACGGCCTGTTGCAGACCGAGGCGTACGCCCAGGCCGTCGTCACCCGGGGCATGCCCGAGGCCCCGCGCGCCGAGATCGACCGCCGCGTCGCCCTCCGCCTGGAGCGGCAGAAGGTCCTCGTCTCCGAGCGGGCCCCGCAGTTCCACGCCGTCCTCGACGAGGCCGCGCTGCGCCGCCCCTACGGCGACCGCTCCGTCATGCGGGGCCAGTTGAAGCATCTGATCGAGATCTCCGAGCACCCCGGGGTCACCCTCCAGGTCATGCCCTTCAGCTTCGGCGGTCACGCCGGCGAGAGCGGCGCCTTCACGATGCTGAGCTTCCCCGAGTCGGACCTCTCCGACATCGTCTACCTGGAGCAGCTCACCAGCGCCCTCTACGTCGACAAGCGCGAGGAGGTCGCCCAGTACCAGCGCGTGATGGAGCGCCTCCAGAAGGACAGTCCGGATCCGGCCGAAAGCCGGGACCTTCTTCGGGGACTCCTTCAACTCTCCTGACACATCAGTACGATGACGCCACATCAGTCTGATCGCGGGTAGCGGGTAGAGGGGTCTCCACCATGTCGCACTTCACCGACCTGGCCCACCAGTACATCGACGGCGAGTGGAAGCCGGGCAGCGGCTCGTGGGACATCATCGACTTCAATCCGTACACCGGGGAGAAGCTCGCGTCGATCACCGTCGCCACCGCGGGTGAGGTCGACCGCGCCTACCGGGCCGCCGAGCGCGCGCAGGCCGAGTGGGCCGCGACCAACCCGTACACGCGCCGGCTCGTCTTCGAGCGCGCGCTGCGGATCGTCGAGGACCGCGAGGCGGAGATCGCGGAGACGATCGTCGCCGAGCTCGGCGGCACCCGCCTCAAGGCCGCCTTCGAGCTGCACCTCGCCAAGGAGTTCCTGCGCGAGGCGGTCCAGCTGGCGCTGCGCCCCGAGGGCCGGATCCTGCCCTCCCCGGTCGACGGCAAGGAGAACCGCGTCTACCGCCTCCCGGTCGGTGTCGTCGGTGTCATCTCCCCGTTCAACTTCCCGTTCCTCCTCTCGATCAAGTCGGTGGCGCCCGCGCTCGCCCTCGGCAACGCGGTCGTCCTCAAGCCCCACCAGAACACCCCGATCTGCGGCGGCACCCTCGTCGCCAAGGTCCTGGAGGAGGCCGGACTCCCGGCCGGCCTGCTGAACGTCGTCGTCACCGACATCGCCGAGATCGGTGACGCGCTCCTCACCCACCCCGTCCCGAAGGTCATCTCCTTCACCGGCTCCGACAGGGTCGGCCGGCACGTCGCCACGGTCTGCGCGCAGAACTTCAAGCACGCCGTCCTCGAACTCGGCGGCAACAGCGCGCTGATCGTCCTCGACGACGCCGACGTCGACTACGCGGTGGACGCGGCCGTCTTCAGCCGCTTCGTGCACCAGGGCCAGGTCTGCATGGCGGCCAACCGCATCCTGGTCGACCGCACGCTGGAGGAGGAGTTCACCGAGAAGTTCGTGGCGAAGGTGAAGACCCTGCGCGTCGGCGACCCGGCCGACCCCGCCACGCACATCGGCCCGCTGATCAACTCCCAGCAGGCGGAGGCCGTCTCCGCGCTCGTCGACCAGACGGTCGCGGCCGGCGCGACGGCGCTGCTCCACGGCGCGGTCGACGGGAACGTCGTCTCCCCGTCCGTCCTCACCGGCATCCCGGCCGACTCGCCCGTGCTGAGCCAGGAGATCTTCGGCCCGGTCGCGCTCATCGTGCCCTTCGACGGCGAGGAGGAGGCCGTACGGATCGCCAACGACAGCCCGTACGGGCTGAGCGGCGCCGTCCACACCGGGGACGTCGAGCGGGGCGTGCGGATCGCCCAGCGCATCCACACCGGCATGATCCACATCAACGACGGCACCGTGCACGACGAGCCGATCGTGCCCTTCGGCGGCGAGAAGCACTCGGGCATCGGGCGGCTCAACGGCGACGCGATGGTGGACGCGTTCACCACGCAGAAGTGGATCTCGATCCAGCACGGCCGGAGCCGTTTCCCCTTCTAGGACAGAAGCTGTCCGCAAGGGGCCGTAACTTGATGGGTGTCGGGAAGGGCCAAGGCCTCCCCGGCACCCATCGGCGTAGAACGTACGGAAGGCGGACACTATGGTTGCTCTCGTTCCCACCGAGGCCCACGGCGACGAGCGCGGCGCGCTCCTCAACTTCATCGAGACCCAGCGCGCCGCGATCCGCCGCTCGCTCCTCGGCCTCACCGAGGAGCAGGCGGCGAGCCGCCCCAGCGCCAGCGAGCTGACCCTCTCCGGGCTGCTCAAGCACGTCGCCGAGGTGGAGCTGAACTGGCTCCGCCTCGCGCAGCAGCGGCCGAACGAGAAGCAGCGCACCGAGGAGACCTGGGGCGAGGGCTTCCGGCTCGTCGGGGACGAGACGATCCCGCAGATCATCGACTTCTGGGCGGGCGTGGCGAAGGAGACCGAGGAGTTCGTCCGCTCGGTGCCGAGCCTGGACGACACCTTCCCGCTGCCGGAGGCGCCCTGGTTCCCGAAGGACGGCCGGGTGTCGATGCGCTGGATGCTGCTGCACCTCGTCCAGGAGGCGGGGCGGCACGCCGGGCACGCGGACATCGTCCGCGAGTCCCTGGACGGCAAGGGCTCCTTCGACCTGATCAAGCAGGAGCAGGGCTGGGGGTGACCCGCCGCGCGGACCCACCTTGCGGTCCGCGCCCCCTGTGTGCCCTGCGTACCCTGGTCAAGATTGACTAGGGAGGTGGGTGGGATGTCGGCGATCCGACTGCTCGTCCTGGGTGCGGTGAAGCAGCACGGCCGCGCCCACGGCTACCAAGTGCGCAACGACCTGGAGTTCTGGGGCGCGCACGAATGGTCCAACGCCAAGCCCGGCTCGATCTATCACGCGCTCAAGCAGATGGCGAAGCAGGGACTGCTGCGCGCCCACGAGATCGCGCCGAGCGCGGTCGGCGGGCCGCCGCGCGTCGAGTACGAGCTGACGGAGCAGGGCACGGAGGAGTACTTCACACTGCTCCGCGAGGCCCTGACCACGTACGACCAGAAGATGGACGTCCTGTCGGCGGGCATCGGCTTCATCGTGGACCTCCCCAGGGCGGAGGCGGCGGAGCTGCTGCGCCGGCGGGTGCGGGCGCTCGACGAGTGGCGGGACGCGGTCACGGAGTACTACACGCCGGAGGGCGGCCCGGGGCAGCTCGGGCACATCGGCGAGATCATGCACCTCTGGGTCCACTCGGCGGACGCCGGCAAGGAGTGGACGCTCGGCCTGATCGAGCGGATCGAGGGCGGGGCGTACGTGTTCGCGGGTGAGGGCGATCCCTTCGTGGGCGTGCTCGCCGAGGGTCAGGAGAACCCGTACGCGACGGGGTCCAGCGACCGATCCGCCGACCGATCCGCCGACTGATCCGCCGGTCGATCTCCCGACTAATCAAGGTTGACTAGTGGCTCGCGAGGGCATACCTTCCTTCGTCGGTGGCAAGTGGTCAAATTTGACTAAGGTGTTTTCGGGAGGAATCGGAATGCACACGGAAGCGATCCTCGTAGAGGACGCACGGAAGCGGTACGGGGAGAAGGACGCCCTGGCCGGGCTCGGCCTGACCGTCGCCCGCGGCACCGTCCACGGCCTGCTGGGCCCCAACGGCGCGGGAAAGACCACGACCGTACGGATCCTGGCCACCCTGCTGCGCCACGACGAGGGCCTCGTGCGCGTCGCGGGCCACGACGTACGGACCGAGGCGCGGGAGGTGCGCCGGCGGATCGGGCTGCTCGGGCAGCACGCCGCGCTCGACGAGGAGCTGGGCGGCCGGCAGAACCTGGAGATGTTCGGCAGGCTCCACCACCTGGGCGCGCGCGGCGCCGGGGCGCGGGCCGACGAGCTCCTGGAGCGCTTCGGCCTCACGGACACCGGCCGCAAGCCCGTCAAGCAGTACAGCGGCGGCATGCGGCGCCGGCTCGACCTGGCCGCCTCGCTGATCACCGAACCCGAGGTGCTGTTCCTCGACGAGCCGACGACCGGGCTCGACCCGCGCGGCCGCGGCGAGGTGTGGGAGTCGGTGCGCTCCCTGGTCGGCGGGGGCACGACGGTCCTGCTGACGACGCAGTACCTGGAGGAGGCCGACCGGCTCGCCGACCGGATCTCGGTCGTGGACCGGGGGCGGGTCGTCGCCGACGGCACGGCCGACGAGCTCAAGGCGCGGGTCGGCGCCGACCGCATCGACGTCGTCGTACGGGACGCGGCGCGGCTCGACGAGGCGGCCGGGCTGCTGCCGGCGTCCCGGGCCGAGGTGAGCGTGGACGCCGACCGGCGGCTCCTCAGCGTGCCGGTGACGGACCGGATGGCCTCGCTCGCCGAGACCGTCCGGGCCCTCGGGGAGGCGGGGATCGAGGCGGAGGACATCGCGCTGCGACGGCCGACGCTGGACGAGGCCTTCCTGCGACTGACGGGCGGGGAATCGTCCCCCCGGAAGGAGGTGGCGGTATGAGCGCCGCGTACGTGGTGAGCGACTGCTGGACGATGACCCGCCGCGAACTGGCCCACTGGGCGCGGCAGCCCGTCCAGGTCCTGGTCGGGCTCGTGTTCCCGGTGATGATGCTGCTGATGTTCGGGTACCTCGTCGGCGGCGGGCGGACCGTCGACGGCGACTACGTCGACTACCTGGTGCCCGGGATGCTCACGCTGACCATGGTCTTCGGCCTCGAAGGCACCATGACGGCGGTGACGCAGGACCTGAACAAGGGCGTGATCGACCGGTTCCGGTCGATGCCGATGACCGACGGGGCGGTGCTGGTGGGGCGGGCGGCCGCCGACATGCTCCAGTCGGCGGCCGGGCTGCTCGTGATGGTCGGCGTGGGGTACGCGATCGGCTGGCGGGCGCACGGCGGACTCGGCAGCACTCTGGGGGCGTGGGGACTGCTGCTCCTCCTGCGGTTCGCGATGCTGTGGATCGGGATCTTCCTCGCCCTGGTCGCGGGGCGGGCGGAGCTGGTGCAGGCGGTGCAGATCCTGGTCTGGCCGGTCGGCTTCCTCTCCAACGCGTTCGCCTCCCCGGACTCGATGCCGGGCTGGCTCGGCACGGTCGTGGAGTGGAACCCGATGTCGGCGACCGCGACGGCGGTCCGTGAACTCTTCGGCAATCCGGGCGGCGAACCGGGGCACGTCGCGGCGGCGGTGGTGTGGCCGCTGGTGCTGCTCGCGGTCTTCTTCCCGCTGGCCGTACGGAGGTTCGGGCGGCTCGGAAAGTAGCGGCGCGGAGGCGGGAACCCGAAGGCGGCGAGCGGCCCCTGAGGGGCCCTGGGGGCTCCTGAAGGGCCGGGCGCCCGGTGGCTCAGTGGTGGAACGAGGTCGCCGTGCCCTTGTCGTGGGTGAACGGGTGGGGCTGGTTCCGCAGTTCGGGCAGCAGGCGCTTCAGGTCCTCGACGAACAGTTCGGCGAGGTCGGTCGAGAAGCCGTTGCGGCAGACCACGCGGAGGACGGAGAGGTCCTCGCGGTGGGCGGGGAAGGTGTAGGCGGGGACCAGCCAGCCTTGTTCGCGCAGCCGCCGGGAGACGTCGAAGACGTCGAAGGACGTGACGTCGGGCGCGGTGGTGAAGGCGAAGACGGGCAGTTGGTCGCCGCGGGTGAGGAGCCGGAAGTCGCCCATGGCCTCGATGCGTTCGGCGAGGCCCCGGGCCACGTCCCGGGAGGTCTGCTGCACCACCCGGTAGCCCTCGCGGCCGAGCCTCAGGAAGGTGTAGTACTGCGCGACGACCTGGGCGCCCGGCCGGGAGAAGTTGAGGGCGAAGGTGGGCATGTCGCCGCCGAGGTAGTTGACCCGGAAGACGAGGTCCTCGGGGAGTTCGGCGGGCGAGCGCCACAGCGCCCAGCCGACGCCCGGGTAGACCAGGCCGTACTTGTGACCGGAGGTGTTGATCGAGGAGACGCGGGGGAGGCGGAAGTCCCACACCAGGTCCTCGTCGAGGAAGGGGGCGATCATGGCACCCGAGGCGCCGTCGACGTGGACGGGGATGTCGAGGCCGGTGCGTTCCTGGAGGGCGTCCAGGGCGGCGCAGATCTCGGCGACCGGCTCGTAGGAGCCGTCGAAGGTGGAGCCGAGGACGGCGACGACGCCGATGGTGTTCTCGTCGCAGAGCGCTGCGGCGGACTCGGCGTCGAGGTGGAAGCGGTCGCCCTCCATGGGGACGAGCCGGGCCTCGACCTCCCAGAAGTTGCAGAACTTCTCCCAGCAGACCTGGACGTTGACGCCCATCACCAGGTTGGGCCGGGCGCCGTTCGCGTAGCGGTCGGCGTTCCTCTTGGACCAGCGGCGCTTGAGTGCCATGCCGGCGAGCATGCAGGCCTCGCTGGAGCCGGTGGTGGAGCAGCCGACGGCGGTGGCCGGGTCCGGGGCGTTCCACAGGTCGGCGAGCATGGCGACGCAGCGGCGCTCCAGTTCGGCGGTGCGCGGGTACTCGTCCTTGTCGATCATGTTCTTGTCGCGGCACTCGGCCATGAGGACCCCCGCCTGGGGCTCCATCCAGGTGGTGACG
Organism: Streptomyces sp. NPDC056169; assembly: GCF_042268445.1. Taxonomy (NCBI): domain Bacteria; kingdom Bacillati; phylum Actinomycetota; class Actinomycetes; order Kitasatosporales; family Streptomycetaceae; genus Streptomyces; species Streptomyces sp. NPDC056169. Next base: position 51,964 of record NZ_JBHJUO010000015.1, on the reverse strand, counting down.
AAGGTGGCGAGGTTGAGCCGGGAGTTGCCGTCGAGCATCAGCTCGTCGTGGACGATCTGATAGGCGCTCATCGGGGGCAGCGGACCGTCGGGCAGCCGGTGGCGCGGCGGGGCCTCGGTCATGCCGCCGATCGGGTCGGCCTCCCCGAAGAAGGGGTTGAGCGCGAGCCGGCGCTCGTGCTGGGGCGAGGAGGGGTCGGGACCCTGGTGCAGCGGCATGGGGGGCTCCTTCTGTCCGGGTGGGGATAGGGGTCAGTGCAGGGGGGCGCCGTGTTCGTCGAGTTCGAGCTGGGGGCGTCCGCTGACGATCAGCCAGGCCGGGAGGGAGGCCAGGCAGAGCACGGCGAGCATCGCGGGGGAGGGGGCGAGGATGGCCCCGGTGAAGAGGCTGATCCAGCCCAGTCGGGTGGTGGCGAGCAGGACGCCGAGGACCGCGGAGGAGACGGCGACGGCGGGGTGGACCTCGGGGACGAGCGCCTGGGCGAGCAGCCCGAAGGCGGTCCCGATGAAGACGGCGGGGAAGATGCGGCCGCCCCGGAAGCCGCAGGAGGCGGCGATGAGGAGGGCGAAGAGTTTGACCACGGCCAGCTTGGCCAGCTCGCCGGAGGACCAGCTGCCGATCGAGGTGGTGAGCTCCTTGACCTGCTCCAGGCCCTTGAAGAGGGTCAGCTGCCCGCCGAAGGCGCCCAGGAGGCCGAGGACGAGACCGCCGAGGGGAAGCATCAGCATCGGGTGCCGCAGCCGGCCGAAGGCGGCGTGGAGGTAGGGGAAGAGGTAGCAGGAGGCGAGGCCGAAGACGGCCGCGGCGGAGGCGATGGTCAGGGCGGCGAGGAGGTCGGCCCAGCCGGGGTCGGTCAGCGGCGGCAGCCCCATGTCGAAGGTCGGCTCGGCGAGCAGCTCCGCGGTCATCGCGCCGGCGCCGGCGGCGACGAGCGGCGCGAACAACCGGTCCCAGAGGGAGCCGCGGCCCGGCTCCCCCGCCAGGGCCTCGGAGATGGCGAGGGCGGCGGCCACCGGCGTACCGAAGAGGGCGCCGATGGTGGCGGCCGAGGCGAGGGCGACCCAGGCGGCGGCGGGCACCGTGGGGGCCGCCTTGCGGCCGAGCCAGTAGGTGAGGGCGATGTTGGCGGTGATGATCGGGTTCTCGGGGCCGAGGCTGACTCCGCCGGCCAGCGCGAGGGTGGCCGCGAGCAGCAGGCCCGGCACCACCCCGGGGGAGAGCGGTGTCCCGCCGAGACCGCCGGAGGCCGGGTCGGGGCCGGCGTGTCCCGGCACCTTCCAGACGACGAGGCCCACGGCGATACCGGTCGCCGTGAGCATGACGATGATCCAGAGCGAGGAGTAGCCGCCGATGCCGAGGGCGTCCGGCAGGTCGTTCCAGAGCACGTCCTTGAACTCGTCCGCGAGGGCGCTGATCCCCAGGAGCACCAGGCTCGACCCGACGCCGATCGCGAGCGCGGGCGGGATCTGCCGCAGCTGGACCAGGCGGGGGGCCTTCGCGGGGGAGGGCGACGGCGTGGGTGGAACATGATCAGAAGCCACCGCCCCACCATAAGTGAGCAAAAGCCGCATAACATCCCGAGATTCGCCCGGAACCGGCTCGTGAGGGCTTGCACCTCACGTCACGTCAGGCCCGAGGCTGACACGCGTACCGACAGAGAAAGGGGCGGACGGCCGATGGGCTACTCCGTGGGACAGGTCGCCGGCTTCGCCGGGGTCACGGTGCGCACCCTGCACCACTACGACGCGATCGGACTGCTCTCCCCGAGCGGCCGCAGCACGGCGGGCCACCGCCGCTACGACGACGCGGACCTCGACAGACTCCAGCAGATCCTGTTCTACCGGGAGCTCGGCTTTCCCCTCGAAGAGGTCGCCGCCCTCCTCGACGACCCGCACGCCGACCCGCAGGAGCACCTGCGGCGGCAGCACGCGCTGCTGACCGCGCGGATCGGGGAGCTACGGAGGATGGCGGCGGCCGTCGAGCACGCCATGGAGGCGAAGAAGATGGGCATCAACCTCACTCCCGAGGAGAAGTTCGAGGTCTTCGGGGACAAGGACCCCGAGCGGTACGCGGAGGAGTCCGCCCGCCGCTGGGGCGGCACCCACTCGCACGAGCTGGCCCAGGCCCGCGCCGCCGAGTACACCAAGGAGGACTGGCAGCGCATGAAGGACGAGGTGGACGCCTGGGGCGCCGCCTACAGCGCCCTCATGGCCCGGGGCGTGGACCCCGGGTCCGAGGAGGCCATGGACCTCGCCGAGGCCCACCGCACCCACCTCACCACCTGGTTCTTCGAGTGCCACCCGAAGACCCACGAGCAGCTCGCCGAGATGTACGTCGCCGACGAGAACTTCCACGCCTTCTACGACGCGATCCACCCCGGCCTGCCCGAGCACCTGCGTGCCGCCGTCCGGGCGAACGCCCGGCGCCTGGCGGCCTGACCCGCGGGGGCGGCGGTGCCCGAGCCCGCGGGCCGGTCCCGCCGCCCTCGCCGGTCCCGCCGGTCCTGCCCCGCCCCCGCCGGTCCCGCCGGTCCCGCCGGTCCCGCCGGCTCAGGCGCGGGGCGCGATCACCACGGCCGTGCCGTAGGCGCACACCTCCGTGCCCACGTCCGCCGCCTCCGTCACGTCGAAGCGGAACATCAACACGGCGTTCGCGCCGCGTGCCTGGGCCTGTTCCACCAGCCGTTCCATCGCCTGGTTGCGGGTCTGCACCAGCGTCTTCGTCAGACCCTTCAGCTCACCGCCGATCATCGACTTCAGCCCCGCGCCGATCTGGCTGCCCAGATGGCGCGAGCGCACGGTGAGCCCGAAGACCTCACCGATGACCTGCCGGACCTCGAAGCCCGGCACGTCGTTCGTCGTCACGACCAGCACGTCTGGGTGCGGCCCCTGGCCGCCTCCGTACTCCTCGATGCCCATGCGGCATGCACCTCCTGGCCTCCCACCCTCGGGCCCGCCGGCACGCTCCGCATCCCGTGGGAGCCAGGTGGAACCGGTCGCGTCCCGTCCACGTTGATAGCTTGGGGCGAGCCGTCCCCCCAAGCCCCCACCGACCGCAGGAGCCCGGAACCCGTGAACACGCTTGCCCTCGGACCGAGCTGGCTGGACCCGGACTATCTGATTCAGACCTTTGGTCCGATCGGTGTCCTGGCCATCGTCTTCGCCGAGTCCGGCCTTCTCATCGGGTTCTTCCTGCCCGGCGACTCGCTGCTCTTCACCACCGGCCTGCTGATCACGACCGGCAAGCTGGACATGCCGCTGTGGCTGATGTGCACGCTGATCGTGGCCGCGGCGGTCATCGGCGACCAGGTCGGCTATCTCTTCGGCCGGAAGGTGGGCCCGGCGCTCTTCACGCGCCCCAACTCCAAGCTCTTCAAGCAGGAGAACATCGAGAAGGCGCACGAGTTCTTCGAGAAGCACGGCCCGAAGTCGCTGATCCTGGCCCGCTTCGTCCCCATCGTGCGGACGTTCACGCCGATCATCGCCGGCGTCAGCCGGATGAACTACCGCCAGTTCATCACGTTCAACATCATCGGCGGCCTGCTGTGGGGCGCGGGCGTCACCCTGCTCGGCGCCTCCCTCGGCAAGATCGACTTCGTCCACAAGCACATCGAGATGATCCTCGTCGGGATCGTCCTGATCTCCGTCGTCCCGATCGTCATCGAGTACCTCCGGGCCCGCTCCCAGTCCAAGAAGGCCAAGGCCAACGGCGACCAGGGCGGCCACGGCACCGGACACGACGCCCCCGGCACCCCCAACCCCCCGTCCTCCCGCGGCCGCCACGCCAAGCGCTAGAGACCCGGGAAGCTTCTAGAAGCCCCTGGTGCGCTTCGCGGCCCGACGGGCCGACGCCGCACCGGGGGCCTGCATGAAGAGGCGCGCCAGCTCGCCTCCCAGGTTCACGCCGATCGCGATCGCCAGCGCCAGGGCCGCCGCCTTCGCCAGCGAGGCGAAGCCCTGGTCCAGATTGTTCTGGGCGATCGCGAGCACCCCGAAGTACGTCGCGGAACCGGGCAGCAGCGGGCCGATCGCCGCCGTCACGTACGGCAGCGACGACGTGTGGTGATACCGGGCGATCAGCTGCCCGAAGAGCCCCACCAGACCCGCCGCCACGGCCGTCGCCATCACCGTGGACCCCTGCGCGGTCACCGCGATCGACGCGTAGATCACCCACGCCACCCCGCCGTTCAGCGTCGCGAAGAGCACCGTCTCCCGCGACTGCTGCAACAGGATCGCGAAGGTCGCGCACAGCACCATCGACGCCAGGATCTGCGTCACCGGCCGCTCCACCGCCCGCAGCGCCCCCTCGGGGTTCAGCTGCGCGTCGAACTGCACGGCGATGTACAGCACGGACAGCACACCCACCACGATCGCGACGAAGAAGTACGCGACCTCCAGGAGCCGCGCCGAGGCCGTGATGTAGAAACCCGTCAGACCGTCCTGCACGGCCGCCACGAGCGCCCGCCCCGGGATCAGCGCGAACAGCCCACCGGTGATCACCGCCGACGGCCGCAGCTCCGCGTGCAGCAGCGTCAGGAGCACACCCATCGCCGCCGGCGGCATCGCCGCCACCAGGAACTGGTAGAACTCCGGCAGCCCGCGCCCCGCGCACAGCCACGCCAGCCGGTCGCCCAGCACCGCGCCCAGCGCCGCCACCAGGAAGACCGTCAGGCCACCGCCGAGCAGCACCGAGGCCGCACCGGCCAGCACGCCCGCCGCCGCCGTGAGGACCCACCCCGGATACGGATGCCGGTTCCGCCGTATCTCCGCGAGCCGCCGGTACGCCTCCTCGGGCGTCACCTCGTGCGCCCGCGCGTTGATGTCGGCGAGCAGCGTGTAGACCGCCGCGAGCCGCGTGTAGTCCGTGCCCCGCCGCCGTACCGTCCGGTTCGCCGTGATCGGGGCGTCCACGAGCGACGGCTGGTACGTGACGGACAACAGGGTGAACGTCACCGTCGGCTCGACCCGGTCAAGACCGTACGAGCGGCAGATCACGAACATCGCCGCCTCGACGTCCTCCGCGCCCTCCCCGCCCGCGAGCAGCAGCTCGCCGATGCGCAGCGTCAGGTCGAGCACGCGCGGCACCGAGGGCCCCGCCTCGTCCTCCTTGCCGGGCGCCTCCGGCATCGGCCGCTCGTGCACCGGCAGCCGCAGCATCGTCCGCATCCGGTCCTGCCACGGCGCGTTCTGCGGCAGCCGCACCAGGGGCAGCCCGTACGCCGGGGTGAACGCCGGCGGCGAGTTCTTCGCCGAGTACGTCGCCGGCGTCGCGAACGCCGAACCCTCCTGCTCGGCCGGCGGCTCGGCCGTCAGCCCCGGCGGAAGCGCGAACTCGGAGGTCGGATGCTCCTCCTCCGGCGGCGCGGGCTGCTCGACCCCGGCCGGCGGGACGAACGCGCTCCGTGCCTCGTCCGACTGCGGCTTCCGGTCCTCCGGAGCATCGTCCGCAGCACCCTTCGAGCCGTCCGGCTCCGCCACCACTCTGTCCGCCTCACTGCCTAGGGAACGGTGGCTTCCAGTATGAGTGTGCGACGGATGTGCGAAAGGCGGCACACCCCGAAGAGGTGCACCGCCTGTCACACGATCAGAAGACCGGAAGCTCAGAAGAGCGGGGCCTCAGTGGCCGCCCTGCTCCTTGGCGCGCGCGTAGGACTTCTCGATCTCTTCCTCGGCCTCGGCGCGACCGACCCAGTCGGCACCCTCGACCGACTTGCCCGGCTCCAGGTCCTTGTAGACCTCGAAGAAGTGCTGGATCTCCAGGCGGTCGAACTCGGAGACGTGGTGGATGTCCCGCAGGTGCTCCATGCGCGGGTCCGTGGCCGGGACGCACAGCAGCTTGTCGTCGCCGCCCGCCTCGTCCGTCATGCGGAACATGCCGATGACGCGGCACTTGATCAGGCAGCCCGGGAAGGTCGGCTCGTCGAGGATGACGAGCGCGTCCAGCGGGTCGCCGTCCTCACCCAGGGTGTTCTCGACGTAGCCGTAGTCGGTCGGGTAGGCCGTCGACGTGAACAGGCGACGGTCCAGGCGGATGCGACCCGTCTCGTGGTCGACCTCGTACTTGTTCCTCGATCCCTTCGGGATCTCGATGAGAACGTCGAACTCCACGGGTGGCTCCTCCTGAATCAACACAAGTGAATGCTCGCGACGACGCGCGGTGATTAAGTGTCCCTCACGGACGACCGTGATCGCGAAAGGGGCTGGTCATCTCATGCCGGAGCCGAGGATGTGGCAGCTCACGGCGGGCTCCGCCGCCCTCGGTCTGGCCCTGGCCGCCGTGGCGGTGACCACGGCCGGCCCGTGGGACTCCGGTCAGCGTACGGCCGAGCGGGCCCGCGCCGCCGCCCCCGTAACGGGTGGCGCGCATCACGCCCCGCCCCCGCCCCCGGCCCCCGCCGCGCCCCGCCGCCCCGCGCCCGCCCCCAGCGCCCCCGGCGTCCTCCCCGCGCTCCACGCCCCGGCCGCCGCCGAGCGCCCCGCCGGCCGCCCCGCGGACCTCGCCGCCACCCTCGTACCGCTCCTCGCCGACCCCGGCCTCGGCCCGCTCCGCACGGCCTCCGTCGTCGACACCGCCACGGGCACCCAGCTGTACGGCGAAGGCGCGGGCACCCCCATGACACCCGCCTCCACCGTCAAGATCGCCACCGTCGCCGCCGCGCTCTCCGCCCTCGGCCCCGACCACCGCATCGCCACCACCGTCACCGCCTCCGCCGACGGCCGCACCGTCACCCTCACGGGCGGCGGCGACCCCACCCTCGACCCGGCCCGCCTGGGGCGCCTCGCCGCCGACACCGCCCGCGCCCTCAAGGCCCGCGGCCACACTTCCGTACGCCTCGCCTACGACACGAGCCTCTACCAGGGACCCGAGCTCCACCCCATCGGCCCCAACGAGAACATCGCCCCCGTCACCGCCCTCATGACCAGCGAGGGACGCCTCGACAGGAGCGGCAGCGGCCCCGCGCCCCGCACCGCCGACCCGGCAGGCGACACCGCCAGGGCCTTCGCCGGCCTCCTCACGGCCGCCGGCGTCAAGGTCACCGGAGAACCCACCAGGTCCACCGGAGAACCCAGCAGGTCCACCGGAGGACCCGCCACGTCCACCGGAGAGCCCGGCAAGACCACCGGAGAGCCCGCCAAGGCCCCCGGAGGACCCACCAAGGCCCCCGGCACCCCCGCCGCCGCGAAGACTGCCGCCGCGAAGACCGCGGCCGCGAAGACCGCCGCCCCCCTCGCCCGTACGCACTCCGCACCCCTCGCCGACCTCGCCGAGCGCACCCTCACCCACAGCGACAACGACCTCGCCGAGGCCCTCGCCCGCCAGACCGCCCTCGCCCGCAAGCAGCCCGCCAGCTTCGAGGGCGCGGGGAAGGCCGTACGGGACGAGCTCGCCGAACTCGGCCTCCCCCTCGCCGGCGCCCGCTTCGCCGACGGCAGCGGACTCGACCGCCGCGACCGCGTCTCCGCCGCCCTCCTCACCACCCTCCTCACCCGCGCGGCCGACCCGGCACGCCCCGCCCTCCGCCCGGTCCTCACCGGCCTGCCCGTCGGCGGCTTCACCGGCACCCTCGCCGGCCGCTTCGACACCGCGCCCGCCACCGCGGGCGCCGGACTCGTCCGCGCCAAGACCGGCACCCTCACGGGCGTCAACACCCTCGCCGGCACCGTCGTCACCGCCGACGGACGACTCCTCGCCTTCGCGTTCCTCGCCGGCCGCACCCTCTCCCCGTACGAAGCACAGCCCGCCCTCGACCGACTCTCCGCGGCCCTCGCCGGACAGGGCTGACCCCCGGAACACCCCCGCCCCACCACCGACAGCCCCGCCCGGAACCCTCACCGATCGGGCGCCGAGACCGTACGGTTGACGCATGACGAGCATCGGTGGCGCAGGCACATCCGGGATGGTCGACTGGAACCTCGCGGTCGCGACCGCGACCCGCCTCGTGCGGCCCGGACCCGAAGTCAGCCGCGACGAGGCCCGCGAGGTCGTCGCCGAACTCCGCAAGCACGCCAAAGCCTCCGAGCAACACGTCCGCGCCTACACCCGGATGCTCCCCGAGGGCGCCGACGTCCACGACACCCCCGTCCTCGTCGTCGACCGCGCCGGCTGGATCAAGGCCAACGTCGCCGGCTTCCGCGAACTCCTCACCCCGCTCCTCGGCAAGATGCAGGAACGCCGCTCGACCACCCCCGGAAACGCCGTCCTCGGCGCGGTCGGCGGCAAGGTCACCGGCGTCGAGCTCGGCATGCTCCTGTCCTTCCTCGCCTCCCGCATCCTCGGCCAGTACGAGACCTTCGCCCCCGCCACCCGCGAACTCCCCGCAGGCGGCAACGGCGGCGGACGGCTCCTCCTCGTCGCCCCCAACATCGTCCACGTCGAACGCGAACTCGACGTCTCACCGCACGACTTCCGCCTCTGGGTCTGCCTCCACGAAGAGACCCACCGCACCCAGTTCACCGCCGTCCCCTGGCTCCGCGACCACCTCCAGGGCGAGATCCAGTCCTTCCTCGCCGCCACCGAGGTCGACCCCGGCACCGTCGTCGAACGCCTCCGCGAAGCCGCCCAGGCCCTCGTCGGCGGCCGCCCCGAGGGCGAGGCGGGCGAACCCTCCCCCTCCCTCGTCGAGATCGTCCAGACCCCCGAGCAGCGCGAGATCCTCGGCCGCCTCACCGCCGTCATGTCCCTGCTCGAAGGCCACGCCGACTACGTCATGGACGGCGTCGGCCCCCAGGTCGTCCCCTCCGTCGACGAGATCCGCGAGAAGTTCCAGCAGCGGCGCGCCCGCGGCGCCTCCCGCCTCGACCTCGCCCTCCGCAAGCTCCTCGGCCTCGACGCCAAACTCCGCCAGTACCGGGACGGCGAGCGCTTCGTTCGCGCCGTCGTCGACCAGGTCGGCATGGACGGCTTCAACCGCGTGTGGACCTCCCCCAACACGCTCCCCACCAAGGCCGAGATCGCCGCCCCCGCCGACTGGATCGCGAGGGTGCACCGTAAGGCAGACTCCTGAGACAGGTGCGCCGGACGGCGCAGGAACACGGGAGAACAACCCGCCAATCACCCATCCGAGGGACCCTGGGCATGGGGTGAGGCGTGCAATGCTCGGGTAACGGCCGGGTTTCTGTCACCATCGACGCACTCTGAGTGACCGAAACCCCCTTTCCGACCGTTAAGACTCCGACCGAGGCACCCCACCCCATCACGAAGGGCACCGGACATGGGTCCCCATCCTGCGGTCGCGGCGATACGCCTGGCGGTCCGCCGCGTACTCCACGACGTCCTCACCGAGCACCAGACCGACCCCACCACCGCGCACGACGGACGCGAACCCCTCGTCCTCGTCGCCTGTTCCGGAGGCGCCGACTCGATGGCGCTCGCCTCCGCACTCGCCTTCGAGACCCGCAAACTCCCCGTACGAGGCGGCGGCATCACCGTCGACCACGGCCTCCAGGACGGCTCCGACACCCGGGCCGCCGAGGTCGCCGGACGCATGACCGCCCTCGGCCTCACCCCCGTCGAGGCCGTCACCGTCACCGTCGGCCGCGAAGGCGGACCCGAGGCCGCGGCCCGCGACGCGCGCTACACCGCCCTCGACGCCGCCGCCGAGCGCCACGGAGCCGCCGCGATCCTCCTCGGCCACACCCGCGACGACCAGGCGGAGACCGTCCTCCTCGGCCTCGCCCGCGGCTCCGGCATCCGCTCCCTCTCCGGCATGGCCGCCGTCTCCGGCGCCGCCGGCCGCTACCGGCGCCCCTTCCTCCACCTCGACCGCCAGACCGTCCGCAAGGCCTGCATCGCACAGGAACTCGCCGTCTGGGACGACCCCCACAACAGCGACCCCGCGTACACCCGCTCCCGGCTCCGCCACGAAGGCCTCCCCGCCCTGGAGAAGGCCCTCGGCAAGGGCGTCGTCGAAGCCCTCGCCCGGACGGCCCAGCTCTCCCGGGACGACGCCGACGCCCTCGACACCTGGGCAGCCGACGCCGAGACCTCCGTACGCGACGAGGCGGGCGCCCTCGAGTGCGCCAAGCTCTTCGGCCTGCCCTCCGCCGTACGCCGCCGCGTCCTGCGCCGCGCCGTCATCGCCGAGGGCGCCCCCGCGGGCTCCCTCTTCGCCCGCCACATCGAGGAAGTCGACCGCCTCATCACCGGCTGGCGCGGCCAAGGGGCCATCAACCTGCCCGGACGAGTCGAAGCCCGCCGCCAGGGTGGCAGACTGGTCATCCGGCAAGGCTGACGCACGCTGCAACGAAAGTGACCCGGGTGAACGAGAAGGACATGGGCACCGACCTCCAGTCGGTGCTCATCACCAAGGAAGAGATCGACGCCAAGCTGGCAGAGCTGGCCGCGAAGATCGACGCGGAATACGCGGGCAAGGACCTGCTCATCGTCGGCGTCCTCAAGGGCGCGGTGATGGTGATGGCGGACCTGGCTCGCGCCCTGTCCACCCCCGTCACCATGGACTGGATGGCCGTCTCCTCCTACGGCGCCGGCACCCAGTCCTCCGGCGTCGTCAGGATCCTCAAGGACCTCGACACCGACATCAAGGGCAAGCACGTCCTGATCGTCGAGGACATCATCGACTCCGGCCTGACCCTGTCCTGGCTGCTGTCGAACCTCGGCTCCCGCGAGCCCGCCTCCCTGGAGGTCTGCACCCTCCTGCGGAAGCCGGAGGCCGCCAAGGTCGCGATCGACGTCAAGTGGATCGGCTTCGACATCCCCAACGAGTTCGTCGTCGGCTACGGCCTCGACTACGCGGAGAAGTACCGGAACCTGCCGTTCGTCGGCACGCTCGCCCCGCACGTCTACGGCGGCTGAACACCCGGCGCAACACCCGGCCGGACGGGGAACCCGCACCGCCTTCCCCCCGTTGAACCACGGGAAGGCGGTCGCGGGCGACGATGCTGAGGTACCGTCCGAAGAACAGCTTTTTCACATAGCAGCACTCATGCAGCTCTCACAGCAGCATTTTCCTACGGGCAGGAGGGACGGGGCGTTCTCGCTCCGTATGGATGGACGTGAAGCGATACTTCCGTGGGCCGGTCATGTGGATCGTGCTGGCCGTCCTCGCCGTGGTCGTGCTGATGCAGGTCGTCGGCTCGTCCGAGGGCTACAAGACGGTGGACACCGGCAAGGTCGTCCAGGCGATCGACAAGAACCAGGTCAAGCAGGCAAAGGTCACCACCGGTGACGAGCAGATCATCAAGATCGAGCTCGTCGACGGTCAGAAGATCGACAACAGCAGCAAGGTCCAGGCCAGCTACATCGGCTCCCAGGGCGTCGACGTCGCCGACAAGCTGCAGGAGAAGTTCGAGGCCGGGCAGATCGAGAAGGGCTACACCGTCTCCCCGACGAAGCAGTCGCCCTTCGTCTCGATCCTGCTCTCCCTCCTCCCCTTCGTCCTCATCGTGGTCGTCTTCCTCTTCCTGATGAACCAGATGCAGGGCGGCGGCTCCCGCGTCATGCAGTTCGGCAAGTCCAAGGCGAAGCTCATCACCAAGGACACGCCCAAGACCACCTTCGCCGACGTCGCCGGCTCGGACGAGGCCGTCGAGGAACTCCACGAGATCAAGGAATTCCTCCAGGAGCCCGCGAAGTTCCAGGCCGTCGGCGCGAAGATCCCGAAGGGCGTCCTGCTCTACGGCCCGCCCGGAACCGGCAAGACGCTCCTCGCGCGCGCCGTCGCCGGCGAGGCCGGGGTGCCGTTCTACTCGATCTCCGGCTCCGACTTCGTCGAGATGTTCGTCGGTGTCGGCGCCTCCCGTGTCCGTGACCTCTTCGAGCAGGCCAAGGCCAACGCGCCCGCCATCGTCTTCGTCGACGAGATCGACGCCGTCGGACGCCACCGCGGCGCTGGCCTCGGCGGCGGTCACGACGAGCGCGAGCAGACGCTCAACCAGCTGCTCGTCGAGATGGACGGCTTCGACGTCAAGGGCGGCGTCATCCTGATCGCCGCCACGAACCGTCCCGACATCCTCGACCCCGCCCTCCTGCGCCCGGGCCGCTTCGACCGGCAGATCGCCGTCGACCGACCGGACATGCAGGGCCGTCTGGAGATCCTCAAGGTCCACCAGAAGGGCAAGCCGGTCGCGCCGGACGTCGACCTCGGCGCCGTCGCCCGACGCACCCCCGGCTTCACCGGTGCGGACCTCTCCAACGTCCTCAACGAGGCGGCGCTCCTCACCGCTCGCGGCGATCAGAAGCTGATCGACAACAGCGCGCTCGACGAGGCGATCGACCGCGTGGTCGCGGGCCCGCAGAAGCGGACCCGGATCATGTCGGACCGGGAGAAGAAGATCACCGCGTACCACGAGGGCGGTCACGCCCTGGTCGCGGCGGCCTCGCCGAACTCCGACCCCGTCCACAAGATCACCATCCTGTCCCGCGGCCGTGCCCTGGGCTACACGATGGTGCTCCCGGAAGAGGACAAGTACTCGACCACGCGCAACGAGATGCTCGACCAGCTCGCCTACATGCTGGGCGGGCGCGCGGCCGAGGAGCTCGTCTTCCACGACCCGACCACGGGCGCGGCGAACGACATCGAGAAGGCCACGGCCACGGCCCGCGCGATGGTCACGCAGTACGGCATGACCGAGCGTCTCGGCGCGATCAAGTTCGGCGGCGACAACACGGAGCCGTTCCTCGGTCGCGAGATGTCGCACCCGCGGGACTACTCGGAAGAGGTCGCGGCGCTGGTCGACGAAGAGGTCAAGAAGCTCATCGAGACCGCGCACAACGAGGCCTGGGAGATCCTCGTCGAGAACCGTGACCTTCTCGACAACCTGGTCCTCGCCCTGCTGGAGAAGGAGACGCTGGGCAAGGAGGAGATCGCCGAGATCTTCGCCCCCATCGTCAAGCGCCCGGCCCGCCCGGCCTGGACCGGCTCCTCCCGCCGCACCCCGTCCACGCGTCCGCCGGTGCTCTCCCCCAAGGAGCTCGCCCTGACGAACAGCGCGAACGGCACGGCGAACGGCTCGTCGGCCCCCGTGGACACCACCAAGGGCATCGACATCGCCCCGGTGGAAACCCCCGAGGACTGACGGTCCCCACCCGGAATGGCTGCCGCGCCCCCACAGGTTTTAGCCTGTGGGGGCGCGGCATTTCGCGCACTTCAGAGACGGAACGAGGCAAAGAGATGACCGACCCGGTGACGCTGGACGGCGAGGGCAGGATCGGCGAGTTCGACGAGAAGCGCGCCGAGAACGCCGTACGAGAGCTCCTCATCGCGGTCGGCGAGGACCCGGACCGCGAGGGCCTGAGGGAGACGCCGGCGCGGGTGGCGCGGGCGTACAGGGAGATGTTCGCCGGGCTGTGGCAGAAGCCCGAGGACGTTCTGACCACGACGTTCGATCTCGGACACGACGAGATGGTCCTTGTGAAGGACATCGAAATCGTTAGTCACTGCGAGCACCACCTCCTGCCGTTCCACGGGGTGGCTCACATCGGCTACATCCCGGCCGATTCGGGCAAGATCACAGGGCTGTCGAAGCTGGCACGCCTCGTCGACGTCTTCGCTCGCCGTCCGCAGGTGCAGGAACGACTCACCACGCAGATCGCCGATTCGCTGATGCGGATCCTCGACGCCCGTGGCGCGATCGTCGTGATCGAAGCCGAGCACATGTGCATGTCGGTACGAGGCATCCGCAAGCCGGGCGCCAAGACGACCACCTCGGCGGTACGTGGCCAACTTCGTGACGCTACTACACGCGCTGAGGCAATGTCCCTGATATTGGCTCGCTAGTAGCGGTCTGCCGAGAGTGCCCCATACCGTCCGGATCGGTGAGGTTGATCGCTGATCGAGGGGGACCGGTATGGGGTACGGGCTTGCGAGCAAGCAGCTGGTGAATCTGCTCGGGGGGTGCGCCCAGGCGAAGAGTGTGGCTCCTGGCGACGTGATGTGGACGCTGGACGGCAACCGAACGGGCACCTCGTACGCGAGGCCTGGTAGTCCCGCGCGGAGCCCGGGGGCCGGGCGATGTCGGTGCGGACGGCTAGCCTGCGCGGATGATGGAGACGATCTGCGACGACCGCCGTTTTCCCCCCGCGCTGGCCGATGTCGCCCGAGTGGAGTTCTTCTACGGCGACGAGGGCGAGGGCGTCGACTTCGAGCCGTACGACGTCTTCGACTCAGTCGAGGAGACGACGGACTGGCTCCGGCACTGGACCGGAAATCACGCGCTCGACGGGGGCGCCTATCGCGTTTTCGGTCAGGACGGGACGGGTGGTCTCGCCGCGCTCTGGTGTGTGAGGCCGGGGCGGCCCCTCGACGAGCAGCCCGTGGTGTTCATGGGGTCGGAGGGCGAGCGGGGCGTGGTCGCCGGGAATCTGTCCGACTTCCTGTGGGTACTGGCCGACGGCTTCGGGCCGATGGAGGCCGCTCTGTACCCAGAGCGGGAGCCGCGCCCGGACCCGGCCCTGGCTGAGCTCGCCGAGCAGCACGCGAATACCCCGCGGCGAGCCGCCCGGGAGATCGTCGCCGAGGCCCGGGCGGAGTTCGGGACCTTCTCCGACGATCTCGACGAACTGTGTCGCTGAGCCTCAGGCCCGGGCCTTGCCCGGGCCTTCGCCGTTGTCGTCCGGGTCTTCCGGGAGTTTGCAGACGCGTTCCAGGAAGAGGGCCGCGGCGATGACGGCGATGCCCGCGGCGACCGCGAGGGCGGCGTAGAGGGCCTGGTCGCGGCGGGCCGGGACGTCCAGGGAGCCGAGGAGGAAGACGCCCGTGCCGCCGTACATGCCGGCGACGAGGGCGGCTACCAGGGCGCTCGCCTGGCCGAAGACCACCGCGCGGGCCGCCATCAGGGGCTCGACGCCCTTGGCGCCTGGGCGGCGCTCGCGCTGGGCCTTGAGGCGGGACCGGATCGAGAGGGCGGTCGCGGTGAGGACGACCGCGATCACGGCGAGGACGATCGGTGCGGCGATCGGCACGCTGGGGAGGGTGCCGACGGAGTCCCACAGGCGGGCGCCGCCCCAGGAGAGGATGCCCGCCACGAGGAACAGTCCGGTGAGCACCTTCAGCCGCAGTTGTTTCACCGGATGTCCTTCGCGTGTCGTCGGTCGTGGTCGTGGGCGGTCTGCCACGAAGCGTAACGACTACTCGGGCAGACGGAGTTCCAGGTCGACACGGGGCGTGACGCCTTCGCTGCCGAGGGCGGCGAGCAGTTCGGCGACCGGGCCGCGGCCGGGGAGCTGGGCGGCGGGGTCCACGTCGTGCCAGGGGGCGAGGACGAAGGCCCGCTCGTGGGCGCGGGGGTGCGGGAGGGTGAGGACGGGGTCCTCGGAGACCACGTCCGCGTACGTGATGATGTCGACGTCGATGGTGCGGGAGCCCCAGCGCTCCTCGCGGACGCGGTGGAAGGCCTCCTCGACGGCGTGTGCCCGCTCCAGGAGGGAGGAGGGCGGCAGGGTCGTCTTCACGAGCGTGACGGCGTTGAGGTACGAGGGCTGGCTGCCGGGCTCGACGCCCCAGGGCTCCGTCTCGTACACGGGGGAGACGGCCTTGACCCGGAGGCCCGGGGTGTCCGCGAGGGCGTCGACGGCCCCCTGGAGGGTCTCCAGGCGGTTGCCGAGGTTGGCGCCGAGGGCGAGGACGGCCCAGCGGGGGTTGGACAGGGTCGTGTCGGCCGCGTCGACGGTGGCGACGACGGACGCCGGTACGGGCTGGACGGTGGGGTCGCTCTGCGTCGGCTTCATCGTCGGCTCCGGGTGATCGTGATGGTCACGTCGTCGAAGGGCACGGTGATGGGTGCGTCCGGCTTGTGGACGACGACTTCCACCTCCTGTACCCCGGCGTGGCTGAGGCACTGCTGGGCGATGCGCTCGGCCAGGGTCTCGATGAGGTCGACGGGCTCGCCCTGGACGACGTCGACGACTTCCTCGGCGACGATGCCGTAGTGCACGGTCTTCGCCAGGTCGTCGTCGGCGGCCGCCGGGCGGGTGTCCAGGCCGAGGACCAGGTCCACGATGAAGGTCTGGCCCTCCTCGCGCTCCTTGGGGAAGACGCCGTGGTGGCCTCGGGCCTTGAGGCCGCGCAGCGCGACACGATCCACGCGAATCACTCCTGCTGTCGTAGTTCGGGTGGCCACGCAGCCGGTTGCGGACGGCCGGGTGTCCACTTCGAATCTACCTGCGGGGACCGACAGCGCTTGCCCTCGGGGCCATGAGAGGGGCGGGACGGGGGTCCGCGGCGGGCCGGGACGAGGGGCCGTGGCGGGTCAGGACGGGGGTTCCGTGCCGTCGATTCCGGGGGGCTCGGTGTCCGTTCCGTCGGTCTCGGTGAGGACGGGCGAGGCGTGGTGGGACCAGATCTTCCAGCCGTCCGGTGTGCTGCGGAACACATTGGTGGCGACGACGAGCTGGCCGACGAGCGGGCCGAGCTCGGCGCCGTCTTCGGCGGGTCCGCCGCTGAGGATGTTCTCGGTGCACGTGACGACGGCGGTGGCGCCGGCCAGGGAGATCCTGAGGTCGGTGAGGAAGAACTGGATGTACTCCGTGTTCGCCATGATCAGGGCGTACGAGCGGAGCACCTCGCCGCGGCCGGTGAGGACGGGCCAGCCGGGGTGGACGCAGGTGATGGGGGTGGCCCCGTCGTCGAGCCAGAGGGCGGAGACGCCCTCGAAGTCGCCGGTCTCCATCGCCTCGTAGAAGGCGGTGTTGGCGGCTTCGACGGCCGCCTCGTCGGCGGCGCGGCCCGTTCCCGGGGTGCGGCTCACGCGGCTCCCTCGACGGCCCTGGCGACGCGTACGGCGTCGGCGGTGGCCCTGACCTCGTGGACGCGGACGGCCCACGCGCCCTCGTGGGCGGCGATGGCGGAGACGGCGGCGGTGGCGGCGTCGCGCTCGCGGGCGGGGGGCGGGGTGGCGCCGTCGCGGGTGAGGACGTGGCCGAGGAAGCGCTTGCGGGAGGCGGCGACGAGGAGGGGCCGGCCGAGGGCGCGGAGCTCGGGGAGGTGGGCGACGAGGGCCAGGTCGTGGGGGGCGAGCTTGGCGAAGCCGAGGCCGGGGTCGACGACGATGCGCTCGGGGGCGATGCCGCCGTCGATGACGGCCTCCAGGCGGGTGCGGAGTTCGGCGACGACCTCGGCGACGACGTCGTCGTACACGGCGAGGCTGTTCATGTCCTGGCTGAAGCCGCGCCAGTGCATGACGACGAAGGGGACTTCGGCGGCGGCGACGGCGGGGACCATGCCGGGGTCGGCGAGTCCGCCGCTGACGTCGTTGACGAGGACGGCTCCGGCCTCGACGGCGCGGGCGGCGACGGCGGCGCGCATGGTGTCGACGGAGACGGTGACGCCTTCGGCGGCGAGTCCGCGGACGACGGGGACGACGCGGCGGAGTTCTTCCTCCTCGTCGACGCGGCTGGCGCCGGGGCGGGTGGACTCGCCGCCGACGTCGACGAGGTCGGCGCCCTGGGCGACGAGGTCGAGGCCGTGTTTGACGGCGGCCGTGGTGTCGAACCAGCGGCCGCCGTCGGAGAAGGAGTCGGGGGTCACGTTGACCACGCCCATGACCGCGCAGCGGTCCCACTCCGGCAGGCCCTGGGCCGTGCCCCGGTCGATCGTCGTACTCATGTGTCCAGCGTAGGGCCCAGGGGTGGCATCAGGCCGCGTGGACCTCGCGTGCGACGGACGCGGGCGCGGTCGAGGGCGCGGGGGCGGAGGCCGTGGAGCGTGCGGGGGCGGAGGCGGGCGGGGACGCGGTGACGATGTGGGCGCAGGGCCTGGGGGTCGGGGCGGGGCGTCGGCGGGGGAAGAGCCGGGGGAGGGAGACGGTGACGAATCCTTCGGCGCGCATGGCGGCGAGGCCGATGCGGGGCAGGTCGCGGCTGTTGCGGTAGACGACGAAGCGGGGTTCCCAGCGGGGCCGGAACTTGGCGTTGAACTTGTAGAGCGACTCGATCTGGAACCAGCGGGAGAGGAAGACGAGGAGTCCGCGCCAGACGCGGAGGACGGGTCCGGCGCCGATCTTCTCGCCGCGGGCGAGGGCGGAGCGGAACATCGCGAAGTTGAGGGAGACGCGGTCGATGCCGAGGGCGGGGGAGGCCTGGAGGGCGGCGACGATGAGGAGTTCGTTCATGCCGGGGTCGGCGGAGCGGTCGCGGCGCATGAGTTCGAGCGACATGCCGTCGGGGCCCCAGGGCACGAAGTGGATGATCGCTTTGAGGTCGCCGTAGGGGGAGTGGGGGTCCTCGCCGGCGTCGCTCTTGTGGGCGGTCGCTATGACGGCGTCTCCGTCGCCGGGGGCGCCGATGCGGCCGAGGGCCATGGAGAAGCCGCGTTCGGTGTCGGTGCCGCGCCAGTCGGCGGCGGCGCGGCGGACTCGTTCCAGTTCCTCGTCGTCGAGGTCGCGGACGCGGCGGACCTGGGTGGTGTAGCCGTTGCGTTCGATGCGCTTGACCATCTGGCGGACGTTGCGCATGGCGCGGCCGGCGAGGGAGAAGTCGGCGACGTCGACGATCGCCTCGTCGCCGAGTTCGAGGGCGTCGAGGCCGGTCTCGCGGGTCCAGACCTGGCCGCCGGTCTCGGAGCAGCCCATGACGGCGGGGGTCCAGGAGTGGGCCTTGGCCTCGTCCATGAAGCGTTCGATGGCGCCGGGCCAGGCTTCGACGTCGCCGATGGGGTCGCCGCTGGCGAGCATCACGCCGGAGAGGACGCGGTAGCAGACGGCGGCCTTGCCGCTGGGGGAGAAGACGACGCCCTTGTCGTGGCGGAGGGCGAAGTGGCCGAGGGAGTCGCGGCCGCCGTGCTGGTCGAGGAGGGCGCGGAGTCGGGTCTCGTCGTCGGCGGTGAGGCGGGCGGCGGGGTGCTCGGGGCGGAAGGCGAGGTAGATGGTGGTGAGGGCGGTGAGCATGCCGAGGGCGCCGAGGGAGTAGCCGACGGTCCAGTCGACGCCGCGGGTGTAGGCGACGGGGCCTTCGACGCCGAGGAGTCCGTACAGGACGTGTTCGAGGCGGTCGGTGAGGCTGGGGTCGCCGACGACGCGGCGGGGGTGGGCGCTGACGATGACGAGGCCGAGGGCGATGGATCCGGCGCCCATGACGACGAAGTTGGCGAGGGCCCGCCAGCGGCTGCGCGGGTCGGGGAGGGCGGCGAACTCGTCGCGGTGGCGCAGCAGGAGGGCGAGGAGGGCGAGGGAGAAGAGGGCGCCGATGACGGAGTGGCGCCAGACGAACTGGGCGGCGGCGCCGACGGGGAGGAGCACGACGGCGGCGCGCCAGGCGCGGCGCTTGTGGCGCTTGAGGCCGTGGGCGAGGAGCAGGAGGAGGACGCCGGCGCTGAGGGAGAGGGCGGCGGAGAGGTGGCCGAGGGTGCCGGGGAGGATCTCGGCGACGGCGTGCATGCGGCTGGCGCGGAAGCGGGGGAAGACTCCGGCGGCGATGTCGATGAGGCCGCCGAGGGTGCAGGCCGTGCCGACGAGGGCGGGGACCTTCTCGGGGCGGGGTCCGCGGAGAATCCGGCGTACACGAACCGGAACCAATCGCGATTTGTCCCCATCTACCGTGACAGACATGGCTTCCCGTACTTCCCGTGGTCCTGCGAGGGGTCTCTGACTCCGGCCGGGCCCTGCGGCGCGTTCGGCGGGCCGTACCGGCTGTGCGACCTCTATGACGGGGTGGTGCGGGGCCGGGTTCATCGGTTCACAGGAAATTCTTGGAAAGAAGGCTCGGTCGTCTCATGGGGCTCACCAGCAACAAAGTTCTTCTGCTGGCCGTGGTGCTGGCCGTGCTGCTGTTCCTCGCCACGGTCTGGCTGTGGCCGCGCCTGGCGCGGCGCGGGTGGCGTGCGGTCCTGGGGCGGGTGGGGTTGCTGTTCGTGACCCAGGTGGCGCTGTTCGCGGCGGTGGGTCTCGCGGCGAACCGGTCCTTCCTCTTCTACGGATCCTGGGCGGACCTGTTCGGGCAGGAGCAGGACATGGGGGTGGTCGTCGACCACGCGGCCGGCTCGAAGGACGTGCGGGTGGTCGAGAAGCAGGGGCTGAACGTGCCGGGCGGGTCCCGGCCGGACGTCGGCGGCCAGATACAGAAGGTCGTCGTCGCGGGGGACCGGTCGGGGATCGTCTCGCCGGCCTACGTCTACCTGCCGCCGGAGTACTTCCAGGCGCGGTACGCGAAGAGCACGTTCCCGGCGGCGGTGGTCCTCACGGGGTACCCGGGCACGGCGGAGAACCTGATCAAGGGGCTGAAGTACCCGAGGACGGCGTACACGCAGGTGAAGGCCGGGAAGATGCAGCCGATGATCCTGGTGATGCTGCGTCCGACGGTGGCGCCGCCGCGGGACACCGAGTGCGTGGACATCCCCGGGGGCCCGCAGACGGAGACCTTCTTCGCGGAGGACCTGCCGAAGGCGGTGTCGGAGACGTACCGGGTGGGGACGAAGCCCCGGAACTGGGGCTTCATGGGGAACTCGACGGGCGGGTACTGCGCGCTGAAGATCGCGCTGCACCACCCGGACCGGTACGCGGCGGGGGCGGGTTTCTCGGCGTACTACCGGGCGGCGGAGGACGTGACGACGGGCGACCTCTTCCACGGCGACGACCGGCTGCGGAAGCGGGGGGACCTGCTGTGGAGCCTGGACCACCTGCCGCGGGGGAAGTCGTCGTTCCTGGTGACGACGTCGAAGCAGGGCGAGGGGAACCTGAAGGGGACGCTCGACTTCGTGAAGAAGGTGAAGAGCCCGGCGCGGGTCTCGTCGATCACGCTGGAGAGCGGCGGCCACAACTTCAACACGTGGAACCGGGAGATCCCGCCGGGTCTTGTCTGGATGGCGGGGCGGCTCAGCGCGGCCTGACGCCTACTCCGTGGACGCCTTGGACGCCTTGGACACCTGGGATGCCGTGGACTCCGAGGCCTCCGTGGACTCCGAGGACGCCTTGGACACCGTGGACTCCGCGGTGGCCCGGCGCAGGGCGCTGTGGACTCCCTCCGGGGTGAGGACGCCGAGCGGGCGGCCGTCGGCGCCGGTCACGGTGAGCCGGCCGGTGTCGTGCTGGAGCAGCACGGCGAGGGCGTCCTTGAGGGAGGACCCGAGAGTTACGGGGTCGGGGGCGCCGTCCCCGTCCACGCCCGCGTCCTTCGGGAGCGGGTCGAGGTCGGCCTCGGTGACGGGTGTGACGGCGAGCCGCTTGAGCCCGCGGTCGCTGCCGACGAAGTCCGCGACGTACGGGGTGGCGGGGGAGCCGAGCACGGTGGCCGGGGTGTCGAACTGTTCGATGCGGCCCTGCCCGTAGACGGCCATGCGGTCGCCCATGCGGACGGCCTCCTCGATGTCGTGGGTGACGAGGAGGACGGTCTTGCGGACGGTGGCCTGGAGCGCGAGGAACTCGTTCTGGAGGCGCTCGCGGACGACGGGGTCGACGGCGCCGAAGGGCTCGTCCATGAGGAGGACGGGCGGGTCGGCGGCGAGGGCGCGGGCGACGCCGACGCGCTGGCGCTGGCCGCCGGAGAGCTGGGCGGGGTAGCGGGAGCCGTAGACGGCCGGGTCGAGGCCGACGAGGTCGAGGAGTTCGGCGGCACGCGCGCGTGCGGCGGCCTTCTTCCAGCCGAGGAGGGCGGGGACGGTCGCGGTGTTGTCGAGGACCGTGCGGTGGGGGAAGAGCCCGACCTGCTGGATGACGTAGCCGATCTTGCGGCGCAGGGCGACCGGGTCGACGCCGGCGATGTCGCGGCCGTCGACGAGGACACGGCCTGAGGTCGGTTCGACGAGCCGGTTGACCATCATCATCGTGGTCGTCTTGCCGCAGCCCGACGGCCCCACCAGGGTGACGAGTTCGCCCTCGGCGACCTCGAAGGAGAGGTCGTCCACGGCGGTGGTGCCGTCCTCGTACCGCTTGGTCACGTTCTCGAACCGGATCATGGTTCCCCATTCTTACCCCTGGACACCGGGGGTGTGTGAAGGGCGTGTTGCCGCATTGTGGCGGATCCCGGTGATTGTCGGTGGCGGGGGTTAGGGTCGTCAGACATACGTTCGGGGCGGGCGGACGACCCGGGGGGAGGGGCGGATGAGCACGCCGAACTGTCTGGTCACCAACGACTGGATATGCGGGGAGTATCTCCGCACGCGCAGCGAGGAACTGACGGAGGCGACCCTCCAGCATGTGGGAATCACGGTCGTGTCCGTGCTCCTCGCGCTGCTCGTCGCGGTGCCGCTGGCACTCCTCGTGCGGGCCAGACCGCGCTTCGCGGGCCCGGTCCTCGGACTGACGACCCTGCTCTACACGGTGCCGTCGCTCGCGATGTTCTCGCTGCTCCTGCCCGTCTTCGGGCTCTCGGCCGCGCTCGTCGTGACCGGCCTCGTGCTGTACGCGCTGACGATCCTCGTGCGGAACACCCTGGCGGGGCTCGACGCCGTCCCGGCCGAGACGCGCGAGGCCGCCCGGGGCATGGGGTACGGCTCGTGGCGGCTGCTGTGGGAGGTCGAACTGCCGCTGGCGCTGCCGGTGCTGATGGCCGGTATACGCATGGCGACGGTCTCCACGATCGCCCTGACGACGGTCGGCTCGGTCGTCGGCCGCGGCGGGCTCGGCAATCTCATCGAGGACGCGCTGCCGACCTTCTTCAAGGCGCAGGTGCTCGCCGCCTCCGTGCTGTGCGTGCTGCTCGCCGTCACCGCCGACCTGCTGCTCCTCGGCCTCCAGCGGCTCCTGACGCCGTGGGCCCGGATACGGACCGCGCCGGGGGGTGCGTGAGATGGGCATCGTGACGGACGCCTGGACCTGGCTCACCACCGGCGCGCACTGGACCGGCGAGGAGGGCATCGGGCAGCGCCTCGCCGAGCACGTGTACGTGAGCGGGGCGGCCCTGCTGATCGCCTCGGCGATCGCGCTGCCGCTCGGGCTGTGGCTCGGTCATCTCGGCCGGGGCGGGGCGCTCGCGGTGAACGTGTCCAACGTGGGACGGGCGGTCCCCGTCTTCGCGGTCCTCGCGCTGTTCATGGTCTCGCCCCTGCGGAACGCCGGCTATGTGCCGACCGTCGTCGCCCTGGTGCTGTTCGCGATACCGCCGCTCCTCACCAACGCGTACGTGGGGATGCGGGAGGTCGACCGGGCCGCGGTGCGGGCCGCGCGGGGCATGGGGATGACGGGTGGCCAGCTCTTCCTGCGCGTCGAACTGCCGCTGGCGCGGCCGGTGGTGATGACCGGGGTGCGCTCGGCGGCGGTGCAGGTGATCGCCACGGCGACGGTCGCGGCCATGGTCGGCCAGGGCGGCCTGGGCCGGATCATCACGGCCGGCTTCGCCCTCTACGACACCGCGCAGGTGGTCGCGGGCGCCGTGCTCGTGGCCCTGCTCGCCCTCCTGGTGGAGGCGGTGCTCGCGGGAGCGGACCGGCTCCTGGCGGGCCCGTCGCGTGCGCGCGCATCGAATGACTGAACGACCTACTGAAGCCGATGAATGAGATGGGTGGTCTTGTGAACAGGGTCTCGCGTATCGCGGGTGCGGTGCTGGGGACGACGGCGCTGGCCGTCGCGCTCGCCGCGTGCGGTGGTGAAAGCCTGGAGGGGGGCGAGAAGAAGTCCGGCAGCGCCGGTGACGCGCCCGCGGCCGGGGAGAAGGGCTCGCTGGTCGTGGGCGCGGCCGCCTTCACCGAGGCGAAGGTGCTCGCCGAGCTGTACGCCCAGTCGCTGCGGGCCGCCGGATACTCCGTATCCGTCACCACCGTGAAGAATCGCGAGCTGTACGAGCCCTCTCTGGAGAGCGGCGAGATCGACGTCGTACCGGAATATGCGGCGACGATCGCGGAATTCCTCAACGCGAAGGTGAACGGCCCGAAGGCGCCCGAGGACAAGCCGGTCGCTTCCGGTGACGCGACCGCCACGGTGGAGGCGCTGCGGAAGCTCGCCGAACCGCGCGGCCTCAAGGTTCTCGCGGTCGGTGAGGCGGTCGATCAGAACGCCTTCGCGGTGACCAAGGAATTCGCCGAGAAGAACAAGCTGAAGACCCTTTCCGATCTCGGCCGCTCGAAGCTCAAGGTGAAGATCGCGGCCGGTGACGAATGCGCGGTACGGCCGTTCTGCGCGCCCGGTCTGAAGAAGGCGTACGGGATCGACGTGGCCGGCATCGATCCCAAGGGCGTCGGGACCCCGCAGGCCAAGCAGGCCGTCAAGGACGGGGTGGACCAGCTGGTCCTGACGACCACCACGGACGCCACGATCGACAGCTTCGGCCTCGTCTTCCTGGAGGACGACAAGAAGCTCCAGAACGCCGACAACGTGCTGCCCGTGGTCAACGCCAAGGACGCCGGCGCCCCCGAGATAGCGACCGCCCTCGACAAGATCACCAAGGTGCTGACCACAGCGGATCTCGCCGAACTCAACCGCAAGGTGGACGCCGAGCGGGCCAAGCCCGAGGACGTCGCGAAGGAGTATCTGACGACGAAGGGGCTGCTCAACAAGTAGGTCCAAGGCGGGGGGAGTCGGCTCGAAACGGAACCGGAACGGTTCATCGCCACTTCTTGTGGCGAGAAGTGGCCAAGAGATTGCCGGGCCGACACCCCACATGGCGCCTACGCACGGTAAATTTCAGGCCATGCCACGTGGACGCCACCGCCATTCCCCGCCTCTGCACAAGTTGCTGCCGCCCTCCGCGGTCGCAGGCGCCGCGGTCGTGTGCGCCGCGGTCGCCTGGCTGCCCGGCGATCTGCTCGTCGTGCGGCTGCTCGCGGTCGCCGCCGCCGCGGCGGCCGTCACCGGTGCCGTCCTCATGCGCCATTGGGACCGGAGCGCCGGCGCCCGGGTCGCCGAGCTGAACCGGGCCCGCACCGCCGACCAGTGGAAGGCCGAGGAGCGGGTCGCCGAGCTGGAGTCCGACCTGGAGGAGTCCCGCGGCCTGCGGACCCGGCTCGACGCCAAGCTCCGCGCCAAGCGCGTCGAACTCGCCGGGCTGCGAAGCGAGCACGCCGACCTCCTCCGCCGGTACGCCACCGCGGAGACCGAGCGGGCCAGCGCCCTTGAGGGCCGCCGCGTCCTCGCCCTGGAAGCGACCGGCGCGGCCGGAGCGAACGGCACGGCCGGCGCGAACGCCGAGGCCGGCACCGGGGCGAAGGCCCTGCCCGCCGCCGGGTCCACGCCCACCCCGGAGGCGTACCGCCGCGCCGCGCAGGCCCTCAAGGACCTCCCGCGCAACGCCGCCGCCCAGCACGCCCGTCGCACCGCGGCGGCGGCCCGCGCGCGGGACCTCGCCGAGCGCGCCCGCGAGACGGAGGAGCCGCAGGGGAAGCACGCGGCGGCCGCCGGGACCGAGCAGCACAGCCGTACGGCCGCCCCCGCCCTCGGGCCCTCCCCCGCACAGGCGGCCCTGCCCGCCGGGCCCGCCGCACCCTCGTCGGAGTCCGCGGTGACGTCCGACGCCTCCGCGCCCCTGCCTGTCGCGCCCACCGGGATCGCGCCCCTGCCCGCCGTCCAGGCCGCCGCGGCGATCGTCCCGTACGCGGCCCGCAGGCCCGTCCCGCGCCCCGAGGGCGGTTTCGACTTCTTCGGTGCGCAGAAGGTGGCCGCGGCCATCGAGGCCGTACAGCACACGGACCTCGCCGACGTCGTGGGCGAGGAGGTCCTCGAAGAGGCCCTGGCCGCCGAGACCCCGTTCCTCGTCCCGCTCGCCCCGCTCCCGGCACCGGCGCCGCCCCGGGCGATCGGCGAGGTCATCGACCTGACCGCGCACGACGAGACCGAGCAGATCGACGTGGCCGAACTGCGGGGCGCAGTCAGCTCGTGACGTACCGGCTCGCTCCGCTCCCCGCGGCCGAGGCGGCCCGGCGCCGCGACGAACTGATCGCCCTGTGCGCCCAGGCCTTCGGCGGATCCCCCTGGCACGAGCCCCCGCTCGGCGCCGTACGGACCGTGGACCGGCTGCTCGACAGCGCCGCGCGGAGGGACGACTTCCGCGCGGTGGCCGCTCTCGACGGCGATGACACCGACGGTTCCGGTGGCGCCGGTGACTCCGACGGCACCGGCGCCGCCCTGCTCGGCTTCGCGGCCGGATGGACCGATACCGCCCTCTCCGGCGACGAGCCCGTCTTCGAACTCGCCGAGCTGGTCGTCGGCCCCGGCAGCCAGGGCCAGGGCATCGGCCGCGCCCTCCACGACGGGCTGCTCGCGGCCGGGCCGCCCGGGCCGGCCCTGCTCATGACCCTCGACGTCCCGGAACTGACGGACCGGTACACGCGCTGGGGCTGGACGGTCGTGGACCGCAGCCGCCCCGGCAAGGAGCAGCGCGACTTCGTCGTGATGCGCCACCCCTGATCCCAGGAGCGGGCGGGCGGCCTACTTGTCGATGTCGCCGACGACGAAGAACAGCGAGCCGAGGATCGCCACCATGTCGGCGACGAGCGTCCCCGGCAGCAGCTCGACCAGCGCCTGGATGTTGTTGAACGACGCCGAGCGGAGCTTCAGCCGGTACGGCGTCTTCTCGCCCTTGGACACCAGGTAGTAGCCGTTGACGCCGAGCGGGTTCTCGGTCCAGGCGTACGTGTGCCCCTCCGGCGCCTTCAGCACCTTCGGCAGCCGCTGGTTGATCGGGCCCTGCGGCAGCTCGGCCATCCGGTCCAGGCAGGCGTCCGCCAGGTCCAGGGAATTGTGCGTCTGGTCGAGCAGGCACTCGAAGCGGGCCAGGCAGTCGCCCTCCTCGCGCACGGCGACCCGCAGGGTGTCCTGGAGCTCCCCGTAGGCGAGGTACGGCTCGTCACGGCGCAGGTCGAAGTCGACGCCCGAGGCGCGGGCGATCGGCCCGGACACCCCGTACGCGTGGACCGCGGCCTGCGACAGGACGCCGACCCCGCGCGTACGGCCCCGGAAGATCTCGTTGCCGAGGACCAGCCGGTCGTACACGTCCATCCGCGACCGCACGTCCGCGACGGCCTGCCGCGCCCGCCCCAGCCAGCCCGCGGGCAGGTCCTCCTTGAGGCCGCCGACCCGGTTGAACATGTAGTGCATCCGGCCGCCGGAGACCTCCTCCATCACGGCCTGGAGCTCCTCGCGCTCCCGGAAGGCGTGGAAGACCGGGGTGATCCCGCCCAGTTCGAGGGGGTACGAGCCGAGGAACATGAGGTGGTTGAGGACCCGGTTCAGCTCGGCGAGGAGCGTACGGGTCCACACGGCCCGCTCGGGGACCTCCATGCCCAGCATCCGCTCGACGGCCATGACGACCCCGAGCTCGTTGGAGAAGGCGGAGAGCCAGTCGTGACGGTTGGCCAGCATGATGATCTGCCGGTAGTCCCGCGCCTCGAAGAGCTTCTCGGCGCCGCGGTGCATGTAGCCGATCACCGGCTCGGCCTGCCGGACCACCTCGCCGTCGAGCACGAGCCGGAGGCGGAGCACACCATGGGTCGAGGGATGCTGCGGTCCGATGTTCAGCACCATGTCGGTGCTCTCCGCCGCGCCGCCGATTCCGACCGTCGTCTCCGTCATGCGGGACAGTATCCCCCGCCCCGTATCCGCCGCCCCACGGGTCACCCGGCGGCGGGCGGGACCCGTCGGGTCAGCCAGTGGAAATCGCCCAGGCCGCCGCGGGCGGTCAGCTCGGCGGCCTCGCCGGCGGAGGCGAGCGCGCGGACGTAGCCGGCGGGATCGGTCGAGGCCAGCGACAGCGGCGGCCGCTCCCCGGACACCCCGAGCCGGCGCAGGGCCTCCCGCTGGGTGACCACCTCGACGACGGCACCCCCGCCGGCCCCGGCGCCTGCCTCCGTGGCGGTCCGCCCGCCGGCCTTCCCGCCTGCTTCCGCGCCGGTCCCCCCGCCTGCCTCGGCGTCTGCCTCCGCGCCGGTCCTCCTGCCGGCCTTCCCGCCTGCTTCCGCGCCGGCCCCCCCGACCGCCTCCGCGCACGCGTCCAGGGCCACGTGGGCCGTCAGGTCGCAGCTGCCGTCCGGGACCGGCGGCACCTCGCGGCCGGCCCGGAAGCCGGTCAGCGTGCCGAAGGGCGGCCGGGAGTCCCGTACGTGCGCGTAGTCGACGGCCACCGCGCGGCCCGCCGCGAGCGAGCCCACCGCCGCCGCCCACGCCTCGTCCCGGGGCCGCCCGATCTCGGCCCGCGCGCCGGGCTCGCGCAGCGGCCACCAGCGGGCCAGCCACTCCGCGTCCGGGCCCGCGACGGGCGCCCCGAGCCGCTCCGTACCGTCCGCGCGGACCTCCACGTACCGGACGACACCCGCCGCGTCCGCCTCGGCCACGTCCACCGGCACGTTGTCGAGCCACTCGTTCGCGAAGAGGAGCCCGCGCACGCTCGCCGGCTCCGGCAGCCGGTCCGTCCACACGATCCGCGGGTCGAGCCCCGCCGGGCGGGAGGCACGCTCGACCGCGTACGCCCGGACCGCGAGGTCCGTCCCCGCGGTCGCCGCGAGGACCGCCGTGAGCAGCTCGCCCCGCCCCGCGCCCACGTCCACCAGCGCGACCTCGGCCGTTCCCAGCTCCTCCGCGACCTCGCCCAGCAGCCTGGCCACGGCCCCCGCGAAGAGCGGCGACGCGTGGACCGAGGTGCGGAAGTGCCCCGCGGGACCCTCGGGGCGCCGATAGAAGCCTCCCGGGCCGTACAGCGCCCGTTCCGTGGCCTCGCGCCACCCCTGCCACTGACACGTCTCACCCGTCACGTCATCCGTCACGTGCCCCAGTCTCCACCTCGGGGAGTACGGGCCCGTCGCCAAGGATCGACCCCACGGTTGATCCCTGCACCTATCGACCTTCCCTACTCTGGGTGACGTGCAGCGCCTCTACGACTTCATCCGCAGACACCCGACGGGCGTCGACACCTTCTGGGCCGTCGTCCTCCTCGGGTTCTCCCTGCTGTGGGTGGCGACGACCTACCCGGCGGTCCACCATTCCGTCGCGTACGGGGTCGTCGCCGGCCTCTTCTCCCTGGTCGTGGCCCTGCGCCGACGCGCCCCGGAGAAGATGCTGCTCCTCGCCGTCGGCCTCGGCCTCGTCCAGCTCGCCTTCGGCCTGATGCCGTTCATGGCCGACTTCGCCATGCTCGTGATCGTCTTCACGGTCGCGGCGCACGACGGGCCCCGCTGGGCGTCCCGCCTCGCGCTCGTCGGCGGACTCAGCGCCTCCACGCTCTCGCAGCTGAGATGGAACACGGAGGGCATCGAGTCCGTCGCGGCCCGGATCTTCTTCACGGTCATCATGACCGTGCCGTTCGCGCTCGCCTGGGTCCTCGGCGACTCGCTCCGCACCCGCCGCGCCTACTTCGCGCAGCTGGAGGAGCGGGCCTCCCGCCTGGAGCGGGAGCGCGAGGCCCAGGCCAAGGTCGCGGTCGCCGCCGAGCGGGCCCGGATCGCCCGCGAGCTGCACGACGTCGTCGCGCACAACGTGTCGGTGATGGTGGTCCAGGCCGACGGCGCCGCCTACGTCATGGACTCCTCCCCGGAGACCGCCAAGCAGGCCCTGGAGACGATCTCCACGACGGGCCGGCAGGCGCTCGCCGAGATGCGCCGCCTCCTCGGCATCCTGCGCACCGGCGAGCACCAGGAGGCCGGCGAGTACGTGCCGCAGCCCGACGTGGGCCAGATCGAGGACCTCGTCGAGCAGGTCCGCGGCGCCGGCCTCACCGTCGACTTCGCGATCGAGGGGAGCCCGCGCCCGCTGCCCAGCGGCGTCGAGCTCACCGCGTACCGGATCGTGCAGGAGGCCCTCACCAACACGCGCAAGCACGGCGGTCCCGACGTCGGCGCGAGCGTCCGGCTGGTCTACTTCGACGACGGCCTCGGGCTGCTCGTCGAGGACGACGGCCGCGGCGCTCCGCAGGAGATGTACGAGGACGGCGGCGCCGACGGGCGCGGCCATGGTCTGATCGGAATGCGCGAGCGGGTCGGCATGGTCGGCGGCACGCTGGACGCGGGCCCGCGTCCCGGCGGCGGTTTCCGCATCAGCGCACTGCTCCCCCTCAAGCCGGCCCACTGACGGCTCTGCCGCCGCTGACGCCCTTCCCGCTGACGACCCTTAAGGAACTGACCTCATGTCCATCCGCGTGATGCTCGTCGACGACCAGGTGCTGCTGCGCACCGGTTTCCGCATGGTGCTCGCCGCCCAGCCGGACATGGAGGTCGTGGCGGAGGCCGGTGACGGCGTGGAGGCGCTGGAGGTCCTGCGGTCCGCGGCGGTCGACGTCGTCCTGATGGACGTGCGCATGCCGAAGCTGGACGGGGTGGAGACGACCCGGCGGATCTGCTCGCAGCCGGACGCCCCGAAGGTCCTGATCCTGACCACGTTCGACCTCGACGAGTACGCGTTCTCGGGGCTGAAGGCGGGCGCGAGCGGCTTCATGCTGAAGGACGTGCCGCCGGCGGAGCTGCTGGGCGCGATCCGCTCGGTGCACAGCGGCGACGCGGTGGTGGCGCCCTCGACGACCCGCCGGCTGCTCGACCGCTTCTCGCCGATGCTGCCGTCGACGGGCAAGGAGACGCGGGCCGTCGACAGCGCGCTCGCGCGGCTCACGGACCGGGAGCGCGAGGTGATGATGCTGGTCGCGCAGGGCCTGTCGAACGGCGAGATCGCCGCCCGGCTCGTCCTCTCGGAGGCGACGGTCAAGACCCACGTGGGCCGGATCCTGACCAAGCTGGGCCTGCGCGACCGGGTCCAGGTCGTGGTCCTGGCGTACGAGTCGGGCCTGGTCCGCGCGGGCGGCGGCGGCGCCGCGTAGCGCCCTTCGCGCCCTCGCGGCCCGGCGTTCTCGCAGCCCGAGGTCTTCGCGGTCCGGGGTCCTCGCCGCCGGGCGCCCACGCGGCTCGGCGCCCTCGTGCTCTAGCGCAGCACGCTCTCCAGGAAGTCGCTGCCGAGCCGGGCCACGATGGTCACGTCGAGCTGGTGGAGCACGTACCGGCCGCGGCGCCGGGTCGTGATGAGGCCGGCCTTCTTCAGGACCGCCATGTGCCGGGAGACCTCGGGGGCGGTGATGCCGTACGCGTCGGCCAGCTCGCCCGTCGAGTACGAGCCCCGGGCGAGGCTGCGGCACAGCCGCATCCGCATCGGGTGCGCGATCGCCTCCAGACGCAGCTTGACCGTCTGGGTCGCGGCGGCGTCGCCGAGGTCGCGGGTGGCCACGGGGTACTGGACGACCGGCTGCCAGCCGGGGGTGTGCAGGGCGAAGAGGTGCGGCCAGCCGAAGGCGGTCGGCAGGAACGTCACGCCCGAGCCCTCGGCGCTCGTCCGTCCCTGGATCAGCTTGTCGACGACGATCCGGGAGCCCTGTTCGTCCTCCTCCAGGACCATCGCGGCCGAGGCGGCGGTGACGGCCTCGGCGAGGCCCTTGCGGCGCATCAGCTCGTTCTTGTGGCGGGCGTCGGCGGCGAGCTGCACGCCGACGCGGCACCAGGTGTCGGCGAAGAAGGCCTCGTCGCAGTCCTCCAGGAGCCGCCGGATCCACGCGCGCGTGCCGGGCGGGTCGGCGAGCATCCGCTCCACGAAGGCGACCTGCCGGGGGCCGCGCGCGGCGGCCAGGTCGAGGGCGCGGCAGCGCATCCGCTTGTCGACGAGCGGGGACGGCGCGCCGTGCGTGTAGTGGCTGGCGCAGGAGATCTCCAGGGCCGCGCCCACGTACTTCTCGTCGTCCATGCGGTCGAGGTCGTCCAGCTCCTCCGCGAGGGTCCCCTGGGGCCGCGGCGGCAGGAAGATGTCCGAGCGCGTGGAGCGCCACATGAAGTCGGCCTCGTGGAGCCGGTCCGCCAGCTCGGGCTTGAGGGCGGCGGCGGTCGTGGTCGTCCAGGCGTGGAGCCGCGGGTGGTGCGCCGGCTCGGAGAGGGCGTGCAGGGCGGCGCCCAGTTCGGCCAGGGGCGAGGGGCAGAAGAGGATGCGCTCCTGCGGCAGTCCGGTGATGTCGATCGTCACGCTCACGCCCCCATGGTGCGGGGTGCGGCGGGGGTGGTGTCGCGTCGTTTGACGAGGGCCGTCAATCGGCGCGCCGGAACGCCGGGGCGCGGCGCACGGTGAGGTCATGAACGCGCTGCATCAGTACCTCTTCGACACGTACCGCGCCGAGCAACTCGGCGAGCCCCTGCCGCCCGCGCCGGGCACCCACGACGTCGCCGTCCTCCGGGCGATCGCCGACCGGCGCCGCTTCGAGCGGGTGGTCGCCGGCCGCCCGGCGCACGGCGCCCTCCGCACGGCCCTCCGGCGGTGGCTGCACACCGCCTAGGGCCTGTACGGCGGATGACGGCCGGGGCCGCGCGCGCTCAGCTCTCGATCCGGGACAGGAAGTCCCGTACCGCCGCCCGTACGTCCGCCGCCGTCCACTCCAGGCCGGGTGCCGTCACCGTCAGCTCCGTCAGGGCGACCCCCGGCGGGCCGCCCGCGCCCGGGGCGAACCAGCGGCGGAAGAGGGCGGTCCCGGTGGCCTCGGTCTGCGCGACGGCCGCGGCCGTCAGGGCCTCGGCGGTGTACGGGAGCCAGACCTGGAACTGGTGGGTGTGCGGAACCTCCGGGTGGACCCGGAACCAGCCCACGCCCGCCTCCGCGAGCTCCTCCCGCAGCGCTTCGGCCACCACGCGCGCGTGGTGCACGTACGAGGGCAGCCGGGGCAGCTCGACGGCGAGGCCCCGGAGCGCGGCGAGCGCCGCCGGGTACTGCTGGAAGAGGAGCCCGCCGTACCGGTGGCGCCAGACCCGTGCCTCCTCCATGACGTCCTCGGGACCCGCGAGCGCGGCCCCGGACAGGCCGCCGAGGGACTTGTAGAACGAGACGTACACGCTGTCGGCGAGCCCCGCGATCTCCGGGAGCCCGCGGCCGAAAGGCGTCGTGCACTCCCACAGGCGCGCGCCGTCGAAGTGGACCACCGCGTCCCGCTCGCGGGCCGCCTCGACGACCTCGGTCAGCTCCGCCCAGGACGGCAGGACGAAGCCGGCGTCGCGCAGCGGCAGCTCCAGCATCAGCGTCCCGAAGGGCTCCGGGTGGTCGCGCACCTCCTGGGCCGTCGGCAGCCGCGGCTCGTCGGTCGGGTGGACCGTACGGAGCCCGGAGACCGCGCCCAGCGCCCCGCCCTCGTGGACCTCGGGGTGGGCGAGCGGGTGGAGGGCGACGACGGGACTGCCGGTGCGGCCGGCCCAGCAGCGCAGCGCGACCTGCTGGGCCATCGTGCCGGTCGGGAAGAACACGGCGGCGGGCATCCCGAGCTCCTCGGCCACGCGCCGCTCGACCTCCTCCACCAACACGTTGCCGTACGTGTCGAGGGGCGCGTCTCCATGGCCGGCGAGCTCCGCCCAGTCGGCGAGCTCGCGCAGCCGCCGCCCGACCGTCCCGTCGACGGAGGTGTCCCACAGCTTCCGCTCGGCGCCGCCCCAGAGCTTCGCCCGGTACAGCCGGGCCGCTTCCTCGTCCACGGGATCCGTATCTCCCACCATTTCCGCTTCCATGGGTCGATCATCACACCGCCGCCCACACCCTGTGGACAGCCACGGAGGAGCGCGAAACGCTGGCGTAGCATGACCAGAAATCGTCCGGTACCCGCCGAGGACTGGAACGGAAGGCCGTCCCCACCGTGAACGCACCCACAGCGCCAGAGCCCCGAGCCCCGGAGCCCCGCCCCGAGGACCGGCCCGCTCGGCTCACCGTCGGAGTCGTCGGCGCGGGCCGCGTGGGCCCCGCCCTCGCCGCCTCGCTCCGACTCGCGGGCCACCGCCCCGTCGCCGTCTCGGCGGTCTCCGACCGCTCCCGGCGCCGCGCCGCGGAGCTCCTGCCCGACGTCCCGGTCGTCGAGCCCGCCCGCGTCCTCGCCCTCGCCGACCTGGTCCTCCTGACGGTCCCGGACGACGCCCTGCCGGGCCTCGTCGAGGGCCTCGCCGACACCGGAGCCGTACGGCCGGGGCAGCTGCTCGTGCACACCTCCGGGCGGTACGGCGTACGGGTCCTCGACCCGGTCCGCCGGGCCGGCGCCCTCCCGCTCGCCCTGCACCCCGCCATGACCTTCACCGGCACCGCCGTGGACGTCCAGCGGCTGGCCGGCTGCTCCTTCGGGGTGACGGCGCCCGAGGAGCTGCGGCTCGCGGCCGAGGCCCTGGTCATCGAGATGGGCGGCGAGCCCGAGTGGATCGCCGAGGACGCCCGCCCGCTCTACCACGCGGCCCTGGCCCTCGGCGCGAACCACCTGGTCACCCTGGTGGCCCAGTCGATGGAGCTGCTCCGCAAGGCCGGCGTCGCCGCGCCCGACCGCATGCTGGGCCCCCTCCTCGGCGCGGCCCTGGACAACGCCCTGCGGTCCGGGGACGCGGCCCTGACCGGACCCGTCGCGCGCGGCGACGCCGGCACGGTCGCCGCCCACGTCGCCGAGCTGCGCAAGCACGCGCCCGGCACCGTCGCCGGCTACCTGGCGATGGCCCGCACGACCGCCGACCGGGCGCTCGCGCACGGCCTGCTCAAGCCCGAGCTGGCCGAGGACCTCCTGGGCGTGCTCGCCGCCGACCCCACCCCCGCCGCCGACGGGCCGCAAGGAGACGACCGATGACCCTCTTCGCCCGCAACAGCACCGGGAGCACCGGGAGCACCGGGACCGGCGACGGCGGCCGGCGGGTTCGCCACGAGCCGGCCGAACTCGTTCCCACGGTGGAGGACCTGGAGTACGCGGCCGCCCACCACGGCCTGCCCGGCCACAACGCCGTCGTCATGACCATGGGCGCCCTCCACGACGGCCACGCCACCCTGATCCGCGCCGCCCGCGAGCGCGTCGGAGCCAAGGGCTTCGTCGTCGTCACCGTCTTCGTCAACCCGCTCCAGTTCGGCGCGGGCGAGGACCTCGACCGCTACCCCCGCACCCTCGAAGCCGACCTGGAGCTGGCCTTCGACGCCGGTGCGAGCGTCGTCTTCGCGCCCTCCGCCGACGAGGTCTACCCGGGCGGCGAGCCCCAGGTCCGGATCACCGCGGGCCCCATGGGCGAGCGCCTCGAAGGCGCCTCCCGGCCCGGTCACTTCGACGGCATGCTGACCGTCGTCGCCAAGCTCCTCCACCTCACCTCGCCCGATCTGGCCTTCTTCGGCCAGAAGGACGCCCAGCAGCTGGCCCTGATCCGGCGCATGGCCCGGGACCTGAACTTCCCGGTCGAGATCGTCGGCGTGGAGACCGTCCGCGAGACCGACGGCCTCGCCCTCTCCAGCCGCAACCGCTACCTGTCGGCCGAGGAGCGCCGTACGGCCCTCGCGCTGTCCGGCGCGCTGTTCGCCGCCCGCGAGCGGCTCGCCGCCCAGGAGGCACTGCGCGCGCGTGCTGCTTCCCTGCCGGGCGCCCAGGGCCGGGCCGAGAACCGCGCGGAGGCGCTCTCGCGGCTCGGCGAGGCCCGGGCCGCCGCCGACGCCCACGCGGTCGCGCAGGCGGCCGAGGGCGGCGCCGCCGAAGCCGTCCGGGCCGCCGCCCGCGCCGTCCTCGACGACGCGGCGAGGGCCGAGCCGCCGCTCAGCCTCGACTACCTGGCCCTCGTCGACCCGGCCGACTTCACCGACGTCGCCGGCGACCACGACGGCGAGGCGGTCCTCGCCGTCGCCGCGCGGGTGGGGACCACGCGCCTCATCGACAACATCCCCCTGACCTTCGGAGCCACCAAGTGACCGGAATACGGCTGCACGCGCCCGCACCGGGCTGGGCCATCGACGCCGATGTCGTCGTGGTCGGCTCCGGCGTCGCGGGCCTCACCGCCGCCCTGCGCTGCACCGCCGCCGGGCTCCGTACCGTCGTCGTCACCAAGGCCCGGCTCGACGACGGCTCCACCCGCTGGGCGCAGGGCGGCATCGCCGCCGCGCTCGGCGACGGCGACACCCCCGAGCAGCACCTCGACGACACCCTCGTCGCCGGTGCCGGGCTCTGCGACGAGGAGGCCGTGCGGCTGCTCGTCACCGACGGCCCCGCCGCCGTCCGCCGTCTCATCTCGACCGGCGCCGACTTCGACAAGACCGCCGACGGCGAGATCGCGCTGACCCGCGAGGGCGGCCACCACCGCCGCCGCATCGCCCACGCCGGCGGCGACGCGACCGGCGCCGAGATCTCCCGCGCCCTGGTCGAGGCGATACGGGACCGGGGGGTGCGCTTCATCGAGCACGCCCTCGTCCTGGACCTCCTCACCGACGCCGAGGGCCGTACGGCCGGGGTGACCCTGCACGTCATGGGCGAGGGCCAGCACGACGGCGTCGGAGCCGTCCACGCCCCCGCCGTGGTCCTCGCCACCGGCGGCATGGGCCAGGTCTTCTCCGCCACCACCAACCCGGCGGTCTCCACCGGCGACGGCGTCGCGCTCGCACTGCGCGCCGGGGCCGAGGTCTCCGACCTGGAGTTCGTCCAGTTCCACCCGACGGTCCTGTTCCTCGGCGCCGACTCCGAGGGCCAGCAGCCGCTGGTCTCCGAGGCGGTCAGGGGCGAGGGCGCGCACCTGGTCGACGCCGACGGGGTCCGCTTCATGCTCGGGCAGCACGAGCTGGCCGAGCTCGCGCCCCGCGACATCGTCGCCAAGGCGATCACGCGCCGGATGCAGGAGCAGGGCACCGAGCACATGTACCTCGACGCCCGTCACTTCGGCGCCGAGATGTGGGCGGAGCGCTTCCCCACGATCCTGGCCGCCTGCCGCCTCCACGGCATCGACCCGGTGACCGAGCCGATCCCGGTCGCCCCCGCCGCGCACTACGCCTCCGGCGGCATCCGCACGGACCTGCGCGGCCGGACCACGGTCCCCGGCCTGTACGCGTGCGGCGAGGTCGCCTGCACCGGCGTCCACGGCGCCAACCGGCTCGCCTCGAACTCGCTCCTGGAGGGCCTGGTCTTCGCCGAGCGGATCGCCGAGGAGATCACGGCCGCCGCCCCGCGCGTGCCCGGCGCCCCGGTGCCGCACCCGGCCCCGGTGACCCTGCCGCTGCCGGTGGCGGGCGCCCGGACCCGGATCCAGCGGGTCATGACGGCCGGCGCCGGGGTGCTCCGCTCCGAGCGCAGCCTGCGGGAGGCCGCCGAGGCCCTCGACGCCCTGCACAGCGACGCCCTGGCGGGCGGCAGCGACGACACCAAGGCGGCCGAGCCCGGCGTGGAGTCCTGGGAGACCACCAACCTGCTGTGCGTCGCCCGGGTCCTGGTCGCCGCCGCCCGCCGCCGCGAGGAGACCCGCGGCTGCCACTGGCGCGAGGACCACCCCGACCGGGACGACACGGCCTGGCACCGGCACCTCGTCGTCCGTCTCACCCCGGAGCGGACCCTCGACGTCCGCACCACCGACACCCCCGACTTCCCCCCGACCCTCGACGCCCCCAGGGAGCCGTAAGTGACCACGCCCGAGGAAGCCCGTCCCGAGCCCGTGGACGTCCCTCTGATCCAGATCAGCGCCCCCTCCGCGGCCCCCGAGGCCGGCGGCTGCGGCGACGGCTGCGCCTGTGGCGAGGGCGAGGAGTTCGAGTGCGGGCTCGACCCCGCGCTCGCCGAGCTCCTCGCGGACGCCGGCCTCGACCCCGTACAGGTCGAGGACATCGCCCACCTCGCGATCGCCGAGGACCTCGACGGCGGCGTGGACGTGACGACCGTGGCGACCGTCCCCGAGGAGGCCGTCGCCACCGCCGACTTCACCGCCCGCGAGGCCGGTGTCGTGGCGGGGCTGCGGGTCGCCGAAGCCGTCCTGTCGATCGTCTGCACGGACGAGTTCGAGGTCGAGCGGCACGTCGAGGACGGCGAGCGCGTCGAGGCGGGGCAGACGCTCCTCAGCGTCACCGCCCGCACCCGCGACCTGCTCACCGGCGAGCGCAGCGCGCTCAACATCCTGTGTCGCCTCTCCGGCATCGCCACCGCCACGCGCGCGTGGGCGGACGCCCTGGAGGGCACGAAGGCCAAGGTCCGCGACACCCGCAAGACGACCCCGGGGCTGCGCGCCCTGGAGAAGTACGCGGTGCGCTGCGGCGGCGGCGTCAACCACCGCATGTCGCTCTCCGACGCGGCCCTCGTGAAGGACAACCACGTGGTGGCGGCCGGCGGCGTGGCCGAGGCCTTCAAGGCCGTACGGGAGCTGTTCCCCGAGGTGCCGATCGAGGTCGAGGTCGACACGATGGACCAGATCGGCGAGGTCCTGGACGCGGGCGCCGACCTGATCCTGCTCGACAACTTCACCCCCGGCGAGACCGCGGAGGCCGTCGCGCTGGTCGCGGGCCGCGCCGTCCTGGAGTCCTCCGGCCGGCTGACCCTGGAGAACGCGGCGGCGTACGCGGCGACCGGTGTCGACTACCTGGCGGTCGGCGGGCTCACCCACTCCTCCCCGATCCTCGACATCGGCCTCGACCTGCGCGAGGTGCGGGCCTGATGCTGCTCACCATCGACGTCGGCAACACGCACACGGTCCTCGGCCTCTTCGACGGCGAGGAGATCGTCGAGCACTGGCGGATCTCCACGGACCCGCGCAGGACCGCCGACGAGATGGCGGTCCTGCTCCAGGGCCTCATGGGCATGCACCCCCTGCTCGGCGTCGAGCTGAGCGACGGCATCGAGGGGATCGCCATCTGCGCGACGGTCCCCTCGGTGCTGCACGAGCTGCGCGAGGTGACCCGCCGGTACTACGGGGACGTGCCGGCGGTCCTGGTGGAGCCGGGCGTCAAGACGGGCGTCCCGGTCATCACCGACAACCCGAAGGAGGTCGGCGCGGACCGCGTGATCAACGCGGCCGCGGCGGTCGAGCTGTACGGCGGTCCGGCGATCGTCGTCGACTTCGGCACGGCGACGACGTACGACGCGGTCACCGCGCGCGGCGAGTACGCGGGCGGGGCCATCGCGCCGGGCATCGAGATCTCGGTCGAGGCGCTGGGCGTGAAGGGGGCCATGCTCCGCAAGATCGAGCTGGCCCGCCCGCGGAACGTGATCGGCAAGAACACGGTCGAGGCCATGCAGTCGGGCATCATCTACGGCTACGCGGGCCAGGTCGACGGCGTGGTGGCGCGGATGAAGCGCGAGCTCGTCGGCCCGCAGGGCGACCCCTCCGACGTCACCGTCATCGCCACGGGCGGTCTCGCCCCGATGGTCCTCGGCGAGTCGGCGGAGATCGACGAGCACGAGCCCTGGCTGACCCTGATCGGCCTGCGGCTGGTGTACGAGCGGAACGTCTCCCGGATGTGAGGGCGGAGCCCTGCCCGGTGGTGATCATTCCGGCCGCCCGGTAGCGATCATTCCGGCGCGCCGGAATGATCGCTAAGAGAAAATTGTCCGATTAGCGCGTATCGTCGGCCCATGCCCACGCCATACGGATCTCGCGGCGGCATGGCATTCAGTGCGGACGAGCTGCGTGTGCTCCGACGCGCCCTTGCCATCGCCCTCCACCCTGCCCCCCTCCAGGACGAGGACGTCCAGGACTGCCTGCGCCTGGCCGAATCCGTGGACGAGGCGGTACGCGAGGCCGGCCGGCTGCGCGCCTTCCTCCTCGACGACCTGGCCCGCTACCGCGAGGCCCTCCCCGGGTCGCTCACCGGCTATCTGGGGCTCCTCCGGGACGCCCTGAGCGCCGGGTACGACCCCGGGGTCGACGACCTCGCCGCCCTGCGCGCCCTGCGCGGCAACCCGGCCGCCGCCGAGCTGCTCGCCCGCTGCCGGATCCTCGCCGAGCGCTCCGTCCGCGCCCGGCTCGCCAGGGTCTCCCAGGCGACGGGCTCCACCGCCCCCGCCGTCCCCGTCGGTGCGGCGATCGCGCGCGCGCGGCTGCTCGCCCTCCCCGGCGGGCGTGCGGCGGCCGACGAGCCGAAGCCGAACCCGCCGTCCGGCCCCACCCCCGGTGAGCGCCCGGTGCCCAAGCCCTCCGAGGTGTTCCCGCCGCGCCGACGGCCCGTACCCCCGCCCCCGCCCGAGGAGCGGGTCGCCGGATAGCTACTCTGGACGGCATGGACTACGTATCCGCGCTCCTGCCCCCCGTCGTGATGGCCGCCTTCTTCATCGGCCTCGTCGTCACGATCGTCAAGAGCCAGGGCGGCCCGAACAAGGCCAAGGAGGACGCGGCCGTCGACGCCGCGATCGCCCGCGCCGAGGCCACCCGCCAGACGAACGGCGCCGCCACTTCCTAGGCTCCGCGCCGAAGGCACCGCCTCACCGGGACGTGCGACCTTTCGAGGTCGCGCGTCCTTTTTGTTGCGTTTCTCGACGGAAATAGCCGCTTGCCAACCCTTTGCGAACTAAGGTGGCACTGTGCCCCGTCCATTGGGAGAGCTTGAGGACGCCGTCATGACGCGCGTCTGGCAATGGAACCGACCGGTGACCGTCCGGGAAGTTCTGGAAGACCTCCAGCAGGAACGGTCCATCGCCTACACCACCGTCATGACCGTCATGGACAATCTCCATCAGAAGGGCTGGGTGCGCAGGGAAGTCGACGGCCGCGCCTATCGATATACGGCGGTCTCCACCCGGGCCGCATACTCGGCCGCGCTGATGAACGAGGCCTGGGCCCAGAGCGACAACCCCGCCGCCGCCCTCGTCGCCTTCTTCGGCATGATGTCGCAGGACCAGCGCGAGGCACTGAACGACGCCATCCGTATCGTCCAGCGCGACAACCCACTCCCCGCCCCGCCCGAAGAGGCCGCGGAGACCTCTCGGGCCGCGAAGGCCGAAGAAGCCGTGTCCGACAAGGGCGCCGACGGATCCGAGGGCCAGGAGCGATAGCGTCCCCCCATGTCGCCGTCTGCTTCCCCGGCCGCTTCCGCGGCCTCCGCCAAAGCCGTCACCGTACGCAGGGCCCGCACCAGTGATGTCGCCGCGGTCCGCCGGCTCGTCGATCCTTTCGTCCAGCGCGGCATCCTTCTCGACAAGGCGACCGTGACCCTTTACGAGTCCATCCAGGAGTTCTGGGTCGCGGAACGCGACGAGGACGCCACGGTCGTCGGTTGCGGCGCTCTGCACGTCATGTGGGAAGACCTCGCGGAAGTCCGCACACTCGCCGTCGACGCCGACTTCAAGGGAGCCGGCGTCGGACATCAGGTGCTGGACAAGTTGTTGCACACCGCCCGATGGCTCGGGGTGCGGCGGGTATTCTGCCTGACCTTCGAAGTCGACTTCTTCGCGAAGCACGGCTTCGTCGAGATCGGCGAGACCCCGGTCGACGGAGATGTCTACAGCGAGCTCCTCCGTTCCTATGACGAGGGCGTCGCCGAGTTCCTCGGTCTCGAACGAGTGAAGCCGAACACCTTGGGCAACAGTCGCATGCTTCTGCACCTGTGACCCGGAACCCCGCGGCGAACCCGATGCGAACCCGAAGCGATCCCCAAGCGATCCCGAACCGGATCCCTATGTCCGAATCGCGCATGTTTCCCGCGCCGTCGGGGTTCTGAACCTCTCCCAGGGGTTTGTGTTTTTCCGGGAAAAGCGGTTTCCTTTCCGCGTACTGCATTTTCGATGAAAGGAAATCCGGTGGCACAGAAGGTTCAGGTCCTTCTTGTCGACGACCTCGACGGCGTCGAGGCGGACGAGACGGTGACGTTCGCGCTGGACGGCAAGACCTACGAGATCGACCTCACCACCGCCAACGCGGAAAAGCTCCGCGGCCTGCTCGAGCCGTACACCGCGGGCGGTCGTCGTACCGGAGGCCGCACCACCGGTGGGCGTGGAAAGGGCCGTGTCGCGGCCGGTAGCCCCGACACCGCCAAGATTCGCGCGTGGGCCAAGGAGAACGGCTACGACGTGAACGACCGCGGTCGTGTGCCCGCCACCGTCAAGGCCGCCTACGAGGACGCGAACCGCTGAGGCGACAGCTGCTGAGGCGCCGGGCCACCGGTCCGGGCACTCAGCAGCCGCGCCCGGTGGCACTCCGCGGCGGCTGCGGCCACGAGGCGCACCAGGCAGGGGGCGTCCGCACCGCTCCAGGGCGCGGACCGCAGGGCCGGCAGCGAGGATTCCACCTCGCGCCCCGGCACGGGCGCCCGCAGCCAGACCGCGGCACCCGGCGCGCCGGAACCGCCCCGCCCCGGGGGGAGGGGCGCGGTCATCCGGCCGTCGGTGCCCAGGATCGCGAGATCCAGTGAGATCCCGCCCCACTCGAGCCAGTCGAGCAGCCCAGGGAGCTCCTCCGCGCTCCCCGCGGCCACGAGCAGCCGCATCCGGCGCCCCATCAGGGCCACCGGACCCGTCGCGGCGCCCATCCGGCGCAGCACGCCACGGCCGGCCGCCGCTGGCAGCTCCAGGACGTCGAAGCGCAGCCCCGTGACCAGCTGTACCGGGGGGCCGGCCACCGCCGCCCAGCCGAGCTCGTGCTCGTACCACCGCGCCAGACCGCCGGCGTCGACACCATCGCCATCGCCGTCGAGCGGCGAGCGGGGGAACGGGACGGTGAAGGCCATGCCCTGGGCAACTCCCGCGAAGCCCTCTTGGTTACGCCCGCGACCCGTCGGCGACCCGCCCGCGATCCGTCCTCGGTGACGTCCGTGGCGACGTTCGCGGTGACGCACGGTCCCGCTCCGGACGCGCAAGGTGTCCGTGATGGGGCGTACGGGCGCATTCGGCAGCGCAAGGTTGTTCGCTGGTAGCGGAGGGAACCGGGGTGCGCCGCATGGAGTGTCAGTGCTTACGGGTAAGACATTCCTAGTGGAGAGGGGCGACTCGCGGGCTTCTGCGTCTCACGTTCGCCATCGGCGTACTCAAGGCGCGGGTAACTACTTGGCCTGCGGGAACATCGTCTCGCACCATCGGGTTGGAGCATTTGTCGGTTGTTCGGCGGCAGGTCTCCCCGCGGAAGAGGGGTGATCCGGACGGATGTCGGCAGTTGGAATGAGCGGTCCCCGCTTGCGGGACTAAGCTGCGGAAGGACAGGGAGGGGATCGACCCCTAACTGACTGACCGCTCTGAGGAGCGATTAACGATGTTCGAGAGGTTCACCGACCGCGCGCGGCGGGTTGTCGTCCTGGCTCAGGAAGAAGCCCGGATGCTCAACCACAACTACATCGGCACCGAGCACATCCTTCTGGGCC
The DNA here is from genome assembly GCF_042268445.1 of Streptomyces sp. NPDC056169. Classification (NCBI taxonomy): domain Bacteria; kingdom Bacillati; phylum Actinomycetota; class Actinomycetes; order Kitasatosporales; family Streptomycetaceae; genus Streptomyces; species Streptomyces sp. NPDC056169. The sequence goes on along the minus strand of NZ_JBHJUO010000015.1, from coordinate 9,122 downwards.
TTATCCACGAGGGTGAGGGTGTCGCCGCTAAGGCCCTGGAGAGCCTCGGGATTTCGCTCGAGGCGGTCCGCCAGCAGGTGGAGGAGATCATCGGTCAGGGGCAGCAGGCCCCGTCCGGGCACATCCCCTTCACTCCTCGTGCCAAGAAGGTCCTGGAGCTCTCGCTCCGCGAGGCCCTCCAGCTCGGCCACAACTACATCGGCACCGAGCACATCCTGCTCGGCCTGATCCGCGAGGGCGAGGGCGTCGCCGCCCAGGTCCTCGTGAAGCTGGGCGCCGACCTCAACCGGGTGCGGCAGCAGGTCATCCAGCTGCTCTCCGGCTACCAGGGCAAGGAAGCCGCCACGGCCGGCGGCCCTGCCGAGGGCACCCCCTCGACGTCCCTGGTCCTCGACCAGTTCGGCCGGAACCTCACCCAGGCGGCCCGCGAATCCAAGCTCGACCCGGTCATCGGGCGCGAGAAGGAGATCGAGCGGGTCATGCAGGTGCTGTCCCGCCGCACCAAGAACAACCCGGTCCTCATCGGCGAGCCCGGCGTCGGCAAGACCGCCGTCGTCGAGGGCCTGGCGCAGGCCATCGTCAAGGGCGAGGTGCCCGAGACCCTCAAGGACAAGCACCTCTACACCCTGGACCTCGGCGCGCTGGTCGCCGGCTCCCGCTACCGCGGTGACTTCGAGGAGCGCCTGAAGAAGGTCCTCAAGGAGATCCGCACCCGCGGCGACATCATCCTGTTCATCGACGAGCTCCACACCCTCGTGGGTGCGGGTGCCGCCGAGGGCGCGATCGACGCCGCCAGCATTCTCAAGCCGATGCTGGCCCGCGGTGAGCTCCAGACCATCGGTGCCACCACGCTCGACGAGTACCGCAAGTACCTGGAGAAGGACGCGGCCCTCGAGCGCCGCTTCCAGCCCATCCAGGTCGCCGAGCCGTCGCTGCCGCACACCATCGAGATCCTCAAGGGTCTGCGCGACCGGTACGAGGCCCACCACCGGGTCTCCATCACCGACGAGGCCCTCGTCCAGGCCGCGACCCTGGCCGACCGGTACATCTCGGACCGCTTCCTCCCGGACAAGGCGATCGACCTGATCGACGAGGCCGGCTCCCGGATGCGCATCCGCCGGATGACCGCGCCGCCGGACCTCCGCGAGTTCGACGAGAAGATCGCCGGCGTCCGCCGGGACAAGGAGTCCGCGATCGACTCGCAGGACTTCGAGAAGGCCGCCTCTCTCCGCGACAAGGAGAAGCAGCTCCTCGCCGCGAAGGCCAAGCGCGAGAAGGAGTGGAAGGCCGGCGACATGGACGTCGTGGCCGAGGTCGACGGCGAGCTGATCGCCGAGGTCCTCGCGACCGCCACGGGCATCCCGGTCTTCAAGCTGACCGAGGAGGAGTCCAGCCGCCTGCTCCGCATGGAGGACGAGCTCCACAAGCGCGTCATCGGCCAGAAGGACGCCGTCATCGGCCTGTCGCGGGCGATCCGTCGTACGCGTGCCGGTCTGAAGGACCCGAAGCGCCCCGGTGGCTCGTTCATCTTCGCCGGTCCGTCCGGTGTCGGTAAGACCGAGCTTTCGAAGGCCCTCGCCGAATTCCTCTTCGGCGACGAGGACGCGATGATCTCCCTCGACATGTCGGAGTTCAGCGAGAAGCACACGGTTTCCCGTCTCTTCGGTTCGCCGCCCGGATACGTCGGCTACGAAGAGGGCGGCCAGCTCACCGAGAAGGTGCGCCGCAAGCCGTTCTCCGTCGTCCTCTTCGACGAGGTCGAGAAGGCCCACCCCGATATCTTCAATTCCCTTCTCCAGATCCTGGAGGACGGTCGCCTGACCGACTCCCAGGGCCGGGTCGTGGACTTCAAGAACACGGTCATCATCATGACGACCAACCTCGGGACCAGGGACATCTCGAAGGGCTTCAACCTCGGCTTCGCGGCCCAGGGCGACACGAAGTCCAACTACGAGCGGATGAAGGCGAAGGTCAGCGACGAGCTGAAGCAGCACTTCCGCCCCGAGTTCCTCAACCGTGTGGACGACATCATCGTCTTCCCGCAGCTGACGCAGGACGACATCCTCCAGATCGTCGACCTGATGATCGGCCGCGTGGACGAGCGCCTGAAGGACCGGGACATGGGCCTCGAGCTCTCCCAGTCCGCGAAGGAGCTGCTGTCCAAGAAGGGCTACGACCCCGTGATGGGCGCCCGGCCGCTGCGCCGGACGATCCAGCGCGAGATCGAGGACACGCTGTCGGAGAAGATCCTCTTCGGCGAGCTGCGCCCCGGTCACATCGTGGTCGTGGACACGGAGGGCGAGGGCGACGAGAAGACGTTCACCTTCCGAGGCGAGGAGAAGTCGGCCCTGCCGGACGCCCCGCCGATCGAGGCCACGGGCGGCACGGGCCCGAACCTCTCGAAGGAAGCGTGACGCTCCGCTGAGCCGGTAGCGCTGAAGGGGCGGCCCCGGAACCTGAACGGTTCCGGGGCCGCCCCTTTCCGCGTGCTCAGGTGAGGATGCGTACCGTCGGCGCGAGGTGCTCGGTGCCTGTCAGATGCACGTCGTTGGCGTGGACCTCCGCCAGGCCCGCCAGCCCCGCCAGCGGGGCCACGTCCACCTCGCGCTCGGGGTCGGAGAAGAACGCGAACACCTGGAGTCCGGGAAAGGCCCGCACAGCCTGCTCGAACCGCGGCGTCTCGTCGTGGGCGGAGATCACGATCTCGCTGATCCACGGGAGGACGACATCCTCCGGGAGTGTTTCGAGATCCACGGCCGCGACGACGACCTGCCGGAGCTGCGTCAGCAGGGTCATCTCCCGCCAGTCGTCCGCGGTGATCGCGTGGGCATCCCAGAGCGTGAGCTGGCGGAGCCGGGAGGCGGAGCGCAGGCCCTTGATGCCTTCCGCCGGCCAGCCGCCGAAGGAGAGTGTCCGCAGAGGAGCCCTGGAGGGGAGGCCGCTCAGGCGCCAGAACACGGCGTCGGAGAACTCCAGGGACAGTGTTTCGAGCCGGGTGAGGCCGGCGAGCGGGGTGAGGTCGGGGTCGTCGCCCTCGCGCGTCAGGAACAGCATGCGCGGGTCGCAGGCGGTCAGGAGTTCCTCCAGCGCCCCGCCCGAGACGCCGTCGCCGATCTCCAGCCGGTCCGGGGTGATGCCGAGCCGCAGCAGCTCGGCCGCCTGGTCGTCGTGCACGACGGTGAAGTGCAGCTCGGTCGGGTCGATGACGGCGATGACCGCCTCGGCGTACGTGAGGGTGTCGAAGCGCTGCCACCCCCAGACGAGCTGGGCGCGGACGTCGAGCGTGGATCCGCGGGCGAAGCCGGCCAGGTAGGGGATGGCGGCGTCCGAGGGGATGTGCGTCGCGGTGGTCACCGCCATGAGGGCTTCCTCGTCCCCCAGCCCCTCCGGGCCCGGGAGCAGGTCCAGCACCATGCGGCCCGCTGTCGCCAGCTCGCGGGCCTCGTCGGCCGTGGGGGGCGGGACCAGTTCCGCCGTACGGGACAGGACCTGTTCCCGTACCTCCGGTGTCACCTCGGTCGCGTGGGTCAGCGCGGTCGCCGCCAGGATCAGGAGGCGGAGCTGGGTCCGGTGGTCCTCGGCGGCGTCCGCCGCCTTCAGGAGCTCGCGGAGGATCTCCGCGCACTCGTGGGGGCGGGCGTGGCCCACCGCCATGCGGATGACGTCCTCCCAGGTGTCGTCCGCGGCGTGCTGGATCAGGACGCCGATGTCCCAGACGTCCACCAGGGCCTTGGCGGCCAGGTAGTCCTGGAAGGTGCGGTGGACGAAGTCGATGGTGTCGGCGGTCGGTTCGCGCAGCAGGCCGCTGCGGTGGAGGAGGTGGGCGAAGACCCGGTCAGGGGCGTAGGCGGATGCCTCGACCATGGCGGGGACGGCCTCCGCGATGACCGACTCGGCGTGGGCGCGGTCCATCTGGAGCCGGCCGTTCCGAGTGAGCCAGTAGGCGAGCCGCTGGACCAGCTGGATCTGCGGGGCCGCGTCCAGGTCGATCCCGTACGGGTTCGCCATGCCCCGCTCCCGGTCGCGGCGGGACAGGAGCATCGAGAGCGCGGACTCGTAGAGCGCCTTGCGGCCCCGGGGCAGGTAGCCGCGCCGGTCGAGGTGCAGGGCGCAGACGAGGCCGCACATGAGGGGGTTGGTGGCGAGCTGGGCGACGTGTTCGGTGGTGTGGAGCGCGTCGAGGAGCTGCTGCTCGTACGGCTCCGCCTCCGGCCCGGCGGCCCGGTGCCACCGGCGTACGAAGGTGGCGACCTCGGTGCGGGACATGGGGGAGAGGACCAGATCGGTGAAGCCGTCCCGGGCCAGCCAGTCGTTGCCCACGGCGGTGGGGCGGGCGGTCACGAGCCAGCGGTTGCCCTCGTACGCGCTGAGCAGGTCGCGGAGCCACTCGCGGGCCCGCCCGCGCTCGGTCTCGGGGATCTCGTCGATGCCGTCGACGAGGACCAGCCCCCGCCCTGAGGCCAGGACCCGGTCGGCCCAGCCGTCGGGCGGGGTGAGCGGGCAGCCGGCGGCGGAGAGGAAGCGGTCGGGGGCCGGGAGCCGCTCGCCGTGGCGGGTGAGGGTGCGCAGGGGGAGGACGAAGGGGACGCGGCCGTAGAGGTACGCCATGCCGTCCACGCGGTCGTCCGAGGCGGCGGAGACGGTCAGCCACTGGATGAGGGTGGTCTTGCCCGAGCCGGCGAGGCCCCGCAGGAGGACCTTGTCGTGGCGGGCGAGGGCGAGGTCGGCGCGGAGGTGGGACTTGGAGAGTTCCTGCCGTATGGGGATGGGCACCGTCGGCTCGACGGGGCCCGCCGCCTCAAGGGACAGGTACGCCACGTCCAGCGGCCATTCCTTCGCCGAGTGGTGCAGATCGATGCCGTAGATCGTCAGGCTGCCGTGCTTCTTCGCCAGGTGCGCCAGGTACCGCCGCTCGAAGGCGGCGTCCTGTGCGGTCGTGGTCGCGGTCCCGGTGAGAAGTGCGTCGACCTTGGCGATCAGCTCCGCCTGGCCGCGGGTCTGCTCGACCAGGCTGCGCGCCACGAACGTGGACCGCTGGGTGAAGAACTCCAGGATGTGGAGGCAGGCCCACTCGGTCATCGACTCCAGGTAGAGGACCGAGTCGGTGGAGAGGCCGTCGGGGGCCGGGGCCGCCGCGCGGAGGCGGCGGGCGAGGGCGTGGTGGCCGAGGCGGACCGCCTGGACGTCGTCCATGTCGAGGTCGCCGAGGGCGAGGAGGGCCGTCCCCAGGGTGTGGGCGACGGCCTCGGTCTCGTCCGCGGGGAACGGGGTCTCGCCGCCCTCGCCCAGGGAGCGCGCGACCAGCGTCGCCGCGAGCCCGCGGACGTCCTTCTCCGTCAGGGTGCGCTTCTCGCCGCGGAAGGAGACGAGGCCGGACAGCCGGATCGGGCGCGACTTGCCCGTGAGCCCCGCCCCTGGACCGTCGCTGACCAGCAGTTTCTTCAGTAGCGGGCCGATCGCGGCCGACGCGAGCCGGGTGCCGATGAGTGCCGGTTCCATGCCTGTCCCCCTGAAGATCCCCGAATCGGCCAGCGTAGTGCGGGACGGCCTTCCGGGTGGCTCGGTTGCGTGACCCAGGTCCCATTCGCGACCGGCGCCGGGTGACAAGGCGCACAGGCGTTTCGAGGGGTACTAACCGGAATAGTGGCGACGTTTAGGAGTGATTCGGGACGTTTAGGGATCAAGCGCCGGGCCTTTGGTCCCGGAGGGTCCCGAACCGGGCGGTGCGCGGCCTTTCGGGCAGTTCCGGCCGCCCTCGACGTGCGGTTAAACCGTTTCTCTTGTGGCGGTATGTCCGCTTTCAAGGGTTGAAGCCAAGGCCGTCAAGACCCGATCTCCCCCAGAGATCGCTACGACGCAATGTCGTAGATGGGGTGTTTTGGGCTGGGCGGGGGTCCGGGTTACCAAGGATGAGCAAGCCCGGCGCAGCGCACCGTTCGCGTCGGGTCCCGTACTTCCCGGAGGTTTTCCCCCGTATGTCGAAGCGCGTCATGAACCCCGCCGCCCGTATCACCGCCGTCGCTCTCGCCACCGCGGGTCTCGGAGCGTCGCTGGTGGCCGGAGCAGGGTCCGCCTTCGCCGCCGAGGGCAAGGCCGTCGCCCCGGTCTCCGTGACGACCGCGTCCGCCGCGGTCGCGGCCCAGGCCGAGACCCAGGCGCACGTCGCCGCCCAGGTGAAGGCCGCCGCCGCGAAGGCCGCCGCCCAGAAGGCCGCCGTCACCAAGGCCGTCGCCGTGAAGGCGACGCCCGTGAAGGCCGCGAAGAAGGCGACCCCGGCCTGGGTCAAGCCCGTCACCTCGTACACCCTGAGCGCCAGCTACAACCAGGGCGGCGCCATGTGGGCCCACAAGCACTCCGGCCAGGACTTCGCCGTCCCGACCGGTACCCCGGTCAAGGCCGCGGGCGCGGGCACCGTCGTGAAGGCCGGCCCGAACGGCGGCGGCGACGGCCCCGCGTACGGCAACGCGATCGTCGTCAAGCACGCCAACGGCACGTACTCGCAGTACGCCCACCTGTCGAAGATCAAGGTCAACGTCGGCCAGAAGGTCGCCGCCGGTCAGCAGATCGCCCTCTCGGGCAACACCGGCAACTCCTCCGGCCCGCACCTGCACTTCGAAATCCGTACGACCCCGAACTACGGCTCCTCCGTGAACCCGGCCGCCTTCCTGCGGTCGCACGGCGTGAGCATCTGACCCGAAGGGTCGGAGAAAAGCCTCAGTGCGCTTCGTGCGCCTGGGTGAGCAGATCGAGGGCGACTTCGAGGACGGCCGCGCGCTTGTCCTCGGAGTCGCCCTCGACGTTGTCCATGAAGAACATCCCTGCGTGCAGGGTGAAGATCGCACTCACGCAGCGGACCCGGTCCAGCACGGCGAAATCGGGCTCCTGGACCAGGCCGCTCAGCTCCAGCATCCGCTCCTTGAAGGTCATGCCGATGCTCAGCTCGCGCACGGCCGCCTGGTTCTCCTGCATGAAGCGGAACAGCGGATACGCGCCGATCAGGGATGCCTGGTAGCGGCGCAGGATCTCCTCCCTGACCTCCAGCGTGCGCGGCTGCTCCCGCGCCCAGGCGATCAGCTCGTCCACGGGCCGGGTGAGGTCCTGGAAGATGCCGATGATGATGTCTTCCTTGGTCTTGAAGTGGTAGTAGAGCGCGGCCTTGGTGACATCGAGGTGCTCGGCGATCTCGCGCAGCGAGGTCTTCTCGTAGCCCTGCTCGGCGAAGAGTGCGAGGGCCACGTCCTGGATGCGCTGGCGGGTGTTGCCTCGTGCCTGGGCCATGACTGCTCTCGCTCTCCGACTTTTACTTACTTGACGACCGGCTAGTTGCGGGTCTACCGTCCCCATCCTAGTAACTAGCCGGGCGGCAAGTAAGGGGATGGCGATGGCGACCACAGAGGCGGGGCAAGCGGTCGAGGGGAAGGAACCGCCGGCACGCAGTGTCCGAGTCGTCCTCCTCGCCCTGATGATCGCGATGCTGCTCGCGATGCTGGACAACATGATCATCGGCACCGCGATGCCGACGATCGTCGGTGAGCTCGGCGGCCTGGAGCACCTGTCCTGGGTCGTCACCGCCTACACCCTGGCCACCGCCGCCTCCACCCCGCTCTGGGGCAAGGTCGGCGACATGTTCGGCCGCAAGGGCGTCTTCCTCACCTCGATCGTGATCTTCCTGATCGGCTCGGCGCTCAGCGGCATGGCCCAGGACATGGGCCAGCTCATCGGCTTCCGCACGATCCAGGGCCTCGGCGCCGGCGGTCTCATGGTCGGCGTCATGGCCATCATCGGCGACCTGATCCCGCCCCGCGAGCGCGGCAAGTACCAGGGCATGATGGCCGGTGTCATGGCCCTCGCGATGATCGGCGGACCGCTCGTCGGCGGCACCATCACCGACCACTGGGGCTGGCGCTGGTCGTTCTACATCAACCTGCCGCTCGGCGCCGTCGCCCTCGCCATGGTCACCACCGTCCTGCACCTGCCGAAGAAGCAGCGCGCCACGGGCACCCGGATCGACTTCCTCGGCGCCGCACTGCTGACCGTCGGCATCACCGCGATCGTCCTCGTCACCACGTGGGGCGGCACGGAGTACGCCTGGGGCTCGGCCACCATCGTCGGCCTCGCGGTCGGCGGAGCCGCCGCCCTCGCCGCCTTCCTGTGGGTGGAGACCAAGGCCGACGACCCGATCGTGCCGCTGCACATCTTCCGCAGCCGCAACTTCACCCTGATGTCCCTGATCGGCTTCATCACCGGCTTCGTGATGTTCGGCGCGGTCCTCTACCTGCCGATCTTCCAGCAGTCCGTCCAGGGCGCCTCGGCGACCAACTCCGGCCTGCTGCTCCTGCCGATGCTGCTGGCGATGATGGTCGTCTCGCTGGTCGTCGGCCGGTTCACCACCAGCACCGGCAAGTACAAGATCTTCCCGATCGTCGGCGGCGTCCTCATGACGGCCGGCCTCTTCCTGCTCTCCACGATGGACACCGGCACCTCGCGGCTGACGTCCGGCGTCTACATGGCCCTCCTCGGTGCCGGCATGGGCTTCCTCATGCAGATCACCATGCTCGTCGCGCAGAACAGCGTCGAGATGAAGGACATGGGCGTCGCCTCCTCCTCCACCACCCTCTTCCGGACGCTCGGCTCCTCCTTCGGCGTCGCGATCATGGGCGCGCTCTTCACGAGCCGGGTCCAGGACGAGATGGCGGCACGCGGCGGGTCCGGGCTCACGGAGCGGACCGCCCAGCTCGACGCGGCGAGCCTGGCCAAGCTGCCGGAGGCGCTGCGCGAGGGCTACCAGCACGCGGTCTCCGCGGGCACCCACTCCGCCTTCCTGCTGGCCGCGGTGGTCTCCGTCCTCGCCTTCGCCTTCGCCCTCTTCGTCAAGGAGGTCGCGCTGCGCGGCGCCGGCCCGGCGGAGCCGAAGGCGACGGAAGGCGACGACGCCCCGAAGGTCGCCGAGAAGGTCTGAGGCAGCTCGGACGCTCGTGTCGTACGGCGGTGGGGGCGGGCCCCCAAAGGGGCGGCCCCCCCCCCCGCTAGCGGGACAGGCCCCCCGCAGTGGCGCCCACAGCCCCCCCACGGGGGGCAGACCCGGGTTGTGGGGGGGGGGTGGGGCCGCCCCCCCACCCCCA
>NZ_JBHJUO010000014.1:0-289732 GCF_042268445.1 Streptomyces sp. NPDC056169 | reverse complement strand
CGGCCCGCCCGGTCCAGGACCGGGCGGGCGGGGCGGCGTCATGGGGCAGGCCTAGGCCCTGCCGGTCGGCAGCGCCGGGGACAGGAGGCTGGTGTGGTCCGCCTCGACGGCCGGCGAGACGATCGTGGCCCGCAGTGGCTCCCCCGCCCGAGCGGCCGGAGGCCGGTCCGCCGGCGCGGGACGGCCGAGCGCCTTGACGGTCCAGCCGGCTGCCCGCCACTCGTCGTGCGGTAGTGCGTTGCGCGCGTCGACGAGGACGGACTTGCGGACCACCCTGGCCAGCTTCACCGGGTCCAGTTCGCGGTACTGCCCCCACTCGGTGAGGTGCAGAACGAGCTCCGCTCCCTGGCAGGCCGTCAGGAGATCGTCCTCGCAGCGCAGTTCCGGGTGGGCGCGGTGCGCGTTCGCGACGCCCTCCGGGTCGTGCACCCGGATGTCGGCGCCCTGCCGGTGCAGCGCCGCCGCCACCGCCAGCGCCGGCGAGTCACGCACGTCGTCGCTGTTCGGCTTGAAGGTGGCGCCCAGGACGGTCACCCGGCGGTTGGTCAGGTCGCCCCCGGCCAGCTGACGGACGAGTTCGACGGTCCGCGTCCGCTGCCGTTCGTTGATCTCGTCGACCTGGTCCAGGAAGGCCACCGCGGGGCCGACACCGAGCTCCTGGGCGCGGGCGATGAACGCCCGGATGTCCTTGGGCAGGCAGCCGCCGCCGAAGCCGAGGCCGGCGTTGAGGAACCGCCGGCCGATCCGGGTGTCGTGGCCGAGGGCGTCGGCGAGGGTGACCACGTCCGCGCCTGCGGCGTCGCAGACCTCGGCCATCGCGTTGATGAAGGAGATCTTCGTGGCGAGGAAGGAGTTGGCCGCGACCTTCACGAGCTCGGCCGTGCTCGGGTCGGTGCCGATGTACGGGACGCCCGCGTCCAGCATCGGGGCGTACAGCCGGCGCAGCGTCTCGTCCGACTCCCGGCCGACCGTGCCGACGACGATCCGGTCCGGCCGCAAGGTGTCCTCGACCGCGAAGCCCTCACGCAGGAACTCGGGGTTCCACGCCACATCGGCCCGTACGCCTGTCGGGACGAGCCCCGCGATGCGGGCGGTCAGGCGCGCGGTGGTGCCCACCGGCACGGTCGACTTGCCGACCACCAGACACGAGGCCGGCAGGTGCGGCACGAGCCCGTCGACGACGGCGTCGACGTACCGCAGGTCGGCCGCGTGGGAGCCGGCCTGCTGCGGAGTGCCCACGCAGATGAAGTGGACCTCGCCGTGCGCCGCCGCTTCGCGCAGGCTGGTGCCGAAGCGTAGTCGTCCGGAGGCGAGGGCGCGGGTGAGGACCTCGTCGAAGCCGGGTTCGTAGAAGGGGGGCCGGCCTTCGGTGAGGGCCGCGATCTTCTCGGCGTCGACGTCGACGCCGAGAACGTCGTGTCCGATGTCGGCCATGCACGCGGCGTGCACAGCTCCGAGGTAGCCCGTTCCGATGACGGTCAACCGCATGCGGTGTTCTCCTGTCTGAACGCGGGTGGGGTGTACGACGCGACGGGTCAGGGCGCGTAGCCGTACGGGTTCTGCTGCTGGAAGGTCCACGCGTCACGGCACATGGCGGCCAGGTCGCGCCGTGCGGTCCAGTTCCAGGCCGAGGCGACCTTCGTGGGGTCGGCGACGAGTTCGGCGACGTCGCCGGGGCGGCGCTCTGTGACGCGGTGCGGGATCGGCTGCCCCGACACCTCCTCGAAGGTGCGCACGAGCTCCAGGACGGACGCGCCGCGCCCGGTCCCGAGGTTGAAGACCCGCATGCCCGGCTCGTCGTCGATGTGGTCCAGGGCGGTGCGGTGCCCCTCGGCGACGTCGACCACGTGGACGTAGTCGCGGATCCCGGTGCCGTCGGGGGTGGGGAAGTCGTCGCCGAAGACGCTGAGTTCGTCGCGGCGGCCCACGGCGATCTGGGTGAGGAACGGCATGATGTTGTTGGGCACGCCGTTCGGGTCCTCGCCGAGGAGTCCGGTCGGGTGGGCGCCGGCCGGGTTGAAGTACCGCAGGGCCAGGACCCGGAGCTCGGGCACGTGCCGGCAGACGTCCGCGAGGATCCGCTCGCAGGTCCACTTGGTGGTGGCGTACGGGTTGGTCGGCGCCGCCGGCGACTCCTCGGTCAGCGGGACGGTCGTGACGTCGCCGTAGATCGAGCAGGAGGACGAGAACACCAGCCGGTGCACGCCGTGGTCGTGCATGGCCGAGACCAGGGCCGTCGTGCCGCCGACGTTGATGTCGTAGTACGCGAGCGGGATCCGCACCGACTCGCCGACGGCCTTCTTCGCGGCGAAGTGGATCACCGCGTCGATCGGGTGGCTCGTGAAGACGGTGTCGAGTGCCCGCCGGTCGCGTACGTCCGCGACGTGGGTCGCCGCGATGGGGCGGCCCGCGATCTTCGCGACCCGTTCGAGGACCTCGGGCGAACTGTTGGAGTGGTCATCGAGCACGACGACCTCGTGGCCGGCGCGGAGGAGCTCGACACAGGTGTGGCTGCCGATGAAACCGGCGCCGCCGGTGACCAGGACGGTCTGGGGCACGGGAACCTCATTTCTCGATCGGTCGCAGGGCCGTCACCAGGCGTAGAAGCCGGTGAGGTAGGTGGGGAAGACGACAGCCGCGAGCCCCAGCGGGAACAGCGACAGCAGGCCCGCGAGGAGCGGCAGTGCGGCCGTGCGCAGCGCCCGGAGGGCGGGGACGCCGGTGGCTCGTGCCGTCTCCTTGACGTGCAGCGTGCCGATCGCCAGCGTCACCGCGGTGTACGAGGCGGAGCCGAGGAGGCAGAGGAAGACGTAGCCGACGGCGGGGCCGGTGAACTGGCCGACGAGGGCCGAGCCCGACAGGAAGACCGTGATGAGCAGGTACGGGGCGACGGCGCGCAGCGGAAGGGGCTCCAGGCCGTCGCGCCTCTTCGGGGTGACCTTGAAGGTGATCTGGCGGGGACGCAGCTTCTGGGTCACCGCGGCCAGCACGCCCCAGGCCACGTACGGCCACCGGGAGAGCCCGAAGAGCCAGATCTCCCAGCTGAAGATCGGGGCGTCCTTGGGGCGCAGCAGGCCCTGGCGTCGGCAGAGCAGCGTCAGCAGGATCAGCCAGACGGACATGCTCCAGAAGTGCGTCAGGAAGGCGAAGTAGTTGACGTCGATCCAGGGAGCGCCGGTGATCGCGGCGATCGGCGGCAGCAGGATGCCCAGGACCGTGGCGCCGGCGAGCAGCGGGTAGTACATCAGCGCCGCGGCGAAGCGCACCCGGAGCTTCAGGGGCATCCGGCCCAGGTGGCGCGGCAGCATGCCCAGGAGCATGACGGCCAGGCTGCGGGACCACTGGAACTCCTGGGTGATCATCGCGCCGAAGGTGAGGGGACCTTCGCCGTGCGCGTCCGCGTCGATGGCGAACGCGCCCTGCCAGCCGGCCGAGGTCAGCAGGAACGAGGTGGAGAAGTCCTCGGCGAGTTCGGGGCCCAGGCCGCCGATGTCCCGCAGCGCCGTCGTCCGGACGGCATAGTGCGAGCCGATGCAGACCGGGGCGAGGCCGGCGGAGTGGCCCAACTGCACGGGCCCGTGGAACATGGCCTCGCGGTGCAGCCGGCCGCGGGCGGCCCAGGACTCGTCGGCGTTGGAGTCGCAGACGCTGGGGGCCGCGACGTAACCGATGGCAGGGTCGGCGAAGGGGCGGACGACCTCGGCGAGGTAGGTGGGCCCGGGGACGTGGTCGCAGTCGAGTTGGGCGACCACGTCGTACCGGTCGTAGCCCCAGTGGTCGTAGAAGAAGGCGAGGTTGCCCTCCTTGCACCGCGTGCGCCGGGGCCAGTCGGCCCGGTGGTAGTCGGCGCGTCCACGCCGGCAGGAGACGTTCACGTCATGGGTGCGGCACCAGTGGAGGATCTCCTCGGTGGGGTCCTCGTCGCAGAGCCAGACGTCGTAGGTGTGCGGGAAGTCCTGGTCGAGCATCGCCTCCAGGGTGCGGCGGGCGATGTCCCAGCCCTCGGACGGGGCGCGGGTGACCACGAACGCGGTGCGGAGCAGGGGCACCTGGACGGCCGGGTCGAAGCGGCGCATCCGCAGCAGCGCGACGAGGAAGTGCACCGGAAGATAGGTCAGGTACAGCAGGAGGGCGCTGTTGACGATCAGGCCCGTCCAGCCGATGCGATGGGACGGTTCGAGCCACCAGACCCAGAACCAGACCAGGCAGGCCACCCAGCCGAGGGACAGCACCGCGACCAGGAAGCGGTCGGAGCGCGAGAACGCCCGGACGAAGCCGGACGGGAGGGTGGTGAATCCGTGCGCCGGGCGCGCGAGGACGGGGCCGTCCGGGCCGATGGAGGCCACCGCGCCGTTCGACAGGGCGTGGATCTCCGCGCCCAGCGCCTCCCACTCCGCCGGCGAGCCGGGAGCGGGTGAGGGGAGCGGGGGTTCCTGGGCGGTGCCGGTCCCGTGGGCGGGACCTTGCTCCAACGACGTCATGACAGCAGGTTCTCCAGGCGGTGCGACAGGGTGAGAGGCCCGGGGGAGGAGGCCCGACGGACTCGGGGCCGCGGCGGGACCGGCGGGAGGCCCGCCGCGGCGCGTGGATCAGCCACCCGCGACGGTGGCCCCGGGAGCGTAGGACGCGACGCCGGTGGCGGCGCCGGCCGGACCGGGGATCGTCTGCGGCGTGAGGGCCGCCGTCGCCGCGGCCAGCGGGACCGTCTCGTCCTGGCCGCCGCGGATCGACGCGGCCGAGGCGGCCAGGCGATCCGTGTGGGCGGCGAAGTACGCGACAGTGCGACGCAGGCCCTCGGTGATGTCGATCTCCGGCTCCCAGCCCAGTACCTCGCGGGCACGGGTGATGACCGGGCGGCGGCGGACCGGGTCGTCGACCGGTAGCGGGTGGTGCTTCACCTCGGAGGACGAGCCGGTCATCTCCAGTACGATGCCCGCGAGTTCGGAGACGGTGCGCTCGACCGGGTTCCCGAGGTTGAAGGGTCCCAGTTCGGAGGAGTCGAGGAGCGCTACCAGGCCGCGGACCAGGTCGTCGACGTAGCAGAAGCTGCGGGTCTGCCCGCCGTCGCCGTAGATGGTGAGCGGTTCGCCGGTCAGGGCCTGGGTGATGAAGCTGGACACCACACGACCGTCGTGCGGGCGCATGCGGGGGCCGTAGGTGTTGAAGATCCGGGCGATGCCGACGTCGACTCCGTGCGTGCGGCGGTACGCGGCGGAGACCGCCTCGGCGTATCGTTTCGCCTCGTCGTAGACGCTGCGCGGGCCGATGGAGTTGACGTTGCCCCAGTACGTCTCCTCCTGCGGGTGGACCAGCGGATCGCCGTAGATCTCGCTCGTCGACGCGAGGACGAAGCGCGCGCTGTGACGCAGGGCCAGGCGAAGGGCGTTCTCGGTGCCGCGGCTCCCGACCGCGAGCGTCTCCAGCGGGTGGCGCAGATAGTCGGGAGGGGAGGCCGGGGAGGCCAGGTGGGCGACGGCGTCGACGTGGCCGGCTACCTTCACGGACACGCTCACGTCGGCGTGCTGGAACTCGAAGGCCGGGTGGGCCAGGAGAGCGGCGATGTTTTCGGGGTCGCCCGTCGAGAAATTGTCGAGGCACACCACGGAGTCGCCGCGCCGCAGAAGCGCCTCGCACAGGTGTGACCCAAGGAAACCACCGCCACCGGTCACGGCAACGCGCATGTGTTCTCCAGGAATGAGAAGCGGAATAATCTCGAGATCCGCTCGCACGGACAATCGAATGACGGAATGACCTGACGATCCGAAAAGCAGGGCCATTCCGGAAGACGCAGAACGAGAGTATGGGCATACGTAGTCATTTTTGCGGAGGAGTTTCGTCAGTTGGGCTGATCGGCGGGCGACTTACGGGGGGAGCATTCGGCTCCACTGCTTAGTTCATGCTTATGTCGCATGCCGAACGGCATATTCGGACGGTGTCACCCGCACGTGTCTACACCGGTGTGCGAGGCCACCCTCGGAAACAGCCCTCGTGCCCGCCACGTCCATGACCTCCACCGCTTCAGATGCTCTCCGAGGACGGCACTCGAGAGTGACATCACCCGTGCGCCCGAAGAGGCCGGAGGGCCGCCACGGGCAGTGGCGGCCCTCCGGTATGGGGGGGTGTCGGAAACACAGGTGCCTGCAATGAGTTGTGTTCATCCTGAATGTGCAGGTCGCGGGGGTGGCGTGGGCGGGTGATGTCGTACTCGTGCTGGTTGTCGCGGCCTGTCTGGCGTGATGATCGTCGGTCAGCGGGCGATCTCGTGCCGGGTGAGGATCATCAGCGCCCGGACGAGGCGGGTGGCCCACTTCACGTCGAGGCGGAGCTTGGTCAGCACGCGCCAGTTCTTCAGGTGCGCGAAGGCGTGCTCGCATACCGCCCGTTCCGCCGCGATCAGCTGGTTGACCAGTTTCTTCGCGGGCGGGAGCTTCTTGCCCTTGGGCTTCTTGTAGCCGGTGCTGACCGCAGGGGCGGTGTCCGGCCCGCTGTCGTCGAGGCCGACGAAGCCGAGGTCGGCGATCGCGGTGAGGCCGGCCGCTCGGAGTCGGCCGACCAGGTCGTCGTGGCGACAAGCGGTGATCTCCGAGCCGCGGGCCGGCCGGGCGGTGGAGGTCCACAACAGACGGCCACGGGTGTCGGTCAGGGCGATGACCAGCAGCCCGTGCCGTTTGTGCTTGGCTGACCAGCGGCGCCTGATGGGCAGGCCGGCGCGGCGCTGGGTGGGTATCAGCGACCCGTCGAGCAGGACGACGCTGCCACCCTCGCGGGCGATTTTCGCCAGCACCCGCTCCAGCCGCGGCGCCTTGGCGGCCAGCAGGTCGATGGTCTCTTTCAGCCACCGGTCCAGGGTGGTGCGCGAGACATCGACGGCGCCGGCGAGGTCGGCCAGGCGCTGGTCATGCCGCAGCGCGGCGAGCCCGATCACCGCGATCCGCCCGACCGGCAGCTTGCGCCACCGCGAGCCGATCTTCTTCAGATGGGCACTCAGCAGCGATGTCAGGAACCGCAGGGTGTGCGTGGACAGCGGCAGCCTGCACTGGTAGACAAGCTCGGTGTGGTCCCCGGTCGGGGTGTTGTTTGCAGGCATACATCATCAACTCGCGCCGGGGTCCCGCACGTTACGGCCTGCGGGCCATGGATTACAGCCGGGTGGTGAAGGTGCCGTTCGCCAGTTTGTGCAGCCAGCCCCGCCCGGCCGGCTTCGACAGCTTCCCGCGCAACGGCTCCAGCCGGCCCGGCACCGAGACCTCGATACCGAGCTCGGCGCCGACGCCCTTGACCATCACCGGCCCGCCCGCGGCCTTAACGATCTGCAGCATCCGCTGGTAGTCGCCGGGCAGCGCGGACGCATCCGCCACCTCACTGCGGTGCGGCACCTTCAACACCGGCCGGCCCCCGACCTGCACCCGCTCGGGCAGACCGGCGTCCTGCCCGGCGGCGGCCTCGGCTTCCTGCTCGTACAGACGGCGCAGCACCCGCTCCGCCACCGCGAGTTCCTCACGCTCGGCGTCCACCTCGGCAAGCTGCTTGGCCAGCGCCTCCGCGAGCTGGTCCAGCTCGGCCCGGCGACCTGCGATCTTCTCCAGCGACGACACGGAATCCCTCCCCAACGACCAGGCACTCCGCCCGAGATCGTAGGAACCCCGCCGCCCACGGCGCGGCAAAAACCGGAAACACCCAACCCCGACCCGTCAGATGATCTACTCGCCACACTCCCGCCCTCGACCAGCGCGAGTACGCCACCCGCCACCCACGCCAGCACCGCTGACCAGGGGACATTCAGGTTGGGTAGGTCTCACTGAGCGTCAAACGCTTCCAGGCCCTTCTCGTTGAACGCGTGGATCACATCCCGGAACGGTGTCCTCGTGGCCGGCGACCAACCGCGCGATCGCCGCCACCCTGGTGCCCGACGCCGACGCCATGATGATCAGCGCCCGAGGTACCCGCACCGACGCGTGGCGGCCCCGCCGGACGATCTGCTGCAGGCGCTGTCCCTCTTGATCAGTCAACCGACGTGCTCTGACTGGCTCTGCCATGCGGCACCTCGCTCCCGACAGCAACCACGTTGCCAGCGAGTTAGCCGTCAAACCCCGACACCACGAACATTCACGGATACATCGTCAGACCCGGTCAACGTTCGTGGCCGACGCACTAGACAACACGCGACCGGATGTACAACGTTGGATCTAGCCAGTGGGAATATATGTGCGATCAAGCACGCCCAAGTACCTCCGTGCCCGCGACCCCAAAGGGGAATCAACATGCTGCCCACCCGAATAACGATGTCCATCGCGATCGCCGCGCTAGTGGCTGGTGGTGCCGTCATGACCGCCACCGCACAGTCAGCATCGGCATCAACGTCGGCATCGGCATCGGCATCGGCATCGGCATCGATATCGGCATTGGCCGAGGATGCCAACTGTCGTACGACGACGGGGACCCAGGACTTCTACGCCGGGCCGTCCGCCAGCGAGACGTACGACAGCACGTTCCACAACAGCGTGGTCGTGCCGCAGGGTCTGTACGACGGCGGATTCACTCCGCAGGGTCTGGCGTACTGGAACAACTGGGACGGGACGACCGAGGACGTCCTGCTGATCTCGGCGTACCACTCGAGCGCTGACGGCGCGAGCGCGATCTGGGGCATCGCCCTGAGCGGCCCACGGCGGGGCCAGAGCCTTGGTCACATGCTGATCCCCAACACCCACGCGGGCGGCATAGTCGTGACCGGCGATCACGTGTACGTCAGCGGCGAGGGCAGCGTGAAGTACTGGTCGACCGCCACCGTGCATGCGGAGCTGGCGGGCGCCAACACGAACAACGTGATCCAGCCGAAGGGGACGCAGGACATCGCCGGCAAGGGTTCGTTCCTCGGACTCGGCGGTGGCCAGGGCACCACCTTGTGGACCGGCGACTTCTCCGAGACGAGCCACGAAAGCATGTGGCAGTACTCGACGAGCAGCAGCGGCGCGCTGACGTACACCGGCAAGAAGCGCTGGGTGCCGACGAAGACCCAGGGCATGGCGGTCGTCGGCGACAAGTACATCTTCTCCACGTCGTACGGCCGCGACAACCGCAGTAACGTCTGGGTGCGACCCACGTCGTACGAGACAGACATCACCGATGGGACGGCTTTCTGCATGCGCGCCCCCTCGATGATGGAGGGCCTGGCGTACGGCAACTCCGACGGCAACGAGCACGTCTGGGCGCTCTACGAGAGCGGAGCCGAGCCGTACGTCAGCGACCCGAACACGCTCAACAAGATCAAGAACATCCACTGGGCCGGCGGATCCGAGCTGGCCGGGCTGTACGGCCTGGGCGACTGACATCATCGACGCTCCTGCGGCTGACCAGGGATGTCGAGCTAGTGGCCCGTCACGCAGCATTGGCCGGGTAATGCGTCCAGGCGCGGATAGGTGAGCCGGGGGCGAAGTTGATCTTCGGTTCCGCGCGGGTGTTGCGCCAGCGGACGTAGGCGGCGATGGCGGCGTTTTGTTCGTCGTGGCTGCGATGGTCGGTGCCGTTGAGCGCGAAGTAACGCGGGGCCGCAAACTCGGCCTCGATCCAGTTCAGCCAGGAGCCGTAGGTCGGCAGGAAGACCAGCTCGATGTCGTTGTCGATCGCCCAGGCGCGGACGTCTGCGTGCTTGTGTGGGGAGAAGTTGTCCAGCACCACATACAGCTTCTCCCCGGGCCAGCGGGCGCGCAGCCTCTTGAGGAGGTCGAGGAACTCGCGCCAGCGCTTGCGCCGGCGGATGCGGTCGTACAGCTTGCCGGTGGTCAGATCGAGGGCGGCGAGCATGTGCCTCACGCCGCCGTAGCGGTTGTAGGTGGCTCGCAGGCGGCGCGGACGGCGCACTGGCCCCCATGCCTTGGCCTTGCGCGGCATGAGGTTCAGCGGCCCGAACTCGTCGACGCATATCACTCGCCCGTCGGCGGGCGGGGTGTCGTACAGCGCCAGGATGCGGTGCATCCTGGCGATGAACTCCGGGTCGGTGGACGTCTTCCAGGTAGTGGTGGTTTTCCAGGAGACCTTGCCGACGCGCAGGATTCGGCGCAGGGTCTCACGGCTGATGGCCGCGGTTACCTTCTGCTTGATGAGGTGGTCGGCGAGCTTGCTCAGGCTCCAGGTGGAGAACGCGGTGATCTTCCAGTCTGTGGGGGACGTCCGGGCGATCAGGCAGATGTGCTCGCGCACCTGGTCACTGATCGTCCTGGGGCGTCCCCCGCTCCATTTTGGGTCCAGCGCGTCGAACCCACGCTCGTTGAAGGCGTGGATGACATCGCGGACGTAGTCCTCGCCGACCTGCATCAGCATGGTGATGTCCTTGACCGTCTGGCCTTGAGCGGACACCAGCACCACGATCGCCCGGCGGAGTTTCACCGGGTCCTTCGCGGTCCGGCTGATCTGCTGCAGCCGGAGGCCCTCCTCCACGCTCACCGGCCGGACGAACAGACTCGGTCGACGCCCCACGACCACCTCCAAGATCGGTCTTGGAGACAGTCTGCTGACCGACGACCAGCAGGTCATGTCACTGGGCTGAGGACTTCGGTTGGCGAGTCGGCAGGGCGGAGTTTACGAACGGGCACCCCCCAGTCACATGGCTGGCGGTTCCAGGTCGACCCCGTCACGGAATCGGAACCCCAAGGCGTGAACAAGCGCGAAGACCAAGTCCTCCGCCAGCGGATCACACTCAGCCACCAGGGCAGCCCTGAGCGCCACCGGGTCCGGCTGAAGGCCAGCCCCTCGGGCCCAGGTTGCAGCTCGCTCGCCCACTTCGGACACATCACCGACCCACTCACCGGGGAGGCCGTAATCCCGCGCCATCTCCGGCGACAAAGCGCATTGCCATGACAGGCCATCGGGACTCGTTGCCTGAACCGTCGCGAAGTCGCTGTCGACCACATGACAGACCAGGACAGAAGCGCGCGTCTCACCAATGATCGAAGGGTCCGGATCCGCGATAGGGCTCGCTTGTAGGATCTGCCACTCGCCATCACATGCCCACCAGAACGGCACACAGTCCGAGGCCCGCATCGCCGCCAACTCCGTCAGCGGCCGACCGGCTCGCGCCACGATGAAAGACCCCGAGAACCCCATGACCGGGAACCATAGCCGCGATCACTGACACCGTTGATTACCCGGCCAAGACTGGGTGACGAGCCACTAGACAGGCACAGGAGCGTCGTGCAGTGCCCTCAGTGAGTTGTGTTCATCCTGAATGTGCAGGTCGCGGGGGTGGCGTGGGCGGGTGATGTCGTACTCGTGCTGGTTGTCGGGGCCTGTCTGGCGTGATGATCGTCGGTCAGCGGGCGATCTCGTGCAGCCCTGCCGCAGGGAACACGACAAAGCCGGAATCCCCATCCCCGACGCGTCAGATGATCTACTCTCCAGCCTCCCACCCGGACCAGTGTGAGTACGCCACCGGTCGCCCACGCCAGCACACGTGACCAGCGCGAATTCAGGTTGTGCACCTCTCAATGGGCGTACGCCTGGGCAGTGTCGGCGTCTTCGGGATCGAGAGAAGAACGGAGCCGAGTCGGCGTTCCGCCCGGTCGGCGTGCCCTGAAACGGTCTGCGCCGGGCAGACGCACGGAAAGGGCCGGGGCCGCCTACCGGGGCGCGCATGTGGTAGCCGCGGGCGGCGGCCCGCTGAATGAGGTACGAGGATTCCCGTGCGGCCGCTGCCGCCGTACAGTACGCACGAGAAAAGCGCCCGACGGGCAGAAGCCCAGTTCGGGCGCCTCCTTCTGCGCCCCTGGAAGAAGCCGAGCTTCTTCGGCGCGTACGACACCAGCAGGTTCTTGGTGTGCTGGTGGTACACGCCTTACGCGACCGCTGACCAGCGGAATAGGCCGCCATTCGGCCAAGCTGCAGGCGGCTGGTCCGCATATGGCCCGGATCTTGGTCGGCGGTGCCCATGCAGTTGTCCGAGTACGCGTTCCGCGGGAAGGAGGCGCGTTGCCCTTGGAGTCGAGGTCTCTGTCATCGGCCGGAAGAGCAGGGTCTACACCTACGAGCTCACCGGCAGCGAGCTGGTTGCGTGTCCCCTGGGAGGCGCCGGCTGTCCCGCGGCAGGGTCACGGTGACGATCAGGCCCCCGGCGGGGCGGGGACGGGCGGTGACGTCGCCGCCGTGGGCGCGGACTACCGAGCGGACGATGGACAGACCGAGGCCCGCGACCTTGGCGGTTACGAGGCGCTCGGTGACGAGGCGCGGATGGTGCGCGGCTTGTAGAAGTCATCCAGGTAAGGCTTCTTCGTGATCGTGTTCGTCGTCCCGGCAGTCGCCGCCGAGTACGTCCGCGCCGACGCCCGCGGCTTCGTCGGGACCCGCAGCCACAGCACGAGGTCACGGACCTCAGCAGACGTGGCCCGGTCCCACTCGACCTGGACCACCTGAAGCCAGCGCCACCAGCGCAGAAGGTCGAAGGCGTAGCTGCGGACGCTGCCCGCCCGGTTGTCCCGAGCGACGAAGTCGACCAGGAATCTTCGGATCGGCTCCACCGCTCGGCCCTCCTCATCGAAGACCAACCAGGGCACCGCCCCGCCGCCTTTGGCTACCCGCCCCCAACGCGGCAGGCGAATCAACTGGATGTCACGAGATGCTGCGTCCAACTCCGTTGCGCTCCTTCGTCATGCGGATGCACAACGAGTAACGGCTAGACCAGGCAGGTGATGTGCACATCGGCGGCGCGTCGGCCCGTAGTCCGGTCAACACCTCTGTGGCGTCCGCCGACGCATTGCGTGACCACGCTGATGGGGGCGGGGCTCGGTCCGGAGCGGTAGCCCTTGACCTGGTCTACGCGGAGGCTTGCGAGACCACCGTCGTCCACTACACCGCGGCATCGTGACGGCTGTGCCCGGGCAGACCGTACCTGCGGTCTGCCCGGACACATGGCGGAGCGGGACCGGGCCGGTCCCGGCAGGTCGCCCTGGACCGGCCGTTCAGGGGCGGATCAGAAGGCGGTGGTGCCTTCCAGGGCCCACCAGGAGTAGTTGTAGTTGTCGACCTTGCGCAGGCTGCCGGTGGCGAGCCCTTGGTACTCGTAGAGTCGGCCGCTGTTGGACGCCTGCAGGTCGGGTCGTCCGTCGCCGGAGGTGTCGCCGACGGCGAAGATGTGCTGCATGGAGTTCCAGCCGCCGGTGCCGATGAGCTTGCGCGCACCGAGCGTCCGGGCCGACGTGCCGGGGTAGAGCCACAGTTTGCCGGTGGCCTTCTCCCGGGCAATGAGGTCAGCGCGGTTGTCCCCGGTCATGTCGCCGGCGCCGACGAGGGCGTTCAAGCTGTTCCAGCCGCCGGCGCCGATGAGCTTGCGCGCGCCGAGGCCTCCGGAAGCCGTTCCGGGGTAGAGCCAAAGCCTGCCGGTGGCCTTCTCCACGGCAAGGAGGTCGGAGCGACCGTCGCCGGACAGGTCGCCGAACGCGGCGAGCCGGCCCAGAGAGTTCCAGCCGCCGCTGCCGATGAGCTTGCGCGTACCGAGGCCCCCGCTGCCGGTGCCCGGGTAGAGCCACAGCTTGCCGGTGGCCTTCTCCCGGGCGATCACGTCCTCGCGGCCGTCACGGCTGAAGTCACCGTGCCGTACG
This sequence comes from Streptomyces sp. NPDC056169, assembly GCF_042268445.1. Classification (NCBI taxonomy): domain Bacteria; kingdom Bacillati; phylum Actinomycetota; class Actinomycetes; order Kitasatosporales; family Streptomycetaceae; genus Streptomyces; species Streptomyces sp. NPDC056169. The sequence continues at coordinate 276,146 of NZ_JBHJUO010000014.1, read as the reverse complement.
AGGGCGTCGAACGCCTTCCAGCCGCCCGAGCCGATCAGACGTCCGGTGCCGTCGCCGGGCATGAACCACAGACGCCCGGCCGCGTCGCGCAGAATCGTGTCCGCCCGCCGGTCGCCGTTCATGTCGCCGAACCCGCTCGTCCTCGGGGACACCACCGCTTCCCAGTGGGGATACGGCTCCGCCTCACACTCGCGCAGCGTGGGCACGAGCTTGATGGAGCTGATCTCAGCGCTACCGCCGCTGGTCGGATAGGACTCGGCAGGGGTATCCCATGAGAGCCCGCCCGCAAGCCCGTAGTTCTGCTGGTCGTACATGCAGACGTTCAAGCCGGTGCGGTTGTATCGCATCCGGATCTTGTTGTCCCAGCTCCCCAGGGTGGGCACGCTCGTTCTCGTCTTGAACATCGAGCCCGTGCCGGCGGTGTTCGCCCAGGCACAGAAGTAGCCCTTGGGGCAGTCACTGGTCGCCGCCTGCGCGGGCGTCGCGCCGACCCCAAGCAGCCCCAGCGATGTGAGCCCCAGCGTCGTGGCCAACGCGGCCGCGCGCTGAAGCAGAGTGTTGCGCATGGATTCCCTCCCTTACGCGGCACGGAGAAGAGTCTCGACGCGCCGCGCCAGGAAGATATCCCAGCCTACGGACAGCCGATCAAGCACCTCGGAGGTGGTCACCGGATTTGTGGCCGAGCCCTCCGCCAGTCAGCGACTGGGCGCGGCCCCGCGCAATCGAGGCCACCGACTACATCTACCCGAACAAGCAGTACCTCGACCCGCCCGGCGAACTCAGCAAGCCCGGCTACCGGCAGTCCGTCGCCGCACATGAAATCGGACACGCACTCGGCCTCTGCCACAAGGAGCGACAACGCCTTCTCCCTCATGTGGAAGAACGTCGCCAACCCGCCGGTCACCGGCCCGACCAACGTCGACAAGGCCAACTACAAGAAGATATGGGGCTGAGCGTGAAGCACAAGCGGACCTCCTGCTGTGACCGACGGAGCCGTCGGCCCTGACGGCCGGCGTCCGTGGTGGAGATGCGGCGACGGCCGACGCGAAGTTCCTGGAGTGGCTCGGGGCGCACGGACAGCCCGGCACCGTCCTCACCCTGACCGCCACCATCGGCGGCGAGACGCGCCCGGTGAAGAGCCGGACCCACAAGGACGGTCTGGTGGCCGGTGCGGTCCGACCCGCGTACGTCCGGTACGGAGGATCAGACGGCCACGAAGACATCCCCGGAGGTGTCGCGGAGGACGAAGCCGTTGTCGAGCCGGACGCGGACCCGGACCGGAATCTGACCTTCCGCGTAGGCGGTCCACGCGGGCTCCAGGGCGGCGATCTGCTCCTCCAGCTGGGCCCTGCTCCCCGGCGGCATCTGGTGGCCGAAGTCGTCAAGGAGCGACTTGAGCCGTACGTACTCGCGGACCTCCTGGCTCTCCTGCCGGTCGTCGTTCACCTCTTCGACGGTGCCCTCGGTGCCCGCTGCCAGGGCCAGGAATCCCACAACGTCGCCCGGTTCCTCCGGGGATTCCGTGACCACGGCGACCTGCCCTGTCCATGCGAGTTCCACCGCCAGCTTCACGCGCTGGCCCACCTTCGGCGTCATCGATCCTTCGTCTCTTCGCTCGGCCGGGCCACCGCCACGCGCGCGCGTGGGACGGCCCTGGGAGTGCGATTATCCCCGGTCCGAGCCGTCCCACGAGCCTCCTACGAGTCGTCCCCTCTCAGCAGGCGGGAGGTGCCGTGCCACCGACCGCGATGCAAAGGTCCGCGCCCTGGGTGCCCACCGAGCACACCCTGACGGCCGCGTCGGCGACCTCGTCCACCAGCATCCGGCCCACCTCCAGCGGCGCGTCGTCGGTGGTCGGCGTGGCCGGCGTCGCGTCCACGAGCCGGTTCTTTACCGTGCCGCCGGCGGTGACGATACGGACTGCGCAGCGGCGGATACCTCGTCGGCCCCGGCTCGGTCATCGACGGCCGGCCGGTCATCGTGCGCGACGTGCCCGTGGCGCCGGGCCCGACTGGATCGGCGACCGCCTGCAGAACGCCCCGTCTCGGCAGGGGCGGTCTTCCGGTTCAGCTGAGCGAGTCGCGCTCCCCGAACCGGCCGTCGCGCCGGTGCCGTTGACGGCCGTTCTCTCGCAATCCCAGGGGAACCCATGACTGACGTCGTCGCGACCGTGCCCACCAGCAGCGTAGACATGGCCCTCGACCGCATCCGTGGCCGCCTCACCGAAGCTGGCCTTGGCCGCTCCACCGCCGAGCTCGGAACGGTGGCGACCTTTCTGTTGGTGACGTACCGGCAGGCGATCGCCGAGACCCTTTTCCCTGAGCAGATGAACACGCTCGGCTTCCGGCTCGGTGACGTCGACCGGCTGCTCGACGACACGTTCGGCGACCTCGTCGCCGCCGGGGACGCTGGGCGCGCTCGGCGTCTCAACGCGATCCGTGCCGCCGTCGCCACTCTGGACACGACCGCCCGCACCCTCGTGCCTCTCGGCGAACAGGCCGAGACCAGCGCCGCTCAGGGCAGTGCCCTCGGTGGCGGCATTCTCGACGAACCCGCGATCCAGCTAGCCCCCGGTATACGGGAAGCGCCCGTCCCTCGGGGCGGGCGCTTCCCGTATGTCGTTGCGGTGGGTCAGTCGACGGCCTGGCGGACCCATTCACGGCTGCGGCTGGCGCTGGTGGGCGATGGTGACCTGCGGCATCTGCATGCGGGCGGCCTGGTGACCACCTGGGCGAGTCGCGCCTTGGCGTTGGTGATGGCGGTCTGAGCGCTGGCGGCCGCGGCCGCGTGCCGCTTCTTCTCTGGGATGGCGAGCCGGATCCTTGTATACGTGCGTCTCAACCCGTCGTCCAGCGATGGAGTTTCTCGGGGTTGCGTACGACCCAGATGTGCTTGATCCGGTCGTCAGCGACCTCGAACGCGTACACCGACACGATGACGCCGTCCTGCTGAGCCACCAGACCGGGCTGACCGTTGACCGTACGCTCTAGGAACGTCATGGTTTCGGGCCTGCGGCGGGCGATCTCTCGCCAGGCGTGCGCGATCTGCTCAGCGCCTTCGATGGGGTGCGGGAAGGTGATGGCGAGGCCACCGCCGTCGGCGATCGCCGTGGCATCGGGGTCGAGCAGGCCGATCAGAGCGTCGATGTCCTTGGCCTCCCAGGCCTGCTTGAAGTCCCTGACAACGGCGGTGCGTTGGGCTGCCGCAGTCGTGGAAGGCTGCGCGGCCCGGATGCGGCGGCGGGCCGAGGAGGCCAGCTGGCGGCATGCCGCCGGGGTACGGCCGACGATTTCGGCCACTTCGGCAAACGAGTGGCAGAAGACGTCGTGCAGGATGAATGCGACGCGTTCGGCCGGGGTCATCGATTCGAGCACGACCAGGAAGGCCAGGTTGACCGACTCGTCCAGGGTGACCCGGTCGGCCGGATCGGCCGTCGCGCCGTCCGCCCGCCCACTGATCCACTCCGAATGCTCGGGCAGTGGCTCGGGGATCCATTCGCCCACGTAGGTCTCTCGCCTGACCCGTGCCGAGCCGAGCAGGTTGAGGCAGATACGGCCGGCGACGGTCGTCAGCCAGGCGCCAGGGTTCTCGATGGCGTCCTGCTGCTGCCGTGACAAGGCGTACCAGCGGGTGTAGGTCTCCTGGACGGCGTCCTCGGCCTCGGCCAGGGAGCCCAGAAGCCGGTACGCAAGATTGATCAGTTGGCGCCGCTCGCTCATGAGCGCGTCCAGGCCCGGATCGGGTCGGCCGTGTCCTGGCTCGGATCGGGTGCTCATGGTGCCGACGGCTCCCTTCGTCGTATCTGCCCTTACCGGTTCGACAACACAGCCCCGCGGAATGTGAGGCGACGCACCGGCCTCACATTCCGCAGGGCTGTGTTGTCGAACCGCTGAGACGAACACATCACCCATTGAGCAGGGAGTTCAACATGACGACCTCAACGGCGGCAACGCTGTTTCACCGACCAGGCGCCCGCGCAACGTCCGGATCGGGCGGCCGCTGCGCTGACCGCACACGGTTTCACGGTGGAGATCCTCGACGGGGCCGCCGCCGCGCGTACCTGCATCAAAGATCTGTGGCATCCCGCGGCACCGCTGGGGTGTCGGCGGTGTGCCGGGCGGCGTGCACGCCCCCGTCATCTCGCTTCATGTGCGCCAGCCCGCACTGCACTTACCGGGGATCGACAAGCCCCCGGGACAGCTGATCCGGGCACGCCAGGGTCGGCGGCGAGGTCGACCCTCCGGCCGCCTGACCGGCACCGCCCGCCAGGGCCAGAAACCGCTTGAGTGAATGAGGAGGTTCCATCGTGGCTACCAGAAGGCTGGGCTCCATCGGCGTGCACGACAGGGAGCGGAGGAACAAAAACGCACGAGCATCGCTCACGAAATGCTTCACCATTTCGCTGGTGACTGCTCTGGTCGGCATCTTTGCCGTGAACAGCGCCGACGCCAATGCTCCGGAAGGGCGACAAGTCGAGGTCCTCGAACTCGAGGTTCAGAACGATCAGTACGCGTATACCGATCTCGACCCGAAAGGGCCGAGCCTGGGTGATACGTACGTCTACTCCGGCACCGCGATAAGGGACGGCCGCAGTGTCGGACGTGGGGGTGGGTCGTGCCAGGTCATCCACATCAGTGGCGAAGAACTCACGACACAATGCCTGATCACGATGGAAATCAAGCGTGGCTCTCTGACCATGCAGTCGCTCTGGGTCAGTGGAACAAGCTCGCTCGTCATGGCCATCACCGGCGGTACAGGCGACTTCAGTAATGCGCGGGGCATCGTTCGTTACTGGGACATCGCAACTCCCAAAGAGAGGGTACGGGCCGAAATTCTGCGCTGATAGGGGAAACGTAATCCGCAGAGCGGAGCATGTCAGAAGCCAGGGTTCCTCGACGAAAGGGAAGGTGGGGTCGCGATGCCTACGCAACGTGAGATAGACGAAGCTGCGATTCGGCGGCAAGTCGGCATGATCGCCAAGGGGCTCCAGGCCAAGGATCCCGAAGGCCTGAAGAAGCTGTACGCAACAGACATCGTGTCCTTCGACATCGAGCCGCCGCTCCAAAGTGTGGGGATGGAGGCGAAACTCAAGAATTGGGCGCCCGTGTTCGCGTTCTTCGAGAGCGTGACCTACGAGGTTCGCGAGCTGACCCCCACCGTGGGCGACGACCTGGCCTTCGGGCACGCCTTTGCCCGTCTCAGCGGCACGCTGAAGGACGGAAGGGCGATGGGCGGGATGTGGGTCAGGGTCACGTACTGCTTCCGGAAGATCGACGACGCATGGTTGATCACGCACGACCACGTCTCGGTGCCGCTCGACATCGCGAGCGGCAAAGGAGGGGTCGACCTCGAGCCCTGACAGATCACAGAAGTTCGAGCAACACCAGGCAACTGTCCGCGACGACCGACGTCTTGGGCTCCGTGACGCCGGCGGGCGCGCCGCTCGCGATGAATCACGGGCACCGACGCGCCATCCCCCTCACCGCGCGGCCGCGGCCGCGGCCGCACAACCATGGAGGAAGCCATGGACGAAACCGTAAACACCGCCCCCGCGACCGTCGCGATTCCGGGCTATGTGGCCGGCACGTGGAAGGCCGACCCGGCGCACTCCGAGATCGCCTTCTCCGTCCGCCTCCTCATGATCAGCAAGACGCGGGGCCGGTTCACCACCCACAACGTCACGCTCGTCACGGACAAGGACCCACTGCGCTCGTCGGTCACCGCGACGATCGACCTCGCATCCATCGACACCGGCAACGAAAAGCGCGACAACCACCTCCACGCCACCGACTACCTCGACGTCGACACGTACCCGACGATGAGCTACCGCTCGACCGGCATCCGCCAGACCGTCGACGGTTGGGCCGTCGACGGTGAGCTGACCTTGCACGGCGTCACGCGGCAGGTGCCGCTGACCCTCAAGGCGAACGCCTTCACCTCGGACCAGCGGGATGGACAGCGGGCCGGCTTCTCCGCGACCGCGGAGATCAATCGGCGCGACTTCGGCATCGACGCCGGTGGCGTCGCGCTCAGCAACAAGGTGTCGATAAGCCTCGAAATCCAGGCCGTTCTCCACAAGTGACCCGCCCAGGACTGGCGGCCAGGCCTCCATCCACCGATCGCGCGGTGTCCCGATTCCTCCCGCCGCCGCCCATGGTGTCGGTCGGGTCATCGCCTCCGGACACCGTGCACGCGCCGTTCACGGTCGTGACGGCGCCCGCGACCGGACAGGCCTTCAGCGTGTCGGAGTGCTGGAAGCCCAGGGAGTGGCCGAACTCATGGGTCCACATCCACGTCTTGTGCCCCACACCGTTGGAGAGGACCCAGGTGCCGGACATGGCGGCCAGCCCCTTCCCATGGACACGCCGAGTGGCGCGAGATGTCGACGAAGAGATAGTCGTACGTGTCCGGTTCGACGGCCCGCATCGCCCGCCCGTGCTCTGGCCCGGGCGGGTGCCGTTGAAGACGGCGTGGACCATGACGCCGACCTGTGACCAACCGGCGACACATGGTCACAGGGCGATCGCACCTCGAGGAGAGACCTCGTGGGGATTCTGGGCAAGCGACGCGCCAACGGCGGCACCGGGAGCATCCCCGCACAGGCCGGGCCGGCCGTCTGGCCCGGACGGCGCAACCGCGTCGACGAGGTGGCCAAGGCGTCCGGCATCGGCGTGATGCGCGTCCGCTGCCACGCCACCACCTGGGACTACCTGCAGGACGAGGCAAAGGCGCATCACGGAAAGAGCATCAGGACGCGTCCGGAGGCGTTCCGCCCGGCAACCGGTGCCGAGATCGTCACCGGCGCCGACGGCATCGTCACCGTTCCTCTCGGGGGCGCATCCCTCGCCGCACTCGTCGACCGGTGCTTCGAGGCACAGAGCGTCCTCCACACCAAGCTGGAACAGGGCGTCGGCCAACGGGTCGGCCGGGCCATCTCCGAAGCCCTCGAAAACCTCGCGACCGCCCGAGGCCAGGGCGACCCATCCGCTGCCATCTGGCTGGTCGACCAGATCGCGGCCGACAACCCCACGCCCCCACAGACGTGACCCTGACCGCGGGGTTCCGGCTGGGCAACGACACCACCACCCGGCAGGACGTACACGACGAACGGCTACACCCGGATCCTCATCCCGCCGGCGGTCGTGCGCCTGGACTTCGACGAGGACTAGGGCCTGTCACCCTGATCCGCGCACATTTGGTTCGCGCGGTTCGCGGTTCGACTATTCGGTGCCAGGGTGCAGATATGGATCAAGCAGAGGTGTTGCTCATCGGAGGGCGCGCCGGCGTCGGCAAGACGACGGTGGGGTGGGAGGTCTCAGCGCGTCTGCGCGCCGCGATGGTTGCTCACTGCGTAATCGAAGGTGACTTCATGGGGCAGGCGCATCCTGCTCCGGAGGGGGACCCCCGCCGCAGGAAGATCGCCGAGCGCAATCTGACGGCGCTCTGGTCGAACTACGCCGAGCTCGGATACAGCCGCTTGATCTACACGCACACTGTGAGCGTTCTGGCCGAGAACGAGGGCATGTTCCAGCGCGCCATGGGTGCGAATGTGAGGATCGTACGGGTGGCGCTCACCGCCTCCGATGCCACCGTCCGTGAGCGGCTGATCGGTCGGGAACTGGGCTCGGAGCTGGAGCACGAGCTGGAGAGCAGCGCTCGTAAGGCGCGGATCCTGGAAGAGCGGACACCCCTGGACACGGTGCGAGTGGCGACCGACGGGCGTTCCGTGGTCGACATAGCGCGCGAAGTGGCGGGCGCTACCAGCTGGCTGCCCAGCACCTCCGGTTAGTAGGTTCTTCGCCGCTCAGTGTCGGGTCCAGATGAGGATGGCAGCGAAGTGGAGTGCGGCCTGGTAGGCGATGGCAAGCTTGTCCGTTCGCAGAGCAAGGCCGCGCCACTGCTTGATCCGGTTGATGCATTGCTCGACCGCGTTGCGCTGCTTGTACGCCTCGGTGCCGAAAGCGGGCGGCCGGCCACCAGAGCGGCCTCGCCGTGGACGGTGGCCGACCTGGTCGGACGGCTGGGGAATGACAGCGCGAATTCCGCGTCGGCGGAGGAGACTCCGGATCGCGCGGGATGAGTACGCGCGGTCCGCCAGGACGGCATCGGGCCGGGTCCTCGGTCTTCCAGGTCCGCTTCGCGGAACACGGATGCCGACCATCACAGCTTCGAAGGCTGGTGCGTCGCCCGCCTGGCCAGCGGTGACGCGGAGGACCAAAGGGCGAGCGTGGCTGTCGCTGACACGGTGGATCTTCGTGCTCAGGCCGCCGCGGGAGCGTCCGAGCCCATGATCGTCGGGTTCGGCTCGGCCTGGAGCCCCCTTTTCCTGGCTCCGGCGGCGTGCTGGTGGGCCCGGCAGACGGTTGAGTCCACCGACACGGTCCAGCCGATGTCGTCACCTGCATCGGCCGCAGCCAGGACCGCGGCGAGGATCCTTTCCCAGGTGCCGTCTACGGCCCATCTGATCAGCCGCTTGTGAGCGCTCTGGAATGAGCCGAGCTCGTCCGGAAGGTCCCGCCAGGGCGAGGAGGTGCGGTACTTCCACGCGATGGCCTCAAGGGTGCGGCGATGGTCGGCCCACCGCCCACCGCCGACCGCGGACCGGATCGGCCGGCATCAGCGGCTCGATCCGGCAGATCCCGCCACGGAGCACCAGTCCGCACCCGCCAGCGGATCCCGTCGATCAACCGCCGCCGACCGAGCGACGGCCTGCCCACCGCCGCGACCGGCAACAACGGCCCCAGCACCGCCCGTTGGTCATCTGAAAGATCCCCTCGTCCCACACCGGGATCATCACGGCACGAGGCGAGACGCTCCAGATCTCGGCGATGTACGGGCCCGAGGCGGCGGTTGGGGCAGGAGGATCTTGCAGTCCTCGGCGGCGATCTCGAAGACGGCAGCCCGCACGTTCACGGCGGAGGGGGGAGTCAGCTCGACGTACCGGCGGCGTCAGCCTGGCCTTGGCCGATTGCGTCCAGTGCGCGGTCCAGGACCTCCTGGACTTGGCCGTGGGCCGAGATCGTGGTCACCAGGGCCTGGTAGTGGTCGACGACCGGCGCCGTCTCGGTGCGGTAGACCTCCAGTCGCTTACGAACGGTTGCCTCGCGGTCGTCTTCGCGCTGGTACAGCTCACCGCCGCAGAGGTCGCAGACTCCTGCCACTTCAGGCGCGCTGTAGTCGACGTGAAAGATGTGTTCGCGGTGCTGACGGCACAAACGTCGTCCAGCGATCCGTCTGACCACCTGGTCCTTGGGAATCTCCAGGTCGAGCACGGCATCCAGCCTCGATTCCGAGTCGGCCAGGATGCCGTCCAGCGCCTGCGCCTGCGCAAGATTGCGGGGGAAGCCGTCCAGCAGGAATCCGCGCTCGGCGTCCGGGCGGGCAAGGCGCTCTTTGATCACCCCGATCGTGACCTCGTCCGGTACAAGAAGGCCGGCGTGTATGTGCGCGTGGGCGTTCTGGCCAAGCTCAGTGCCCTGGTCGATGTGCTCGCGAAACAGGTCACCGGTGGAAATGTGCCGGATCGACAGATGCGCGGCAAGGCGCACTGCCTGCGTGCCCTTGCCGGCCCCGGGCGGCCCGATCAGGAGGATGCGCATCGATGAGGTACCCCTTCGTCATGCGTGGCCTTCGTCATGCGTGGCCCGGGATCGTTCGCGGGACTCGCAGACGTGACTGAACGCTAGTGCCGTTCCCCACCGGGGCGCGATCCGGCGTACCCCAAGATCGGATCGGTGGATAACCCCCAGCGTGAGCCTTCGCCCTTTCCCCGAACGGCCCACCCAGCACACCAGCAACCTCTAAAACACGGCCTAGGCCGTGTCTGACAAATGATCACGAGCTGGTTTCGCGGAGCCAGAGGATCAGCGAGGCCAGAACGATTCCGGCACGGTAGCGGTCGGCGAGCTTGTCGAATCTGGTCGCGATCGCGCGGAACTGCTTGAGGCGTGCGAAGCATCGTTCGACCACGTTGCGCTCGCGGTAGAGCTCTTCGTCGAAGGCGGGCGGCCGGCCACCGAGGCGGCCTCGGCGCCGGCGGTTGGCCGCTTGGTCGCGGCGCTCGGGGATCGTGACGGCGATGCCGCGGCGCCGCAGCAGGTGCCGGATCGCCCGGCTGGAGTAGGCCTTGTCGCCCAGGACCCGGGGCGGTGTCCTGCGCGGGCGGCCGGTGCCGACTCTCGGAACGCGGATCCCGTCGAGGACCTGGCCGAAGGCGGTGGCGTCGTTGACGTTGCCGGGCGTGAGCACGATGGACAGGGGCAGGCCCCTGCCATCGACGGCGAGGTGGACCTTGGTGGTCAGCCCGCCTCGGGACCGGCCGAGGGCCTGGCGCGTCTGCGAGCGGCACGGATCTTCCAGTTCGTCCCCGTCTGTGGCCCCCTTTTGCGGGCGCCGGCCGCATGCTGATGGGCACGGTTGACTGTGGAGTCGACGGCGACGGTCCACTCCACCCGGCCCACCGCGTCATCATGGACCTGGACGTGTTCCAGCAGCTTCGCCCAGGTCCCGTCCGCTTCCCAGCGGGCGAACCGCTCGTAGGCGGTCTGCCAGGGTCCGTACCGCTCGGGCAGATCGCGCCACGGAGCCCCAGTCCGCAGCCGCCACAGCACCCCGTTGACCACCTGGCGGTGATCACGCCACGGACGACCACGTCCATCCACCCGCGGCAACAGGGGCTCTATCCGCTCCCACGCCGCTTCCGTCAACTCGCCTCGACCAGCCACAAGATCAATGATCAGAGTGCTTGTGCTCGTACTCTCGCGCGGGGTCCGTCACGAAGCGGCTCAGCCGGTAGGTAGTCGGCACGGCCAAGCGTCCGCACAGCGTGTCGATCCGGATCATCGACCCGTCGACTCCGGCTTCCCGAAGACGGCGCAACCTCGTACGCATCTCCGCCTGGTCCGGAGTCTCAACGACCACTTCCCACTGTCCCGCGTCCGGCGCAGTGCGAGCAGCAAGCCGCTGCCGCGCGTCCTCTTGCCGCCGCCTTCTTTTCCCCTGTCCTGGCACCTGCCCAGAATCACTGGCTGGCGTCAGGACGGCAAGGCAATTGGATCGAGCACGCACTCTCGGTGATCATTTGTCAGACACCGCCTAGTACTCCAGCCGTAGATCGTGATCTTCATGCCTGAGTGGCTTGTCGACGGTAGTGGCTGGCCTGGGACCGGGCCTGGTGGCGGGGCCGCCTGTCGGACCAACCGAGCCGGTGGGCGGCATCGTGGACGGGTCGGATAACGAGTGTGATGAACAGGTGCTGGATCTCGTTGCAGGTGAGCGGAATGAGGGCATCGGGTGCGGGGCGGGTGTGCTCGTCTGCACGTACGACGGCGAGGAAGGCGTGCGCGAGCATGGCGAGAGTGACCCAGCGGGACCAGGATGCATAGCGGCGGACCTGGTGCTAGTCGAGTGCGGCCAGGCCCTTGCCCGACCGGAAGAACTCCTCCACCCGCCATCTTGATCCAGCGACTCTGACCAGCACGGTCAGCGGCACGGGTGCGGGCGAGTAGCAGCGGTAGTAGGCGAGTTCGCCGGTGCTGAGGTTACAGCGGATCAGCAGCTGACGACTCCCGGGCCGGGGGTCGGCGAGGTCGATGACTGCCCAGCCGTAGAGACGGTCGCCCTTGGCCCCGGCCCCTGCGGAGAGCTTCTGCCAGGCTCGCTTGGGCACCTTCTTGGCCAGGGTGTCCGCACGGAACCTCCCCGCCCCGGTGGCGACTTCGTGCGAGCAGGCCACCGCGAGGACGTAGCTGGTGGCGCGTTCCTCCAGGGCGGTTCGCAGCCTGGGGTTGCCGCCGTAGACCTCGTCGCCGGCGACCCATGCGGCCTGGTGGCCGGCGTCCAGGAACCGGGCAACCATACGAGTGGCCAGTTCCGGCTTGGTCGCGAAGGCGGTGTCCTGGTCGAGTCCGGCATCCCGGCATCCCGGCAGCGGTCAGGGCCGGAGGTCCATGAACGCGGGACGTACAGTTCCCGGTCCACTGCCGCGTGCCCGCGCCGGCCGGCGTAGACCAGGTAGACGGCGACCTGGGCATTTTCGATCCTGCCCGCGGTGCCGGTGTACTGGCGCTGGACGCCGACCGTGTCGGTGCCCTTCTCCACGTCCCCGGTCTCGTCGTCCACCAGTAGCGCCTGGTCGTCGTGCAGGTGGTCCACCACGTAGTCACACACATCGTCCCGGACCCGGTCGGCATCCCACTTGGCCCGGCCGAGCAGGTGCTGTATGCCGTCCGGGGTCCTCTCCCCGGCCCATTCGGCGATGGTCCAGCAGTTCTTGGGCGGTAGGTCCGACAGCAGTCCGAGCACCAACTTCGGAACCGGGGTTCGACCCGTGTGAACCGTCCCGCTATCCGGCTCGTCAGGCCCTCGAACGCCTCCTGCCAGCGGGCAGGGTCTACGCTGTGACCTGCGACCACCGCGTGATCGTTTGTCTTCACACACCGATGATCAACGGGTGGCCGCACCCGTCTCCTCAGCGCGTCGGGGTCGCCCAGCGTCCGCCCGCCGTTCCTGTGTCAGGAGGACATGTGCAACGTGGCGAAGTCTGGTGGGTGGAGTTCGATGAGCGGCGGCCGGTCGTGCTGCTGTCGGGAGACGACGCGTCCGGTGTCCGGGTGATGCAGGTCGTCGCTCGGGCGGGTGTCGACATCACCGGTCTGGGCGTCGAAGTGGCAGTAGGTGCCGTGGAAGGACTGCCCTTTGAAGGCGTGCTGCGGTTCGCGTTGCCGCGTCCGGGCTTTACCCCTTGCACGTGGCTGACCACCGTGTCCCGGGACGACCTGATCGAGCGAGCGGGCGTTCTGTCCTCCGCGAAACTCGGCGAGATTGAGAACTCCCTCCGTCTCGGTGAGCAGGCGAAGGAGTGGACCCCGGCGACGACCGCGAAGCTCAGCGAGATAAGGAACGCCCTCCGTCTCGGTGGACTCGGGTAGGCGGAGAAGGAACGGACGCCCGCGACGGCGTGGTCGGTCTCGTCCAGGTGCCTCCTCGGCGCCCCTCACGATCGAGATCACGAACTACGGCTGGAGTACTAGGCCGTGTCTGACAAATGATCACGAGCTGGTTTCGCGGAGCCAGAGGATCAGCGAGGCCAGAACGATTCCGGCACGGTAGCGGTCGGCGAGCTTGTCGAATCTGGTCGCGATCGCGCGGAACTGCTTGAGGCGTGCGAAGCATCGTTCGACCACGTTGCGCTCGCGGTAGAGCTCTTCGTCGAAGGCGGGCGGCCGGCCACCGAGGCGGCCTCGGCGCCGGCGGTTGGCCGCTTGGTCGCGGCGCTCGGGGATCGTGACGGCGATGCCGCGGCGCCGCAGCAGGTGCCGGATCGCCCGGCTGGAGTAGGCCTTGTCGCCCAGGACCCGGGTCGGTGTCCTGCGCGGGCGGCCGGTGCCGACTCTCGGAACGCGGATCCCGTCGAGGACCTGGCCGAAGGCGGTGGCGTCGTTGACGTTGCCGGGCGTGAGCACGATGGACAGGGGCAGGCCCCTGCCATCGACGGCGAGGTGGACCTTGGTGGTCAGCCCGCCTCGGGACCGGCCGAGGGCCTGGCGCGTCTGCGAGCGGCACGGATCTTCCAGTTCGTCCCCGTCTGTGGCCCCCTTTTGCGGGCGCCGGCCGCATGCTGATGGGCACGGTTGACTGTGGAGTCGACGGCGACGGTCCACTCCACCCGGCCCACCGCGTCATCATGGACCTGGACGTGTTCCAGCAGCTTCGCCCAGGTCCCGTCCGCTTCCCAGCGGGCGAACCGCTCGTAGGCGGTCTGCCAGGGTCCGTACCGCTCGGGCAGATCGCGCGTCGGAGCCCCAGTCGGCAGCCGCCACAGCACCCCGTTGAGCACCTGGCGGTGATCACGCCACGGACGACCACGTCCATCCACCCGCGGCAACAGGGGCTCTATCCGCTCCCACGCCGCTTCCGTCAACTCGCCTCGACCAGCCACAAGATCAATGATCAGAGTGCTTGTGCTCGTACTCTCGCGCGGGGTCCGTCACGAAGCGGCTCAGCCGGTAGGTAGTCGGCACGGCCAAGCGTCCGCACAGCGTGTCGATCCGGATCATCGACCCGTCGACTCCGGCTTCCCGAAGACGGCGCAACCTCGTACGCATCTCCGCCTGGTCCGGAGTCTCAACGACCACTTCCCACTGTCCCGCGTCCGGCGCAGTGCGAGCAGCAAGCCGCTGCCGCGCGTCCTCTTGCCGCCGCCTTCTTTTCCCCTGTCCTGGCACCTGCCCAGAATCACTGGCTGGCGTCAGGACGGCAAGGCAATTGGATCGAGCACGCACTCTCGGTGATCATTTGTCAGACACCGCCTAGGCCGTTTCGTTTGATCACCGAGCGGACCAGAGGAGGATGCCCGCGATGTGGAGTCCGGCCAGGTAGATGGTCGCGGTCTTCTTGTAGCAGGTGGCGATGCCTCTCCACTGTTTCAAGCGGTTGATGCAGCGTTCGACGGTGTTGCGCTGCTTGCACGCCTCGCGGTCGAAGGCGGGTGGCCTGCCGCCCCGGCTGCCGCGCCGCAGGCGGTGACCGCGTTGATCGGCCGGAATGGGGATGACCGCCCGGATACCGCGCTTGCGTAGGTGCTCGCGGATCGCGCGGGAGGAGTACGCCTTGTCGGCCAGGACCACGTCCGGCCTGGTGCGGGGACGTCCTCGCCGTCGAGGAACGCGAAGGCGGGCCATGACGTGAGCGAAGGCGGGTGCGTCGCCGGCCTGTCCGGCGGTGAGCACGAAGGCCAGTGGCCGGCAGTGGCATCGGAGGCGAGGTGGATCTTTGTGGTTAGTCCGCCGCGGGAACGGCCGATGGCATGGTCTGCCGGTTCGCCTGCTGGAGCCCCTTCTTGCGGGCTCCGGCCGCGTGCTGGTGTGCGCGCACGATGGTGGAGCCCACCGAGACAGCCCAGTTGAGGTCGTCGTTGCCATCGGCCTGCGCGATCAGCGCGGTGAACACCCGCTCCCAGGTGCCGTCGACGGCCCACATCCGCAGCCGGTTGTAGACGCCTCGCCAGTTGCCGAACTTCTCGGGGAGGTGGACCCACTGCGATCCGGTCTGGAACTTGAAGGCGATCGCGTCGATCACCTCATGGTGGTCCCTCCACCGGCCACCCCGCCTTGGTGTCCGATCTGGGAGTGACGGCTCGATCCGCGCCCACTGCGCGTCAGTCAACGGCACACAGAAACAACGAGCCGCTGATCTCAACGAAACTGCTTAGGAGTCCGAAGGGCCCGTGGAGGCCAGTCCGGTGTCCGACGGCATGCCGGGTTGATCGCCCGGCAACCCCCTTCGCTATGTTTCCGCCCCGGCCAGCGACGCCACCGGCTGTGCCCGCCACGGTAGACCGGCGTCATCAGCTCTCGGCATGCCGGATCCCGGCAAGGTACGTGCTCGCCGGATGCCGGATGGACGCCCAGGCACGGGCGGGCTCCGCACTGCGACTGACGACTCACTCGGCAGGAATTCCGCACTCTCCGGTGCCTCGCGGTTGTCTCCCGGCGCCTCAAACGCCCAAGGTCCTCAACCCTGGATCACTCCCTGTTCCGGGAGTGATCAAACGAATGGCCTTAGATCCGCCAGCGGTGCGGGCGAGAACGTCGTGGTCGGGCCACAGGCTGCGGAGGGTGTCGCTGTGCAGGGACGGCTCGCCGATCAGCTTGGTGAGCTGTGGGTGGTCGGGATCCGCCCGGCGTAGAGGCGCAGGGTGTCGACGCAGTCGGCAGCGGACGAGGGCCGCAGTGGCTTGGCCGAGGTTGAAGGGGTGGGTGCGTTCGCTGTCGTAGAGCTGCAGGGCGCGGGCGACGGCAGTGCAGACGTCGACGAGGCTGAGCAGGGCGACAAGGGGTGAGATCGTACAGAAGGGGTAAAAGTGTCAAAGAGGTGGTATTCCTTTCCCCGGCCTCCGTGGAGCCGCAGTGGCCAGGAGGGCGCCATGGATCTTTGGTTGATGTGGTTGATCGCTGCAGGGACGCTGGCTGTGGCGGAGATCTTCACTCTCACTGCCGCGCTCGGGATCCTGAGTGCGGCCGCGTTGGTCACGGCGGGGGCCGCGGCGCTGGGGCTTCCGTTGCCCTTCCAATTCTTGCTCTTCACCGTGTTGGCTACGGTCAGTGTGCTCTTCGTGCGCCCCGTCGCGGCGCGTCACCTGCTCAAGCCTCAGGCTGAGCGGTTCGGCGTGGATGCGCTGGTGGGGAGGTCTGCCTATGTCGTCTCGGAGGTGACGGGCCTGGGTGGCAGGGTTCGCATCGGCGGCGAGGAATGGACGGCCCGCGCCTATGACGAAACGCTGGTGATTCCTCCGGGAGCGACCGTCGACGTTATGGAAATCAATGGTGCCACCGCCCTCGTCTACCCCCGGGAGTGAGCGATGGAAGTCTCGGGCTTTCTCATAGCCGGCGTGATCGTCGCGCTGATCGCCGTGTTCACCGTGGTGCGGGCGGTACGCATCGTGCCCCAGGCGCGCGCTCGCAACGTGGAACGGCTCGGCCGCTACCGCCGCACCCTGAGGCCGGGGCTCAACCTCGTCATCCCCTACGTCGACCGGGTCTATCCGGTGATCGACCTGCGCGAACAGGTCGTCTCGTTCAAACCGCAACCGGTCATCACCGAGGACAACCTGGTCGTCGAGATCGACACCGTCCTGTACTTCCAGGTCACGGACCCGCGAGCGGCCGCCTACGAGATCGCCGACTTCCTCCAGGGCGTCGAACAGCTCACCGTCACCACGTTGCGCAACGTCGTCGGCTCCATGGATCTGGAGAAGACCCTCACCTCACGCGACACCATCAACAACCAACTCCGGGGCGTTCTGGACGAGGCCACCGGAAAATGGGGTTTGAGAGTCAACCGGGTCGAGATCAAGGCCATCGACCCTCCGCAGTCCATCAAGGACGCGATGGAGAAGCAGATGCGCGCCGAGCGCGACAAGCGGGCGGCGATCCTGGGGGCCGAGGGGCAACGGCAGTCGCAGATCCTCACAGCCGAAGGCGACAAGCAGTCCGCCGTCCTCCGGGCGGAGGGCAACCGCACCGCCGAGATCCTCAAGGCCGAGGGCCAGTCCCGGGCCATCGACGAGGTGTTCCAGGCCGTGCACCGCAACGACCCCGACCCGAAGCTCCTCGCCTACCAGTACATGCAGATGCTGCCCCAGCTCGCCCAAGGGTCGGGCAGCACGTTCTGGGTGATCCCCAGCGAGGTCACCTCCGCCCTGCAGGGCGTGTCGCGCGCCTTCAGCGAGGTGCTTCCCCAGTCGCCGGCCACCCGTGAGACGTCCTCGGAGGACAAGGCGGCCGCCCAGGCCGCCCACGACGCTGCGCAGGCCGCGGAAGCTGCGGCCGAGGCCCTCGCCGACGCGGCTGAGGCCGATGCCGAGACGCGCCCACTCGCCGACCGTCGTCAGGCACCGGACGTGGGGTAGCCGTCAGCTGCTGTCCGGCATGTTCCACCCGCTGCCTGGACATCATTGACAGTCTTTCCCGCGCTGACGTTCAAGGTCTCCACGCAGCTTTGGAGGGCGAACGTTGACGCTGTAGTCGGGCGACTCGGAGCCGGCGCCATCGGGTACACCGCGGGGCAGCTGGCGTCTATGGGCGGGCGAACAGACTTGGGGGCGAGTAGCTGACAGCGGGGCTGCGAAGTCCGCGATGACGTCGACGTGCGCGCTGTTCTCGACCCGGTCCAGGAGTCGGTGCGCGACCTCGGTGATGAACGGTTCCAGCAGGGCGATGCGGCGCGGTACGAACGCGGTGTTCACCAGGGCCCGCAGCCGCGTGCGTACCGGGAGACCTGCCACGCCGCGGGCCAGGCACGGCATTCTCCGGCTTGACGTTGATCAACAGACACCACACCGACGAACGCGTACGCGATGAGATGCGATACACGCGATCACGGCATACACGGGGCCGTGCGGTGTCGAGCTCGCCAACTCGAACCACCCCAACCACGCGGTCCAGCCCCGCGCGCTGCACGCCTACCTGCGCTGGCGCAACGCCAACGCCCGCCGCCCCGACGTCCTGGCCGCCCGACGCAAGGAGCGCGCCCGCATCCGTAGCGAGCAAGGACCCCGCTGGGGACGCCGTTCTACCCTCGCCTCATGAGAGGCAACCCGGCGAACTTCTGCGGTCACCACACCAGGGGAGGGAGCGGGAGGTCTCTTGCACGCCCCGTGTCTCCGGAGCATCTCCATTAGGGCAGTCCCTCAGTGTGTCGTGAGACCAGGCCGGACACCCTCGTACTGTGCCGCGAACCTACGGCACACGTCGGGAACTTGGGGGATGTGGTGATCAATCGGGATCTCATGACCGCGTGGTTCTGGGCGCGGCCGCCGGCTGTCCGGGATGACCTGTTCGCCGAGCTGCGCGCGACCGATGGTCCGGTCTTCTGTCCGCGTGAGGGGACGGCCGGCTTCTATGCGCTCACACGACACACGGATGTGGTCGAGGCCGCCCGGAACCCCGGGGTGTTCAGCTCCGAGCCCACCGCCGTGCGCCTGGACGAGCTGCCGGCAGGCACGGAGAAGTACGGCGGTTCCATGGAGAGCATGGACGACCCCCGCCATGCCCGCCTGCGCCGGATCATTTCCGGGGCGTTCACTCCGCGGGTCCTCGCCCGGTTCGAGGCGGACATCCAGGAGCGGGTCACCCATCTGGTAGGTGGTCTGGCCGATCGGCGCGAGAGCGATTTCGTGGAGACGGTGTCGACACCGCTGACCCTCGGGACTGTCTTCTCGATGATGGGGATACCTCTGGCGGCAAGCGAGGAGCTCATGCCTGCCGTCAACATCGTGCTGGCGATCAGTGATTCGGGGAACCTCGACTTCCAGGGACCTGAAGAGCGAGAAGCATTCATCAAAGAGAAGTTCGCCGTGATGCACGGATTCGTGACCGGCCTGGCCGGGGCCCGCCGTGAGCGGCCGGGCGAGGATCTGATCAGCGCCCTGGTCAATGCGAACGTGGACGGCGAGTTCCTGACGGATCTCGAACTGGGCCGGTTCTTCACCCTGCTGATCGCGGCCGGGGTGGAGACGACCCGCCACGCGCTGTCGCACGGAATCCACCTCCTGACGCAGAATCTGTTTGCGTGGGAGACGAATTCCTCAAGTCCTTGGACAGCACACTGAATCTCGGAGTCGAGGTGTGCTTCACCGTGGGATGTCCCCTCTATGACAACCTGCTGCTCGGTGAACCAGGAGACCAATCGCTAGGTAGCCGCTGACTGCGGTCATGCTGTCCTCGAAGCGCATATGGACCGCGAACGCGGTGGGCGTTCGGTGTGTGGACGACGAAGTCCTCGTGGTCTGTCAGGACTGAGCAGGCGGAGACGGCCTCCCGCCACCGAGAGTCTCGGCAGGTCAGCCCGATCTCGTTGAAGTGATGGAAGCGTGCCAGTTCGTCCTCGTAGAAGCCCACGGCCCGCTTGATGCGTGCGGCCACGTCACCGCGCGGCACCGTGCGGTGCCCTGCAGCAGCGGCGGCTCGACGGATTCGGCGATCGCCGGGGCGAGCCGCGCGTGACCGTCCAGGATCAGATGGCAGTCCAGGCCGCCCACCCACCACAACAAGACGGGCGGGAGTGTCCCTGCACGGGCCCGCTTGCGGTACGCCTTGACCCGGCTCTGGTCGGAATCGGGCATCGGCCGCAGCGCCGGCTCGGCGCGCTCGGTCTGGTCCTCAACGCCGTCGGGAGGTCGGGGCGTCGACCCGCGCGCCACCGCCGCCTTGCCCGCGATCCGGTTCGCCGCCACGGTCTGGACGGGCGGACACGGTGCGGTCAGCTCCTGCCATCGGCCCGTCGGGGGCGGTGCCCGCGTGCAGGTCCGTCGCACAGGCCGGTGGCCGACTGCGCTGCGGGACCGTGCCCCGGAGGAGGTCCAGGGTGACCTGGGCCGCCGCGAGGTCCTGCACGCCCAGGCCGATGAGCTTGCAGACGGTGACCTCGTCGGCCCGTTCGCGGCCCGGTGCCGACCCCGCAAGCACCTCGCCGAGTTCCGTGGGTTCCGGGAAGGCGGCTTGGGCCCGCGCGAGGTCTCCGTGGACGGCGGTGAGGGCGCGGCTGTCGACCACGATCCGGTCCGCGCGGTACAGGCAGGTCGGGGACAGTTCGGCCTTGGTCGGGTCGTCGGCTCCTACGGCGGTGATGTGCAGGCCGGGAGCCAGCCACTCGGCGTCGACCAGCGGTTCGGTGCTGGCGGTGGCCGTCACCAGCACGTCGGCGCCCTCGCACGCCTCCCGGGCGGTGCCCACCGGGGTCACCCGCAGGTCGGGGCGGCGTGTGACCAGCGCGGCGGCGAGGCGGCGCACGCGTTCGTCGCGGCGGCCCCAGACCCTCGCCTCCCGGATCGGCAGTTCGTCGGCAGCCGCCAGGATCTGCAGATACGCCTGAACTCCGGTACCCAGCACGCCGACCACGGCGGAGTCCGGCCGGGCCAGCGTGCGCGCGGCGAGCGCGCCGGCGGCCGCGGTGCGGATGTCGGACAGGTGGTGCTCGTCCTCCAGCACGGCCTGCAGGTCCCCGGTCCGGGCGTCGAACACGGCGACGGCACCGGCTCCCGGCGTGCCGCCACGCCGGGCACGCTCCGCGAACCAGGTGGCCACCTTCACCGTGAAGACGGAACGGCCCGGAAGCCAGGCCGACTTCACGTGCACGTCGCCGTCCCGGCCCGCCGGCGCGAACACCGCCGCCGGCGAGTCGCCCAGTCCGCGGCTGAAGTCGGCGAAGGCTGCCGCCACTTCCTCGACGACGTCCTCGTACCCCACGAGTGCGCGGATCGTGTCCGGCCCGACGTATGCCGGTATCGCCTGCACCGTCTGCCGGGTCGCGGCGCTCACTGAGGAAGCACCTCCAGTCGTCCCTCGCCGACGAAGGCGACCTCGCCGCCTACCCGCACGGAGTGGATGTCCTCCCCGTGGCCGTGGGCGCTGATGGTCATCTCGCTGGGGCGTCCGGTGAACCGGCCCTGGCGCAGGGTCACGGCTTCGCCGTCGCCGATGCAGCCGTGACGGCGCAGGTAGGCTGCGGCGCAGCCGGCTCCGCTGCCGGTGGCCACGTCCTCGGTCAGCCCGTCGTTGTTCCAGTGCCGCGCCTCCAGAGCGGTGGCATCGAGGACGTAGGCGAACTGGGCGCCGAGGTCCGCCAGTCGTGTGCTGATGTCCGAGGCGATGCGGGCACGGCCGAGGGCGCCTTCGCGGACCGGGAGCACCAGGTAGCGCAGCCCTGTGGAGACGACCTCAGGGGACAGGTCCGGATCGAGGTCCTTGGCGTCGAGGCCGAACAAGGACGCCAGGTCCTTCGCGTCCGAGGGCTCGGGGCGGCCGAGGAAGGCGGCCCGACCCTGATCCAGCTCGCTGGCGTACCGTCCGGTTCCGAGCCGCCTCGTGGTCACCTCCACGGTGCGGGCCTTCAAGCGCAGCGTCCACGTCTCGTCCTCGTCGGCACCGTGCAGGGCGTGCAGCACACACCCGGCCCCGATGACGGGGTGCCCGGCGAAGTCCAGTTCCTCGATGAGGTCGAAGACCCGCGCCTGTCGGCCCGAGTTTCCCGAGGTCTTGTCCGGGGTCAGGAAGATCGACTCGAAGTGGCGCAGCTCCTGCGTGATCCGCTGCATCTGGGGGCCGCTGAGCCCGGCGGCGTCGGGGAAGACAGCCAGGCTGTTGCCGCTGTAGGGGAGGCCGGTGAAGACATCGACGTGGTGGTAGAACATGCGGCTGAGGCTACGAGCCCACCAGGCCAGAAGGAACTGGCTAATCCCGGAGATCCCACATAACGTCTGGTTATGGGATCGGATCTGGACATGGCACAGCTGCGGGTCTTCGTCACCTGCACCCGCTCCGGCAGCATCAGCCGCGCCGCCACCGCGCTCGGGCACAGCCAGCCCGCACTCAGCCAGCAACTGCGCAGGCTGGAACGCACCGTCGGACAGCCACTCCTCCACCGCGCCGCCACCGGCGTCACCCTCACCAAGGCCGGCGAGGCGCTGCTGCCGTACGCCGAACGCATCCTGGCCCTGTCCACCCAGGCGCTCGGCGCCACCGGCCCAGCCGTCCAGGGGCACTGCGGCGTGGGCCTGCTCGAAGACCTCACCACGGCGCCGCTCCCTCAGGCCCTGGCCGACTTCACCCGCATGAACCCCCGGGCCACCCTGGAGCTGATCAGCGGCCCCGGCCCCGTACTCCGCGAGGCATATGGCAAAGGACGCATACACCTGGCCCTGTGCGACCCGTCCTATCTCCCCGAGCCACCCCGGTGGACGGTGCGCCTCCCTATGACCTGGGCCGCCGCCCCCAGCCTGGACACCACCCTCGACCCCCTCCCCTTGGTCCTCTTCTCCCAGCCCTGCCGCTGGCGCCAACCACTCCTTGACTCCCTCGAAGCCGCCGGACGCGGCTGGCGCACCGCCTTCGAGAGCACCAGCCTGCCCGGCGTCCGGGCGGCCGTCCGCGCCGGCCTCGGCGCCGCCGCCCTCCTTCCGGCCACCGTCGAACCGGGCACCGTCGTACACGGCCTTCCCGCGCTCCCCGACGTCGAACTCGGGCTGATCAGGCGCCCCGGAACCGAGGGTGATGCCCTCATCGACGCCGTCGAAGCCGTCCTCAAACGGCTCGCCTGATCAGCTACCCGCCCCTCGCTTTCTGCCAGAAACGGCCCCGTGAGCGCGCCTGGGACTTCGTTCTGTGTCACGGGTCCGAGCAGGAGGTCGAGTTGGGTGGGATCGTGTTTCTGCCCTTCGAGGAGGACGAGCCGGTCAAGGAGGAGGTGCTCTTCTGAGGTGCGGACCGGGGCCACGCCTCCGCGCCGCGCTGACGCCGGCGAACCGGATCGGGCCTGGCCGGTCCGGGCCCTCCCCTCAGTCTGGGTTCTGGCCCGTACCGTCCCCTGGACGGCAAGGGACCGGGTGGGGTGTTCGTCGCGTGCATTCCGGTTTCAGCGCCGCAGTGAGCTTCGTGGTTTGCGGTCTCGGCCCCTTGCGCAGCACCTCCAGGTACGACTCGCCCAAGGTGCTCAGAAGAAGCCGAGCTTCTTCGGCGATTAGCTGACCAGGAGGTTCTTAGTCGACTGGTACTGGTCCAGCATCATCTTGTGGGTCTCGCGGCCGATGCCTGATTGCTTAACTCCTCCGAAAGCGCTGTGGGGGGAGTTTGATGAAATTCCGTAGACGTGGAGGCGGCTGACCAGGGATGATGGCGAACGCTGAGTGGCTTGATCAATGGTTGCAACGGGGTCCGACCATCTCCAGGGCGACCTTGGAGCGGATCAGGGAGCTCCTGGCCGAAAGCGATGACGACCAGGGTCGGCCCATGGGCCGGGCGTCAGATGGTGGCGCAGGACCACATCCGGCTGCGCGGCGTGTTCGCTGACATGGAAGGCGAGTGGGCGAAGGCCTGGCAGCCGGTCCATCCCTATGGCCCCGGCCGGATCGACGCCTCGACGGACGCCGGTACCAACTCACACCGCCCACCTGCTCGCGGCTTGACAAACGGCAAGGGTCTATCCACCCCGAACGGCCCGATACTTGGAGGCCGGTGCCTCCGGTCCCGCCTGGGCGGGTACTGAGCCTGGTCCTGCCGCTTGGCGGTCACCATCGGGAACTCGTCCACGAGGTGGGCGAGCGCGGGCCAGGGCTGGAACGGTTCGAGGTTCAGCGCGTAGTGGAGAGCGGTGCCGCCGCCCCAGGTGGAACCCTGGACCTTGTACAAGCCGGCCGATCCGTAGAGGACGCAGACCTGTGTGGCGATGACGAGGATGCCGCAGTTGTGCACCACCGTGGTCAAGGTCATGCGAGCGTCCTTGAGTTGCTGCGCGTAGAAGCCCTTCGCCGGTTGCGGCGCTTGGGCCGCGCGAGCCGTCCTGAGCCGGTCTCGGCGTGCGTCCAGGGACCAGCGCCGACCGCAAGCGGTGAGAACGAGATACAGCACCATCAGCAGGACCAGGTTGTCGCCCCCATCCGTCATGAAGATCGCTCCCGCATGGAACGAGATCACCACGACGGCGAAGAGGACGGACATGATGCGGGTCCGCCAACCCAGCGTGAACAGCGCGGACGTGACGAGAGCCAGTACGTAGCAGAGCTCGAAGTAGGCACGGCTGTCGGACAGCGTCAGGATGCTGTTCCAGCCCGTCTAGTCGAAGAGCTGTGCTGCCAGTGCGGGTGTCCAGGGCGAGTCGGGGCCCCAGATCTCCGTGCGGTGCGGGAATTCGCGGAGCAGAAAGGCCAGGTAGAGCAGCCCGTAGCCCTGCCCGAGCCGCATCGACTTCCTCGCGGGCGGGAGGCAGGGGACACAGCGCGGCTCAGTGTGTGTGGGCAGCGGCTGCCGGATCGAACATGCCGCGGGTCTGGTGAAACCGCCACTGCGTCGCGTTCCTCGACGGCGTCCGGGAGCTGGCCACGAACCGCGACGCATGCCCGCCGGACCCGTCAGCGCCGGACCGTCCAGCTGACCGTGGACCTCATCGTCCGGGCGATGCCGAGGTCCCGCACCGAGGGCGTACGGTCCTCGGCGGTGAGGGACAGGGTGTGCGTCCGACGGTCGAGCGGCCGCAGGGCCAGGTCGGACACTCGTACGTCGGTGCGGCCCGCGAGAGACTTCATCTCCCGGCCGTCCAGGTACCACCGGATCGTGAGTTGACGCCCGTCCGCCCCCGTCAGCCGGGGTACGAGGGCTTTGGCGGTGTCGCCCGTGCGGAGGGTGCGATCGGTGGCCGTGACGGGGGAGGCGATGCGGGCCTCGCGGTAGAAGCCGGCGATCATTGCCTCCACTCCGGGCAGATTGAAGGGCTTGCCGAGGGAGCGCATCAGGGAGTTCTCGGTGGGGCGCCGCAGCCCGGTGACGTAGTAGCCGCCGCCCTCGTACGCGCCGACGGTGCCGCCGTCGGGAGACTGCTCACCGAGCCAGCGGTGCCACTTGGCGCCCCGGTCGGCCAGGTCGTCGACGGTGAGGGTGGTGATGTTGGAGTCGGCGGGCTCGGGGCCCAGGTACCGCTCGTAGTCGGGGTAGTCGAGGTAGAAGTACTCGTCGGCGAGCTTGCCCAGGGAGTGGCCGGTCTCGTGGATCGCGACCTCGCCGGACTTCTCGTTGCCCGCTGAGGCCGTTGATATGCCCTCGTAGCCGAGGGTCTCGCTGCGCTCGTTGTAGCCCGCGCCGCCGTACTTGGTGCTGTTGGCGAGGACGAGCACCAGGTCGGCCTCCGGCGCCTTCGCGACGTATCCGTCGACCTTGTCCTGGTCGATGCAGAGCAGCCGCTCGATCTTGTCGCACCAGAAGTACGAGCCGAGGGCCGTGTCGCGGAGGGTGTCGGGAGAGGGGTCGCCGGAGACGCCGGACTGGTTCGAGACGGCGTCGACGGTCCAGACGTTGAAGAGGGTGCGGTAGGTGGTGTACGGCTCGACGGCCGTCAGCTCGGCCCATTTCTGCTGGGCGTCGGCGTGGAAGCGGGGAAGTTCGGCGACGGTGTAGCCGTCTCCGACGACGACGATGTCGAGCCGGTCGGCGGTGGGGCCGTTGTCGACCATCTTGGCCACCTCGCCGTCGGCGGCCACCTCGGTCGCTGTCAGGCGGGAGGCCGTCTGGTTCCGGCCCTCCGGCGGCACATTCGTGTGGCCGGATCCGGCGAGCGTCCCGTGTTCCGGCCCCGGTATCTCGACCTCGACCCCGGCAGTGGGAGGTGTCGTCGGGTCCGCGGCGGCGCTGCCGGGGGCGGCGGCGAGTACGGCCGTGAGGGCGACGGCCACTCCGGCCGCCATGGCTCCTCGTCGTGCTGAACGCATGAAATCAGCCCCTTGTCAGGCGAGTTAAGTGCATCAGTAAATGTGCTGAACGAGTCGCTTAACCTAGGGGGAAGGCGAGGGCGTGCGCAATGCCTACTGCTTCTGGATACTGGGCAGTTCACGAACCAGGGGGTCCCCATGGACGATCCGGCCGCGATCGGCCGCCGAGTGCAGCGGCTGCGCGCTCAACGCGGGCTGACGCAGCGGCAGTTGGCCGAGCCCTCGTACACTCCCGCGTACGTCTCGACGCTGGAGTCGGGCAAGGTCAGGCCCTCGGAGACCGCGCTGCGCTTCCTCGCGGAGCGGCTCGGTGCGTCGTACGAGGAACTGGCCACCGGCCGGCCCGCGCACCTCGCCACCGAGCTGCGGCTCGCTCTCGTCGACGCGCACCAGCAGCTGGCCACCGGGACGGCGGAGGAGGCCGCCGTGCGCTACCGGTGCCTGCTCACCGACGCGGAGCACTTCGGACTCGTGCCCGAGCAGGCCGAGGCGCTGCTCGGGCTCGGCGACTGTGCCCTGGAGGCCGGTGAACTGGTCGGCGCGGGCCACCACTTCCAGGCCGCCGAGCGGCTCCTCGCCGACGAGCCGCTGCCCCGCCGCGCACGCGCGATCCGGGGCCGTGCCGTCGCACACCTCCTGGCCGGGGAGCTGCGCTACGCCTGCTACCTCCTCGAGTCCACCATCGACGAGCTCGGCGCGAGCGGCCTGGCCGACCCCGAGGCGCTGGTCGTCCTGTACGCCGCCGTGATCGGCCCGTACATGGACATGGGTGCCCACGCCCGTGCCGCGCACGCCGCCGAGCTCGCCCTGGCGCTGGCTCCGCAGGTCGACGACCCGGCGCTGGTGGCGGGCATGCACCGGCAGGTGGCCCGCACCTTCCTCGCCGAGGGGCGCACGGCTGACGCGGACGCCTCACTGGCCAAGGCGCAGGCGATCTACCAGCAGCTGAGCCTGCGTACCGATCTCGCACACTGCCACTGGATGCGCGGCTATGTCCAGGCTCAGAGCGGAGAACTGGCGGCAGCTGAAAAGGAGTTGCGCGCCGCCCGGGACATTCTGAACGCCAGACGCGCGGCGCTGTTCACCGCGCAGGTGGAGGTGGAGTTGGCCGATGTCCTCCGGCGGCTCGGACGGCACGGCGAGGCGTCGGATCTGCTCTCTGCATTTCTTGAGCTGGGTGACCGGCACGGCGCGGTGCACGCGGGGGGTGCGCACAGGCTGCTCGGGCTGATCGCCGAGGAGCGGGGGGACAGCGAGACCGCAGAGGAGCACTACGTCATGGCGATGGGGCTGCTGGAGCGCAGCGGCGCGAGCGGCGACCTCGCCGATCTGTGCCGTCTGCTGGGCGACCTTCTGCGCCGCGGCGGCCGCACCGAGGCCGCGCTGGATGCGTACCGCACGGGGCTGGGCCACCGGTCGCCCCCTGGCACGACGACGCTGGGGCCGGCTCCGACGGCACTGGCGTTCCCGCGGCACTGACGGCCAGTTCGACCTGCGCGGAGCGCTGTCGGAGCATCCTGCAGAAGTCCAGGAGATCGGGCTACCCGCCCGCGCCGCATACGCCTCGGGGCGGGTTCCGTGCGGACCCCGCCCCGAGGCCAGTGCGTGGCTCAGCGCGGCCAGGCGCAGTGGACGTGGCGGCCGTGGTCGGCGTCGCCCGGGCCGAGTACCTCCTTTGCGCCGAGCTGGCGGCAGGCCGCCATCAGGCCCCGGTGCGGGGCGCCGTCGCCCACGTGACGACCGTTGATGTAACTGATGTCGATGGCCAGACCCGCGTAGTGCTTGGAGTTGGAACTGTGGTCGCCGCCGACGAGTTCGGAGACGGAGATCCGGTAGCCGAACTGCGTACGCAACTTCAGCAGGCCGTTCAGCATCCGGGTGTCGAGGACGACCCTGCGGTTGGGCTTGTCGCCCCACGGGCTGGTGAGCGCGCCCTTTGCGTCGGCCGTGTCGACGACGTTCTGCTTCGCTGTCGATCCGGCGTGCCGGCCACCGGGGTGCCCCGTGGCCAGGGTGATGCCGGACGTGCCGAGGATCTTCCGCGCGGTGGTGGCCCGAGAGCCGACCGGAGCCGCGGGCCGGGCGGAGAGGAACGCCGCCCAGGTCTGCCGGCCGACGACGCCGTCGGCGGTGAGACCGCAGGACTTCTGGAAGGCCTCCACCTTCGCCGCGACGGTCGCCGTCAGAGTGCCGTCGACGGTCACCTTCTGGCCGCGCGCTGTCAGCAGGGTCTGTACGGCTTTCACCGCAGGGCCCCGGCCGCCCTCGCGCAGGGTCGGGACGAGCTTGCTCCACGTGGCGGAGCCGACGACGCCGTCGGCGGCCAGCCGCTGGGCCCGCTGGAACGCGGTGACGGCACGGCCGGTCGCCGGGCCGAACGCCCCGTCGACGGCCACGGAGTGGCTCCGTGCGACCAGCAGGTGCTGCAGCGCAGTGACCTCCGCGCCCCGGGCCCCGGACTTCAGGGTCGGCCAGGACACGTCCGCCGCTTGGGCCACGGAAGCGGCGACGGGGGCGACGGCGGGCGCTGTGGCAGGGACGGCGCCGGCCGCGGCACCGGAGGCGAGCCCCGTGCCGGTGAGCGCGGCCACGGCGAGGACGGAGGCGATCAGACGAGTGGTGGTCTTGGGTGCTGCGGCCGTACGTACGGTGGACGAGGACATGCGTGACTCCTTGGTCAGCGAAGGGGCGAGCAGGGGATGGGTGCGGCGCTGCCGGATGCGGGCGGAACCACGCCCTCGACAGGGCGTGAGAAGAAGGGATGCGTTCCGCTCCGGCGGCCGTGACCTCACTCTGCACGACGCCGCACGACACCGGCCAGCGTTCCGCCCCCGCTCCCTCATGCACCTATGCGCGGCGACCTATGCATGGCTCTGACCAGCGCTTATGTATCGGGGGAGGGGTGTGGCTCAGCGCGACACCGGCACCGTGGCGCACACCTCTCCGCGCGGGGTACGGGCGCAGGCTTTCGCGTCGTCCGGGTTCAGCGCCTCGACCATCGTGCTGTGGGCGTCATGGCCCCACTGCTGGGTGTAGTGCCTCGAACGCCCGGCATTGTTCGTGACCCGAACGACGTCACCCTGCGAGGTGCCGCTCATCTTGGCCCATGCGGCCTGGCACATCGCGCTGAACCGCAGCTCCACGCGGATGCCGTGCCCGCTGCCCGTGTAGTAGGTGACGGCATCCTCCTGGCAGACGGCGTACTTCGGGTCCATGCCGAAGCAGGACGCGCCCTGGCACTCGGCGGTGGACGTCGGCGCGGCGGAGACGGGGAAGGAGGAGGACGCCGGCGGCCCGGCGGGCGGCCGCGCCTCCTTGCGGCGGTCCGTGTCGCCGTCAAGAACGACGGCACCGACCACGGACATGCCGACAACGACGAACGAGGCGAGCGCGATCCAGAGCGTCCGGGCGACACGCGATCCGGAGGTGGTCGACGCGGCAGGCGCGAGTACAGCCGTAGAGGCGGCCACGGGCTCAGGATCCGGAGCGGGCACCGAACCACGATCGTCGGGTACAGCCGGGACAACCTCGTCCTCCGCCTCGCCCGGTACCTCGGGCACCACCGCACCCCCCTCAGAAGCACGCGCAACTCCAGCCGCAGCCGCAGCCGCAGCCGCAGCCGCAGTCACAGGCGCATGTCCCTGCGCAGCCGGAGCCGAAGGCGCAGCCGGAGCCGGAGCCGGAGATACGGGCCTGAGCGGAGGTGCGGGCGCAGGCGGAGACTGCGGGGGAGACACGGCCGCCGGCGCCGATCCGGGCGCCTCCGACGCCTCCTCGTGCAAGGCGAGCGCCGAGGCCAGCTCCTCCGCTGCCCGGCCGAGGACCTCGTGCATCGCGCGGATCACGTCGGTCCGGGCCAGCGTGGGACGGGTCCGGTGCAGATAGCGGGACAGCATCTCCTGGCTCGTACGGGCCCCACGCTCGGTGATCCGCCGGGCCAGCGCCTCCTGCGTGACCTTCCCCGGGTGCTGCTCCCACCAGCCCCGCAGGAGCCGGGCGAGCCGCTGCTTCGCGTCCGCCGCGGGTGCGCCGCCATCCACGCCCATTGATGCGCTCCCCCCAGAACCGGTTGCATAAGGCCAGGTCAACACCCATGCATGGCACATGACCTGTGCATGAATCAGCTGACGGCCTGAAAGTCTAGGACCCGCTCGACCAGTGGGCGCATTGTTGAGCCAACCACCCCCTCGCGATCGATCGATCGCCTCTTCCAAGGAGACATCTGTGTTCAGCCATGCCCGCACCGGCCGCGCATCGCACGCCGTCGTCGCCGCCCTGGTCACCGCGACCCTCGCCGTCGGCGGCGCACTCGCCGACGCGCAGCCGAGTGCCGCCGCCCACCCGGGTACGTATGCCGTGAAGGGAGTCGACACCAGCCATCACAACCATGACGGGACCGGGAAGGCCATCGACTGGAAGCGCGTCGCACGGAGCAATTCCTTCGCCTTCCTCAAGGCCACCCAGGGCAGCAGCTACCGGGACCCCTGGTTCGTCCGCGACCACAAGGCCGTCGCCGCGACAAGCCTGATGAGGGCGCCGTACCACTTCTTCGACCCGAAGAGCACCCGCGACGGCGCCGCGCAGGCCGACCACTTCGTCCGAACCGCCCGCGCGGCCGGTTACACGGGCAGCAGGGCCGGAGAACTGCCGCCCGTCCTCGACGTGGAGAGTGTGTGGGTCAACGGCAAGGAGGTCTGCCCGAAGGCCCTGCGCGCCGATCAGCTGAGGGCATTCCTCCAGCGTGTGAAGACGGCGTTCAAAGTGACCCCGATCGTCTATACCCGGGCCTCGTTCGTGAACGACTGCATGGGCGGCAACGGCAAGGTCTTCCAGGGCTATCCGCTGTGGCTCGCCCGGTACGGAAGTGGCGCGAAAGAGCCGCAGAACGTACCGGGTGCCGGAGCCTGGACGTTTTGGCAGTACACCGAGACCGAGCGGGTGCCCGGCATGCCTGGCCGCAACGGCGCCGTCGGTAGCGCCGACCGCAACGTCTACCAGGGCACCCTCGCCCAGCTGCGCGCCCTGGCACACCTGGGCGGCGGTGCCCCGCGGCCCCAGCCCGGTGCCTCCTGGCCGACCCTGAAGGCGGGGCAGCGTGGTGCGGACGTGACCACGGCCCAACTCCTGCTCGGCGCGAGGGGATACGCGACAGCTGCGGACGGTGTGTTCGGCGAGGGTACGCAGCAGCAGGTCAAGGCCTTCCAGCGGGCCCAGAGCCTGACCGCCGACGGCATCGTCGGGCCCGCCACCTGGGCCCGTCTCGTGGTCACCCTGAAGGCCGGGGCGAAGGGGCGGGCGGTCACCGCGCTCCAGCGTCAGCTCACCGACAACGGCCACGCGGTCACCGCTGACGGCGTATTCGGCGCTGGGACGGAGACGAAGCTGAGGACCTTCCAGAAGTCCCGAGGCCTTACAGCCGATGGAATCGCCGGCATCGCCACCTGGACGGCGCTGGTGGGCGGCGGCTCAGGCCGCTGACCAGTAGCGCCGGGCCTCGCAGGCCCGGCCCCCGTCTTCCGGATGTCTCCGCTCCCACGGTCTGACCCGGAAGGGGCGATCACACCGCTCTCGCCCGACGCCGTCGTGGGAGTGACGCGTCAGCCGCGTGGCGACAGAGCCCATTTCTGGGCGAGCGTCCCGTTGCGGTCCCAGATGACGATCGGGTTGGTGAGCCCCGTACCGCCCTGGTAGTCGTCGAGGCACTTGCTGCCTTGGGCCCCGGAAACGACAGGGCCGGAGCGGCCGGACCACGGGTCCGTCGGGTTGGCGTGGACCGTGACGTCGCTGATCTTCCCGGTGTACGGAGAGTGGTCCGCGCCCGCCACTCGACAGCGGCCGAGGACCAGGTCGCCCTGTGCGTCGCGTCGTTGCCCGGAGCGGCCGCGGATCCGGCCGAGGGGTGGTGTCGGGGTCGGTGTTGCCACCGATGATCCGCAGGTTGCCGGCGGCGTCCGGCAGCAGGACGTCGCTCGTCCGGTCCCCGTTGGTGTCGCCGAAGACGGGCAGAAGGCCCGGCTGGGTGGGGGCGTAGGAGGTGTAGACGGCCGGCTGACTGTAGTTGCCCGCGTTGTTCTGGGCCTGTACGCAGAGCATGTTGGTGCCCCACGCGCCGGGGACGGCCTCGTAGAGGGCCTTGCCGTTGGAGTCGGCGAGTTTCGTACCGGGGTCCCCGCACTTCCAGCCGACGACCGGGGTCGGGGCTGGTGCTGATCCGGAAGCAGGTGAGTCCGGAGACGTTCGGGCCGCCCGTCGAGGGTGACGGATCGGTGCCGCTGAGCGTGAAGGCGGGGGCGGGGTTCACCCGTGCCGACAGCGCCGCCGCCGGCACGTGGACCAGTTCCGGCACCGTGACGGTCCTCGCCGTCGAGGCCGTGGCCTCCGGAGCGGGCGGCTCGTACAGCGCCACGCCCTCAACCCCTCCTCCGCCTGGAGCGCGAGCGGCAACGCGGGAGGATTCTCCTACTCCTACCCGATCGACCTGCCTCCCGCCCTCGGTGGCGGATCGCCGCCGTCACCCTGGGGTACGACTCCTCCGGCGTCGACGGCCGCAACTCCGCGCAGAACCCGCAGGCTTCCTGGGTCGGCGAGGGATGGGGCTACGACCCCGGTTTCATCGAGCGCTCGTACAAGGGCTGCGACAAGGCGGGCATCGCCCGGTCCCGTGACCGCTGCTGGGGCGGCGAGAACGCCGTCATCAGTCTCGCCGGCCACTCCGGTGCGCTGGTTCGCGACGGACACCACAGATCACCACCGAGACCGGCGGCCGGATCAGCGTCAACTGCAGGGCACACCACCCGCGCCCGCGGACACTCCGACCGGCGCATTGTCACGCTGCGCAGCGGCGGGCACATCCAGGAACGGGCGGACGAGTTCTTCGGCCCGCTGGCCCACCGCCTCGACGCGGCGATGTCGCACTACCCGCCCCAGCTCCTGGAACAGTTCGAAGCGTTCATGGTCGACCGGAACACCACCGTGGGCAGCCACCTGACGGAACGTGACCCGGTACGCACCCCTGACGGCCGTGCTTCGCGGCGGACCCCGCCCCAGACTCTTCAGTCAACGGCCTCATACGACCTGCGGTCCCCCGGCGACGCCTTCTCAGCTCAGCTGTTCGGCCAGTCCGACGATGATGCCCTCCGGGCCGCGGACGTAGCAGAGCAGATAGCTGTCCTCGAACCGCGCGATCTCGCCCACGAGTGTGGCGCCGTGAGGGCGCAGGCGGGCGACGGTGTCCTCGATGTCGTTGACGGCGAACATGACGCGGTGCGTGCCCAGAACGTTGTGCGGCCGGTGGCGCGGCCCGTCGCCGGTCGCCGCGGGGCTGCGGTACTTCGCCAGTTCGAGCCTGCTGTGGCCGTCGGGGGTCCGGACCATCGCGATGTCGCAGTGGACGCCTTCGAGTCCGGTGCACTGGTCGGCGAAGAGGCCCTTGACCTCCCCCCTGCCCTCCAGCTCCATACCGAGTTCCACGAAGAACGCGATGGCGGCATCCATGTCGTCGACGACGATGCCGACGTTGTCCATCCGCTGAATCGCCATCCTGGTCTCTCCTTCTTCCTCGTGCGACCGGTGGTGGCCGCTGATGCCCCGGGGACGGAGCCGGTGGCACGTTCTCGACATCCGTCCGTCCGCAGCCGCAGGCCGGTGGTCATTCGTCGAGGGGAGACAGGTCGATGCGCCACACGTTCACCATCGGCCAAAGGCTGCGGCCCGGCCACCGGATGCCCTGCCGAGACCGAGAACCCGCATCGCGTAGGACCCAGGTTTCGCGGCTCGGAACCGGCCGCGACGCCACTGGACGGCATTCGTACCGTCCGGAGGAACCCGCGGGTCGCACGAGCCCTCTGTTCGGGCGGGATCCTCACCGCGCCTTGACCGCGCGGTGGCGCAGCCGCCGCTTCAGGGCGCGGCGTTCGTTGTCGTCGAGACCGCCCCACACGCCTGTCACCTGGCGGGAGTCGTCCATGGCCCAGTTGAGACAGGCCTCCTGAACGGGGCAGCCTCGGCAGATTTCCTTGGCCTCCTCGGCCTGGACCAGAGCAGGGGCGCCGGTCCCCACCGGGAAGAAGAGGTCGGGGTCGATGTCCTGGCAGGCAGCGGATGCGCGCCAGCCGTCCATGTCATTCCTGCTGTCTGTGGGTGTCATGCCATTCGGCTGACCGATCGGCGGCAGTTGAAACGCTGTCAGCCCCGCGAGTAGGCCCCTTCCCCGGCGCGACGACGTGTGGCGGGTCGGCCAGGTTCGGATCGGGGAGACGGGGGCACCCGAAGGTTCCAACCCGAGGGGAGTGACCGGTCATGACCACAGGAGAGTCGTCCACGAAAGTGGCGAGAGGAGCGGACCGCGGTGGGGTCGTACGGGCAGGTGCGAGGGCGGGCTTCGTGGCGCGAGGGGTGCTCTACCTTCTCGTCGGAGCCCTGGCCGTACGCATCGGCCTGACGGGCACGAGCGAGCAGGCCGACCGGGGCGGGGCCCTCGCGGAGGTGGTCTCGACGCCGTTCGGGTTCGTCCTGCTCTGGGCCCTCGGTGTCGGCCTCGCCGGCATGGCGTTGTGGCGGCTTTCGGAGGCGGTCTTCGGGGCCGCCGGGCCGAAGGGCGACCGCCCCGGCAAGCGCGCTCTGTCCGGCTGCCGGTCTGCGTTCTACGCGGTCTCAACCTTCCTCGTCCTGTCCTTCGCGGCGGGGGACCGGGGGAGCGGGGCGGGTTCGACCGACAGGCAGAGCCGTGACCTCACGAGCCGTCTGCTGTCACTGCCCGGCGGCCCGTGGTGGGTGGGGGCGGTGGCCATCGGCATCCTGGGCGCGGGGCTGTGGATCGCCGGCCGGGCTGTGCTGCGGAAGTACCGGAAGCATCTGGAACGGCATCGGATGTCCAAGCTGCAGCGCCGCTTCATGGACGTGACGGGCACAGCGGGCGGCGTCGCGCGCGGGCTCGTGTTCGCCGCCGTCGGCTTCTTCGGTCTGAAGGCGTCGAGTCAGTCCGATCCGGGCGAGGCGAAGGGCATGGACGACGCGATCCGCTCGTTCGCAGAGGCCCCGGCAGGCCCGTGGCTTCTGGTCGCCGTGGCCGTCGGTCTCGCGCTCTTCGGGGCGTTCTCCTTCGGCCAGTCCACGTGGCGCGAGGTCTGATCCGCCGTCCCCTGCACGGGCAGGCGCTCCGGCGGCGGGAGGCGGAGCGCAGCGGATCGCCGCGACCGGGCAGCCGCCGGATGCCGAGCGCAGCCGAGAGCGAGGAGAGGAACACGAGGGCGTTGACCCGGCACGGGCAGCGCGACGTGCGGGTGGATACCGTGCCCGATCCGGTGATCGTCGATCCGACCCTTGTGGCGTTGTGGCGTTGTGGCATGTGGCATGTGGCATGTGGCATGTGGCGTTGGGGCATGTGGCTCAGCGACAGCGAACGGCTTCTCATCCGTCCATCGGACGGCCGACATTCCCGGAGGCGTTCGTTGCCGAGCCGGTCTGTCCGGGAGTGATGCGGCCGCGCCATCCGCCGGTTTCCCGCCCCCGAGTGGCGGATGGGGGGTGCGGTCGAGTGCGCCGGTCACGACGCGGCGGTCGCGGATCGGCAGCGGGGGAGCGTGACCGCAGTTGATCCAGTCCAGCCGGCCGGTGGTGGTGTCGAGTTTCGCGATGACGCAGGTCAGCAGTCGCCCCGGGATCCAGCGGTCCGAGGTGCGGTCGATCTCCACCGCGATGTCGTCGAGGCGGCCGCCGGCTCGCCGGGCGGATCGGCAGGCAGCCGGCGCCGCGGCGCTGCAGCCGCCGGACGCGAGGTCGTGGCCCATGGCGTCCGGAAGCGTCAGGTGCAGCACTGGTCCGGCCAGGCTGTGGTCGTACGCGTCCCCGCCCACCTCGTACGCGGGTTCGAGGACGGCGCTGGAGGTCACCGCCGCGGTGCCGATGGTGCGCGGCGGCAGGAACGCCCACAGCAGCTCGGCCTGCAGGCTCATCGTCCGGCGCATGGTCTCGGCCAACAGGTCGCTGTACGGCTGCTTCGCCGCCAGGATCATGGCGATCAGGTCGGCGAGGGCCTCGCACCGGCGCAGCAGGGACCCGTCGAGTTCCGGCGCGGTCACGCGCAGCACCCCCACGCGGCCGATGCCGTCCACGACCGGGATCCATTCCGTCCGTCCGGGGCCGTCGGTGTCCAGTCGGCTCAGTTGCACGGTCTCGGTACGGGTAGGCGCGTCCGGCGAGCGAGTTGTCGACGGGCGGCGTCTCCAGGTCCGCGGTCCCGCCGTCGGCGACGAACCTGCGCGCCTGCTCGGGAGCCGGGAGCGCGACCAGATCGCGCTGCTGGAGGTCGGCCAGGTACGCGCGGGCACCGGACAGCCCAGCCGCCGACCGGCGTCCTGCACGAGTTCGGGGATCGCACGGGGCGCGAGGCGATGGGGCGAGGCCGGCACGTTGGCCAGGACCGAGCCCGGAGTGTCGTTCTCCACCGGCACCAGCCCGCCTTTCGCCGCTGGTCACCGGAGCCGGCCCCGGCGGCCTTCTCGTCATGCGCCGGAACAGCTGACCGGGGCGGGCGCCGCGCGCGGCGACGCCCCGCGCCGTACGTCGCGCGGGGCGTCGTTCCACCGGCCCTGTCGGGCCGGGTGAGGGGCCGTCAGCGGTGGCCCCGCAGCTTGGTGAGGAGGCGCTGGACCTGGGTGCGCCTGCGGGGGTCGGCGGCGGCCCGTCGGACGGACGCCGCCGCGCTACGGCCCTGAGGGCTGTGGGCGAATCGCTTGATACGGGTCAGCAGTGCGCTCATGGGATTCTCCTCGGATCGTAAGGGCGGGGACGTTCCTGCGGGGGATCGCCTATCGGAAGAACGCCAGGTAGTAGTCGACGAGCCCCATCCGGTGCGGCTCGTCGTCGCGGTCGCGGTCGGGGCCGGGTTCGAAGGGAGGGGCCTCCTCGACCTGCTGCTTGGAACAGCCGATGTGGAGGCTCTCCGTGGCCGGGTCGACCGCGGTCACGACCCCCGCCGGAACGATGACGCGTCTGCCGGGGATCCAGGGAGCCGTGTCCACCACGACATGGGCGCGGCCGGCCGAGGGCTCGTGCGTGTCGACCGTGCCTGCGAACCCGTCCGTGGCCTCGACCCTGTACCCGGTCAGGTCGAGACGTGCTGCAGGGGCCGCGGTCTCCCTGTAGGTCCAGATGTCGTACGCCATGGCTGCCTTCCTTCCGTCGAGGGCGAGTGCCACCGGGCTTCGTGCTCTGTCACTCCGTGTTGCCCGTCGCCGCCGTCCCACACCACCCGGATCCGAGAGGCGCATGAACCCCGGGGGGCCGGGTACGCGGACGCTGTCCAACCCGTATGGGAGGGAGCAATCATGGGTCTGGGACTGTTCATCATCATGATCGCCGTCGGCGCCATCCTCACCTTCGCGTCCGACTGGGAGCTCGAAGCGGTCGACCTCGATCTGGTCGGTCTGATCCTCATGGCGGTCGGCTTCCTGGGAACCGCCGTGTACACGAGTGTTCTTCGCCGCCGCCGGATGGTGGTTCCGCCCGTGGCGCCCACGGCCACCGACGACCGGCGTGACCTGCTCTGAGACGGCCCGCGCGTTCGATGCCGTGACAGGCACGACGTACAGCGACAGACGTACAGCGACAGACGTACAGCGACAGAGGAGTGACAGTGATGACCGATCGCATCTGGTCCTACAGCACGGAGTCCGGCCACCTGGCGGGCATCGACCTCATCGGGTGGCGAGTCGAGGCGGCCGACGGACACATCGGCAAGGTGGACAAGCACTCCGACGAGGTGGACGACGCCTATCTGGTCGTCGACACGGGCGTCTGGATCTTCGGCAAGGAGGCGCTGATCCCGGCGAGCGCGGTGACCCGCGTGGATCTGGAGGACTACACGATCCACCTCGCCCTGACCAAGGAACAGGTGAAGGGCGCACCCGAGTTCGTCTCCGACAAGCACCTCGCGGACCGTCAGTACCGCGAGGAGATCACCCGCCACTACCGCACCGGCGGACCCTTCTCGGGCGGCCCCGGCGTCCTCTGACAAGACGTGTCCCGGGTTCGCCTCGGGCCACACGGCGTCGGCACGAGGAGCAGGTCCGGTACGACCCATCAGGTTTGCCCCAGGCATATCCGGTGAGACGGGCCTCATGAGTGCTTCGGAGAAGAGCGGACAGAACCCGATCCCCTGGACCAGGCTGTATGACGTGCCGGGCTATCCCGACATCACGGAGCCGTACGACCCCGACACGGCGGACATCCACGCGGACATGGGGGAGCTGTCCGCCCTTCCCGACCCGTTCCCCGATGAGACCCGTACGGCCGCGCAGGCGGCCCGCGGTGCCGGGAACACGCTGTGGACCGCCGTCCGCGCGCACAAGGCGATGACGGCGGGTGCCGCCGCGGGCGCGGCGGCCGCGCTCACCCTCGCGTACGCGCTGGGCCGGCGGGCGCGGCGACGCGGCCTCGGGCCGGTGGCCCTGCTCCTCGAACGCCACTTCTGAAGGGGCGAGGCTCCCCCTTCCCGGCGGCGCGTACACCTCGTACCAGTCCGTCCGGCTCCTTCACCACCGTCTTCAGGAGGTAGATGCGCATGGTTCCCCTGCTTCTTGTTCTCCTGCTCGTCCTGCTGCTCTTCGGCCTCGGCTTCGCGGTCAAGGTGCTCTGGTGGATCGCGGTCCTCGTTCTCGTCCTGTGGTTGCTGGGCTTCGTGGCCCGGCCCAAGGGCGGCACGGGCCGCTGGTACCGCTGGTAGGCGGCCCCGGTCGTCCACCGGCGGTGTGGACCCGACCCCCTGGCATGAACGAGCCCGGCACTCCCCGTTCGGAGCGTGCCGGGCTCGCCCGCGTGCTTGGGCGGCCGGCGCCGATTCGTCCTCGGGTCTCCGGACCGCCAACTGCCCCTCGGCATGGTCGAGGACACCGCCTGCGCCACCCAGCGCCTGCGCCTCCTGCCCGGCGACCGGCTGGTCTTCGTCGCCTGCGTCACGGGCGAGCCCCGACCGCGAGGGAGTACGAGGCACCGGACGCCCCCGTCGCGCGGGTGCTCGCCCGGACCTGCCACCTGAGCGGCGCGGACGCTCCCGGAGCCGTCGTGCGGGCTCTACGCGATACACCCCGTGGCGCACCGGACGCCGTCCTCGTGCTCTGTCTCGACTGCCGCGGCCACGGGGCAGGGTCACCGGACGCGAGCCGGGACGGGGAAACGGCTCCGCCCCCTCCCTGACACGTCACCGATGTGTGATCCCGTTGAGCGGTGTGGAAACCATGAAGACGGGAAAGGCGGGGTACGAGGTGCCCGGCGCACCCACCGGACGAGGGGAGTACCAGCGCGATGACGGACGCGATGACCGCGGAGCCTGCGGCACGGGACCCCTTGCTGTTCGCGAGTGTCGTCTACGACGACGCCTCCGGCGGCGGCGCGATCGCCTCCGCCCGCGCCTTCACGGCCGACTTCCTCGCGGCGGCCCCGTCCGTGCGGCGTGAACCGGTGGCCGACGAGCGCGTCGAGCTGGCGCAGTTGGTGGTCAGCGAGCTCGTGACGAACGCGCTCCGGCACACGGCCGGCCCCTGCCGCCTGTCCCTGGAGCTGCGTCACGACACCCTGGAGATCTCGGTGTTCGACCGCACGGCCGCCGCCCCCGTACCCCGCGGGCACGATCCCCGCCGGATCGGACAGCACGGTGTCGAGATCGTCGTCGCCGTCTGCGAGAGCCTGAGCGTGGAGCCGCACCCGGAGGGGAAGCGGGTCCGGGCGTGCCTCTCCCTCCTGCCGGAGTACGCCGACGCGGCTGCCCCGGCGGACCGGCGACCGCACTGACCTACCCCGAGCGGCGGCACAGCGGACGGGCCACGGCTCCCCGACCTCTGACGCCCTCTGCTCCCCCTGTCCTTGACGGGCCGTGCTCCCGCGACCTCCGGCGGCCCGTTCCCGCGACCTTCACGAAACCGCGACGCCATCGGCACATCCGTCTCGCGTGCATGAGGTGTAGGAGGGATGGGACGGGTCAGGCGGACACCGCACCCGCTCGCCACGTCCCGTCAACCGGAGGACCTCATGCCCCAGCACCCCGTCGCACCCCTTCCCTCGCCGCGCGTCCTCACGCAGCCCATGGCCATGGAGCTGCTGACCCCGGACGCGGTGGTCCCGATAGCGACCACCGTCAGTTACACCTCCCGCGACCCCCACGCGCTCAGCATCGTCTTCCACCTCCTGGAAGATGATCCCGTCCTGTGGCGGGTCGACCGTGAGATGGTCCTCAGCGGATCGCTGACCCCCACCGGCGCGGGGGAAGTCCACCTGTGGCCCGTTCCCGACGGCCGGCTTCTCCTGCGGCTCGGTCCGGCCGGGCACTGCGCCACGGTCAGGTGCGACCAGGACGGCCTCGCCCGCCTCGTACGCGACACCTTCACGCTGGTGCCGCAGGGCACGGAGGAGAGCCACATCGACTGGCAGCCTCTGCTCGCCTGTCTCAGGCGCTGAGGTGAGGCGTGCGGGCCGTGGCCGCACGTGGAGGCGGGAAGCGGGTGCCTCATTCCGTTCGATCGGGCGAGGGCGGCCCGAAGCAGGCGGTGACGTCCTTGCCGCGCGGGCAGGAGCGGATCCGCACGTCGTCGGCGAGGGCGCCGATCAGGAGCAGGCCGCGCCCGCCCAGGGCGTCGTCGTCGGGGTGGCGTGGCTCGGGAACACGGGACGACGCGTCGTGCGCGGTCACGTGCAGGCACTCCTCGTCCCACGTGAGGATGAGCTGCGCGTCGCTGTGGGCATGGACGTGGGCGTTGGTGACCAGCTCGGAGACGGCGAGCACCACGGAGTCCACCAAGTCCGGTGCGGTACGGTCCCAGCCGAGCGTCGCCAGATGGTCACGCGTCCAGTCGCGTGCTGTCTTCACGCTGCTGCCGACGGGCAGCGATCGAGCCCACCCGACGGCTCTCAGTGAGGGGTCCTGTGTCATCTCTCTCCTTCGAACGACCGGGTGCTGCACCTTCCTTGTGTCTTCCTTCTGCCCAGCGACCTGCGCAGGAAGCGGGCCTCCGGCCCTCCAGGGCCCCGACAGGCATCGCGGGGAAGCCTTCTGAGTGCCCCTCGGGAAGCTTTCGGCACATTCGTTCGTGTGGACTTCACCGCTCCGGGTAGGCGAGTCGACACGGGGCCACGATTTCCGGCTCGGGACTCACGTGAAAGGGGAATGGCGTGACGCTCACCACGATGTCGGCCAAGGGAACTGAGGCCGGAACGGGAACGCTGCCGGTGATCCCGGACGCGTTGGCGGTCGCGCCGAAGGACGCGCGGGCTCTGTCGAAGGTCTTCTTCCGGGAGCTCGCGGTGCTGGAGGAGGGAACGCACGAGTACCAGTACGCGCGCAACACCCTCATCGAGATGAACATGAGTCTGGTCCGTTACGCGGCCGGGCGGTTCCGTCATCGTGGCGACGAGATGGAGGACATCGTCCAGGTCGGCATGATCGGACTGATCAAGGCGATCGACCGTTTCGAGATCTCGCGGGAGGTCGAGTTCACCACGTTCGCCGTGCCCTACATCGTCGGGGAGATCAAGAGGTTCTTCCGGGACACCTCCTGGTCGGTGCACGTACCCCGCCGCCTGCAGGAGGCCCGGGTGGAACTGGCCAAGGCGACCGAGGAGCTGAGCACGCGTCTGGGCCGGACACCGACGGTCAAGGAACTCGCCGAGCTGATGAGCCTCACGGAGGAGGAGGTCACCGAGGCCCGGCTTGCCTCCAACGGCTACAACTCCTCGTCGCTCGACGCCGCGCTGAGCGGCGAGAGCGAGGAGAGCGAGGCCTCCCTGGCCGACTTCATCGGCAGCGAGGACCCCGCCATGGAGCTGGTGGAGGACTTCCATGCCCTGGCCCCGCTGATCGCCGACCTCGACGAGCGCGACCGGCAGATCCTCCATCTGCGGTTCGTCGAAGAACTCACCCAGTCCCAGATCGGGGAACACCTGGGCTGCTCCCAGATGCATGTCTCCCGCCTGCTCTCGCGCACCGTGAAGCGCTTGCGTCAGGGCCTGCTCGAAACCGGCTGATACGGCCGAGGGAGCGGTGGACCGTCGTCAGGCCCTGGGCGAGGGGAGCCCGACGGTGTCCGCGAACTCCAGCGGCGCGGCCCCGGTGCCGCCTTCCGCCCCGTCGACGACCATGAAGTCGGGCGTGACGTCCTCCTCCAGCATCGCCTCGCGGACGGCGGGGAACTCGCGACGCGATCCGACTGCCCTGGTGCCCCCGAGCGCGACCTGCTCGGAGCCGCGGGTGCTGCGGCGCGCCTTGTACTCGTAGACGTTCAACAAGAACGCGTGGGCTGAGGAGCCGACGGGGGAGTGGCGGCGGGCCCTGGATCGGGTGAAGCGCGACTCCTTGCCTGTCGGCGATCTCGCGGAGGTCCCGGCTGCCGTTCCCAATCCGGCACAGGTTGCCCGGCTCCGCACTGCGGTTGCTCAGCGGCGCGGGCGCGGTACTCATCTGGAGGCGTTCACACATCGACCGCTTCGGCGTGGCACCGGACGGTCGGCTGTTCCGGAACCAGGCCGGCAACTACGTGGACCCATCGGCCTACGGCACGACGTGGGCGCGGGCGCGGAAGTACGTGCTCACGCGCATGGAGCTCAGCTCCGGGCTGGCCAAGCGGCCCTACGATCTCAGGCACGCAGGCATCTCGTTCTGGCTGTACTCGGGGGTTGGCCCGGCCGAATGTGCTCGCCGCGCGGGCCAGAGCATCGAGGTTCTCTTCCGCCACTACGCCAAGTTCCTGGACGGCGTCCGGGATCACGCCGACCGCCTCATCGAGCAGGCCATGGAGGAGTGGGACCGCGTCAACCAGGGTGACCCGCCGGCGGGGTGAGTCGGGGATGTGGTCCGTGACCGGTCCGGAAGAGCTGGTCAGGAGCCGTCTGATGCTCTCCGATGGCCGTGTCCGCCCCCGCTCGCAATGACGTGTCCTGTATGTGCAACTTATTCATCCTTTGAGTGTGAGGCAGGACACTCTCCATAAGGCATTGCGCATGGTTCCAGAGACCCAGGGCAGGCGGCCGAACCGCCGGTACTACCGGCAGGGGAACTCAAAGGAACGAAGGGCCGTGCACGACGTGATCGCAGTACAACAGACCATCCATGTCGGCGGAGAGTGGCGCGCAGCCCTTTCCGGCGCCACGCGCGAGATCATCGATCCCGTCGACGCGACCGCCTTCGCGATGGTGGCGGAGGGCGGTGTCCAGGACACCGACGACGCCGTGGCCGCGGCACGAGCCGCGTTCGACGACGGAGCCTGGCCGCGTACGCCGGTCGCCGAGCGGGCCGCCCTGCTGCGGCGGGTCGCCGCCCTCCTCGATCGCGATCGCGAGCGGATCGGTGCCCTGGAGAGCCAGGACGCGGGCAAGACGCTGGAGGAGGGCCGCGTCGACGTCGACTGTGTCCGCGATGCCTTCCTGTACTTCGCCGACCTCGTGGCGAACGAGAACGGCGGACGCGTCGTCGACGCCGGTTCGGAGGAGATCCGCAGTGTCATCGTGTACGAGCCGGTCGGGGTCTGCGCACTGATCACGCCGTGGAACTACCCGCTGCTCCAGGCCAGCTGGAAGATCGCGCCCGCCCTCGCCGCCGGCAACACGTTCGTGATCAAGCCCAGTGAGATCACCCCGCTGACCACCGTCGTGCTGATCGAACTGCTCCTGGAGGCCGGGCTGCCGCTCGGCGCGGCCAACATCGTCACCGGGCCCGGCGGCACCGTCGGTGCCCGGCTCGCCGAGCACCCCGATGTCGACCTCGTCTCGTTCACGGGCGGTATCGCCAGCGGCACGAAGGTCGCCAGGGCGGCTGCCGACAGCGTGAAGAAGGTCGCCCTGGAACTGGGAGGCAAGAACCCCAACGTCGTCTTCGCCGACGCCTGTGCGACGCCCGAGGGCTTCGACACCGCCGTCGACCAGGCACTGAACGCCGCCTTCATCCACAGTGGTCAGGTCTGCTCCGCGGGCTCCCGCCTCATCGTCGAGGAGTCGCTGCGCGAGCGTTTCGTCGCCGAACTCGCCCGGCGGGCCACCCTGATCCGGCTGGGACGCGGCACCGACGAGGGCGTCGAGTGCGGTCCTCTGGTCTCCGCGGCCCAACTGGAACGGACCGAGGAGTACGTGGCCTCCGCCCTCGGCGAGGGCGCGGTCCTGCGGGCGGGCGGCGAGAAGCCGGCGGGTCCCGGCTACTTCTACCGGCCCACGGTCCTCGACCGGTGTCACCGCCGCATGCGGGTCGTCCGCGAGGAGATCTTCGGCCCCGTCCTCACCGTGGAGACCTTCCGCACCGAGCAGGAGGCCGTCACCCTCGCCAACGACACCGAGTACGGCCTCGCCGGAGCGGTGTGGAGCGCCGACGAAGACCGTGCCCGACGCGTCGCGGCCCGGCTGCGCCACGGCACCGTCTGGATCAACGACTTCCACCCCTACCTGCCGCAGGCGGAATGGGGCGGCTTCGGCAAGTCCGGCATCGGCCGGGAACTGGGCCACGGTGGCCTCGCCGAATACCGCGAGGCCAAGCACATCTACCAGAACCTCGCTCCGCGCCCCGTGCGCTGGTTCGCGGGCGAGACACGGAAGGACCAGGCGTGAACGATCAGCACGTGTACGACTACGTCGTCGTCGGCGGCGGTACAGCGGGCTCGGTGATCGCCTCCCGGCTGACCGAGGACCCGGACGTCAGCGTCGCCGTCATCGAGGGCGGCCCCAGCGACGTCGGCCGCGACGACGTCCTCACCCTGCGCCGCTGGATGGGCCTGCTCGGCGGCGAGCTGGACTACGACTACCCCACCACCGAGCAGCCCCGGGGCAACTCGTACATCCGGCACAGCCGTGCGCGGGTGCTGGGCGGGTGCT
Organism: Streptomyces sp. NPDC056169; assembly: GCF_042268445.1. Taxonomy (NCBI): domain Bacteria; kingdom Bacillati; phylum Actinomycetota; class Actinomycetes; order Kitasatosporales; family Streptomycetaceae; genus Streptomyces; species Streptomyces sp. NPDC056169. The sequence goes on along the minus strand of NZ_JBHJUO010000014.1, from coordinate 231,550 downwards.
CCTCGCACAACACCCTCATCGCGTTCAAGCCCCTTCCCTCCGACTGGGACGAGTGGGCCGAGGCGGGTGCCGAGGGCTGGGACGCGGCAGCCATGGATCCCTACTTCGCCCGGCTGCGCAACAACATCGTCCCCGTCGACGAGGCCGACCGGAACGCGATCGCCCGGGACTTCGTCGACGCGGCGCAGACCGCGCTCGGCGTTCCGAGCGTCGAGGGCTTCAACAAGCGGCCCTTCCACGAAGGCGTCGGCTTCTTCGACCTCGCCTACCACCCGGAGAACAACAAGCGGTCGTCCGCCTCCGTCGCCTATCTCCACCCGTTCCTGGACCGGCCGAACCTGCACATCGCCCTGGAGACCTGGGCGTTCCGCCTGGAGATCGAGGGTACGCGCGCCACCGGTGTGCACCTCCGCACCAAGGAAGGCGCGGAGCACGTCGTGCGCGCCCGGCGCGAGATCCTGGTGTGCGCGGGCGCCGTGGACACCCCCCGCCTGCTGCTGCACTCCGGCATCGGGCCGCGTGCCGACCTGGAGAAGCTCGGCATACCCGTCGTGCACGACCTGCCGGGCGTCGGGGAGAACCTGCTCGACCACCCCGAGTCGGTCATCGTGTGGGAGACACATGGTCCGATCCCGGAGAACTCCGCCATGGACTCCGACGCCGGGCTGTTCGTCCGCCGGGACCCGGAGGCGGAGGGGCCGGACCTGATGTTCCACTTCTACCAGATCCCCTTCACCGACAACCCCGAGCGCCTGGGCTACCAACGACCCGCGCACGGCGTGTCGATGACCCCCAACATCCCCAAGCCGCGCAGCCGCGGCCGGCTCTACCTGACGAGCGCCGACCCCGAGGACAAGCCCGCGCTCGACTTCCGGTACTTCACCGACGAGGACGACTACGACGGCCGGACCCTCGTGGACGGGATCCGCATCGCCCGGCAGATCGCGGCGAGCGAACCGCTGGCAGGCTGGCTGAAGCGCGAGGTGTGCCCGGGCCCGGAGGTCACCTCCGACGAGGAACTCAGCGCGTACGCCCGCCATGTCGCGCACACCGTCTACCACCCGGCCGGAACCTGCCGGATGGGGGCCGCCGACGACGAACTCGCCGTCGTCGCGCCCGATCTGAGGATCCGGGGCCTCGACGGCATCCGGATCGCCGACGCGTCCGTCTTCCCGACCATGACCGCCGTCAACCCGATGATCGGCGTACTCATGGTCGGCGAGAAATGCGCCGACCTGCTGGGAGGTACGACCCGATGAGCACGCCGCACACCACCACGCCTCCGCGGAATTCGACGGAGTCCGTCTTCTCCGTACGCGATCTGTGGAAGGTCTTCGGACCGAAGGCCGACCGCGTGCCCGCCGACAAGCAGCTCGGTGCCCTCGGCGCCACCGAGCTGCGCGAGCGCACCGGCTGCACCGCCGCCGTTCGCGACGTCTCCTTCGACGTCCACAAGGGCGAGGTCTTCGTCGTCATGGGTCTTTCCGGCTCGGGCAAGTCGACGCTCGTACGGTGCCTGACCCGGCTCATCGAGCCGACCTCGGGCACGATCACCATCGACGGCGAGGACGTGCTGTCCATGGACACCGGCCGGCTCCGCGAGCTGCGCCGACACCGGGCGGCGATGGTCTTCCAGCACTTCGGGCTGCTGCCGCACCGGACGGTGCTCGACAACGTCGCCTACGGTCTTGAGATCCAGGGCGTCGGGCGCGGTGAACGGCGCGAGCGGGCGGCGGAATTCGTCAGCAAGGTCGGTCTGGACGGCATGGAGCACCGCAGGCCGAGCCAGCTGTCGGGCGGCCAGCAGCAGCGGGTCGGACTGGCCCGCGCGCTCGCCGTCGACCCCGAAGTCCTGCTGTTCGACGAGCCGTTCAGCGCCCTGGACCCGCTCATCCGCCGGGACATGCAGGAGGAAGTCGTACGCCTGCACCGGGAGGAGGGGCGCACGATGGTCTTCATCACGCACGATCTGAGCGAGGCGCTGAGGCTCGGCGACCGCATCGCGCTGATGCGCGACGGCCGCATCGTGCAGCTCGGGACGCCCGAGGAGATCGTGGGCGCGCCCGCCGACGACTACGTCAGGGACTTCGTCCGGGACGTGCCGCGCGAACAGGTGCTGACCGTCCGTTCGGCGATGCGGCCCGCGCTCGCCGACGAGTACGAGGCCGGTCCCGCGCTCGCCCCGAGCGCCACCGTCCACGAGGCCATCGAGGCCGTCGCCCGTACGGGGGCGAACGCGCGGATCGTCGAGGACGGCCGGTGCCTCGGGGTGGTCGACCACGTGGGACTCCTCGGTGTCGTCGCCGGGGTCCCGGCCACGACAGGGAAGGCGGTGGCCTGATGTACGCCCATACGACCTGGCCGCCGCCGGGCGGCACGACCCGCGCCGCTGCGGGAGCGTGCCGCACCGGACACGTCCGGGCGTTCCTCGTCGGCCCGCGACCGGTCCATGACGCCGGCCGCACCACCGCCGGCCCGGTCCACGGCGGGACGGACGTCTTCGCCCGCCCCGTGGAGCTGACGCGCGACGCGGGCGGGTGGGGCCGATGACCTCCACAGTCCCCCCTGCCTCTTCCCGCCGTGTATCCGCCCCCGACACGGCGCCCGGTGCCCTGCGCGCGTTCGTGTGCCACCGCGGCCGGCTGATCGGCGCCGGTACGGTTGCCGCGCTCGTCCTCGGCTCCCTGCTCCTCGGCGGCGGCAGCTGGCCGGCGTCGCTCGCCGTCGATCTGTCCGGCCCGCTCGACCGCACCAGCGACTGGATCATCGACAACCGCGACGGCCACCCGCTGTTCCTCTACTTCCTCGGCCACGTCAGCAACGTCGTGGTCATCTCCGTCCGCGCGGTCTACCTCGTCCTGCTCGCCCTCGGCTGGGCAGGCGTCACCGCCACCGCGGGTCTGGTGGCCTGGCGCGTCGCCGGCGTCCGGCTCGCACTGACCTCCGTCGCCGCCTTCGCCGCTTGCGGACTGCTCGGCATGTGGGTCCCCACCCTGCAGACGCTCGCCCTGATGCTCGTCGCCGTCGCCGCGTCCGTGCTGCTCGGAGGCCTCCTCGGGCTGGCCGCCGGCCTGTCCGACCGTACGCACCGGTTCCTGCGCCCGGTCCTCGACACCATGCAGGTGCTGCCGGCCTTCGCCTACCTCCTGCCCGTCGTCCTGGTCTTCGGGATCGGCGTCCCCGCGGCCGTCCTCGCCACCGTCGTCTACGCCGCCCCTCCCATGGCCCGTCTCACCGCGCTCGGGCTGCGCGGCGCGGACGCCGGTGTCATGGAGGCCGTCGCCTCCCTCGGCGCCACCGGCAGGCAGCGGCTGCTGACGGCCCGGCTGCCACTGGCCCGCAAGGAGCTGCTGCTCGGCGTCAACCAGTCGATCATGATGGCCCTCGGCATGGCCGTGATCGCGTCCGTCATCGGCGCGGGCGGTCTCGGCGACCGCGTCTACCAGGCGCTGGCCGCCGTCGACGTCGGTGCCGCGCTCGCCGCCGGCGTGCCGATCGTGCTGCTCGCCGTCGTCCTGGACCGGGTCACCGCCGCGGCGGGGGAGCGCATCGGCGCCGCTCCGGCCCACCGGGCCGGACTCCGCTGGGCCGTCGCCCTCGGGGTGACCGCCGTCGTCGCCGCGGCGGGTCGCCTGTCCGGCCGGCTCTCCTGGCCGGACGGGTGGACGGCGGACATCGCCCCACCCGTCAACGGAGCGGTCGACTGGATGACCGACCACCTCTACTCCGGCGTGCCCCTTGTCGGCGGCACCGCCGACTGGGCCGCCCGGTTCACCACATGGGCCCTCGACCCCCTGCGCGACAGCCTGCAGTGGCTGCCGTGGTGGGCGCTGCTGCTCACCGTTGGCGCGCTCGCCCTGCTCATCGGCACCTGGCGCACCGCCGCGACCGCCGTTCTCGCGATGGCCGCGATCGGTGTGCTCGGTGTCTGGGACCCGGCGCTCGACACGCTGTCCCAGGTCTTGGCCGCCCTCGCCGTGACGCTGGTGCTCGGCGTCGCCCTCGGCGTCGCCGCGGCCCGCAGCACACGCCTCGGACGCGTACTGCGTCCCGTGCTCGACGTCTTCCAGACGATGCCGCAGTTCGTCTATCTGATCCCCGTCGTCGCCCTGTTCGGTGTGGGCCGTGCCCCGGCGGTCGCGGCCGCCGTGGTCTACGCACTGCCCGCGGTCGTACGCATCACGGCCCAGGGGGTGCGCGCGGTGGACCCGGCCGCGCTCGAATCCTCGCGCTCGCTGGGCGCGACCGGTCGGCAGCAGCTGTTCCAGGTCCAGCTGCCGCTGGCACGGCCCGCGCTGCTGCTCGCCGTCAACCAGGGCGTGGTGCTGGTCCTCGCCGTCGTCGTCATCGGCGGCCTGGTGGGCGGCGGCGCACTCGGGTACGACGCGGTCTTCGGCCTCGCCCAGGGCGACCTGGCGACCGGTCTGGTGGCCGGGGCGGCGATCGTCTGCCTCGGTCTGACGCTCGACCGCGTCACCCAGCCGACGGAACGCCGCGACCTTGCCGGAAAGGGGGCCTGAGATGCCTCGCACACGCCTTGCCGCACTCACGACCGCCGTCGCCCTGACGGCCCTCACCGGTTGCGGCGCCGCCGACATGACCCGCCAGGCCTCCCCGTACGCCGACGCGAAGGACTCCCGCACGGTGACCCTGTCCGTGCAGTCGTGGGTGGGCGCGCAGGCCAACGTCGCCGTCGCGCGGTACCTGCTGGAGCACGAGCTCGGCTACCGGGTGGACACCGTCCAGATCGACGAGGTACCCGCCTGGGACGCCCTCAGCCAGGGCCGGGTGGACGCCATCCTGGAGGACTGGGGCCACCCGGACCAGGAGAAGCGGTACATCGACGCGAAGGGGACGATCACCCGGGGCGGGGACCTCGGGGTGACCGGCCACATCGGCTGGTTCGTGCCGGCGTACTTCGCCGAGAAGCACCCGGACGTCACCGAGTGGAAGAACCTGAACAAGTACGCCGACGAGTTCCGTACCGCGGAGAGCGGCGGCAAGGGCCAGCTCCTCGACGGCTCCCCGTCCTACGTCACGAACGACAAGGCGCTCGTGGACAACCTGGACCTCGACTACCAGGTCGTGTTCGCGGGTTCGGAGGCGGCGCAGATCACGCAGATCAAGCAGTTCGCCAAGGAGAAGAAGCCGTTCCTCAGCTACTGGTACAAGCCGCAGTGGCTGTTCGAGAAGGTCCCGATGACGGAGGTGAGGCTGCCCGAGTACAAGGAGGGCTGCGACGCCGAACCGGAGAAGGTGACCTGCGCCTACCCGCACACCCCGCTGCAGAAGTTCCTCAACACCCGCTTCGCGGACGGCGGAGGCGACGCCGCCGCCTTCCTGAAGAAGTTCCGGTGGACGACCGACATGCAGAACGACGTCGCCCTCATGATCGCGGACGAGAAACTGTCACCGGAGGAGGCGGCGGGCCGCTGGGTGAAGGGCAACGAAGCCACCTGGCGGGCGTGGCTCCCTTCCTGACGCGCCCGCGGCGGACCGGGCGCGCTTGCCGGTCCGCCGCACTTCCCCACAACCTGAGCCTCCGCCCGCGTCGCCGCCGCGACAGGACGCACCAGGTGAACAGAATGCCCCCGATGACGGTTACGGCATACGGGGTCGGCGGGGAGACGGCCGAGCGCTCCCTGAAGGTGCTCCGTGACGGCGGCAGGCTCATCACGCTGCCGGGCCCCGACGACGTGCCCGCCGCCCAGGACGGTGTGCCGGCCGCGTGGGTCCTGGTGGAACCCGGCCACCTCGGCCTGCGCGAGATCGCGGCCCTGGTGGAGCGCGGCGCGCTGAGGCCGATGGTCGACACCGTGCTGCCGCTCGCCGAGGCGGCGAAGGCCCACGTGATCGGCGAACAGGGCCGCACCACGGGAAAGATCGTTCTGACGGTCGCCTGACCCGCGGTCTGCATCTCCGTACACGTGACGGAGCCGCCGCCCCGGGCCGTCGTGTCCTCGTCAGCGGTGTTCCCGAGAACCGGGCCTGGCGGTCGCCCAGGCGTTCGTGGCCAAGAGTGACCGGGGCGCCGTCCACTTCGCCTCGCGCGGAGGAGGCCTCTCGCACACACCGGACCGCCTGCGTGAGGGCATGCTCGAAATCGGCTGATCCGGCCGGCCGCCTGCGCGCCGCCCCCGCTGAAGCGCTGCGGCGCGTGGGGAGCGGCCGCGGCCCCCGCCGCCTCCCGCGCCGATCAGTGCGCCTCCAGGGCGTGACCCGCGCGGATCCCGCTCATGGGTAGGTGACCGTCACCCGTTCGAAGCCGAGGCCGAGCAGGAGTTTCCGAAGCATCTCGGTCGTGTTCCGCTCGGCCCGGGACGTCAGGCCGGACTCGCGGGCGGCGTCGCCGATCCGCTGGGCGGCGAGGACGTTGACGTCCTGCTCGCTCGCGGGGTTGTCCGAGAAGAGGTCACCCAGCCGGTCGAGCAGACCACGCTGCTTGGAGACGGCGTACGAGCGCTCGGGATCGAGCGCGGGAGCGGCCAGCCTGGCGTGCGGCAGGCGCAGGGTGGCCTCGGTCCGGTCCGCGTCGACGGTCACGGTGCCGTCCCCGAGGCGGCCCAGTTCGACGTAGGCGCCGACGCTGCCGCTCGCCACGTAGAGGACGCGGGTGCCGCGGATCGAGTCCGGCAGGAACCGCGCGTCGTGCTCCAGGTCGACCACCACCTGATAGGTCCCCGCCGCGCCCTCGTACCGGCTCAGGTCCTGAACGGCCTTCAGGACGGCGGGACCGGAGCGGTCCTTCACCTGCGTCCCGAAGACGTCCAGACCGGGGAGCCTGAGGAACTGGCCGATCAGCATGAGGGCGACGGCGAGCACGAGCAGAGCGACGATGACGAGGCGCCACTTCCCTCCCGAGCGCCTCCTCGTCCGGCCGGGCGGCGGGGGTCTGTTCTCGGTGTCTTCTCCCATGGTCGCCTGGTGCCCGCATCGGCGCCTCCCATTCCCAACTCCGTTTGCGCTGGTACGAGTTGATGCTCCTGAGGCGGGTGCGTCAGATGTGCGGTCCCCGATGAATCGCACGGCATGCAGCCACCTCGCCCCGGGTACGCGGGGCCTATCCGCACACGGGAGTCCAGAGGAGGAAGAGGCATGATCGGTTGGAGAGCGTCGGGGAGACGGGCCGGAGCGGCGGGAGGCAAGACGGCAGCGGTGGCGCCCGCCGGGACGGAGCCGGCCGGGGCCGAGCCGACCGGGACGGGAGCAGCCGGGGCGGAGCCGGGTACGAGAGCGCCGAAGGCGGGGCCGGCGGCCCCGGTCCGACGAGGCCCGGGGCGGTTGGTGCGGACGCTGGTCACTCTGACGGCCCTCGCGGGCATGGTGGCGTTCGCCGTGGTCCTGGCCGGACTCACCCTGGAGGCCTCGCCGGCATCCGTCCCCCTCACCCACAGCAATCTGACACCGGGCCGGTCGATCGAGAACTACCTCCACCAGCCCGGCTTCGTGGAATCCGTCAAGCAGCTCGGGGGAAACATCGCCCTCGGCGTTCCCTTCGGAATCCTGTTGCCGCTGCTGTCCCGCAGGACACGCGGATTTCTTCGGGTCGCGCTCGTCACCGCGGCCACCATGCTGCTCGTGGAACTGGTGCAGGGCGCGCTCGTCACGGGACGCGCCTTCGACATCGACGACGTCTTCCTCAACACGACGGGAGCGCTCCTCGGCTACGTACTCGTCGGCCGGCGGCTGGGGCGCGCCGTCCGCCCTCGCACCCGCCCCCGCTGGTGGAAGCGGCGCCCGGACGACTCGTCCGCCTGACGCCGTGGCGGGAAGCGCCCCCGGAGCACCCTGTCGCGCGGCTCCGTCAGGACCCGGAGTGCCGCTCCCGAGACGCCCGATCCCGAAGCCGCCGGTCCAGCCCCCGCCGTCGAGACGCGTCTCCGACTCGCCGGCCGACCTCCCCCTGCGCCGGCACGTTCATGCGCTGCCGAACGTGTTCATGACGTACGTCCCCGAAGGCCGCCCCAGGTGGAAACCGCTGCCGATCCGGCTGGGGCATGGGCCACGACGGCCACTCCGTGGAGCCCGGCCGCTACCGGCCGGTCGTCACGAGGCCCTGCCCATGGGCGAACCGGGTCGTGGTCGTGCGGCGGCTCATCGCGCTGGAGGCCTGCCGGTCCCCGCAGGGGCCGGCAGATCGCGGAGGCGGGCGCTTGCGGCCCATGGCGGTCCGGACCGGGTGGCGGCCGGCGACGAGCCGGACGCCCTCGGGGGCAATTCGGCCCGCCTGCCCGGGCGGCCCGCCGCACCCACGTCGCCCTCCCCGCATCCCTGGCCATCCGGTCCGACCCGCCGGCTCTCTTCGGTCCGGACCGGTGCGTCAACGTCCTCACCTGATGCGGCTCATCGCACGGGGCGACGACCGGTGAGCCGTCGCGCCGAACCCGTCGGTGGGGGGAACTTCCCCCGTTCCGGCGCGCCCTGAGATCCGTGCCCGGATCGGGGAGGCTGCGGTGCGCCTCTTCGAGAAGAGATGTTTGGCGGCGCCGGATCGGTGCAGGCGACGCTTACGAACTTCTCAGGCGACGAACCGGAGGCGCATCATGGGCATCATCGCGTGGATCTTCATCGGTCTGCTGGCCGGCGCGATCGCGAAGGCTCTCATGCCGGGCAAGGACCCGGGCGGCATCATCATCACCATGCTCATCGGCATCGGCGGCGGCCTGCTCGGCGGCTGGCTCGGCAAGGTGATCCTCGGCGTCGACGCCATCGACGGATTCTTCGAACTTTCCACCTGGATCGCCGCCGTCATCGGCTCGGTGATCCTTCTCGCCCTCTACCGCCTCGTCACGGGCAACCGACATCGTCATGCCTGACCCCAGACCCAGGCCGACACACGGAGAAGGCTCCTCTTCCCCTCCCGGGCAGGGGCGCCTTCTGCGTGTGCGGCGCGGCCGACCGCTCCCCTTTCCGAGCCGGACCGGACCCGGACCGGAAGGAGACCGGAACAGCTGGTCAGGAGCGCGACAGCTGCGGGAGGGGGAGACGGACGCAGCGCGGGCGACCTCTTGCGTGGATCGGCGTGAGCCCAAGGCGCCTGACAGGTATAAGACCAGGTCAGGTGCCCTTCTTTGTGTCCCTGGAAGAAGCCGACCAGCTTCGGCGAGTAGGACACCAGCAGGTTCTTCGAGTGCTGGTGGTACGCGCCTCGCATGGCCTCTGACCAGCGGAAACGGCCACGACTCGACCCGGCTGCGGGCGGCTGGTCCGCGTATGGCCCGGATCTTGGTCGGCACGGAGGGGGTCCCTGACCGATGGCCCGTGGCGGCGGCGAGCGCCGGCACACAACGAGGGGCGGGCCGACAGGTCTCCACGGAGAATGCCTCGATCCAACGGGCTACGAGAGAGAAAATCGCCAGGGCGAGGACCCCAGTCTGCAACCGACCGTCCGCGTCTACAGCCCTGACGAGCGCGTTGTCCCCTACGAGGTCATGCGCTGGTTCATGGAGCAGGTGGCCGACCAGGTGGAACGTTGCCGCATCGCGTTCGAGCAGGGGGAACCTGAAGCAGCGGAATGATCACGCAGTGAATGGTGTGATCACGGCGTCGGAGTCTTGCTGGACAACCCCGTTCTCCGGGCTGAGCCCGCGTGCCTTCGGGAAGCTGGTGAAGGTGCTGCGTCGCGCGGGTGCGGACGCGGTCCGCAAGGGCCGGCCGTGGAGTCTTCCGCTGGAGGATCGGGCCTTGCTGGTCGTGGCGTACTGGCGAACGAACCTGACCATGAGGCGGCTCGCGTTGTTGTTCGGGGTGTCGAAGTCGGCGGCGGACCGCATCATCGACCACCTCGGGCCGATGTTCGCGCTCCAGTCCCGTAAGCGGTTCGCGAACGACGCCGTGCTCATCGTGGACGGCACCTTGGTCCCCACCCGTGACCACGCCATCGCCGAGCGGTCGAAGGACTATCGGTACTCCACCAACCACCAGGTCGTCATCGACACCGACATGCGGCTGGTCGTCGTGGTCGGCCGGCCGCTCGCCGGGAACCGCAACGACTGCAAGGCGTGGGAGGAGTCCGGGGCCAAGGCCGCCGTCGGCAAGACGCTCACGATCGCCGACGGCCGCTACCCGGGCACCGGACTGGTCATCCCGTACCGCCGCGAGCGCGGTCAGGCCGAACTCCGCGGCTGGAAAGAGGAGCACAACAAGTCCCACAAACAGGTCTGGGCCCGCGTCGAGCACGTCTTCGCCCGGATGAAGACCTGGAAGATCCCCCGAGACTGCCGCTTGAAGGGCGCTGGCGTCCACCACGCCGTACTCGGCATCGCGCGACCTCGCCCTCGCCGGATAGATCAACGGGCTTGACCGCGATCGACCATGTCCGAGGCGGCTCGGAGATCATTTACGGGACAGCCCTTAGCTTGATCTTTAACCCGTAGGAGACTTCGGTATCGGGTCGCATACTGGCTCGATGAGCTCGATCTCCACGCACCACCGGTTCCGGGACCCTCGCAGCACGAAGTACGACTTCCTCGCGTCGGTTCTCGTGCGCTGTCCTGGCTGCGAGAAGGTTGCGCACGTCGGTGCCGCACCAGATCCGTCCGGGGCGCACGCCCAGGGCCTCTTCGCGTCAAGGCGTCTCGTTTGCCGGAGCTGCGGGATGGCGAAGGAATGGAGTCATGGCGGTGTGGCCTTGCACCGGGACCGGCACGCGCCGGCCACAGACCCGTACTTCGATGTCCGTCTCTGGCTGCAGACCGAGACCCGGCACGGGTGGGTGTGGGCCTACAACCTGGAACACCTGTACCTGATTAAACGATTCGTGCAGGCACCGCTGCGTGAAGGGATTCCCTGGCACGACCACGGCCGGAAGATGACCGTGGTGGCCCGCCTGCCCGCATGGATGCAGCAGGCCAGGAACCGTGACGAGGTGCTGCGGGCCATCGCCCGCATCCATGCCTCGCTGCTTCGTACCTAACTTGATCTCTCGCCTGTGCGGCGGGGTCGTGGGTTGGTCGGCTTCTTGTTCCGGGACGTGGTGCCCGTTTTGCGGGGTGTGTGGACGTCATGGCGCGGTGTGGGCCGGGTGTTCTTTCGACCCGGTGGCCTGCCGGGGCCGGGGCGAGCAGATTTCGGTGCTCGGGCCGGGCAGGCGGCCTGAGGGCGGATGTGCCGAAAGTCGCGGCGGACACGGCCAGGCGTGAGCCTGTCCGCGGGAAGCGGCCTTTCCCATGGATGGCGTCGGTCGGCTGCCAGCGGCCGGGCGAGGCGGAGTTGGGTGTAGGCGGCGAGGATCAGCCAGGTCCAGCGGTCGGCTGCCTCGGGGGTGCGGATCTTCGGGCAGGTCCAGCCGAGGGTCTGCTTGAACAGGCGGAAGGTGTGCTCGATGTCGAAGCGTCGCAGGTATGCCTGCCAGAGCCGGTCGACGTCTGAGTTGTCTGCGCCGGTGCCGGACCACCACAGCCAGACTGGCTTCGGGGTGGCTCCGCTGGGCAGATGGTCGATGTCCAGGCGGATCACGGTGCCCTCGACGATCGGGAGGGTACCGTCGGCTGCGGCCCAGGACGAGCGGTGGGTGAGCTTGGGGTGGAGCCGGTCCCAGGACCGGGCGAGCGCGGTGCCGTAGAGGCGGGTGTCAGTGACGGTTTCGGTGTCCGGGGTGCCCCAGGTGTCGGGTTGTCCGAAGACGAACTCGGCTCCGTGCCAGGGTGGCCGGCCTTTGGTGTGGGGCTGTCGCGGCGGGGTCGGCCGGCGCAGGACGCGGTCCGACCACATCCGGGCCAGCACCTGCACCGGCAGGTCCTTCAGCAGGTAGGCGAGGCGGGGTGCGTCGTATCCGGCGTCCGCGATGATGAGGATGCCCGGGTCCCCGGTCTGCCACTGACCTGCGGTGATCAGCCGTTCGACCAGGTCGCGCAATTGTCGGGCGGTGACGGTGGCGGTGTCGTCCCCGGGCGCCAGACGCAGCGCGTCCAGGGGTGCGGTCCACGAGCTGCGGCCCGGCTCCAGCGCGCAGACGATCGAGTAGGGCCAGCCGGGAACGGGGATGTGCTGGTCCTTGCCCCGACCGTAGGTGTGACACAGGATCCGCTGCGGTGAGGTGTGGGCGTCCGGCCGCAGCCAGCACGTGATGTCGACGGCCAGGACCAGCCGGCCGTCGGCTGCTCGTGGCAGCGGCACCGATGCCAGGGCCTGCTTCATCCGGTCGGCGTCGACCCGGCCCTGGGCGAGTGCGGCGTAGAGCCCTCCGTGACCGCGGCGGTGTTCGCCCACCAGCGACAGCTCGGCCAGCGATTTCACCGGCCCGTCACCGCACAGAACCGCGTCCGCCAGCTCGAACGGAGCGTCCGAACGGGCGGTTATGCAGGAGTAGAACTCGCCCCGGAAGCGTGACAGTTCCGCCAGCGGCTCTCGCCGGGCATCGTGATGCAGCAGACTCATCCTCAGGGCCTTCGTGCTGGACGTGTGTGTTCCTTGGCCGGAGCACATGATCCAGACGAAGGCCGCTTCCGTGTACGGCGGTTACCGAACCGGGTGATCAAGTACGACGCATCGTTCGACGGCGCACGTTAAAGATCAAGTTAGGATGCGGTCTGTCGGCGCCTGAGACCGATCAGGCCGTCGGGGGAGCGGAAGAATGCCATCCATTATTCAATCAGGTGCTCGAATCTCGGCGCAGTCCCGCACGGCGACCGTACTTCAGTAGGTGGCCCGGCTGCGGTGGGCAGCAGGGCACCCAGCGAGACGATCATGTCCTGGAACGTCGCACGCCCCACTGGCGCCGACCCAGGGAGCATTTGCGGTACAGCCATCAAGGCGCCTCCCCCTTGCCGATGACGATGTCTCCGTTACGGGTGTGAATCCTCACGGCATGGTCACTTTTGTCGTCTTTCGTGACATCCATGGTGATGTCGCCCTTCTTGGCGGCCGTGTCGACTGCGTACGTCGCCTCCGGCAGGCCGAGCCGAACGTCGCCGTCCTGGCTTCGCACATCGACGAGGTCAGGTGCGGAGACGAAGTTCAGCTCGTTGTCGCCGTTCCGTGAGGCGACGGTGACCGACCTTGCGGAGATCCTGTCGCCTTCGATGGTTCCATCACGGCCTTCCAGATCCAGATGGGGCCCGCTGAGGTCCGACAACCGCATGTCGCCGGCTTTGGCCGAGAAGTCTGCGGTGAAGCCCGTGGCTTCAACAAGACCCTTGTCGTTCTCGGCAGTGATCGCGACGTCGCGCGGTACCTTCACGGTGTACTTCGCGCCGCAGTTGACGGACAGGCCCGTGCAGTCCAGCGAGAGCGTGAGAACGCCCCCTTCGAGCTTCCATCCGGATTCTATTTCGCCGCCAACTTTCGTACCGCTGACCTGCCGCGTCACCCGAACGCCCTTGACATCGGCGGCTACGAGTTCCAGGTCGGCGGAGTCGGACTTCACGGTCAGGCTGTCCCCACTGAAATCAAACATTTTCGATTCCACGACTGTGTTCGCCGGGGCACCGTCCGGACTGCATCCCGTGGCTGCGACAGTGAGGATCGCGACACCCCCGAGGACGAGCACAGCGTGAGGCCTAATTCCCATTGATTCATTCCTTCATAGTTCTGGACATGCAGGTGACGCATGCCGTTCATGGTGGTGGTTGGTTCAAAGGGCGCGATCGCATCGGTGGCGAGTTCGTTCCGTGGCGTCAGCAGGCAACCTGAATACCGGGCGGGGGATTCTGCTGTCGCGGCGACCGGTACGGACGTCGCCCTGCTTCACGAGCGCAGAGCCCGGGCTGCGACCGTGCGCGACACACGGGCGGCTTGGAGAGCCAGAGCGAGGCAGGTGGTCACAAGCGTCACACCGGCGAGCACGCCGAGAGTCGCCCAGGGGAGGCCGTCCAGAACCCGGACGACGCTGATCTTGGCGCCCACGGCGATAGTGGCACTCGTCACCGCGATGGAGATCGCACCGAAGATGATCGCCGTCCCCGCGTAGATCACTCCCTCATAGATCGTTGATCGGGTGACCACGCCCGGTCGTGCACCGGCGACCGCCACGATGGCGGAATCACGTGTGCGTTCCCGCCCGACCAGAGCGATCACAGCAAGGCCGCCGACCCAGGACACGACGAAGACCCAGCCCAGCACGACCAGGACATCGTCCAGCCCGGCGGCGCTTCCGGGCATGACGTTCCCCATGACCATGAAGAGTCCGACGAACGACAAGGAGAGGGCGAAGGGCAGCACCGTGGCGACGCTTCTCGCCGCGCGGGTGCGGCACGATTGCACGGCAAGGTGCCAGGCGACACCGCGCGAGGGCAGGAGTGCGGTCCAGAACCTCATCAGAGGTGTGAGCACCCACGGCCCCATCAGCAGCAACAGGCAGATGAGAAAGAGGTCACCGGCGAAAGCGAAGGCCGTCCGCTGCGCGATCCCGCCTTCGAGTTCGAGTCCCAGCCCGGGAATCCACATCCCGACCACACCGGCGAGGAGGCAGAGGGCGAGAACGCTGCGCGTGACGCCGGGCCGCGCCGGTGGATCAGAGAGGTCTCGGAACGCGCGCATCTCCGGTGTCTTGGCGGCGCGGCGCGTGACTCCCCAGCCGCCGAGCAGACACGGAACCACTCCGGACAGCACGCTCGCCCCGACGTGCCAGAGCTGGAATCCGGCCGTGGCTCCGTGCAGGTCGAGTCCCGTGGTCGTCCACTGTGAGAGGGTCGTGCTCGCGACAAGAGGGGCCAGCGGCACTGCCAGCGCGCCGGCTGCAGTGCCGAGCACGATCAGTTCCGTGCGCAGAATGGATCTGATGCGATTGCGCGGGATCCCGAGGATCGCCCACAGGGCGTGATCGCGTCGCTGGGTCGTCAAGGTCAGTCCGACGGTGGATGCGACGATGCCCACGGCGGCAAGCACGGTGAAGAAGACGATGTTGCCGCCGAGTGCGATCGACGCGGAGACCATCCGCGCATCACCCGCCGCCCGCGCTGCCGAGACGGCGGTGAACATGGCGATGACCGAGCCCGCTGCGCATGCCGCACCGACCACTGCGCACAGGAACGTCCACAACCACATGGACGCCTGCATCCGAATGTCCGACAGGACAAGTCGCATCACGACGCCTGCTCACCCGCTTCGTCCTCCGACTGCGCCGCGAGGACGGCATCGCTCACCGCGTGGGAGTCGCCACCAGGAATGACGGCGTGCACTCGCCCGGACCCCAGCACCACGACCTGGTCAGCACGTGCGGCCGCACGAGGATCGTGTGTGACCATGAGGACCGTGGTTCCCTGCGCGGGAAGTGCCTGCAGCCAATCGAGCACGACGTGACCCGACTTGAGGTCGAGCGCGCCGGTCGGCTCGTCGGCGAAGACGATCCGCGGCTGATTCGCGACGACCCGGGCCACCGCGACGCGCTGGCGTTCCCCTCCGGAGAGCCGGTCGGGGCGCCGCCGCGCGTGCTGGGCGATACCGAGCCTCGACATGGCGTCGCCGACCCTCGACCTGGGTACCCGATGGCCGGCGAGTCGCGCCGGCAGGGCGATGTTGTCCTCGACCGTCAGCGAGCTGACGAGGTTGTACTCCTGGAAGATGAATCCGACGTTCTCACTGCGGAATGCGGCCTGCTTGCGAGGGGGGAGCGACAGGACATCCGTTCCCAGGACCTCGATGGAACCCGCGGTCGCTTGCTCCAGACCAGCCGTGCAGAGCAGGAGCGTCGACTTGCCCGACCCGGAGGGGCCGACGATGGCGGTCAGCCGGCCTTCGGGAATGTCCAGGTCGATGTCGTGCAGGACGCGCGTCGTCTCGCGTCGACGGCCCGGGACGGGGAAGTCCATATGTAGGCCGCGCAAACGGATGCACGGCACGGAAGCGACAGCTGAGATAGGCATGCATCGAGCTAAGCAGGGCGCGGCGGGAGCCACACGGGTGTCTGCACTGCTTGAAGGTAGACCTAGGTCTACCTTTTGCGCGATCCGCAGTATGCGACAATGGCGGGCATGGCGCAGATTCGTATTGCCCGGAGGGCGCTGACGGAATGCATCGCGGCAATGGCTTTCCCGATTCTGCTGCTTTCCATTCTCGTCGCGCCGGTCTCGGCCCCGGTGGTGGCGGAGACGGACCGTTCGAGAGCTCGGTGGTGCGGCGTCGAGACGATGCCCCTGAAACCCTCGGACCACAGCTGGGCAAAGTGGGTGGTACTCCGGCCGCGTTCACGGTCGATGTGGCGCACCGACCTCCCGGTTTTCGTGACCGCCGTACTCCTGTCCGCACTGTCACTGCTGGTGGCCTTCTTCGGATTCATCGGCGCTGCCGCGTTGGTGTTCTCCCCCGTCTTCTGGCTCTTCGGTATCGCTGCGCAGGTCGGTCCATTCACCCCTGAATCCGTTGGGGAAACCCTCCTGGCGATGCCCGCAGGCATCGTTCTCGGCGCGGTCACCACTACCGTACTGACCGGCACATCATTTCTTCGCGACTTTCTCCTGCGTGCCTTCTCCAGAAACCGGGACCCGGATCTGCTCGCGAAACTGGAGGAGCTCCGGACCAGTCGGGCTTCGCTGACAGCGGCCTTCGAATTCGAGCGACAACGCATCGAACGCGATCTGCACGACGGCGCCCAACAGGAACTCGTGGCCGTCGTCATGCGTCTCGGGATGCTGGAAGCCACGGCCACGGCCGCAGCCGCCGACCAGGAACGAATCGTGCGACTGGCACGGCAGGCCCAGGCTCACGCGGAGCGCGCACTCGAACGGCTGAGGGACACGGTGCGCGACATCCATCCCCGTGAACTGAGCGACCTCGGTCTCATCGCCGCCGTCCGAGAGCTGGCCGCACGATCACCTTTGCGGGTCGAACTGACCAGCACCGGCGATGACGCCCAGCTTTCGTCGCCGACTGCGACCGCCGTATACTTCACGGTGTCCGAAGCCCTGACGAACATCTCGAAACACGCAGGTGTGGGAAACGCTCGGATCGACCTACGATGCGCCACGACAGGCGTACACGTGCGTGTGCACGACGATGGTGTCGGCGGTGCGAGAATCGACACGGGCTCCGGGCTCGCCGGACTGCGCGAGCGAATGCGAAGCGTCGGCGGGAATCTCGAAATTCTCAGCCCACCGGGTGGCGGGACGCTGGTTGTGGCGTCCGCTCCCAGCCAACCCCCATGGTGATAAATTGAAGCAGGACGCTCCCCGGGGAGGGGGTTCATGAGAATTGTTCTGGCAGATGACAGCGTGCTGATAAGGGCCGGAATCCGGGAAATCTTGACCTCCCACGCTCATGATGTCATCCGCGAATGCGAGGACGCCGACGAACTGGTTGCCGCAGTCGACGAGCTGGTGCATGCCGGAGCCGCCCCGAACATGGTGATCACGGATGTCCGCATGCCCCCCAAAAACACCGACGACGGACTGCGTGCCGCGATCGATCTGCGCTCCCGTCACCGGGACCTGCCGGTGTTGGTTCTCTCCGCCTACGTCACGGGCCCCTATGTGAGGGAGCTTCTGAACGGCCCGGGTGCCGACGGAGCCGTCGGATACCTGCTCAAGGAGAAAGTGGGCAGAGTCGCCGACTTTCTGCGAGCTGTCGAGACGGTCTCCGCAGGTGGCGTCGTGATCGACCCCGAGGTTGTTCGCCACGTCACCCGCGCGGACTCGCCGCAGGGGCCGCTTGCCCGGCTCACCGCTCGGGAAAGGGAAGTGCTCGCCCACATGGCCGAAGGGCACTCCAACGCAGAAATCGCGACGGAGCTGTTTCTTTCCGGCGCTGCCGTGAGTAAGCATGTGGCGAACGTTTTCGTGAAGCTCGGCATGCCTCCCGACGAGGACAATCGGCGCGTCAAGGCCATTCTGGCCTGGTTCGAATACAATTGAGGATTGGCCCCGGGCACCGTCCAGCAGCGCCCACAGCTCCGTGAGCCTTGCGTCGGTGCCGCAGGTTTTGGGAGCGCTCTCAACACGTGTCGGCCCCAGAATCCTGTTCCCTACGAGCTCGTAACACGATCTTGTTGAAGCGTCCCGGTCGGCCGTGACCGGATCGAGCAGTCCATGGAGGAGTGGGGCCGCGTCAGCCGGGGCGAGGCGTCTGGGGGGTCCGTGACTGGTCCGGAAGAGCTGGTCAGGAGCGGGATACCGGTGGGATGAACTGGGAGTTTCGGCGCAAACGAGACCCCTTTCTCGGCAAGGCGAACGAGAGGCGCCTGACGGGCAAAAGCCGAGGTCAGGCGCCTCTTTTCGTGCCGCTAGAAGAAGCCGAGCTTCTTCGGGGAGTAGCTCACCAGCAGGTTCTTCGTCTGCTGGTAGTGGTCGAGCATCATGCGGTGGGTCTCGCGGCCGATGCCCGACTGCTTGTAGCCGCCGAAGGCCGCGTGGGCCGGGTACGCGTGGTAGCAGTTCGTCCAGACCCGGCCCGCCTGGATCGCGCGGCCGGCGCGGTAGGCCGTGTTCGTGTCGCGGGTCCAGACGCCCGCGCCGAGGCCGTAGAGCGTGTCGTTGGCCGTGCGGATCGCGTCGTCGAAGTCGGTGAAGGACGTCACCGCCACCACCGGGCCGAAGATCTCCTCCTGGAAGACCCGCATGCGGTTGTCGCCCTCGAAGATCGTCGGCTGGACGTAGTAGCCGCCCGCCAAGTCGCCCTCGTACGAGACCGCTTGACCGCCCGTCAGGATCTTCGCGCCCTCCTGCTGGCCGATCTCCAGGTACGCGAGGATCTTCCGGAGCTGCTCGGCCGAGGCCTGGGCGCCGATCATCGTCGACGTGTCCAGGGGGTGGCCCGGGACGATCTGTTCCGTGCGGGCGATCGCCGCTTCCAGGAACTCGCTGTAGTGGCCGCGCTGCACGAGCGCCCGCGACGGGCACGTGCAGACCTCGCCCTGGTTCAGGGCGAACATCGTGAAGCCTTCGAGGGCCTTGTCGCGGAAGTCGTCGTCCGCCGCCCACACGTCGTCGAAGAAGATGTTCGGGGACTTGCCGCCGAGTTCGAGGGTGACCGGCTTGAGGTTCTCCGCGGCGTACCCCATGATCAGGCGGCCCGTCGACGTCTCGCCCGTGAAGGCGATCTTCGCCACGCGCGGCGAGGACGCGAGCGGCTTTCCGGCCTCCTCGCCGAAGCCGTTGACGATGTTCAGGACGCCCGGCGGCAGCAGGTCCGCGACCAGGCTCAGCCAGAAGTGCACGGAGGCCGGGGTCTGTTCGGCGGGCTTCAGGATCACCGCGTTGCCGGCGGCCAGCGCCGGCGCCAGCTTCCAGACCGCCATCAGGATGGGGAAGTTCCACGGGATGATCTGCGCGACGACGCCCAGCGGCTCGTGGAAGTGGTACGCGACGGTGTCGTCGTCGATCTCGCTCAGCGAGCCCTCCTGGGCCCGCAGCGCCCCCGCGAAGTAGCGGAAGTGGTCGATGGCGAGCGGGATGTCGGCGGCGAGGGTCTCCCGGACCGGCTTGCCGTTGTCCCAGCTCTCGGCGACCGCCAGCGCCTCCAGGTTGCTCTCCATGCGGTCCGCGATCCGCAGCAGGAGCGTCGCGCGCTCCGCCGGCGCCGTCCGGCCCCACCCCGGAGCCGCCGCGTGCGCCGCGTCCAGGGCGCGCTCCACGTCCTCGGCCGTGCCGCGCGCGATCTCGGTGAAGGCACGGCCGTCGACCGGGCTCGGGTTCTCGAAGTAGCGACCGCGCGCCGGGGCGACGTACGCACCGCCGATCCAGTGGTCGTAGCGGTGCGCGTACGACATGAGCGCGCCCTCGGTACCGGGTGCGGCGTAACGGGTCATGGGCATGGCCTCCCTCGGGCGCGCCGGCCGTCCCTGACCGGCGCTCATCGCCGAGTCTGCGCGCCGGTACGTTGCAATCCCGTTGCACCCGCGGTCAGTTCCGCCTCCAGGGAGTCGAGCCGGGCTTGTACGGGAGGGAGCTGGGGGGCCGGTGCGGCCGTGCACAGGGCCCGCCAGATCACCACGTCCTCCTCGCCCCACGCGCTGTACGCCCAGTCGGCGAGCAGCCCCGGATCACCCCGGTCGACCAGCGCCGCCCGCAGCCGGTCCGCGAGCCGCTCCCGCAGCCGTACGACCCCGGGGGCGAGCGAGGCCGGGAGCAGCGGGCCCGCGTACTCGCCGGCCGCCGCCGAGACGGCCCCGGAGGCCAGCCGCCGGTCGACCGTCGTGAAGTCCGCGTCGACCACGCCCGCCAGCCGGTACGGGCGCGAGCGCAGCACGTCGGGGCCGAGGAGTGCGCGGAGCCGGGACAGCTCCGCCCGCAGGGTCACCGGGGTGACGGACTCGTCCTCGTACAGCAGCGTCAGGAGTTCGTCTCCGCCCAGCCCGTCCGGGCGGTGCGCGAGGAGGACCAGGATCTCGCTGTGCCGGCGGGACAGGCGGACGGGCCGCCCGGCCACCGAGAGCACCGCCTCGTCCCGGCCGAGCGCGGCGAGCCGGAGCCCGTCCGGCCGCACGGGCGGGCCGAGCAGGGCCAGCTGGGACTCGGCCGCCCGCGCCACCGCCTGGACGAAGCCGAGGCTGTGCGGATGCGCGAGCCGGTCCCCGCCCGTGATGTCCACCGCGCCGATCACCCGGCCGGACAGCGGGTCGTGCACGGGAGCGGCCGCGCACGTCCAGGCCCGTACCGGCCGTCGGAAGTGCTCGGCGGCGACGACCTGCACGGGCCGGTCGACGGCGATCGCGGTCCCCGGCGCGTTCGTCCCGGCCGCCGACTCCGACCAGCGGGCCCCGGCCACGAAGTTCATCGCCCGGGCCTTGCGCAGCGTGCCCGGATGGCCCTCCACCCAGAGCATCCGCCCGGCGGCGTCGCAGACCGCGAGCAGATGCTCCCCGTCCGTCGCGTACGTCCCCATCAGCTCCCGGATCACCGGCATCGCCGCCGACAGGGGGTGGCCGTCCCGGTGCGCGGCCAGGTCGTCCTCGTCCAGCTCGACCCGCGCCGCGCCCTCCTGACTGACCCGCGCCCGCACGGAACGCCGCCACGAGGCGGCGACCACCGCCCGCACCGGGCCGGGCGTCCTCCCGGTACCCGGATCCGCCGCCCCGGCCACCCACGCATCGCTCAACTCGGCCTCCCCGTCGAGGTCGCTCCGCACGTCCGGCTCATCGTCGTGCGCGGGCGGGCCGCCGACAAGCGCCTGGGCAGCACGGCATATGCGCCCTGTCCGGGACCGGCCCCCGGCATTCCGCAAGGAGCACGTAGAGTGGGCCCCGGGCCGTGACTGGCGCTTGAGGTGGATCACCACCGGGGAGCGGCCCGGACGGAGCGCACCCGAGCGGTGCGACCGTGCCGATGCCGTGCGCCTGGGCGAACCACCGTCAGACACGACGCCCAGGAGTTGCCATGTCCACCAGCACCGCCACCCTCATGGACGGCACCGCCCTCGCCCGCCGTACGGTCGAGGAGACCGCCGCGCGCGCCGCCGAGGTCACCCGCCGCACCGGCGTCACGCCCTGTCTCGCGACCGTCCTGGTCGGCGCCGACCCGGCCTCCGTGACGTACGTGAAGATGAAGCAGAACCGCTGCGCGAAGGCCGGAATCCGCTCCCGGCACGTCGAGCTGCCCGCCACCACGACCACCGAGGAGCTCGTCGCCGCGATCACGGCGCTCTCCGAGGACCCCGAGGTCCACGGCATCCTCCTCCAGCACCCGGTGGGCCCGCACATCGACGAGCGCGCCGCCTTCGAGGCCATCGCCCCCGAGAAGGACGTCGACGGCGTCACCATGGCCTCCTTCGCCGCCATGGGCTTCGGGCTGCCCGGCTTCGTCTCCTGCACGCCCGGCGGCATCATGCGTCTCCTCGACGCGTACGACGTCGACCCGAGCGGCAAGCGGGCCGTCGTCGTCGGGCGCAGCGCGATCCTCGGCAAGCCGGCCGGTCTGCTCCTCCTCGGCCGCGACGCCACCGTCACCTACTGCCACTCCCGCACCGAGGAACTCTCCTCCGTCATAAGGGAGGCCGACATCCTGGTGGCGGCCGTCGGCAAGCCGAACTTCATCAAGGGCGAGGACATCAAGCCCGGCGCCGTCGTCATCGACGCCGGCTACAACCCGGGCAACATCGGCGACGTCGACTTCGCGTCCGCCGCCGAGCGCGCCTCCCTCATCACCCCGGTCCCCGGTGGTGTCGGCCCGATGACCATCGCCGTGCTCCTCGCGCAGACGGTCGAGGGCGCGGAGCGCCAGCTCGGTCTGTAGGGCACCTACGGCGTGGCGTCGGCGTGCGCGGCGCGTCGGCGGCGCGCCGACCGGTCGGGGAGGCGTTTTCCGGCGATCGTCGGACAATCGGGCGTCGGCGATGGTCACGATTCCGTACAGGCCGTGCTCGACGGCCCCTGATCACTCGCCTCACGGCCGCCGACAGGCAACCCTGGTGCCT
This sequence comes from Streptomyces sp. NPDC056169, assembly GCF_042268445.1. Classification (NCBI taxonomy): domain Bacteria; kingdom Bacillati; phylum Actinomycetota; class Actinomycetes; order Kitasatosporales; family Streptomycetaceae; genus Streptomyces; species Streptomyces sp. NPDC056169. Next base: position 209,269 of record NZ_JBHJUO010000014.1, on the reverse strand, counting down.
GTGCCGTACCACCCGACCGCCACTCCATCGCCGGACCGCCGGCCGGCTGACCACCCCTCAGCCGCGTCCGACGCCGTCGCCCAGGCCCACTCCGCCACCCGGCCCGACTCCGCCGAGCAGAACACGGCCGAGTCGAACACTGCCGAGTCGATCACAGCCGAGCGGCACACCGCCGTGGCGTGGCCGCGTGTCGCACGCCTCGGAGCAGCCCGCCCGGGGCCGGCCGCGCGGCGCGCCCGCTGGTTCGGCGTGCCGCTCGTACCCCTGGTCCTGGCCGGGCTGGTCGTGGGCGGCTTCATGGCCGTCGGCGGCGGGGAGGACCTCGAAGGGCCTGCCGCCGGACGGCCGGGCGGCGGCCCGCCGGCCGCACCGTCCCCGGTCGTCACCACGGAGGACGCCGCGGACGCCGCCAGGACGCCTGCCCCGAGGGTCGACACCTCGTCGACCGGTACGCCGCCGACCGTCGCGCCGTCGCAGGGCGGTCCCGTGGCCGGCACGCCGACGCACGCGGCACCCGACGCGGGCCCCGGCCCGCAGGGGAAGAGCGGCTCCCCGCAGCCCTCCCGTACGCCGAGCACCGCTCCCGCGGCGACGGCGACCCGGCCGACCCCTTCCACGACCTCCACGGGTACGGGCCCCTCCGGCCGGCCCGTCTCCTTCGAGGCCCTGCGCGTCGGCGAATGCTTCGACATCGACCGCGCCACGCCGGGCACCGCCCTCCGGCGCGACTGCGACACGCCGCACGACGCCGAACTCGTCGCCCGGCCACGCCTGACCGGCACCTACGCCGACGACCAGCAGGTACGCGAGGCGGCCACGGAACTCTGCCGCGCACCGCTCCGCGCCAAGGCCGCCCTGCAGCCCCTGGGGAGCCGCTGGACGACCTTCGTCCAGTACCCCTACCGCACCAGCTACCTCCTCGGCTCCGACACCGTCGCCTGCAGCCTGGCCGCCCGGTCCGCCACCGGCGGGAAGCTCACCGGCCTTCTCCACTAGGGCCTCTCCGGCGGATCAGGCCCGCGCGTGCGCCTGCTCCCGTACCGCCCGCGGCGACAGGCCGAACTCCGCCCGGAACACCCGGCTGAAATGGCTCGCCTCGCCCAGCCCCCTGCGGGCCGCGAGGACGTACGCGGGGAGGTGGGCCAGCGCCGGATCGACGAGGTCCTGCCGTATCCGTTCCAGTCGGCGGCGCCGCACGTGGTCGCTCACCGTCACTCCCGACTCCCTGAAGAGCGCGTGCAGATGGCGTACGGAGATGTGGTGCGCCGCCGCGATCGTCCCCGGTGACAGGTCCTCCGCCAGCCGGTCGTCGATGTACGCGAGGACCCGGTCCAGCGCCCCCGCCGCCCCGCCGCCGACCGCCGCCCCGGAGCCGCCCGCCTCGCGCAGCAGCGTCCGCAGGATCGCCGAGACGTGCTCGCCCATCTCCCGGCGGGCCAACGGGCCGAAACCGTGCGCCCGTTCGGCCAGCTCACCGACCACCGCCGCGAGCACCCGCCCGCTCGGCGAGCGCGGCAGCTCGGCGTTGGCGGTCACCGCACCGCCCGTCGTCGCCAACTGCCCCGCCGTCCCCGCGTCCAGGGTGAGCACGAAGTACCGGTGGCCGGAATCGAGTTCCAGCCGGAAGGGACGCGCACCCGTGTAGAGGACGAAGTCCCCGGGGGCGAGCTCCGCCTGCCGCCCGTCCTGCTCCAGCTCGCCCCGCCCCGACACCAGCAGACCGAGGAGATGGCCGGGCCTGGGCGCCGCGGGGGAGGGCCGGGGCATCACCCGGATCGCCTGCTCCCCGCTGATGTCGCAGCCGCTCAGCGCGCCGAACCGGCTCGGCCGCATCTCGGCGGCGTACCCCTCGCCGCCCACAAGGGCACGGACCAGCACCGTGTCGGAGGCTCCCGACAGATCCGCCGACGCGGTGTCGAGATAGCCGAAGACCAGGTTGCCGTCGTCCCGTCGCTCCACCGGCATGTCGTGCTCCTCCCACCCCGCCCGCACCGGACGCACCCTTCGCGCCGTCCGGTCCGCGCACTGCGGGCACAGAACTCTGCGCTGCCGGACCAGTGCCCACCACGGGATTGCCAGATGCTCGCAGAGTCCCTGCTGCACCCGGAAGCACACAGGCGGTAACAGATGGATGTACTTCTGGCCATCGTTGGCCAGTTCGGCCTCTACGGCCTGCTCACGGTCGGCATCGCGGTGATCTTCGCGGCGACGCGGGTCGTCAACCTCGCCCAGGGCGACCTGGCCATGGTCGGCGCCTACGTCGCCGCCACCGCGACCACCGCCCCCTTCGGAGTCCGGACCCTGCTCGCCCTCGCCGTCGGCGCGCCCCTGCTCCTGATCGTCGAGCGGCTGCTGCTGCGCCGACCCGGCTCCGACGGGCTCGCTGCCATGCTCGTCACCTGGGGCCTGGGCATGGCCCTGCGGCAGGGGGCGGAACTCCTCTTCACCGGAACCTCCCGCACCGTCGCCGTACCCGTGGACGGCACCCTCGACGTCCTCGGCACCCCGTACCCGGCCTACCGGCTGGTCTGCGCGCTGACCGCGATCGCCGTCATCGGCCTCGTCCTCCTCGCCGCCCACCGCACCGACTGGGGCCTGCGGCTGCGCGCAGTGGCCGACAACCCGGCCATGGCGGCGCTGCTCGGCACCGATCCGCGCCGCATGCGCGCCACCGCCTTCGCGATCGGCGGCCTCCTGGCCGTCCTCGCCGGAGCCCTCTACAGCCCCGTCCTCGCCGTCAACCCCAGCATGGGTTTCGGCCTGCTGGTCCCCGTCTTCTTCGGCCTGCTGCTCAGCCGCCCCGGCGCCCTCGCCACCGCCGCCGGCGCCGCCCTGCTGATCTCCGCGCTGTCGGTCCTGCTGCGCACGTGGCTCTCCGACACCCTCGCCGAAGCCCTCTTCTACGCCGTCGTCGTCGCGATCGCCGCACTGCGCTCGCGCCCCTGGATCGGAAGGTTCTCCGCATGGTTCCGTCGTACCCCCGCGCCCGCGGCCACCGCATGACGCGCTCGACCCGGACCGCCGTGCTCGCGGCGGCCGGCACCCTCACCCTCGCGCTCACCGGCTGTCAGGGCGCGGCACTCTCCGACGACGAGGCGCCGGCCGTCGGCGGACCGGTGAGGATCGGTGTGGTCGTCCCCCTCACCGGGCCGGTCTCCCAGGTGGGCACCGCTCTGCGCAACGGTCTCGAACTGGCCGTCAAGAAGGTCAACGCCGACGGAGGCGTGCACGGCCGGCCTGTGGAGTACGTGGTCGTCGACGACGCCGGTGACCCGGCGAACTCCACCCAGCTCGCCCGCCGTCTGGTCCGCCAGGACAAGGTGACGATGCTGTTCGGCACCATCACCGGCGACACGGCCGAAGCCGTCGGCAGGGTCGCCGACGAGGCGCACGTCCCGTTCGGCACCGCGATCCTCGGCGACACCGAGCACTGCTTCGCGTACCAGTGGGGCTTCGGCGAGTCCACCCGCCAGATGCTGACCCCCACCGTGCCCGGACTGATCAAGAAGTACGGCACCAAGGTCGCCCTCGTCGGCTCCGACTACAACTACCCGCGCTTCTACGGCGGCATCGCCAAGGAGCTGGTGAAGGAGGCGGGCGGCAGCGTCGTCGCCGAGGAGTACAGCCCCCTCGGGCAGACCGACTGGCAGCCCGTCATCGGCCGGCTCAGGTCCGAGAAGCCGGACACCGTACTCTCCATGGTCGTCGGCGCGGATGCGGTCACCTTCAGCAAGCAGGCACAGCAGTTCGGCCTCCTCACCCCGGAGCTCGGCTTCGAGGGTGCGCCCCTGGACGCGGACTTCCAGCCCGCCCTCGGCGCGCTCGTCGCGGGCCGCACCCACACCGTGCGCTGGAGCGACCGGCTGGACGACGCCGAGAGCCGCGGATTCGTGAAGGACTACCGGACGGCCCACCAGTGGAAGGCGCCGATCCCCGAGGTCGCGGGCAACGCCTACTTCGGCGTCAGGTTCTTCCTGGCTGCCGCCGCCAAGGCCGGCTCCAGCGACCCCGAGGCCGTCAACAAGGCGATCGGCGGCCTGTCCTTCGACAGCCCCCTGGGCAAGGGCACGCGCTTCGAGGCCGCCAACCACGTCCTCCAGGCCGACATGCGGGAGGTCACCATCGGCCGCGACGGTGCGTACACCGTGACCCGGACCCACCCGATGGTCGCCGACACGACTCCGAAGAAGGGCTGCTCGTGACCGTCCCCGCCGCGCCGGGAGCCCCCATCGCGTCCGCTGTCGCGACCGCCCCACCCGCCTCCAGGCCCGTCGGCGGCCTCCGCCGGACACTGCGCCGCGCCCTCCCCGCGGTCGCGGGCGCGGCCCTGCTCGCCGCCCCCTTCGGTCTCGACGCCTTCGCCGTCTCCACCCTCACCCTGGGCCTCTGCTACGGCCTCTTCGCCTACGGCCTCGACCTCAGCTGGGGGAGGGCCGGACTCCTCAGCGTCGGACACGCCGCGTTCTTCGGTCTCGGCGCGTACGCCGTCGCCCTCGGGCAGGAACACCGGCTCCCCTGGGCGCTGACGGTCGCCGCGGCCGTCGTCGCCGCCGTGGCGATCGCCCTGCCCGTCGTCCGCATCGGCCTGGCCGCCCGGGTCCCCGACGCGCCACTGATCCTCCTGACCATCGGCGTCGGACTGCTGCTCCAGCGCGCCGCCACCACCCTCACCCCCGTCACGGGCGGGACGAACGGCCTGTCCGTCTCCGGGCCCGACGTGGTGACCTCCTACTACGTCACCCTCGCCGCCGTCGCGGCCGTGGTGGCCCTCTGCGGAATGCTCGTCGTACGCGGCCGCTTCGGCGCCCGGCTCGTGGCCGCCGCCCGCAACCCCGACCGGGCCGCCCAGAGCGGCATCGACGGCACCCGGGTGCGCACGACCGCGTTCGCCGCGAGCGCGGCCGTCGCGGCCCTGGCCGGAGCCCTGTACGCGCCCGTGGCGGGCCTGGTGTCGCCGCAGGTGTTCGGCCTCGGGCTGTCGACGTCCGTACTGATCTGGCTGGCCCTCGGCGGACGCGAGTCCACCGCGGGGCCGTTCGTCGGCGCGATCGCCGTCACCGCGGGCCAGCAGTTCCTGGGCTCCACCTGGCAGGGCTGGTACGTCCTCGCCCTCGCCGCCCTCTTCCTGCTCGTCGTCCAGGTGGCGCCGGCCGGGCTCACCGCCGCCCCGCGCCGCTGGCTGGCCGGCCCGGGACCCGCCGTCCGGCTCCCGGTCACGAGCCGCCGCGTCCCACGCCGCACGACGCGGGAACCCGGCCGTGAAGCGGCACCGGAAACCCCGCTCGCCGTCACCGGCGTCCGTAAGTCGTTCGGCCCCGTCGAGGTGCTCGCCGGAGTCGACCTCACCGTCGAAGCGGGCCGCTGCGTCTGCCTGATCGGCCCGAACGGCGCCGGCAAGAGCACCTTCCTGAACGTCGTCGCCGGGCAACTCGCCCCGGACGCCGGCACCCTGCGCCTCTTCGGCACCGACGCGGCCGGGCTTCCGGTCCACCGCCGCGTCGGACTCGGCGTCGGCCGGATGTTCCAGATCCCCAGCGTCGTCGCCGAACTCTCCCCGGCCGACAACCTCCGCCTCGCCCGGATCGAGGCACCCGAACCCACCGACCCGCCCGCCGAGTTCGGCGACCTCGCCGACGACGAGCTCCGGCCCGCCGGCACCCTCCCGCTCGCCGACCGCCGACGCCTGGAACTGGCCATGGTGCTCGCCGCCGCGCCCCGGCTTCTGCTGCTCGACGAACCCGCCGCCGGACTCGGCCCCGACGACGCCCGCCGCCTCACCCGCGAACTCCGCGAGGTCAACCGGCGCACCGGCTGCGCCCTGCTCGTGGTCGAGCACGACATGGACATCGTCCGGGAACTCGCCGACGAGGTCGTGGTCCTGGCCGACGGACGCGTGCTCGCCCGCGGTCCGCTCGACGCGGTGGCGGCCGACCCGGCCGTCCGCGCCGCCTACCTGGGAGTGCGCTGATGCTCGAACTGACCGGCCTCGCCGGCGGATACGGCCAGGCCGCCGTCGTCCGGCCGGCCGACCTGACCGTACGCGGCGGCGAGATCACCGCCCTGATCGGCCGCAACGGCGCGGGGAAGACCACCCTGCTGCGGACCGTCTTCGGCCTCGCCGACCGGCACGGCGGGAGCGTGACCCTCGACGGCCGCGCCCTGCCGCCGGGCCGCCCCGAACTCCTCGCACGGGCCGGTGCCACGCTCATGCCCGAGGACCGGGGCGTGTTCCCCGCACTCACCGTCGCCGAGAACCTCCGGCTGGCCCGTCGCCGCGACGTCGTCCCGGCCGTCGACCCGTACACCGTCTTCCCGCTGCTCACGGACCGTGCCCGGCAACAGGCCGGGACGCTCTCCGGAGGGCAGAAGCAACAACTGGGCATCGCCCGCGCCATGCTGGCCGGCCGGACCCTCGTCGCGGTCGACGAACTCACCCAGGGCCTCCAGCCCTCCGTGGTCGCCGACGTCCTGGAGGCCCTCGGCGCGATCGCCGCCTCCGGAGTGGCCGTCCTCCTGGTCGACCAGCACGCCGGCACGCTCCTCGACCACAGTCGGCACGTCGTGGTGATGGAGGCCGGAAGGGTCGTCCTCGACGCGCCGAACGAACCGGGCCTGCGCGACCGGCTCGACGAGATCCTCGCGGTCCACTGACCGCCTCGCCCCCGAGCGCAGCGCCCCCGTGCGGTCCGCCGATCCCGAGCGCGGTCCGCTGACCGCCCCCCTCGGGGGCGGCCCGCCGTCCACCTCGCCCTGCGCGATCCGCCGTCCCCTTGCGCGGTCCGCCGACCGCCCCGCCCCGCACGGTTCGCCGACCGCCTCGCCCCGCGCGGTCCGCCGACCGCCCCGCCCTTCCTTCCCTGGAGCCGTTCACCATGGACCCCTTCGCCTCAGCCACCGACCTCGCGGCGGCGATCCGCCGGCGCGACCTCAGCCCTGTCGAGGTCGCCGACACCTACCTCCGGCGGATCGCGGAGCACGACGGCGAGCTCGCCGCGTTCACCTGGCTCGACGAGGACGCCGTCCTCGCCGCCGCCCGCCGCGCCGAACAGGCCGTCGTCGACGGTGACCTCCTCGCGCCCTTCCACGGAGTGCCCGTTCCCGTCAAGGAGTTGACCCAGGTCGAGGGCCAGCCCGCCACGTACGGCTCGTACGGCGTCGACGACCGCCCCCGTACCCTCACCGAGCCGGTGGTCCGCCGCCTCCTCGACGCCGGATTCCTCCTCATGGGCCGCACCAACTCGCCCGAGATGGGGCTCCTGTCGACCACCGACAACAGCCGCTTCGGCAGCACCCGCAACCCCTGGAGCCCCGAGCACTCCGCCGGCGGCTCCAGCGGCGGTGCCGCGGCGGCCGTCGCCGCCGGCCTCGCGCCCGTCGCCCACGCCAACGACGGCGGCGGCTCGATCCGCATGCCGTCCTCCTCCTGCGGCCTGCTCGGCCTCAAGCCCAGCCGCGGCCGCGTCCCCCAGCAGGTCCCCGGCTGGGAGCACGCCACCGTCGAGGGCGCCATCACCCGCACGACCCGCGACGCCGCCGCCCTGCTCGACGCGATGTCCGTACCCGACCGACTCGCCATGTACCAGGCACCCGCCCCCGACCGGCCCTACCTCGACGAGGTCGGCCGCGACGGCGGACGCCTCCGGATCGGCCTCCTCACCGAGGCGCCCACCGGTCTCCCCGTCGACCCGCAGTGCGTCGCGGCGGCCGAGCACACCGCCCGGCTCCTCGTCGCCCTCGGCCACCACGTCGCCCCCGCCGCACCCCGCTTCTTCAGCGAGGAGGCGATCACCGGGTATGCGCAGACCGTCCTGGACGCGGCGCTCTGGGCGGCCCCGTACCAGCGGCCGGAGCTCGCCGAGCCGCACCTGCGGTTCCGGATGGACCGGGCCGCCGGCCGGCACTCCGGCGAGTACACCCGGGCCGCGAACCTGCTGGCCGAGGAGGCCCGGGCGGTCCGCGCCCAGTGGGGCCAGGAGTTCGACCTGCTGCTCACCCCCACCATGGCCTGCCTGCCGCCGCAGGTGGACGCCCTGCTGAAGGAGGCCAACGCGGACCCCGGCGGCCCCCGCACCACCGAGACGCAGATGATCTCCTTCACCGCGATCTGCAACATCACGGGCCAGCCCGCCGTCAGTCTGCCCACCTTCACCTCGGCCGAGGGCCTCCCCGTCGGCAGCCAGCTGATCGCCGGGCCGTGGGACGAGGCCGTTCTCCTTCGGGTCGCCGCCGAACTGGAGGAGCTGGACCGCTGGCCGCTCCGCCGCCCCGCGCGCTACCAGGGCTGATCCCGAGCCCTCCGCGTGAGGCGCATCCCCTCGTCGGCGGTGACACCGCGCCACCGCCGCCACCGGTTCCCCTCCCAGGGAACCGGCCCCCTCTGGAAGGAGCCGTACATGGCACGCACCGCACCGGCCCGTATGCTGCGCCGGATCGTCGCCGAACACGCCACCGCCGCCGAGATCGCCGCCGCCACCGCCGCCGGTCGGGTCGCCGGGGCGCCGTCGCGCCGCACCGTCCTCGGCGGGCTCGCCGCCGGCGTGGGCCTGGCCGCGACCACCGGCGTGGCCGCGGCCTCCACCGCCCAGGCCTCCACGGCCTCCGGCACCCCGCCGGTGGTCGCGATCGTCGGCGCCGGCATCGCGGGACTCACCGCCGCCCTCCAGCTGGCCGACCACGGCATCGCCTGCGCCGTCTACGAGGCCGACACCCGCGTCGGCGGCCGGATGTACTCCAATCCCGCCGGCGCCTACTGGGCCGACGGGCAGACCTCCGAGTGGGGCGGCGAGATGATCGACACCCCGCACGTCGTCATGCAGTCGCTCGCCTCCCGCTTCGGCCTGCCCCTCGACGACCTGCGCGCCGCCGAACCCGCCGGTTCCACCGAGGTCTACCGCTTCGACGGCGCGTACTACACCTACGCCCAGGCGAGCGCCGACTTCAAGAAGCTGAAGCCGGTCATCCAGCAGGACGAGGCCACCTTCGACTGGCCCGTCGCCTGGAACTCCGCCAACGGCCCCGGCGCCGTGACCCTGTCGAACATGTCCATCCACGAGTGGATCGCCACCCGTGTCCCGGGCGGGCACAGCTCGCCGTTCGGGCAGCTCCTCGACGTCGCCTACACCACCGAGTTCGGCGTGGACACCCATGCCTCGTCGGCGCTCGGCATCGTCGGGCTCCTCGGCTACCAGCCCGTTCCCAACGGCTTCGCGCTCTTCGGGGAGAGCGACACCCGCTACCGCGTCCGCGGTGGCAACCAGCGCATCCCGCAGGCCATCGCCGCCGCCCTGCCCCCGGGGACCGTACGCCACGGCTGGCGGCTCACGAAGGTGGCGGCCGCGGCGGGCGGCCGCCAGTCGCTGACCTTCACCGTCGACGGCTGTTCGCAGACGGTGCTCGCCGACCACACGGTGCTCGCCCTGCCGGTGGGCGTGCTCCAGCGGGTGAACCTGTCCACCGCCGGCTTCGACAGCCGCAAGCTCGCCGGCATCGCCGCGATGACGATGGGGCAGAACTGCAAGCTGTCGATGCAGTTCGACACCCGTCACTGGAATGCCTCCGGCCCGTGGGGGATCGCCAGCGGCAGCACGATGAGCGACACCGGCTACCAGACCTCCTGGGACTCCAGCCGGGCCCAGCCCGGCGGGAAGGGCATCCTGACGGTCTACGCGGGCGGCGGGCACGCCGCGGACTTCACCCCGTCGACGCCGTTCCGCACGGCCGCCGACCCGCAGATCGCCGCCTACGCCCAGGCGGCGCTGGCCCAGCTCGAACCGGTCTTCCCGGGCCTCACCGCCCACTGGACCGGCAAGGCCACGCTCGCCGCCTGGCCGCTCAACCCGAACGCGCGAGGCTCGTACTCGGCCTGGCCGCCCGGCTACGCACACCGGTACGCCGGCTACGAGGGTGTCCGTCAGGGCAACACCCACTTCGCGGGCGAGCACACCTCCGAGGCGGCCCAGGGCTACATGGAGGGCGGCGCCGAGTCGGGTCAGCGCGCGGCCGACGAGATCCTCGGCGACCTCGGCGTCCTGTAGGAACCGAAGGGCCCGCCGGAGTGATTCCGGCGGGCCCGACAAGATGCCGTCCAGATGTATGACGGGACCTGGGCGATCAGGTCGGTGGCCTTGCGCAGGCGCCGGTTGTGGCCGGACTGACCGGGCAGGCAGGGGAACAGGGGCCGCGGGTGGGCCCGGTCGTGGCGGATCCAGCGGCGTTCGGAGGTGAAGCCGCCGTGCACATCACCAGGGCACTACGCCGGCGTCGTCGAAGAACTGTCCCGTGGGGCCGTCGTCGGGCAGGGTCGCGAGCTTGACGGCGATCGCCGCGCCTTGTTCGGGGGTGCGCACGCCGCGGAAGCCGTTGAGGTCGGTGGCGACGTAGCCGGGGCAGCCGGTGTTGATGAGGATGTTCGTGCCGCTCAGCTCCCGGGCGTATTGCAGGGTGACGGCGTTCAGGAACGTCTTCGACGGCGCGTACGCCGCGGACACGGGACCTGCCGTCTGCTCGGCGGCGGGTCCTGACTGCCGGGTGAGGGAGCCGACGCTGCTGGACATGTTCACGATCCGTGGTGCGGCGGAGCGGCGCAGCAGCGGCAGCATCGCGTTGGTGACGCGGATGACGCCGATCACGTTGGTGTCCACGACGGTGTGGATGGTGGCGGGGTCGATCCGGGTGGGCTCCTGTGGCAGGTCGCCTGCGATGGCGGCGTTGTTGACGAGCACGTCGAGGCGTCCGGCCTGTTCGTCGATCAGCCGTGCGGCGGCGGTCGCGCTCGCCTCGTCGGTCACGTCCAGCGGTACGGCGAACGCGTCGATGCCGGCGGCGCGCAGCTTCTCCACCGCGGCGCTTCGGCGCCGGTCGTCGCGGGCGCCGACGCCGACGGTCCAGCCGAGGGTGCCCAGGCCTGCGGCGATCTCGTAGCCGATTCCCTTGTTCGCGCCGGTGACCAGCGCGATCGTCCGTTCAGTCATGGGGACGATGTTGCCTTCGGGCCTCGGCGGGGGTCCAAGACCGATCGGGTGCGCAACGATACCGTCAGGGTATTGATCCGGGATAGCGTGGCCGGATGGAGACCCGGGAACTGCGGTATTTCGTCGCTGTCGCTGAAGAACTGCACTTCGGGCGTGCCGCCCAGCGGCTCGGGATCGCGCAGCCACCGTTGTCACGGGCGATCCAGCAGCTCGAACGCCGGCTCGGGGCAGTGCTGTTGGATCGGACCAGTCGCACTGTCACGCTGACCGAGGCCGGCTCGGTGCTGTTGGTCGAGGGCCGGGCGGCTCTCGACGCGGTCGAGGCCGCCGAGCGTCGGACCCGCCGCGCCGCCCTTTCCGTGACCGGCCGCCCCGGCCTGGTCCTGGTCACGAAGGCCAGCGCGTCCAGGGAACTGCTGGCGAGACTGCTCGACGCGTACGCCGCCGAACCCGGCGCGGTCCCCGTCGACGTCATCCTGTGCGGCCCGGCCGAGCAGGAACGACTCCTGCGCGAAGGCCGGGCCGACGTGGCGCTGCTGCACCGGCCGTTCGACTCGACGGCCGGATTCCACACCGAGGAGCTCAGCACGGAGAGTCAGGTCGTGGTCCTGCCGGCCGGGCATCCGCTCACCGCCCGGGCCCATGTGCACATGGCCGACATCACCGGGCTGCCGGGCCTGCCCCTCCCACGCTGGCCCAAGCCCGACGGCACCTACCCGCCCGGCCCCGGCCCGCGGGTCCGCGATCATGCGCAGTTGTTGCAGCTCGTCGCGCTCGGCCGTGCCTGTGCGGTCTCACCGGAGTCGTGCCGAGCCCAACTGCACGGTGACCTCGCCGCCGTGCCCGTGCTGGACGCGCCGACGGTCACCACCGTGATCGCCTGGCCACCGCACAGCCGGTCCAGAGCCGTCGCCGACCTCATCCGGACTGCGACACGTCTCCAGTAGCTCCCACACGCCCGGCCGGGCTCCACCCGTCGTGGCCCGCGAGCACGCGCCGGGCGACCCTGATCGCGACGCGCTCGAAGGTCTGTCCGCCGTGTTGTTCCAGGTCGAGCCGCCCTTCAAGGGTGTGTGCCGTCCATCGGCCCGATGTTCGGAGTCGCTGAGCTGGGGCGGTCGTCCCCTCCATGCGTTCCTCCGATCTCCTCGTCGATCCTCACGTAAAGTGCGATCAAGAGGTCTCCAAGTCGGGCGTCACAACCGGAACTTGGAGGCCCTCGCCACGTCCGCACGCCCGGAGTCCCAGCCCATCGCTCGAAGCAGCTCAGCCTCGCGTTGACGAACGGAGCCCAACCACCATGCCGGACACAACCTCGGCCACTCCCGGCCCGCGTGAGGTCCTGGCCCGTTACCAGCGGGCGATGCTCGACAAGTCCGCGGACGACCTGGCCGATCTGTACGCGCTCGACGCCGTCCACGAGTTCCCGTTCCTCTTCCCCGGCATGCCTCCGCGTTACCAGGGACGCGAACAGGTCCGCGCGGGCTACCGAGCGGCCTGGGGCGCAAGCCCGGCGCAACCGCAGGAGATCCGCGAAGTCGTCGTGCACGAGAGCACCGACTCCGAAGTGATCACCGTCGAGCAGGTCGTCACCGGGACCGTGACCACGACCGGCCGGTCCTTCAGCTTTCCCGGCCTCCTGGTGATCAGGGTCCGCGACGGCCAGATCGTGCATGTCCGCGACTACATGGACGGGCTCGGCGTGGCGCACGCCATGGATCGGCTGACCGCCGTGGTCGCCGGCCTCAGCGACCGCCGCTGAGGCCCGGACCTCGGACCCGTTCGTCTAGGCGACGTCCGTGCCGGAGACGTCGGCCGCGAGGGCCGTGGCCAGGGCCGACGCCGGGTCGCGGTCCGCCGGGCCCGTGGGGGACCAGCGGCCGGCCGCCTTCCGGTACGGCCACCAGCGGCCGTCCGCACCGAGCCGCAGCTGCGCCTCCGTGCCCACCACCGTCCAGCGCCCGCCGGCCGTCCGCCGCAGCACCGGCCGTTCGCCGTCCTCCCAGGCCTCCGCGAGCTGCGCCGTGGCCCGGGCGAGGGTCTCGGCGTCCGGCGTCCACTCCTCCTCCAGTACGGCGAGGGCGGCGCCCCCGCCGAACCGCCACGCGCGCGTGCCCGCGTCCAGATCCGCCCGCGACCGGCCCGAACCGGCCGCCAGCCGCGCCGTGATCCAGGACGCGGGAGAACCCGCCGCGAGGCGCACCGCGTCCTGAGCGACCGTCAGTGACGGTTCCACGAGCTCCCGTCCGCCACCCCCGAGCGCCCCGAGGAGCATCCGGTGCGCGCGGGCCGCCGCGTCCGTCGCGAGGAACTCCAGCGCCGTCGGATCGACCCCGGGCTCCGGATCCGTCTCCGAGTCCAGGGAGGGCGGTTCGCCCGGTGCCGACAGGGGCGTGGGCGGGGCGGGCAGCGGCGGCAGGATGTCCCGCGCCGCGTACGCCTCCACCGCCGACACGCCCGGCATGCCCCCGGGACCCTCCGCCCCGTCCCCGTACCCGTTCCCGTACCCGTCCCCGTTCCCGGTTCCCTTCCCGGACCCGCCGCGCACCGCAGGCGACGCGGCCCGCCGCGCGCTGCGGCTCTGGAGCTGGTCGAGGAGCGTCCGCTCTCCGCGCCCCCGCATCAGCAGCAGCACGAACGGGTCCTCGTCGAGCAGCCTCGCCACCTGGTAGCAGAGCGCCGACGTGTGCGGGCAGTGGTCCCACGCCTCGCAGCCGCACTCCGGATCGAGATCGCCGATCCCCGGCAGCAGGTCGAGGCCCGCCACGGCCGCGTCCTCCACCAGGTGCGGCGGCATCTCGCGGTCGAGGAGCGCCGCGATGTGCCCCACGCTGTCCACGGCCAGGTCGAGCAGCCGCTCCCACTCGTCCTCGGAGAACTCCCGCACCAGCACGTCGCTGCGGTGCGCCGTACCGTCGCCGTCCTTGACCATGGCCGTGATGCGGCCGGGCCGCACCGACACGGCGCCCACCGCGCCCGCGCGCGCGTGGCGGCGTCCGGCCTTCAGCTGCTGGCCGTCGAGCGCCGTGTCCTCCAGCGCCTTGAGCCACGCCAGGCCCCACCAGGTCCTGGCGAACGCCGCGCCCTTGGCCGGCGGAAGCGCCGCGAACGTCCGCTCGTCGTCCCCGCCCCCGTGTCCGCCCGCGTGTCCGTGTCCGTACCCGCTCATCGTCCGTCCCCTCGCAGTCGTACGAGCTCCGCCAGTTCCGCGTCGGTCAGTTCGGTCAGTTCCGGTGGGGCGTCCCCGCCCGTCCCGAGAACGGCGTCCGCCAGTTCCCGTTTGCGGTCGAGCATGGCGGCGATCCGGTCCTCGACCGTGCCCTCGGCGATCAGCCGGTGCACCTGCACCGGCCGGTCCTGACCGATCCGGTACGCGCGGTCGGTGGCCTGCGCCTCCACGGCCGGGTTCCACCAGCGGTCGTAGTGCACGACGTGCTCGGCGCGGGTGAGGTTGAGCCCGGTGCCGGCGGCCTTCAGCGAGAGGAGGAAGACGGGGACCTCCCCGTCCTGGAACCGCGCCACCATCGCCTCGCGCTCGGCGACGGGCGTACCGCCGTGCAGGAACTGCGCCCGCACGCCCCGGGCCGCGAGATGCGCCTCCAGGATCCTGGCCATCGCCACGTACTGGGTGAAGACCAGGGTGCTCGCGCCCTCGGAGAGGATCGTGTCGAGGAGTTCGTCGAGCAGCTCCAGCTTGCCCGAGCGGCCCTCGATCCTCGGCCGGTCCTTCTTCAGGCGCAGGTCCTCCTTGAGGTACTGGGCCGGGTGGTTGCAGATCTGCTTCAGACCGGTCAGCAGCTTCATCACGAGCCCGCGGCGCTCCATGCCGTCGGCGGCGGCGATCGCCTCCAGGGTCTCGCGGACCACCGCCTCGTACAGACCGGCCTGTTCCGGTGTGAGGGAGACGGTCCGGTCGGTCTCCGTCTTCGGCGGCAGTTCGGGTGCGATGCCCGGGTCCGACTTGCGGCGGCGCAGCAGGAACGGGCGGACCAGCGCGCCGAGCCGCTCGGCGGCGGCCGGATCACCGCCGCCCTCGACGGCGGCGGCGAAGCGCGTACGGAAGGCACCGAGACTGCCGAGGAGGCCAGGAGTGGTCCAGTCGAGGATCGCCCACAGCTCGGAGAGGTTGTTCTCCACCGGGGTGCCGGACAGCGCCACGCGCGCGCGTGCCCCGATCGTCCGCAGCGCACGCGCGGTCGCCGAGTACGGGTTCTTGACGTGCTGCGCCTCGTCCGCGACGAGCAGTGCCCAGCCGCGCGCCGCGAGCCGCTCGCTGTCGAGCCGCATGGTGCCGTACGTGGTGAGGACGAAGCCGTCGGTGACGTCCTCCAGGTCGCGCGTGGCGCCGTGGAAGCGGCGGACCGGCGTGCCGGGCGCGAACTTCTCGATCTCGCGCTGCCAGTTGCCCATGAGCGACGTCGGGCAGACGACCAGCGTGGGCCCGGCGGAGGCGGGGTCGGTCTGCCGGTGCAGGTGGAGCGCGATGACGGTGATCGTCTTGCCGAGGCCCATGTCGTCGGCGAGGCAGCCGCCGAGGCCCAGGGAGGTCATGCGGTGCAGCCAGTCGAGCCCGCGCAGCTGGTAGTCGCGCAGGGTCGCGGCGAGCGCGGCGGGCTGCTCGACCTCGGGCCGGTCGCCCTCCGGTTCGGCGAGGCGCTCCCGCAACCGCTCCAGCCAGCCGGACGCGGCCACCGAGACGGGGCGGCCGTCGATCTCGGTCGTGCCGGTGAGCACGGCCGAGAGGGCGTCCACGGGCGTGACCTTGCGGTCCTGCTGGGAACGGGCCCGGAGTACCTCGGCCGGGTCGACGAGGACCCAGCGGTCCCGCAGCCGGACGAGGGGGCGCCCGGCCTCGGCGAGCCCGTCGAGCTCGGCCCGGGTCAGCTCGTTCCCGCCCAGCGCGAAGCGCCAGTTGAAGGCGAGCAGGGCGTCGGCGGAGAGGAGGGAGGGCAGGGCGCCGCCGAAGGGGCCGCGCGCTCCGTCCGGCGTGTCGTGGCTCCCGCCCGGCGTCCGGTCGCCTCCGTCCGGCGTGTCGCCGTCCGCAAGGGGCCCGCCGCCGATTCCGTGGCGCGCGCCGTGCTGTTCGTCCTCCGCGGCCGCCGGGCCGATCACCGCCCGGGCGGTGAGCCGGTCGGCGAGCTCGCGCGGCCAGTGGACCTGGACGCCCGTCGCCGCGAGGGCCCGGGCCGCCGGGCCCAGGAGCTCCGCGACCTCCTCGTCGGCGAGTTCGACGGTGTCGGGCACGGCCGCCGTCAGGAGCGGGGCCAGCGGCGGCCAGGCACGGGAGGCGCGCCGGAGTGCGAGGAGCGCGTCCATCCGGGCCCGGGGGCCGAACGCGCCGGCCGTCGCGCCGGACCCCGCCCACACCTCCGCGGCGTCCGCGACCAGCGTCGGGTCGGCGACGCCGTGCAGCTGGAGGACCGCGCGGAAGGCGGGCGCCTCACGCGACTCGGCGGTGAAGCCGGGGAGTTCGAGCCGGAGCGACAGTCGCACGCCCGCGTCGTGACCCGCCGCCACGTCGGCGGCCCAGGCCCGCTGTTCGGGGACGGACTGCGGCGCGTCGGCCGCGAACGCGGGCCCGCCGGCCGCGAGGGACGCCGCCGGGGTCCGCGGCAGCGTGTCCGCGACCGCGTCGGCGAACGCCCGGAGCAGCGCCTCGGGTTCGGGCAGCAGCAACGGCTCGTCGGGGGAGAGGGGCACGGCGTGGGCGCTCGGCGGCATCGAGGCGGCGAGGGTGCGCAGACGCGCCAGCTCCTCGGGGCCGAGCGGCCCGGCCCGCCACGCGTCGTGGTCGCCGGGGGTCAGACCGGGCAGCAGCAGCCCGCGTGCGACGAGGTCCAGGGCGAGGAGGGTCGCGGCGCCCCAGAACGCCGCGGCGGGCGAGGCGTCGTCCGCGAACCGGGCTCCGGCGAGCAGCGGCAGTGCGTCCCGTACGGAGAGGGTGTGCGCGGGGACGGTCACGGGCCGGAGGCTGTCGCCGTCCACGACCGTGAGCTCGGTGGTCGTGACTTCGGTGTTCGTGGGTTCGGTGTTCGTGGAGACGACGCCGTCCGGCAGCGCGTCGCCCTCCGGGGACCAGAAGGCGATCCGACCCGCTCGGGGCGGGTCGGCGGGAAGGAAGACGGCGGGAAGGAAGACGGCGGGGCGGAGGGTGAGTTCGTGGGCGGAATCATCAGGTCCGTACGACAGCGACAACGCATTCCTCAAATTTGACTACCTGGCGACCGAGCGGCCGAGGATACCTGAAGTCACCACCTCGACGCGTCCGCCGCACGCGTGATCCACGCCACAGTCGTATCGCGCCCCAAGAGGGTGGGGTTCACCCCACCCCGGCACCCCTGCGCGCCCCCTGACGTGGACGGGTGGTGACGCCATGGCCCCCGACGATCACCTCTCCGTAGTTTCAGTGGAGGCGCCCACCGCTCGAACCCCGACCCACAGAAACCGGAGCCCGCCATGTCCCAGGCCACCGTCCTGCCCCCGGCGCCCGCCCCCGCCGAGGCAACAGCCAAGGCTCCCGCCCGCGCCAGGGGCGGCAGCGAGTTCTCCCCGCTCCTGCGGACGGTCAGGGAGCAGGGCCTCCTGGAACACCGCCCCGGCTGGTACGCCCGCGGGATCGTCGTCAACCTCCTCGGCATCGCCGCCGTCGTGACCGGACTCGCCCTGATCGGCTCCTCCTGGTGGGCGCTCCCGCTCGCCGTCCCCCTCGCGCTGCTCTCCGCCCGCGCCGCCTTCGTCGGCCACGACGCCGGCCACGCCCAGATCACCGCCGACCGCAGGGCGAGCCGCGTCATCCAGCTCGTCCACGCCAACCTCCTCCTCGGCATGAGCCGGGAGTGGTGGAACGACAAGCACAACCGCCACCACGCGAACCCCAACCACCTCGACAAGGACCCGGACGTCGCCGCCGACATCCTCGTCTTCGCCGAGCACCAGACCGCGGGCCGTACGGGCCTGCACGGTTTCCTCACCCGCCACCAGGCCTGGCTGTTCTTCCCGCTGACGACCCTGGAGGGCATCGCCCTCAAGGTGTACGGAGTCCGGTCCCTCCTCGAGAAGGACGGCCCCTGCCGCACCCGGCGCGAGCGGCTCGTCGAAGGCGCCCTGCTCCTCACCCACTTCGCCGGCTACGCGGCCCTGCTGCTCACTTTCCTCAACCCCCTTCAGGCGCTGGTCTTCGCCCTCCTCCACCAGATGCTGCTCGGCGTGCACCTGGGCATGGCCTTCGCCCCCAACCACAAGGGCATGGATCGCCCGGACGAGCACGCCGACGGCGACAGCTGGGGCCACCTGCGCCGCCAGGTGCTCACCTCGCGCAACATCCGCGGCGGCGCCCTCACCGACTGGTTCCTCGGCGGACTCAACTACCAGGTCGAGCACCACCTCTTCCCGAGCATGCCGCGCCCCCACCTCCGACTGGCCCAGCCCGCCGTACGCGCCCACTGCGCCGCGCTGGGCGTGCCGTACACGGAGACCGGCTTCGTGGAGTCGTACCGCCAGGCCCTCGGGCACCTGCACGAGGTGGGCGAGCCCCTGCGCGCGGAGCGGGCGGAGAGCGCCGAGTAGGGTCTGAGGTGGTCACACGCGAGGTGATCATCGGTTCGGGTGAGGTGTATCCACCGCTCGCCACGACCGAGCGGTAGCGGAGAAGGGGAGCTCCTCAGCATGAGCAGCGGCACCGTCCAGACGGTCAGCAGCAACGGCACGTACTCGTTCACCAAGCCCAACCGGGAGGGCATCACCCTCCTGGCGGGCCTCGGTGTGGAGGGCGACGTCCACGCGGGAGTGACGGTCAAGCACCGTTCGCGCGTCGCCCGGGACCCGTCCCAGCCGAACCTGCGGCAGGTCCACCTCATCCACGCCGAGCTCTTCGAGGACGTGGCGGGCGCGGGCTTCGAGGTGGCCCCCGGCGACCTCGGCGAGAACGTCACGACCCACGGGATCGACCTCCTCGGCCTGCCCACCGGCACCCGGCTCCACCTGGGCGCCGAGGCCGTCGTCGAGGTCACCGGACTGCGCAACCCGTGCGCGCAGATCGACAACTTCCAGCACGGCCTGCTCAAGCAGGTCCTCGGCCGTGACGAGAACGGCGAGGTCGTCCGCAAGGCGGGCATCATGGGCATCGTGCTGACCGGCGGGGAGGTGCGGCCGGGCGACACGATCCGTGCCGAGCTGCCGGAGGGACCGCACCGCCCCCTGGAGATGGTCTGACCGCGTTACCTGACCGCGCTCGTCGATCGCTCTTCAGGCCTCAGTCAGACCTCCGTCAGACTTCAGTCGGTCCCAGTCACTCCTCCAGGGCGCAGGAGTCGACGACGTCACCGCCTGCCGGCCGCGCGATCGTACGGTCCGCGGGCGGCGGCGTACCCTCCTCGACCCAGCGCGTGAGCGCGTCGAACGCGGAGCGGTAGCAGGGCAGGATCGGACGCAACCGGTCCGGATACGTGTCGTACAGGCCGTCCGTGTGCGTCCCGCCCTGCACTGTGTAGTACCGGTGCAGCCCGCCCCGGCCCCGCGCGTCGATCATCCCGGCGTACACGTCGGAGTCGGTGGCGATGGGCAGCAGGGTGTCCAGGTCGCCGTGGAGCGTGATGAGGGGTTTGCCGATGCGACCGGTCAGCGCGACCTTCGCGACCGCGCGGTGGACGGACGCGGGCCGGGAGGCATAGTCGTACGAGGCGTCCGAGGCACAGGCCGCGAAGATCTCCTCCACCGTCCGCCCGGCCGTGGCACCCGGACAGGCCGGGTCGTACGAGGGGTCGAACTCGGCCCGGAAGATCTTCTGCGTGAGCCCCCAGTACGCCTTCTCGTGGTACGGCCAGAGGAAACGGGACCCGGGCGCGAAACCCGCCTCGACCAGGTCCTCGTCGGAGGCCTGGCCGAGTGAGCGGGCCACCGTCACCGGCAGGCTCGTCAGCAGGTTGGGGCCGTGCGCGGTCCACAGCACGCCCTCCCAGTCGACCCCGCCGTCGTACAGCTCGGGCCGGTTCTCCAGCTGCCAGCGCGTCAGGTACCCGGCGTTGGAGATGCCCGTCATGTACGTCCGAGCGGGGGCATGGCCGTAGCGCTGCCGTACGGCCTTCTTGGCCGCCCGCGTCAGCTCGGTGACCCGGCGGTTCCACTCGGCCACCGCGTCGCCCGGGGCCCGTCCGTCGGTGAAGAAGTCCGGGCCGGTGTTGCCCTTGTCGGTGGCCGTGTAGGCGAATCCCTGGGCGAGGACCCGGTCGGAGATGAGCGCGTCCGTGGAGTACTGGCGCCGGCTGCCGGGCGCGCCGGTGACGACGAGCCCGCCGTTCCAGTCGTCGGGCAGCCGGATCACGAACTGCGCGTCGTGGGCCCAGCCGTGGGTGGCGTTGAGCCGTGAGGTGTCGGGGAAGTAGCCGTCGATCTGGACGCCGGGCACCCCCGAGGGGTTACGGGTCGCCTTCGCCGCGAGACCGGCCTGGTCGGCCATGTCGGTGTACGGCGTACCGGCGAGCCCCGCGGTCGTCAGATCGGCCAGGCACGCGGACCTCTGGTGCTCGGCGCCCGGTACGTGGAGCCGTTCCTGGCGCGCGCAGTGCGCGGAGGCCGGGGCCTCCGTTCCGGCTCCGGCGGGGCTCGCGGGGGCGAGGACGGTGAGCCCCGCCAGCAGTGTGGTGAACAGGGAAACGCCTGGGTGCAGGCGCATGGTGAGCCTCCGTGGGGACGACGGGAAGGGGGTGCGGCGCCATATCGTGCGGCGCACCACCACCCCCGGACCATGGTCCGGGGCCACACCTATGGCCGTTGTCCCATGTGGGAGGCGTACTTCTTGGCGTGGGCGTGCTCAGGACGTGCTCAGGACGTGCGGACGGCCATCGCGTCGAGCGCGTCGAGGAGCGCGGGCAGCTCCGGGCCCCTGGAGACCGGCAGCACCTCGCGCGGCAGCTCGTCGAGGAGGACGAAGGCCATGTCGTCGGTCCGGGCCACGAACGACCAGCCGGGGCCGTCCGCGCGAACGAGACGGGCGCCGTCCTCCGCCGTCGACTGCGACCGCACCCGTCCCACGGGAGGCGCCTCCTCCAGATAGCCGCGGAGCTCGCGCAGGGCCTTCCGTACACCGTCGTACGGGTCGGGTACGGAGGAACCGCTCGCTTCCGCCGGCTCGGATGTCCCGGCGCCCGGCCTGGACGTCGCGCCGCCCGGCCCGGGCGTCCCGGCGCCCTTGGTGTCGTCGTTCACCGGGGCGTCGTCCTCCACCTGGGCACGCCAGGCTTCCCACCGGAGCGCCACCTCGTCCGCACCGAGCCGGCGCTGGACCGGGCCCCACACGTCGCCGGACGGCGGGACCAGCGGGGCGGGATCGCCCTCCTCCGGCTCCGGGTCGTGCGGTGCGGGGACGCCGGGTGCGGCGCTGACCACCTCGAGCGGCCAGCCCGGCAGCCCGGCCACCACGGAGTTCTCGTCGGGGGAGAGGTCGTAGGCCATGCCGCAGTCCCAGGACGAGATGGCCACCGCGACGAGCGACACGTCGTCGACGACGACCGTCCACCGCGCGCCGAGGCCGTCCTGGCCGAACACGAGCCCGTACCCGTCCGCGTAGGGCTGGAGCCCCAGCGCGGCGCAGGCGGCCGGATAGTCGTCACCGAGCACGCTCGGGAAGCTCGCGGGCGTCAGCAGCGCCGCGGTCAGCACGAACAGCGCGTCGGCATCGGCGTCACCCCCGCCGTCTCCGGCGGTGCGCGCCTCGGCGATCGGGTCCGTCCCGGTCACGGCAGCCTCCCCATCTGGTAGTCGGCGCACCTTAACCAGTGAGTAACCCGCGCGTCGAGGGTGTACGAGCGAGAGATCCCCCTCGGAGAAGGCCCCCGGGTGGATCCTCCGGGGGCCTTCGGGGGCGATCCCTCAGGCGTCGCGGAGGCCGAGCAGCGAGCGGGCCACGGTGGTCGGCGATTCGCCGCGCTCCCGGGCGAGGGCGATGAGCGCCCGGCAGGCCAGCTCGTTGACGCCGAAGGACAGCGCGCCGGGGGAGACCCGGCTCGCCGCCTCCTCCGCCCGGGCCGGATCGTCCTCGGCGCACGCGGCCACGTACTCCGCCGCCGCCTCGAAGAGGTTGTGGCCCTGCCGGGCGCGCGGCGGCGCGGGCGCGGCGGCCCCGGGAGCCCGCCGGGCGGCGGGGAGGAGTCTGCGCAGTCGTTCCGGAACACGTGCCATCGCCCGCCGCCTCTCCCGGGCACGACTGCCCGGCACCTCCACCGTAGACAGCGAAGTGCCGGGACAGAAGGGCGCGTTGGGACGGTTCCGGTCAGGAGCGATCAGGGAACTGCCTAGGGGGTGTCTTGCCGATCAGGCCGGGCTCGCGGCGTCTGGCACCGCGCCTCGCCGCGTTGTCGTCGGTCGCCGACGCTCCGCGTCGACTCCCTCCTCCGCCTTGCGATGCACGGCACCAGACGCCGCTCCCTGATCCGGCCTGATCGACAAGACACCCCCTAGGCGCGGGCGAAGACCGCCGTCAGGGTGTGCCCCTCCTCCTCGAAGGTGAGGGCCGTCTCGCCGAGGGACCGGTCCTCGTCACCGCCGTACGGCTCTCCGTCGAGCAGCCAGTCCACGAACACGTACCCGGGGTGGGGCACCGCCGTGGCCACGACGGTGTCGCCGTCCGAGTACGGCCCGTCCTGCGAGAGCGAGACGGTGCCTCTGCCGCCCCCGCACTCCACCTTCAGGGCGTGACGCCGCTGCTCGAAGACCGCGGCGAGTTCCATGTCCTCGGTGCCGACGTCGATCGCGACGGTGTCGTCGTCACCCGCGCTCGACCCGTCGAGCCGCCATCCCGCGAAGTCCCAGCCCGCTGCGGGCACGGCCTCGTAGAGGAGGTCGGCGCCCTCCTGCTCGGCACGCTTGGCGGGCGCCTTCTTCACGGTGCCGCTGCCGCTGGTCTTGGTGGTGACGGTCGACGTGGGGGTGGTGCCCTTCGTGAAGACCGCCACCAGGGTGTGGTCGCCGGCCGGCACGCGGAATCCGGTCGCCCCGCCCTTGGCGGCCTTGCCGTCGAGCTTCCAGCCGCTGAACACGTACCCCTTGGCGGCGACCGCCGAGTGGACCGTGGTGGTGCCCTGCGGGGACGGGCCGGGGAAGGCGGCCTCGACGGTGCCGGCGCCCGCGGGCGAGACCGAGGAGGTCACCGCGCACAGCGCGTCCGGGGTCTTGGCCGCGCTGTAGGCGGCGACGGCGACGCCGGTCCTGCTCAGCACGTCGGAGGAATCGGCCTGGTTCGGCTTGCCGATCGGGATGCCGATCGGCTCTCCGCGGTACGTCTGCTTCGGGTTCGTGAAGTGGTTGATCCGGGTGCAGGCGCCCTTGGTCGCCTTGCGGCAGCTGGACTCGTACGCCATCAGGGACGACCAGGCGCCCTTGGCGGGAAAGTACCCGGTGGCGCCGTTCTCGGGCTGCACGGGCTGGGTGACGCGGTCGTGGTCGGCGCTCAGGTTGTGGCCGATCTCGTGGCCCATGGAGTAGTTGCCGATGGCACCGCGACCGACGACGCTGTAGCCCCAGGCGGCCGTGGACGGGCCGGGGTCGGGCGGGGCGTAGCCCAGCCCGCCCGCCGCGCGGCCGGCGGCCATGACCGAGACGAGGTCCGCGCCGTACTGGTCGCCCAGCTGCGGGACGTTGTCGGCGACGCCGTCGGTGGGCAGCGCGAGCGCGCTGAGCAGGCTGTTGGTGACGCCGTCCTTGGCGGCCGGCACGGTCACCAGGGTGGTGCCGACCAGCCTCAGCCGGACTTTCGTGCCGCTCGCGGAGAAGGCGTCGTTGGCGAGGGTGACGCCCTTGGTCGCGAGGGCCTTGATCTGGGCGTCGCCGCCCGCCTCGGTGCGGGCGCCGGGGGTGTATCCGACGAGCGTGTCGATGAGGGCGTACCCCTTGCAGGCGGCGGCCGCTGCCGTGAGCGAGGCCGCGGACTCGGGCGCGGCCCGGGTGTCGTCCTCGGCCGCGGCCGCGGGCTTCTTCCCGGGGACGGCCTCCGCGGCGATCGCGGCGGCCGGCGGGGCACCGGTGGGCTGCTCGTCCTCGTCGGTGAGGGGGGTGAGCTGAGCGATCCTCACCCGGCCCGGCGCCAGCGGCTCGATGGCGTAGAGGTCACCGCCCAGCAGGAACTGGGCGCTCAGATCTCGTTGCCGGGCGTCTTGTCGCAGCCGCCGTCCAGGGTCGCGACGACGTTCTGGTCGACGGTGCCGGCGACGGTCCCGTGCCAGACGAGGGTGGAGCCGACCATCGAGCGGGCCTCCTCGACGGCCTGCACGGTCACGTCGCCGAAGAGAGGAAACGTCACTTCGCTGCCGTAGCCGCTGCCGCACACGGGGGCGAGCGCGGCGGGCACGACCCGGGCGACCCGGCCCCTGACGTGCTCGGCCCCGAAGTCCTCGGTCGCGTCCCCCTCCGTCACGCGCACGCCCGCGCCGGTGTCCGATGGCGGGTGGGCCCTCGTGATCCGTTCGCCGGTGTCCGGGCTCAGCGCCCCCGCCGCCACGCCTCCCGCACGGTCCGTTCGTGCGCGGCGGTCCCGGACGCGCCGGCCTGACCACCGTCGCGCGCCGGGGCGAAGCCGGTCACGGTGGAGACGCCCAGCACCATCGCGCCGAGGGCCACGCCGCCCGTCTGTCTGTAGCGGGCCATCTCTTCCTCCTGTTTCCCGGGGCACGTGTCCATCCACACGTCGTGTACCTGGTTCATCTGCTGAAACTGGGGGGAGAGTTCCTTGCGCCCACGAGGTGATCACCCGATGATCGGCAGAATCACCCTCGATGGCGGAGTGTCCGGCTGTCTGCCCTCCGCATGGCCGTGCGCCCCGGCGCGTGTCGGCGCGGGGGGGGGGGGGGGGGGGAAGGCCCCGGTCGACACACGCGGCGGTTCGGACGAGGCGGCTCGGACGCGGCGGTCCAGGTGTGCGTTCAGGTATGGCGCTTCAGGTACGGCGGTTCAGGTGTGCGGTTCAGGTACGGCGGTTCACGCGTGCGGTTCAGGTACGGCGGTTCACGCGTGCGGTTCAGCCTTCGCGAACGGCCAAGGCCAGGTAGCGTGCGTCCTCGTCCACGTAGCTGACGAGCCGCCAGCCGGCCTCGGCGAGGAGCGGACGCAGCCGGGGTTCGGCGCGCAGGTCGTCCGGCGTGATCTGCCGGCCGTGCCGGGCCGCGAGGGCGGCACGCCCGATCGGGTGGAACAGCGCGAGGCGGCCCCCAGGACGGACGACCCGGGCGAGTTCCCCCAGACCGGCGACGGGGTCGGCGAGATGGGAGATGAGCCCCGCCCCGAAGACGGCGTCGAGCGCGCCGTCGCGCACCGGCAGTCGGCCGACATCGGTGAGCAGAAGCGTCCCGGCGCCGTCCGGGTCGCCCTGAGCGTCGGGTGCGCCCTGCCCCGGTCGGCCGCGTCCCGCCCGTACCGCCTCGGCGAGCATCTCGGGGGTCAGGTCGGCGCCGAGCACGGTGCCGGTCGGTCCGACGGCGGCGCGGAGCGGCGGGAGGGCGCGGCCGGTGCCGCAGCCGGCGTCCAGTACCGCGTCGCCGGGGCGCAGGCCGAGCTCGCTCACGGCGGCGGCGTACGCGGGGCCGTCGTCGGGGAACCGACGGTCCCAGTCGGCGGCGCGCGTGCCGAAGAACTCTCGGACGTGTGTGGGGTCATCGCTCATGCGCTCATGATCCACCACCCGGAGGTGTGAACGTTCTGTGTGCACGTTCGAACTCGGTGTGATCGTTCGGGATCATCTCTCTGTCATATTCCATCAGCTTTCGAAATGCGCCCCTGGTGCGCCCCCGTGTGCGCACTAGCGTCCCTGAGCCATGGGACACCTGGACCACGCCACCTTCGGCTGGCTGACACCCGCGCTGTCGTACGCGATGGCCTGCATCGGCGCTGCCCTCGGGCTGCGCTGCACCGTACGGGCGCTCGACGCGACCGGCCGATCGCGGCGGAACTGGCTGCTCACCGCCGCCTCCGCGATCGGCACCGGCATCTGGACGATGCACTTCGTCGCGATGCTCGGCTTCGGCGTGACCGGAACCGACATCCGCTACAACGTTCCCCTCACCATCCTCAGCCTGGTCGTGGCCATGGCGGTCGTCGGCGTCGGCGTGTTCGCCGTCGGGTACGGCCGTGACCGGGTCCGTTCGCTCCTGATCGGCGGACTGACCACGGGCGTCGGCGTGGCGAGCATGCACTACATGGGCATGGCCGCGCTCCGGCTGCACGGACAGGTCCGGTTCGACCCCCTGCTCGTCGCCCTCTCGGTCGTGATCGCGGTCGTGGCCGCCACCGCGGCGCTGTGGGCGGCCCTGAACATCCACGCACCGGCGGCCGTGGCCGTCGCCTCGCTCGTCATGGGAGCGGCCGTCAGCAGCATGCACTACACGGGCATGCTCGCGGTGCGGGTCGACGTCGTCCCTTCCTCCGCCGTTCTCCCCGGCGCCACGGTCATGCAGTTCATCTTCCCGCTCGCCGTCGGACTCGGCTCGTACCTGTTCATCACGTCCGCCTTCGTCGCCCTCTCCCCGACGGCGGGGGAGCGGGCCGCGTACGCCTCGGCCGAGCGCCTCACCGAACCGGACGAACGGGCGGTGGACGTTGCGCCCGCCGGCTTCCGCACCGCCGAAGGCGCCTACCGCTCATGACCTGAGCCTCACCCTCACCGTCACTGTCACCATCCGCTTCACCCTCAGCTTCACCTGTACCTACACCTTCACCCGCACCTTCACACCGCACCAGAGACAGACGCAGCCGGAACGAGGAGCCCATGCGAACTCCCCGCAAGACCAAGGACGCCGAGGCGACGGCTCCGCCGCCGGCGGCCGCGCGCGGGCGACGCGCACACGCCGGGCCACCCGCCGAGGAGCAGGGGCCGCACCACGCCCCCGAGGCCTTCCCCACTGCCGGTCGCAGGACCACCCCGGACGCCCCGGACACCCCCACCGCCGGGTCCTCCCTCCCGGGATCCTCCCTCTCGGGGTCCTCCCTCTCGGGGTCCTCCCTCTCGGGCCGGGGCCGCCCCGCGCGACTCGGACTGCGTCCCCGGACCGTCCGCGCCAAGATCGTCTCGCTCCTGATGGTCCCGGTCGTCTCGCTCCTCGCCCTCTGGGGTTTCGCCACCGTCACCACCGCACAGGACGTCGCGCGGCTCCGCCAGCTCCAGCGCGTCGACGCCGAGATCCGCGAGCCCGTGGCGGCCGCGATCGGCGCGCTCCAGGCCGAACGGCGCGCCGCCGTACGCCAGGTCGCGGCGCCCGGCGCCACCCGGTCCGCCGAACTCGAGGACCGGATACGCCGCACGGACGCGGCCCTCGACCGTCTTCGCCTCGACGACGACCACACCGTCGGCGACACCGGGGACCTGCCCGGCGACGTCCCCACACGGGTGAGCGTCTTCGTCGGCACCGTCGAGGGCCTCGCCCGGCTCCGCACCGCCGCCGTCGACGGGCGCGCCGACGGGGACCAGGTGTACGAGGAGTACACCGCCGCCGTCTCCGCGGGCTTCGCCGTCGGCGGCGCCCTCACCGGTATCCAGGACACCCAGCAGGGGTCCGAGGCGCGCGTGCTCCTCGAATTCGGCCGCGCGGGCGAGATGCTGTCCCGCGAGGACGCCCTCCTCGGCTCCGCCCACCTCACCGGGCGCCTCACCCCGGAGCGGTTCCGCGTCTTCGCCGGAGCCGTCGAGACCCGGCGCACCCTCACCGCCTCGGCCACTTCCGACCTGCCCGCCGCCACCCGCGCGGAGTGGGCCCGGCTCGCGGCGGGCCGAGACCACGCCCGACTCGTCCGAGCCGAGGACAGCGTCCTCGCCGCGGCGTCCGGCCGCCCCGCCGCCCAGGCCGTGACCTCCGCCGACTGGGACGACACCCTGGCCGCCGTACGGAGCGGACTCACCGCGATCGAGACCGAGGCGCGCACAGCGGCGGCCGACCGCGCCGACCCCTTCGCGGGCGGCGCCCTCAGCCTGAGCGGCGCGGCGGTCCTGCTCGGCCTCGCCGCCGTCGCCGCCTCCCTGGTCATCTCCGTCCGCATCGGCCGGGGCCTCGTCGTCGAGCTCGTCAGCCTCCGCAACACCGCCCTCGGGATCGCGCGCCGCAAGCTCCCGGCCGCCATGCGCCGCCTGCGCGCCGGAGAGGAGATCGACGTGCGGGCCGAGGCACCGCCCGGCCCCGTCTCCCAGGACGAGATCGGCCAGGTCGGTGAGGCGCTCACCACCGTCCACCGCGCGGCTCTGTCCGCGGCCGTCGAACGAGCCGAACTCGCCAGCGGCATCTCAGGGGTCTTCGTCAACCTCGCCCGCCGCAGCCAGGTCCTCGTCCACCGCCAGCTCAACCTCCTGGACAGCATGGAGCGGCGGGCCGACGACCCCAACGAGCTCGGGGACCTCTTCCGCCTCGACCACCTCACCACCCGCATGCGCCGCCACGCCGAGAGCCTGATCATCCTCTCCGGTGCCGCCCCCGGCCGCGCCTGGCGCATGCCCGTCCCCCTCACCAACGTCGTCCGGGCCGCCGTATCCGAAATCGAGGACTACGCGCGCGTGGAGGTGCGTCGGCTGCCCGAGACGGCGGTCGTCGGCGGCGCCGTCGCCGACCTGACCCACCTCCTCGCCGAACTGATCGAGAACGCCGCCCAGTTCTCCCCGCCCCACACCAAGGTGCGCGTCAGCGGCGAACCCGTCGGCAACGGCTACGCCCTGGAGATCGAGGACCGAGGGCTCGGCATGGGCAAGGAGACCCTCGGCGATGCCAACGCCCGCATCGCCCAGTCCGAGGCCCTCGACCTCTTCGACAGCGACCGGCTCGGCCTCTTCGTCGTCAGCCGTCTCTCTTCCCGCCACGACATCAAGGTCCATCTGCGGACCTCCCCGTACGGCGGGACGACAGCCGTCGTGCTGCTTCCGACCGACCTTCTCCAGGGAGCACTGCCGCCCGGGCGGGGAGCCCCGGCGACCGCCGGGCCGGGCCCCGAGGGCGTGGACACCGCCACCCAGGCCGGGAACGCCGGGCGGCGGCGGACTCCGGCCGACGCGACCCCCGGCGGCGACCCCCGCACGGGCGAGCCGCGGGCGAGGGACCCGCGTGCCGGCGGCTCCGTCGCGGACGCCTCGCGCGCCGCACGGGAACACGAGGAGGCGCAGCGCGCGGAGGCCCGCCGCTTCGGCCGCCCTCAGGGCCCCCGTACCCCGACGCCGACCCTCCCTCTCGGTCCCGCCGCGGCCCCCCGGGGAGGCACCCCGCAGCCGCCGGCCGGCCCGCAGCCCCTGAACCGTCCCCAGCCGACGGACCGCCCCCGCCCGCAGTCCCGCCCCCAACCCCTGACCCGCCCGACGGCGGTCCCCGCCCTGGCGGCGCGACCGGAGCAGAGTCCCCCTCCCGCCGGTGTCACCGCCCTGCGCCAGCGCGGCCCCTCCGGCCCGACGCCGCCCGTAGCGGCCCCGGCCCCGGTGGCCCCGGCCCCGGCCGCGCCGGCATCGTCGTCGGTGCCGCCGACTCCGCCGCTGCCACGGATGCCGACTCCCGCGCAGCCGCCGACGACTCCGGCCGGTCCCGGCGCTCATGGCCCGCGAGGAGACCACGGCGGCTACGGGGACCCCGGCACCCCCGGCACCCCCGGCACCCCCGGCACCCCCGGCTCCCTCGGCGCCCTCGGCGGTCCCGACGGTGATCTGCCCCGCCGCGTACGGCAGGCCAACCTCGTCCCGCAGCTGCGCGAGGCACCCGCTCCGGCCCCGGCTTTCGCACCCGCGGCACCCGGCACGGACGCGCGCACCCCGGAGCAGGTCCGGGACCGGATGGCGGCCTACCAGGACGGCTGGCAGCGCGGCGGCGGCCCCGCCCCCGGCAGCAGACGTCCCCTCGGGACCGGCTTCGGCGCCGAGTCCCACGCGCCGCACCACGACCTCATCGACCCCATGGCCCCCCGCTTCGAAGGAGACGACGCATGATCGACCACGAGAGGATCTCCCCTCACCGGTCCGGTGAGCTCGACTGGCTCCTCGACGACCTCGTCATGCGGGTCCGCGAGGTCCGCCACACCGTCGTGCTCTCCAACGACGGACTCGCCGTCGGCTCCTCCAGCGGACTCAGCCGGGAGGACGCCGAGCACCTCGCCGCCATCGCCTCCGGCTTCCACAGCCTCGCCAAGGGCGCGGGACGGCAGTTCCACACCGGGGGAGTCCGGCAGACGATGGTCGAGATGGACGACGGATTCCTCTTCGTCGCCGCGGCGGGCGACGGCTCCTGCCTCGCGGTCCTCAGCTCGGTCAGCGCCGACATCGGCCTCATCGCCTACGAGATGGCCCGCCTCGTCAAGCGCGTCGGCGAGCATCTGCACACCCCGCCGCGGCTCACGGTGACCCCGCCGGCCGCCGGCTGACCCGGAGACCTCCATGAACGAGGACAGCACCGGCGGCGGCCCGTCCGTACCGGGCAGTCAGTGGTACGACGCCGACGCCGGGCCGCTCGTACGCCCGTACGCGATGACCGGCGGGCGGACCCGCCCGGGTCCCAGCAACGTACGGTTCGACCTCATCGCCCTCGTCGTCGTCGACGACGACCCGCCGGGAGCGGCCGAGGAGAGCCTCCTGGGCCCCGAACACCGCTCCCTGCTCGCCTTGTGCCGGGCCGAGACGCAGTCGGTGGCGGAGCTCGCCGCCGACGCCGACCTGCCCGTCGGAGTCGTCCGGGTGCTCCTCGGCGACCTCCTCGAATCGGGCTTCGTCCGCGTCAGCAGGCCCGTACCTCCCGCACAGCTCCCCGACGAAAGAATCCTGAGGGAAGTCATCGATGGCCTACGAGCGCTCTGAGAGCACCGGTACCGGCGCGGGCGACGGGGTGGACACCGCCGCCCTCGCCCTGAAGATCCTGGTCGCCGGCGGATTCGGCGTGGGCAAGACCACCCTGGTCGGCGCCGTCAGCGAGATCCGGCCCCTGCGGACCGAGGAACAGCTCAGCCGCGCCGGCGAGCTCGTCGACGACACCGGGGGAGTCGCCCAGAAGACCACCACGACCGTCGCGATGGACTTCGGCCGCATCACGATCCGGTCCGGGCTCTCCCTGTACCTCTTCGGCACCCCAGGTCAGGACCGGTTCTGGTTCCTGTGGGACGAGCTGTCGCAGGGCGCCCTGGGAGCCGTCGTGCTCGCCGACACCCGGCGCCTGGAGGACTGCTTCCCGGCCGTCGACTACTTCGAGCACCGCAAGATCCCCTTCGTCGTCGCCGTCAACTGCTTCACGGGCGCGCGCACCTACGGCGCGCACGACGTCTCCCGCGCGCTGGACCTCGACCGCGGCACCCCCGTGGTGCTGTGCGACGCGCGCGACCGCGACTCGGGCAAGGAGGTGCTCATCCGGCTCGTCGAGTACGCCGGGCGGATGCACACCGCCCGGCTCCTCGACAGCGTCGGCTGAGGGCGCGGTGCTCGGCGCCCCGCCCTCAGTCGGATACGCCGCCCCGGGCGATCACCTTGTCGATCCGCACCCGGACGAGGAGTTCGCCGGGGACGCCGTTGCGCTCCCCGAACTCCTCCGCCCGGTCCTCACCCATGTAGCGCGCGCCGAGACGGGCGGCCCAGTGGCGCAACTCGACCGGGTCCTCGCCGAGTTCGGCGCGACCGGTCAGGGTGACGAAGGAGAACGGCGGGGTGTCGTCGTCCACGCACAGCGACACCCGCGGGTCGCGGGCGAGATTGCGGCCCTTCACGCTGTCCTTGCCCGTGTTGAACACGAAGTCGTCGCCGTCGAGCAGGAACCAGATCGGCACGACGTGCGGACTGCCGTCGTCACGGACGGTCGCCAGCTTGCCGGTACGGGTCCCCGCGGACACGAAGGCCCGCCACTGATCCTCGGTCATCCTCGTCATGCCCCCATAGTGCCTCGCGCCTCGGACATCGGACGGCACGCGCGGGCGCGGTGCGGTGCTTGCCCTGTCCACGACAGTGCGTAAGGCTTGCCACGACACGCGGAGCCGAAGACTTGCGGGTCGACGGGGACGCACCACCAAGGGGGAGGACCACGCATGGCGCTGGACAAGGGACTGGACTGGCTTCTCGACGATCTGACGCAACGGGTCGGGTTCATACAGCACGCGCTGGTGCTGTCGAACGACGGTCTGGTGACGGGCGCGAGCAGTGGTCTCGCGCGCGAGGACGCCGAGCACCTGGCCGCCGTCTCCTCGGGCCTGCACAGCCTGGCCAGGGGCTCAGGCCGGCACTTCAGGGCCGGCCGGGCGCGGCAGACGATGGTGGAGTTCGACGAGGCGCTGCTCTTCGTGACGGCGGCGGGCGAGGGCAGCTGCCTCTGTGTCCTCAGCGCGGCCGAGGCCGATGTCGGCCAGGTGGCGTACGAGATGACGCTGCTGGTCAACCGGGTCGGCGAGCACCTCGGCGTGGCGGCACGCCAGCCGGGCCGCCCGGGCGACACCGCGTTCTGAGTTCCGACGGCGGGTTGTCCACAGGGCGTTGTCCACAGACCGCACGGGTGTCGTCACTCTGCGTTACGTTTCTCTTGTCGGAGTACGAGAGACCACGGACGTACGGGGGAGGGTCACGCGATGACGGTGGACGAAGGTGCGCGCACGGTGACACCGGGGCAGGCCGCGGAGGAACTGGAGCTGCGGCGCGGCGAGTTCCGGCTCGCCGCGCAGTTGGGTCTGGTGAGGACGGTGCCGGTGGGTGACGGGGAGCGGCGGCGTGTCGAGCGGGCCGAGATCGACCGGCTCAGGGCCGCGCCGGACTTCCCCGAGGGCCTGCGCGAGCGGGTGCGGGAGGTGGGCACCCGGGAGGCCGCCGCGCTGCTCTCCGTGCCCCCGGACCGGTTCACACGGCTGGCCAGGACGGGACACCTCAGTCCGGTGCGGTTCTACCTGAACCGCTACCGGGCGGTGGTGTGGAGGTACCTCGCGGCAGAGGTGACCGAGTTCGCCCTCGCCCACCCGGCCCTGCTCACGGGGCGGCTGCCCTTGGACGTGCGCAAGAGACTGGACGCGCACGAGGACGCGCGGCCGAGGAACTGGCGGGCACGCCGTCTGGCGCTGCTCCTCCGGGCGACGGACGATCCCTGGGCGCGCGCGGCCGCCATCGCTTCGATGCTCCACCCGGTCCATCTGGCCGAGGTGGTCGGCGATCCGTACGAGCGCGCCCACCTCGACCGCTTGCGCCCGCCACCGCAGCCCGGCCAGCCGGTTTCTCAGGCGGCCCGCGAGATCACCGACCTGCTCGCGCTGGCCGACGCGCCGGACGAGGTCCTCTGGCACCGGATGAGCCTGACCCTGGCCCTGGAGGAGGCACGCGCGGACCGCCCCGCCCCGCACCCCGGTGAGGTCCCGGCGCGAGCGCCGTTGCCGCCGAGAGGTGTGGAGCCGCCGCTGGGCCGGGGCCTGGGGCCGGACCGGGATCCGGACCCAGGACTGGAGCCGGACCCGGCCCTGGAGCCGGGTCCAGAGCCGGGCTCGGTGGCGGAGTCGGTGCCTGCGTCGGAGATTCCCGCCATGCGGCTCCCCGCGGTGCGTCCGGGGGCGGAGCTACCGCCGCGAGGCGGCTCCTCCCGCTCCCGGCTGCTCGACCGGCTCCTGCGCCGGAAGACAGCAGGTGCCCCGCGCGGCGGGAGAGGGAAGCGCCCGGTGGCCTGGCCCTGACGTGGCACCGGACGGGCGTCGGCGTGCGGCGCGGGCGCGGTGTGGGGAGGATGGGCCCATGCTGCTCGCCCGTGTCGCGGAGGCGTCCCGGGAGGTCGCCGCCACCTCCGCGCGCTCGCGCAAGATCTCGCTGCTGGCCGAGCTCTTCGCGGAGGCCGTGCCCGAGGAGAGCCCACTCGTCATCGCCTATCTCGCGGGCCGCCTCCCGCAGGGGCGGATCGGCGTCGGGTGGAGCGTCCTCAAGAACGTCGTGCCGCCGGCGGTCCCGCCCGCCGAGGCGCCCGCCCTCACGATCGCCCGCGTCGACACCGCGCTCTCGGAGCTCGCCGCCGTCTCGGGGGCGGGCGCCCGGGCGGAGCGGGACAGGTTCGTCCGCGCCCTGTTCACCGCCGCGACCCTCGACGAACAGGAGCTGCTGCTCCGGCTCCTCTCCGGGGACGTACGGCAAGGGGCCCTCGACGCCGTCGCCCTGGAAGGCGTCGCGAAAGCCGCCACCGTGCCCGCCGCCGAGCTGCGCCGCGCCGTCATGCTCGAAGGCTCGCTGCCTCCGGTGGCCCAGGCGGTCCTGGCCCACGGGGTCACCGCGCTCGACCGGTTCACTCTGCGGGTCGGGAGTCCGGTGCAGCCCATGCTGGCGCACACCGCCGCCTCCGTCACCGAGGCGATCGCCGCCCTGGGAGCCTGCGCGGTGGAGGAGAAGCTCGACGGCATCCGGGTCCAGGTGCACCGCAGCGGCGACGACGTGCGGGTCCACACCCGTTCCCTCGACGACATCACCGACCGGCTCCCCGAAGTGGTCGCGAGCGCCCGTGCCGTGCCCTCCGACGCGTTCATCCTCGACGGGGAGGCCATCGCCCTCGATCCCGGCACCGGGCGCCCCGCGTCCTTCCAGTCCATCGCCGCCCGCGTGGGCTCCCGTACCGACGTGGCCGGCGCGCGGGCCGCCCTGCCGCTGACGGCCGTCTTCTTCGACGTCCTCGCCGCCGACGGCGAGAGCCTGATCGACCGGCCGGGCCGGGACCGGCATGCCGTCCTCGCCCGGCTGCTCCCCGAGTCCCAGCGGGTCCGGCGCCTCGTCGTCACGGACCCGGCCGATCCCGCACGGGTCGAGGAGGCCGAGCGGTTCTTCGCCGGGACGCTGGAGCGCGGACACGAGGGCGTCCTCGTCAAGGCCCTGGACGCGCCCTACGTGGCCGGCCGCCGGGGCCGCACCTGGTTGAAGGTGAAGCCCGTCCACACGGTGGACCTCGTCGTCCTCGCGGTCGAGCGGGGCCACGGGCGCAGGACCGGGCTGCTCTCCAACCTCCACCTCGGGGCGCGCGCCGAGGGCGGCGGCTTCGTCATGCTCGGCAAGACGTTCAAGGGGCTCACCGACGACATGCTCCGCTGGCAGACCCGGCGGCTCGGCGAACTCGCCGTGGCGGACGACGGGTTCACCGTACGGGTGCGCCCCGAGCTCGTCGTCGAGATCGCCTACGACGGGCTCCAGCGCTCGACGCGGTACCCGGCCGGCATCACCCTCCGCTTCGCCCGCGTCGTACGCCACCGTCCCGACAAACCGGCCTCGGAGGCCGACACCGTCGAGGCGATCACCGGCGGTCGCTGAGCTCGGGACGACGGGACCGCTCGGTGCCTCGCGGGAGTCCGTGCCGCGAGGGATGCTGGAGACGTGGCACGAGGGCGCGTGGCACGACGAGGGCTGCGAGCCGCGAGGAGATGAGCGACGTGTACGACTTGCACATCGACACCGACGTCACGGTGCAGCTGAGCGACTGCTGCCGGGAGGACGCCCAGGCCGTCTTCGACGTCCTCGACCGTGTCTACCAGCTGGAGGACATGGAGACCCCGAGCCCGCAGGCGGCGAACGGGCCGGCCACCACCGTCTGGATGGCCACCTTCGACACGGCCGCCGGGCGGCGCGAGGAGGTGGCCCCCACGCATCTGTCCGCGCTGGTCGGCGCCACGCTCACCGGCGGGTACCACGCCGTCGACGAGGTCGAGCGTGTGCTCGCCGCCGGCTTCGACGTCCAGTCCCTGCAGTCGGTCTCCGGCGACCAGGAGACCGAGGCCCGCCTGTTGCTCGCCTCCCGCTGAGCCGTCAGGCACGGACACCCCGGGCGGAGCGGACGGGCGCCGCCCGGGGCTCACGCATGCCCGCGCCCCCCTGAGCACCCCCCCTGCGATCACCTGTATACACCGTGTGTAGAGTCCTTGACGTCGCATGATCCGTCCTGACCAGGCGGTGGCGACCGTACCGACATCACACCTTCACAGGGGAAAGCGGGTTCCACCATGCTCCGATTCAGGCCGGGCCGCCGCAGGGGAACGGCGGCCGTCGTCCTCGCCGCCGCATCGCTGATGCTGACGCTCGCCGGGTGCGGGGTCGACCGGGTCACCCCGCAGGACGCCCGGGCCAAGGCCGGAACGGACGACAAGGCGGGTGCGGGAGCCCGACGCGTGGACTGCGCCAAGGTGAAGTGCATAGCCCTCACCTTCGACGCCGGGCCGGGCAAGGACACGCCCCACCTCCTCGACGTCCTCAAGGAGAAGCAGGTCCCCGCCACCTTCTTCCTGCTCGGCAGGAAGCACGTCGACCGCTACCCCGAGGTCGTCAAGCGCATCGCCGACGAGGGACACGAGGTCGCCAACCACACCTGGAGCCACCGCATACTCACCGGTCTCGACGAGGCCGAGGTACGGGAGGAGCTGGCCCTCACCCAGACCGCCGTCGAGAAGATAACCGGCCGCAAGCCCACCCTGATGCGCCCGCCGCAGGGCCGGACCGACGACACGGTCTCCGAGGTCAGCAAGGAGCTGGGCCTCGCCCAGATCCTGTGGACCGTCACCGCCAAGGACTACTCCACCACCGACTCCGCGCTGATACGCCAGCGGGTGGTCGACCAGGCCCAGCGCGACGGCATCATCCTGCTCCACGACATCTACGACGGAACGGTCCCGGCCGTCCCCTCGATCGTCGACGAGCTCAAGCGCCGGGGCTTCACCTTCGTGACGGTGCCCGAACTCCTCGCTCCCGGCAAGGCCGAGCCCGGGGTCGTCTACGGCCCCGAGAAGGACTGACCGGACCTGTCGAAACCGGGTGAGGTGACTCACATCGCCCACGCGGTAGTACATGGAACATTCGGGAAAGGTTTTCCGTTCATACGTATGTGACGTCGAAGGGGTCCGGTCCCCATGGTCCCCCCCTAGAGGTGACCGCTCTTCGTGTCACGGCTATCGGCCCCGGTTGGAATCCCCCGTCCAACCGGGGCTTTGTCGTTCCCTGGACCAGGCCTGGGCATTCCCGCGCGGCACCAGCGGCACCAGCGGCACCAGCGGCCCCGTGACGGCTTCTGAAGGGGTTCCTGAGGGCGCCCAAGGGGCGCGCGATCCGGCGCGTTCGACCCGTTCGAGTGAGCCTCGGCATGGCCGGACCGGCCCCGGGCAGTGATCTTCCCGGGCCCTCCGGACGATCACCCGGACCCCGCCGACCTGGGACGTTCGAAGGGGACCCCATGCTCCGCAGCACACCGCGCGCCCGCCGCGCCCTCGTCACCGCAGCCGCCTCCCTGCTTCTCTCCGGCTGCGCCGTCGTCGGACCTGAGGGGTCCGGGAAGCCGGGTGTCCCGGCCGATCGGGCAGCCCAGGACACCCTCCTGAAAGCGGCCGAGCACCGGCTCGTCGTCGACTGCCTCGCGGACCGGGGCCTCACCCTCACGCCACGGGCCCGCGCCCCGGACGAGGACCGGACCCTTCAGGCCGCGCTCTTCGGAGCGGGGCCCCGCGAGCTCTCCGTCACGCTCGCCACCGGTGCCACCGTCACCGCCCACAAGGACGGCTGCCTCGCCTCCGCGCGAGGCCGGCTCTACGGCGACCTGGGCCGCTGGTTCCGGGCCCAGGTCACCGTCGACAACCTCCGCGCCGAGGCCCAGGCCCGTATGCGCGACGACCCCGCCCACCAGGAGGCGCTCGCCCGCTGGACCCGGTGCGCGACCCCACCCGACCGTCCACGCCCCGCCGGCCCCGATCCGGCCGTCGCGGCCCGCTGCGCCCGGGAGAGCGGACTCGACGACGTCCGTGCCCGGCTGGAGTCCGTCGAGCTGATCGTGGTGCGTTCCCTGCACCGCGACGAGCTCACCGCATACCGGCAGCTGCGCGACCGCGCGCTGCTGCGGGCAGTCGCACTGCCCGCGCCCACCCACCCGCAGAAAGGCCACGACCACTCGTGAAGCGCATCCTCGCCCTCTCCGGAGCGGCCCTGCTCGCCGTCACCGCCGGCCTCGCCCTCTCCACCTCCGCAGGGGCCGCCGAATGCCCCAGCGGGGAGTTCTGCGTGTGGCAGGACTCGAACTTCGGCGGCCAGCGTGCCAACTGGAGCGGCGACGACGGCTGGTGGGAGAGCTGGATCTCCGACACCGATTCCTCCTGGGTCAACCACGGCATCTCGGGACCCGGCATCAAGGACCACGTCCGGGTCTACGAGAGCGCCTGGCAGGGAGGGAGCATGACCATCTGTCTGGCCCCGGGACAGGAGGTCGGATACAACGGCGCCGCCAACGACCGCGGCGACTCCCACATCTGGTCGACCGGCTGCTGAACCGGCCGGGCGGATCAGTCGCGGCCGAGGGGGCCGCCCGGGTGACGCAGGGCGGAGGCCAGCATCAGCCCCGCACCGCGGACGACGCTCGTCGACGGGTCGTTCGCGAGCCGCAGGCGGGCCCGGAGGAGGTGTGCCAGGCGGCTCGTCACGTCCAGTCGGAGCGCGCCTCCGCCGGTCACCAGGACTCCGCGGCGCAGCGCGCCGCGGACGGCCCCGGTGCGGTCCTGCCGCCACAGGTCGCTGACCAGGTCGGCGGCCGTCCCGGCGATCGTGTCGGGCACCCGTCCCGACTCCCGCACGTCGTCGACGCCGACCTCGGCCAGCCGCGCGTCCTCGACCAGGCCGTCGACGACGAGCGTCACCTCGGTCAGCTGGGCGCCCAGGTCGACCACGAGCAGCGGACCGCCGCCGGGCGGGGCGGCATAGGCCGCCGCGGCGCGGGCACTGTCCACGGCGATGACCCGCACCGGGCCGAGCCCGTCCACCACCCGGCGCGCGGCCTCCCGTTCCGCCGGAGCCGCGAGGACCGGGTGGGTCAGCATCACGACGGTGTCGTGTCCGCCGTCGCCGGGAGCTGTGGCGGTCAGCCGCCGCAGCAGCCGGAGATGGGAGTCCGTGTCCGTCACCCGGCCACGCCGTACGGGACCGCTCGGCACGTCCGCGAAGACACCCGCCCCCGGGGCCCACGCCCGGGTCCGCGAGCTACCGATGTCGAGCGCGATCCCGCGTACCGGCCGCCGCCCCGTGCCCCGACCGCCGTCGACTGATCCGAACGATCCCATCGCTTCCGTCCATTCGCTCCGTACCCGCTGAATGCGAGGCCGATACGGGCCCTCACTATGCAGTATCCGCAGCCTGAATGCCATGTTGCTTGGGGATCGAAGGCGCAGGTGGTGGCCTTCGGGAAGGAGGCGTCAGCTTTCGGCGCCGAGCCAGAGGTCCGGACCGAAGACCTCGTAGTGGATGTCGGACGCGGCCGTCCCACGGCCGAGGAGGTCGCCGCGCACCGTGCGGAGGAACGGCAGCGGCCCGCAGAGGTATGCCGTCGTGCCCTCGGGGAGGTCGAGCGCGGTGACATCGGCGCGGCCCCGCTGGGCCGTGGCGGCCTCGCCCGGCTCCTCGTACCAGAGGTGCAGGGCCGCCTGCGGCAGCGCGCCGACGAGACGGTGCAGCTCGGCGGCGTGCGCGTGGGACGCGGGGGAGCGGTCCGCGTGCACGACGGCGACCGGACGGGTTGATCCGGTGGCGGCGAGGTGGTCGAGCATCGCCAGCATCGGGGTGCTGCCGATGCCGGCGGAGGCGAGCAGCAGCGGTCCGTCGCCCTCGGGCAGGACCAG
Organism: Streptomyces sp. NPDC056169; assembly: GCF_042268445.1. Lineage (NCBI taxonomy): Bacteria > Bacillati > Actinomycetota > Actinomycetes > Kitasatosporales > Streptomycetaceae > Streptomyces > Streptomyces sp. NPDC056169. The sequence goes on along the minus strand of NZ_JBHJUO010000014.1, from coordinate 169,748 downwards.
ATCGCCGAAGGGGGCCGACACGTCCACGGTGTCGCCCACGCGGGCGTGCGCGTGCAGCCACGAGGAGACCTCGCCCGCCGGGTCGCCGTCGACCCGCTTCACCGTGATCCGCCACTGCGGGTGGCCGGGAGCGGCGGAGAGGCTGTACTGGCGGATCTGCCGGGCGCCGTCGGGCAGGGCGACCTGGACGCTCACGTACTGACCCGGCCGGAACGGGGTCGTCGGCGTCCCGTCGGTGTGGCGCAGGGCGAAGGAGACGGTGTCGGCCGTCTCCTCGCGCCGCTCGGCGATCTCCATCGGCCGCCAGACCTCGCCCTCGGCGACGCCGGCCTCCTGGTAGAGCGTGGCCTCCACGGCGATGAGCGCGTTGGCCATCAGCCAGTACACCTCGTCCCAGGCCTGGGCGACCTCGGTGGTGACCGCGTCGCCGAGGACCTCGACGATCGCGGCGAAGAGGTGCTCGTGCACCGTCTTGTACTGCTCGGCGGTGACGCCGAGCGAGGCGTGCTTGTGTGCGATGCGGGACAGCATGAGATCGGGGCGACTGTCCGGGCGGTCGAGCAGCGCGACCGCGAAGGCGGCTATGGAACCCGCCAGCGCCTTCCGCTGCTCGCCGTTGGCCTGGTTACCCCGGTTGAACAGGTCGCGCAGCAGCTCGGGGTGGGCGGCGAACAGCCGCGCGTAGAAACGCTCGGTGATCTCGTCGAGCGCACCGCCGACGGCGGGCAGAGTGGCACGGATGACCGGGGCGGCCTGCTCGGACAGCATGGGAACTCTCAATCTGGTAGATGATCTGCGTATTTAAAAGTGTGCGTGTGCCGAGGGAGGGACGCGCACGGCTCAGGGGGAGGGGCGGGGAGTGAGGGAGAGGAGCAGCGGTCCCGTCGGCGAGGCGACGAGCTCCGCCACGGTCAGCGGGTCGAGCACGCGGTAGAAGGCCTCCTGCGCCTCGCGCAGCGCACCCCGCAGTCGGCATGCCGTCCGCAGCGGACACGGAGGATCGCCCTCGCAGGCGACGACCTCTTCCTCGCCTTCAAGGGTGCGGGTCAGCCAGCCCACCGAGGAGCGTCGGCCCAGCTCCGTCAGGGCCAGGCCGCCGCCGCGGCCGCGCCGCGCCTCGACCACGCCGAGATGCTGGAGCCGGGTGACGACCTTCGCCATGTGGGCGTAGGGCACGTCCATCGACTCCGCCACCTCGCGCGTGGTGACGGACTCGTCCTGCGCGATGACCGCCAGACGCATCACGGCACGGAGCGCCAGGTCGGTGAACTTCGTCAACCTCACGACCCGACCCTATCAAAGCGGTATTTCGCGTACGCATTAAGGGGCGGCGCCGGGCCCGAGGCCCGCACGCCGCCGTCCCTGCCGTCCCGCCCTCAGGTCAGGATCTTGGCCTTCGCCTTCTGGAACTCCTCGTCCGTGATGGCGCCCTTCTCCTTCAGATCCGCGAGCCGCGTCAGTTCGTCGGCGGCGCCGCCGCCCGCCGGAGTCGTCCCGGCCGTCTTGCGGATGTAGTCCTGGAACGCGGCCTCGGAGGCCTTCGCCTGCTTGACGTCGCGCTGCCCCATGCTCTTGCCGCGGGCGATGACGTACACCAGCACGCCGAGGTAGGGGAGCAGGATGCAGAAGATCAGCCAGCCGGCCTTGCCCCAGCCGCCGAGGTCGTGGTCACGGAAGATGTCGGTGATCACCTTGAACAGCAGGAAGAGCCACATGATCCAGATGAAGAACCACAGCATGGTCCAGAAGACGTTGAGGAGAGGGTAGTCGTCCATTCCTGCACACTCCGTTCCCGCGCGGGCCGGGGAGGCCCGGCGTACGAGTGAGTCTCGTGCAGGCACCGCGCCCCCGCATGTCGTGGCGGGCCCGGGTGCGGCCCGCCCCCCGCCGTGTTCGGATGGTGGCCGAGGACCGCACGAGGAACGGAGCGTCATGGGGCCGGTGGAATGTGTCGTGCTCGCCTTCCCGGGGGAGCGGCTGAAAGTGGCGGCGGTGACGGCCGTCGCGGACCTGCGCAGAGCGGGCCAGGTGCGCCTGATCGACTCGCTCGTCGTCGTCAAGTCCGTGACGGGGGAGGTGTCCACCTCCGAGCTCGTCGAGTACGAGGAGTACGAGGAGGCCACCGCCGAGATCGGGCCCGAGGCGAACCTCCTGGGTCCCGAGGACGCGGCCGAGGCGGCCGAGACCCTCGAACCGGGCTCCTGCGCGCTGATGTTGCTCGTGGAACACGTGTGGGCCGCGCGTGCGGCGGAGGCGATCCGTGAGGCCGGTGGCCGTGTCTCGGGGACCGTGCGCATCCCGCCCGACCACGTCGAACAGGCGCGGGACGCCTACCGCGAGGCCGTAGCCGTATCCGTGGCCGGAAGGAGCTGACCGATGTTCATGCGACGCCGTCCCCTCCTCCGCCCGGTCGTCAGGCCCCGCGGAGCGCCGTTGCTGCGTGGCGCCCTCGTCGGCGGAGCCGCCTACGCCGCGGGCCGCAGCTCCGCCCGCTCCGCACGCCGTGAACAGGACCAGGAAGAGGCCATCGCCGACCTCCAGGCCCAACAGCAACAGCAGCCACAGCCGCAGCAGGTCGCCGCACCGGCGCCGAGCCCGCTCCCGCCGGCCGCGGCACCGGCCTCCGGGGCGGCCCCGACGGTCACCGACCAGCTGACCCGGCTCGGCGAACTCGCCCAGCAAGGCCTGCTCACCCCCGAGGAGTTCGCGGCGGCCAAGGCGAGACTGCTCGGCGTGTGACCTCAGGGGCGGCGCAGGGCCGCCAGCGCGCGGTCCGCGTGCGCGCTCATGCGGAGTTCGCTGCGCACGACCTCCCGCACGCGCCGGTCCTGGCCGATCACGAACGTGATCCGCTTGGTCGGCGCGAGCGAGAAGCCGCGCTTCACACCGAACAGGTCCCGCACCGCTCCGTCCGGATCCGACAACAGCGGATAGCCGAGGGAGTGCCGCTCCGCGAACTCCAGCTGCCGTTCCACCGCGTCGGTGCTGATGCCCACGGGCAGGGCGCCGGCGGCACGGAACTCGGCCGCGAGGTCGCGGAAGTGGCACGCCTCCGCGGTGCAGCCGGGGGTGAGCGCCGCCGGGTAGAAGAAGAGGACGACGGGTCCCTCGGTCAGCAGCTCCGAGAGGGAGCGCGGAGTGCCCGTCTCATCCGGAAGGGTGAAGTCCTCGACAAGGTCACCGACGTTCATTGAGGCCCGTCCCCGATCCGTCCGTACGGGCCACCGGCGCCTCCGGTGGCCGGCCGGTGACGTTACCGCAGAGTAGATGATCCCGTAACCCCCGAAGGGGACGGCTCAGCGGGTGGGCTGCGGCACGGCACCGCGCGCAGCGGCGCGCCGGTCGAGCAGCACGAGGGCCCGCTCGCCCCAGCGCAGGTTCTCCTCCTCGAAGAACCGGCCGCGCATCAGCGTGAGATAGGGGCCGACCCGCTCCGCCTCGCGCAGGTACGTCTCCTCGTCCCGCCCGTCGAGCATCCGCTCCCGCATGCGGTCGTAGCGGGCCAGCTTGGTCCGGGCCATCTCCATCCGCTGCGCCACGAAACCCCTGACGGCCGCCGTGTCGCCCTCGTCGCAGGCCTGCACCTGGACCATCAGCTCGTCGCGGATGGCGCTCGGCCGCGGCGGAGCCGACGTGTAGGCGTACAGATCCCGCCGGCCCGGCTCCGTCAGGCTGAACATCCGCTTGTTGGGACGCCGTTCCTGTTCCACCACGCGGGCCGTGATCAGACCGGCCTCGGCGAGCCGCTCCAGCTCGCGGTAGAGCTGCTGCGGGGTGGCGGCCCAGAAGTTGGCGACGGAGACGTCGAAGATCTTGGCCAGGTCGTATCCGGAGGCCTCGCCCTCCAGGAGAGCGGCGAGGACGGCGTGCTTGAGGGACATCCGGCCACGCTAGCAGCACGTTGAATAGTTCTCTCCGCACCTATTCAACGACCGCACCAGCACCACGGGCGCTTCGCTGGCACGTCGCTCCCGCGCCTGCCTAGGGTGGAGGGAGCAGGCCGTGGGGGAGCAGACCCGAGGGGCAGCGCGATGGGCAGCGACACGTTCGTCTACACCACCTACATCCGGACCACTCCCGACGAGCTCTGGAAGGCACTCACCGACCCGGAGCTCACCCGCCGCTACTGGGGCGTGGCCTTCGAGTCGGAGTGGACCCCCGGTGCCACGATGGTGTGGGACGAGGGCGGCCGCAGGACGGCCGACCCCGAGCAGGTCGTCCTCGACGCCGAGCCCGGCCGCCTTCTCTCGTACACCTGGCACACCTTCACCCCGGCGTGGGCGGAGGCCGTCGGCCTCGACCGGGAGGTGTACGCGCGCCTGGCCCGGGAGCGCCGGTCCCGCGCGACCTTCGCCATCGAGCCCTCGGGCGACACCGTCAAACTCACCGTCACCCACGGCGAACTGGAGACCGACGGCCTCATGAAGGGCCTCATCGGGGAGGGGTGGCCCGCGCTGGTCTCCAGCCTCAAGTCGCTGCTGGAGACCGGCGAGGAGCTGCCCGAACCGCCTCGCTGACCTGCCGTCGAGCCACCGCTGACCCATTCGAGTCGTCTCCGTCCCCCCTCCGCCGCCACACGCGGTGTCTTGATCATCCGTTCCTCCTCTCATCCGATTTGATGCTGCGGTCGGCGACACCCCGCCGACGCTGCCGTCCGGAAGGAGAGGGTGTCCGACGTGTCGTCACGCAGATACGTACGGGGGTGGGGGGCGATGTCCCTGGCGGTCGGAGCCGTCCTCGTCGGCACAGCGGCCCAGTCGCCCGCAGACCGGGACACGCCCCCGGCCGGGGCGCCGGACCCCACCACCGTGATCTCGGTGGACGGCTGTGCCACCGACGGCGGCCTGTGCTCCGTTCCCCGCCGCACGCTCGTCCTGAGCGGCGCCCACACCCTCACGGGACACCCCGTCACGCTCGGCGCGCAGGCCACGGGCCCCGTCTCCCTGCTGCTGCGCAGCCCCGGCCGGCTCGCCGACGTGACCGTGACCGACCGGCGCGGCCGCCGGGTCGCCGGCACACCGAGCGCGGACGGCACGAGCTGGACGAGCGCCGGTGCCCTGCCCGCCGGAGGCCGCTACACCGCCCGCCTCGTCGTCGAACGCCCCGCCTCGGGAGCCGACGCACCCCACCGCCACCTCACCCGGCTGGAGTTCCGCACCGCCGCCGCACCGGCCGGAGAGCGGCTGACCGTCACCTTCGGTCCGGAGGACGGCGGTACGTACGGCGTCGGCCAGCCGATCACCGCCGAACTCAGCCACCCGGTGCCCGCCGAGGACCCCGCGGCCCGCCGTGTCGTCGAGCGCGCCCTCCAGGTCCGCACCACCCCGAGGGTCGAAGGCTCCTGGCACTGGGTCGACTCCGCCACCCTCCACTACCGGCCCCGCGACTACTGGCCCGCCCGCACAGGCATCCGCGTCCACAGCGCCCTGAACGGGCTCCACGTCGGCAGCGGCCTCTTCGGCGGCCCGTCACGGCCGCTCACCCTCACCACCGGCGACCGCATCGAAGCCGTCACCGACGTCTCCGCCCTGGAGATGACCGTGTTCCGCGACGGCCGGGCGGTCCGCACCTTCCCGGTCACCACCGGGAAGGCCGGCTACCGCACCCGGAGCGGCATCAAGGTCGTCCTCGGCAAGGAGCCCCTCGTCCGCATGCGGGGCGATTCGATCGGCATCGCACGCGGCAGCCAGGACTCCTACGACCTCAAGGTCCGCTGGGCCACACGGGTGACCTGGAGCGGCGAGTACCTGCACGCCGCGCCCTGGTCCGTCGACGCACAGGGCAGTGACAACGTCAGCCACGGCTGCACCGGGATGAGCACCGAGGACGCCGCCTGGCTGTTCCGCACGGTCCGCGAGGGCGACCTCGTCCGGGTGGTCAACGGCTACGGCGAGCCGATGACCCCCTTCGGCAACGGCTTCGGGGACTGGAACCTCAGCTGGGCGGAGTGGCGGCGCGGCAGCGCGCTCGCCGGTCCGGTCGCCGCCGGCCCCGCGACCACGGAGACCTCCTTGCGCCCCGCGCTCTGAGCCGTACGCGCGCGAGGGCGGGGCGTGCGTGCGCGAGGGCGTGGCGTGCGCGTGGCGGGCGCCCCCGGTCCCGTACCGCCCGGTGATACTGACGTCCTGTCAGCCCGTCCGCCCCCCCCGCTGTACCCAGGGAGATTCGATGCAGGACGTCACCAAGGTCGAGGTCGGGGACGCGACCCTCTTCGTGGAAGCGCGGCGGCTCGGCCCCGACACCGAGCTCGAAGGGTTCGGCGACCGGTTGCCGGACCTCTCCGCGGTCACCGGCGCACTCGCCTCCTTCGCCGGGCAGATCGGCGAGGCGCTCGACCGGGCGGCCCCCGACCGGGCGACCGTCGAGTTCGGCTGCCAGCTCGGCCTGGACGCGGGCAGACTCACCGCCCTTGTCGTCCAGGGCAGCGCCAACGCCAGCCTGCGCGTGACCCTCGAATGGACGAAGTCGCCCCGCTGACACGGGTGGCCGACGGACCCTGCCGGCGCCCGGATCCGTTACTCGCGCAGGGTGTCCGCGGTACCCCGAGCCCCCGGCTCCGCCGCTCCGTCCGGAGGCGGCGGAGTCGTAGGAGCCGGTGCGCCGAGCAGCAGCTGGGGGCGCCGCTGGATGCCGGCGCCGACGAGGACGCCCATGGCGATCGAGGCCACGGTGATCACCATGCTCACCATGCTGTCCAGGCCGCCGCCGGTGTCGCCCGCCACGATGATCTCCGAGATGCTGGTGAGGCCGACCGCGCCCGGGACGAGCAGCCAGAAGCAGGGCAGGAACACCACCTGGTCCGGGGTGTGCGAGCGGCGCGCGATCCACTTGGCCATCGGCGGCAGCAGCATGCCCGCCGCGAAGGCGCCGAAGGTCGCGCCCGCGAACTCCGAGGCCACCGACTGGACCAGCCGCTCGGTGAGCAGCGCGCCCAGGAGCCAGCCCGTGACCCGCGGAGGGGCGGAGAAGTACAGCAGGAAGCCGAAGCCGAGGAGGAGCACCCCGACCCAGGGTGCCCAGGGCCCGAGGGTGGGGGACGCGGGCCCGCCCGACGGACGGGGGCTCACCAGCTCGGTGCCGACGAGGATGCCGATGGCCAGGAGGAGGAGCACGTTCGCCGCCCCGGCCAGCCGGGCGATGCCCGACAGGGCGGCCCCGGTGGCCAGTTCGATGGCGCCGAGCGTGAGCGCGGAGCCCGGCAGGAAGGCGATCAGCGGGGGGATGTACAGGACCGTGGGTGCCTCGTGCAGGAGCGGTCCCGCCCACTGTTGCGAGGAGGCCGTGACCAGGATCGCCGCCACCACCGGAAGGGCGGTACGAGCGGCCGGGAGCCGGTCGCCGAACAGGCGCAGCAGCCCGACGCCCGCACCGAGCACCGCGTACCCGATGACGGCGGGGACCGTCGCGTGCCGCATCGCACCGAGGCCGACGGTGAGCAGGATGTAGCCGAGGATGGTGGCGGCCGGGCTGAAGCGCTCGGGCCGCGCCCTGAGCTCCCGCAGCGATCCGCGCGCGTCCTCGAACGGCACCTGCTCCGTACGCATCCGCTCGACCAGCGACTGGAGCGCCTCCACCTGGTCGAGCCGTAGGTCAGGGCCCTCGACGGGGGCGAAGTCGAGCTCCCCGCCCCGGCCGTCGGGGCCGCCGCCGACCCGGACGAACAGCCCCGTGGGGACCACGAAGCTCCGCGCCCGCATGCCGTAGCGCGCGGCCACGTCGTGCAGCGACTGCTCGACCTCGGCCGTCCGCTGCCCGGCGCGCAGCAGTTCCGAGCCGAGCTCGCACAGGAGCGCGGCCAGATCCCGCAGCCACTCCCGGCCGGCGGCCTCCGCCTCCGGCACGGTCACGGTCTTCCCCCGCCGCCGGGGCCGCAGCGCGGCAGCCCGCCGGGCGAGACCACGGAGATCAAGACGGGACAAAAGACGCATTCGCGCACGTTAGCAGCGCACTCGCACCCTCACATCCGCCCGCCGCATGCTCCGTGCTCGGCCGACAAAGCCTCTACCTGTACTCGACCGTGAGACCCGCAGTGATTCCCACCATGATCCCCGGCCGTCCGAGCTGCGAGGATGGCCGTCATGGAGCACCACGAGGAGAAGAACGGCCCGCTGGCCGAGGCGGTCGCCCTGCGCGAAGCGGGCCGCAAGGAGGAGGCGCGCGAGCTGCTCGTCGCGCTCGCCGCCCGCCGTCCGGACGACGCCGAGGTCGCCTACCAGACGGCCTGGGCGCACGACGTCCTCGGCCTGGAGGCGGAGGCCGTGCCGTACTACGAGCGCGCCCTCGCCAAAACCGAAACCGGCACCGGCAACGAAACCGGCACCGGCTCGACCACCAGCAGCCCAGGTCTCACCCCCGACGACCGGCGCGGGGCCCTCCTCGGTCTCGGCAGCACCTACCGGATCCTCGGCCGGTACGAGGACGCCGTCACGCTGCTGACCGGCGCCGTGGAGGAGTTCCCCGAGGACGGGTCCCTGCGCACCTTCCTGGCCATGGCCCTCTACAACACGGGGCAGCACCACGAGTCGGTCCGGACCCTGCTGCGCCTCCTCGCCGCCACCAGCGAGGACCCGTCCGTACGCGAGTACCGGAAGGCCATCGAGTACTACGCCGAGGACCTCGACGCGACGGAGTGACCGGCCCGGAATCCGGGCGGGCTGGACGTCTGTCAGTCGTTCACCGCGGTCAGGACCACCACCGTGTCCTCCACGGCGGTCAGCCCGTGCCGCTCCTTGGGGATCATCCGCAGCGCCCCCGCCGGGAGCTCCTCCGCCCACCCGGCCGCCGTCAGCGTCACCCGGCCCCGCAGCACCTGGAGGCTGCCGGCCGGTGGCGCGTTGTGCTCGTCCAGGGACGTGCCCGACGTCAGGGCGATGACGGTCTGCCGGAGCACCCCGTCGTGCATGACCAGGTGGGCGCTGCGCCCGTGCGGCGCGGTGCGGGCCGCGGCCAGGTGCTCGTCGGCGAGCGCGGTGAGGTCCAGGATCATGTCTCTCCCTGCGGGGTTCTCTCCTGCGAGGTGCGCGGACGCATACTCCCAGCGTCCCGTGTGGCGTCCGGGCCGCAACTCGGCACCGCCGGTCGCGCCGGGCCGGCCACCACGAGACCGGCGACCACGACGAACGCCCCCGCCGCGAGGAGGGCGGCGGACCAGCCGTACGTCGTGTAGAGCCAGGACCCCGCGAGGGAACCGAAGGCGCCGCCGCCGAACGTCGCCAGCATGAAGACGGTGTTCACCCGGGCCGCCACGGCCCGGCCGATCGAGAAGATCCGGGCCTGATTGGCCACCTGGCACGAGCTGACCCCCACGACCAGCAGATTCGCCCCGGCCGCGAGCGCCACAGGGGAGTACGGGGCGAGCCCCGCCACCCCGAGCCCGAGCCCCGCGGCGACCAGACCCCCGGTGTTCACCGCTCGCGGCCCGTACCGGTCGGCGAGGGGTCCGGCCGCCGCCGAGGCCAGCGCCGCCGGCAGGGTCAGCACCCCGAAGAGCCCGGCTGCGCCCGGCCCGTACCCGAGGGGCGGGGCCGCCAGATGGAACGCGAGCACGGCCCAGAAGACACTGAACGCGGCGAAGACGCACGCGCCGAGCAGCGCCGAGATCCGCAGGTCCCGGTGGTCGGCGAGGAGCCGGGGCAGCCCGGCCAGGAGCCGGAGGTACGAGGAGCGGCGCTCCGGGGGTGCGCCCGTCCGCTCGGGCAGCCGCCGGGGGAGGACCCACAGCAGCGCCGCCGTCGCGGCCGCGGCCACCACATAGGCGGCGCGCCAGCTCCCGCTCGCGTCGGTCACGGCGCCCGAGACCGTACGGGACAGCGTCGAGCCGAGCGTGAGGCCGAGGCCGACGAGTCCCACGACCCGGCCCCGCCGTCCCGGACCCGCGAGGACGGCCGCCACCGGGGTGAGGATCTGCGGCAGCACCGTCGTGGTGGAGAGGGCCAGGGTGGCGAGCGTCAGCGTGAGCACGTCAGGCGCCGCCGCGGCGACGAGCAGTGCGGCCGTGGTCAGCGCGAGCAGCGCCGAGGTGAGTCGGCGCAGCCGGGCGGTGTCGGCGAGCGGCACGAGCAGCAGGATGCCGAGCGCGTACCCGATCTGGGCCGCCGAGGCGATCAGGCCCGCCGTCCGCTCCGAGACCTCCAGGCCGTGGGCGACGGCGGCGAGCAGCGGCTGAGGGAAGTAGATGTTGGCGACGGTGACGGCCCCGGCCACGGCGAAGAGCGGGACGTTCAGGGTCGGGGCGGGGGACTGGGCGGGGTACTGGGTGGGCGCCGGGTCGGGCGCGGCGGGCACGGGCGCGGCTGACCGGGGGACGGCTGACACGGGGACGGCAGGCACGGGGACGGCGGGCGGGTTCGGTTCCGGTTTCACGGACTCTCTTCCGTACGGCGGGGGCGACGCCTCCAGGCTCCTCGTCGCCGCCCCCGCCGAACAAGATGCGATCATCGAATCGGCGTTGAGCCACACTCAACGATCAGGAGGGGGAGCGATGCTCGAACGGTACGAACTGGAGGCGTTCCTCACGCTGGCCGAGGAGCTCCACTTCGGGCGCACCGCCGAGCGCCTCGGCGTCTCCACCGGCCGGATCAGCCAGACCGTCAAGAAGCTGGAGCGACGCGTCGGCACCCCGCTCTTCGCCCGCACCAGCCGCAGCGTCCAGCTCACCCCCGTCGGCCTGCGCCTGTACGAGGACCTGCTGCCCGCGTACCGGCAGCTGCGGGCCGCCCTCGAACGCGCCACCGAGGCCGGGCGGGGCGTCCGGGGCAGACTGCGGGCCGGTTTCGCCACACCCTGGGGCGGCGAACTGCTGACGGCCGCCGCCGACACGCTGCTCGCCCGGTACCCCGGCTGCGAGATCACGGTCCACGAGGTCCCGCTCGACGCCGGACCCGGCCCCCTCAGGGACGGAACGCTCGACGTCCAGTTCGTCGCCTTCCCCGTCCGCGAGCCGGATCTCACCACCGGCCCCGTCGTCGTCGCCGAGGACCGGGTCCTGCTCCTGCCCGTGGCGCACCCGCTGGCAGGCAGGGCGTCCCTCGGCCTGGAGGACCTCGCGGGCCTCGCCCTGATCACCCCCGAGGGCGCGAACCCCCGCTACTGGCGCGATCACCACTACCCCCGCCGCACCCCGTCCGGCGCCCCCGTCGGCCGGGGGCCGGTCGCGGCGACCTGGCAGGAGGTCCTCTCCCATGTGAGCGCGGGCCGGGGCGTCGCCCCCGGCGCGGCGCTCGGAGCCCGCTACCACCCACGGCCCGGTATCGCCTACGTCCCGCTGCGCGACGCCCCGCCCGTCGAGTACGGCCTCGTCTGGCCCACGGCCGCCGACTCCGCCCTGCTCAGGGCCTTCGTCGAGGCGGTCGGCACGTCACGCACCTGACCCGTCCGACGCTCCCTGGGGCGCGTCGGCGGGCGGAGACGCCGGTCCCGCCAGCGCCCCCGTCAGATGGTCGTACGCGACGTGCGCGTGGAGCCGGACCCCGGTGACGAGCGTGTCGTCGTCCGCGTAGAAGCGTGGGTGGTGATTGGTGGCGATCCCGCGCCCGCCCGGCACCGCCACGGGCCGGCCCGACGGGTCCAGGGCGGCGTCCTGGACGCCGAGCGTGACGTACAGGCCGCCGAAGCGGCGTACGAACTCGGAGACGTCGTCGTACCCGAGCGTCCCCCCGGTCTCCACCACCCGCTCCTCGCCCACCACCCGGCGGAAGGTCGGCAGCGCCGACTCGACCCACGGCCGGGTGTTGTGCACGGGCGGTACGTACTGGAGGTACTCCACCGAGGCCGTCGCGCCGAACGCCGCCGCCGAGTGCTCCACGAGCGTCGTCAGGCGCCGCTGGACCTCCGCCATGTCCGACTCCACGGCGCACCGGGCCGTGCCCCACAGCGTCACCGTCTGCCCGATGACGTTGAACCGGCCGACGTCCTCCACGTGCCCGATGGAGACCGTGACCGGGGCGAACGCCGAGACCTGCCGGTACAGCTGGCCGATGCCCGTCAGGACCGCCCCCACCGCCGGCATCGGATCGACGCCCTCCCAGGGCGTGGAGCCGTGGGTCTGCTTCCCGGTGACGACGACGCGAACGAGGACGGAAGCGGCGTACTGATTGCCGATCCGGTACCCCACGTACCCCTTCGGGTAGGGCGTCACGTGCAGTCCGAAGGCCATCGTCGGCACCGGATCGGCGAAGGCGCCCGCCTCGACCATGGCCCGCGCCCCGCCCTCCTCGGTGACCGGCGGGCCTTCCTCGGCGGGCTGGAAGACGAAGAGCACGGTGCCCGGGAGCCGGTCGCGGACCCCGGCGAGCACGGCCGCCGCGCCGAGCACCATCGCCGTGTGGCAGTCGTGGCCGCAGGCGTGCGAGACGGGGAACGGGCCGCCCGGACGGCCGGTGTCCACGGCCTCGGAGGCGAACTCGGTCCCGCACAGGTCCCTGACCGGCAGCGCGTCCATGTCCGCCCGCAGGGCCACCACCCGCCCGCCCGGTGCCGCCGCCGTGCCGCGCAGGACGCCCACGACGCCGTGTCCGGCGATGCCGGTACGCACCTCGTCGAGGCCGAGCGCGCGCAGCTCGTCCGCCACCATGCGGGCGGTGTTCACCTCCCGGTTGGACAGCTCGGGATGCCGGTGGAGATGGTGCCGCCAGGCGACCACCCGGTCCGCCACCTGCGCTGCCCGCTCGTCCAGTTCGCCGTGCAACGGGGCCTCCCTCCCGTACCGGCTCTCGCCGTGGCCATGGGGACCGTGCCCCACCAGCCTCCCACCCGGGTGTGTCAGCGGCCCGTCAGGTCGGAGAGCGTGAAGTCGTCCGGCAGCGGAGTGCCGAGCTCGTTGAGGGCCGTGACGAGTTTCTTCTCCTCGTACGTGAAGTGGGACTCCACCAGGGCGATGAGCCCGTCCAGTTCGCCGCGAACCCGCCGTACCTCCGCCGAGTCCGGACCGGTTCCGGGCGCCGTGTCCGTCGGCAGTCCGTCCAGCAGGCCCTGGAGGCGCAGCAGGATCTCCTCGACCTGCTCGTGGTCGCGCGCGAGCTCGTCGAGCACCGGCCGCAGGGCGGGGTACGCGGTGGCGAGGACGGGGAAGACGCCCTGGTCCTCGGCGGTGTGGTGGCGCGTGAGCGCGGTGCAGAAGGCGAGGCAGTGCGCCCGCAGGTTCCGGGGGCGGTCGCCGTCTCCGGAGAGGAAGGAGTCCACGTCCTCGCGGAGGCGGGCGAGCTCCTCGCGGAGCCAGATGTGCACGTCGACGAGCTGGTTTCCGAACGCCGCGAGGCGGTCGCCCGGTTCGGAGGTGGTGGTCATCCCCGCATGATCGCACCGGGGCCGGACGCAGCACACCCCCCGTCCGGAACCGGACGGGGGGTGTTCGGGATGGCCCGGTGGCCGGCGTCAGCCGGTGAATACCTCGATCAGCGACCAGATCGCGAGGCCCGCCATGCACACGCCGCCGACGCGCTGGACGGTCTTGAGCGGTACGCGCTTGGCGATGAACCGGCCCGCGACCAGGGCGAGGGCGGAGACGCTCATCAGGGCGGCGAGCGAGCCGATCGCCGTCGACCAGGTGCCGTTGGTGGCGGCGAGGTTGGCGGTGGTGATCTGGGTGAGGTCGCCCCACTCGCTGATGAAGACGGCCATGAAGGCGGTCGAGAAGACAGGCCAGAAGCCGGTCACCGTCCGGCCGCCCGTGTCGTCGTCCTCGTCGTCGCCTCCGCTGCGGAGCAGCATGAAGGCGCCGAAGCCGAACAACAGGGCCGAGACCAGTTTGACGATCCAGCCGGGGAGCAGCCCGAGCAGGCTGCCGGCTCCCACGGCGATGGCGACGTGCGCCAGGAAGGCGGTCGAGGTGCCGATCCAGACGTACAGCGGACGCATCCGCGTGCCCATGGCGAGCGACGCGAACATCGTCTTGTCGGGAAGCTCGGCGAGGAAGATCAGCCCGAAGGCGGTGAGGATCGCCAAGGGGTCGAGGTGCATAACGGGGCTCTCTGCTCGGTCCGGGCCCGTGGGCTCCGCACCTCGATGGCGACGGGAGGACCACTCGGCCCGGCATGACGAACCACGCCCACGGAAGCGCGGACGCGGTTGATGCCTGGCCGAAGGTCTCGCCCGTCCACGTCGTACGTGGACCCGGTCACCGGGAACCCGGGGGTTCCAGTGTGTCGACGACCGGTTCGCAGGGCTACTCCCCTTCGCTGTCCCTCAGTGTAACCGAACAGGGCGTGGGGATGAGTAGACACCGTCTACTCGATCTTGGTAGACAGTGTCTATGCAGCATGACGAGAACGAAGGACCGGGCGAGAACGAAGGACCCGGTGAGAGCGAAGGATCGGGCGAGAGTGAAGGATTCGGCGAGCACGACGACGGGCTGCGCGGACGGCTCGTCCGGGCCGGCGTCGAGCTGGTGAACGCCGAAGGCGCGCAGGCTCTGTCCCTGCGCGAGATCGCCCGCAGGGCCGGTGTCTCCCACGGAGCCCCCCGCCGCTACTTCCCCACGCACCTGGACCTCCTGTCGGCCATCGCCCGTCACGGCTTCGCCGAACTGGCCGACCGCCTCGCCGAGGAGGACCGGGAGGAGGCGGGGCCACGCGAACGGATCGCGATCCTCGCCCGCGTCTACCTCGCGTACGCGGGGACCCGGCGCGGCATGTACGAGCTGATGTTCCGCCACGACCTGCTCGAAAGCGGCCGGCTGGGGCTGCGGGAGACGAGCCTGCCGCTCTTCGCCCACCTCACCGGGCTCGTCGAGCGCGCCACGGACTCCGGGCCGGGTGCCGACGCCGTCCTCCGCGCGGGCGCCCTCTGGGCCAACCTCCACGGCATCGCCCAGCTCTGGCACTGGGGCAGCCTCCGGCTCGCCACCGGCGGCACCGACCCCGCCCCGCTCCTCGCCGCCGCCCTCGACGCCCACCTCGGACCCGTGGAGCCCACCCCGTGACCGTCGGTCCCGATACCTCGACCTCGACCTCGACAGGTCCGCGCCGCGCCCGTCGCGCGCCGACCGCCGTCACCCTCGCCTGCAGCGTCGTCGGCGCGGCCGTCGTCGCCCTCGACGGCACCGTCCTCACCGTCGCCCAGCCCGCCCTCCAGCGCGACCTGCACGCCGGTGTCGGGCAGGTGCAGTGGACCAGTACCGCCTACCTCGTCGCCGTCGCGAGCCTCCTCGTCTTCGCCGGCCGCCTCGGCGACCGCTTCGGCCACCGCCGGGTCTTCGCCGTCGGCGCCCTGGGCTTCGCCGCCGCTTCCGCCGGCATCGCCCTCGCCCCCGGCATCGGCGCCGTGATCGCGCTGCGCGTGCTCCAAGGGGTGTGCGGGGCGCTCCTCCAACCCGCCACCCTCGGCATGCTGCGCACCGCCTTCCCGCCCGAGCGCCTCGCGACGCCGATCGCCGTGCGCACCGCCGCCATCGGGCTCGCCGCGGCGGCCGGCCCCGTCGTGGGCGGCGCGCTCGTCTCCGCGTACGGCTGGCGCGCGGTCTTCCTCCTCGGTGTGCCGCCGACCCTCGCGATCGGCCTGCTCGCCCTCGCCGCACCGGAACCGCGCGCCGCGCGCCCGGAGCGGCACCCCTCCACCGGAATCGCCGCGCTCGACCCGCTCGGTGCCGTCCTGCTCGCCGCCGCCCTCGGCCTCCTCGTCCACGGACTCGTCGACGCGCCCCGACCCGGCGGAACCGGGACCACCGTGATCGTGATCGCCGCCGCCCTCGCCGCCGGAGCCGCGCTCGTCCGGCACGAACGCAGCGCCCCGCACCCCCTTCTGCCACCCGAGCTGATGCGGAGCGTGCCCGTCCGAGCCGGGCTCGCCGTCCTCCTCGCCGCCTCGGCCGCCCTCTTCGGGACGCTCTTCGTGGCGACGTACTTCCTCCAGGACGTCCAGGGCCTCGACCCCCTCGACTGCGCCCTGCGCGTCCTGCCGCTCGCCGTCCTCATGGTGCTCGGCGCGCCCCTCTGCCCGCCGCTCCAGCGCCGCTACGGGCCCCGGCGCACGGCGACCGCCGGCGCGGTCCTCCTCACCTTCGGCGTCCTGCTGCTCTCCCGGCTCGACGCGACGGCCTCCGCGGGGTCCGTCTGCACCGGATCCGCCCTCCTCGGCGCGGGCTTCGTCGTCCTCATGGTCACCGCGACCTCCGTCGTCGTGCACCGCGCCCCCGAGGCCCACGCAGGCGTCGCCGGCGGCCTCCAGCAGACCGTCATGAACATCGGACCCGCGCTCGGCGTCGCCCTCGCGACCCTGCTCCTCGCCCTCGTCCCGGACGGCGGCTTCGTCCCGGTCCGGGGCCTCGTCCTGCCCGCCCTCGCCGTGATCGCGGCCCTCGCGATCCCCGCCGCCCTCGCCCTGCCCGAGGCGGCGCACCCCCGGGGGACACGCCCGGGGCCGACGCCACCCGGGCCCTGACGGCGGTTCTGCGTACGATCATGAAATGCCTGATGCCGGCCACCGGCGCCCGCCCGGCAGGGCGGAGCGCACCCAGTTCAACATCGGTCGCGCCCTGCCCTTCCTGATCCTCGTCATGACGGCGGCCGCCGATCTCTTCACCCCCGACGAGGAGCGCTTCGAGCGGCTCCTCGTCGCCGCGCCCGCGCTCGCCGCCGTCACCTGGAGCGTGCGCGGGACCATCGGCATCGGCCTGCTCGCCATGGGCGTACGCGCGCTGCTCCACCTCGGCCGGTCCGAGACCCTCGTCCCCGAACTCCTCGCCAGCGAGGTGGTCATCGCCCTCGTCACCGCCGCCTCGGCCTGGGTCAGCCTGGTCCGCACCCGCTACGAAAGGGACCTGCGCGAGGTCACCGCCGTCGCCGAGGTCGTGCAGCGCGTCGTCCTGCGTCCGCTGCCCGACCGCCTGGGCCGCTTCGACCTGCACCTGCTGTACGTCGCGGCCGCCGCCAAGGCCCGGATCGGCGGCGACTTCTACGAGGCCGTCCGGGTCCCCGGAGCCGTACGGATCATGCTCGGCGACGTCCAGGGCAAGGGCCTCGGCGCCGTCGAGACCGCCTCCGTCCTGCTCGGCGCCTTCCGGGCCGCCGTCAACCGGGCCCCGGACCTGGCCGCCCTCGCCGACACCCTCGACGAGGGCCTGACGCGCTACAACGGCTGGGACCCCGAGTCCGACGCCGCCGAACGCTTCGCCACCGTCGTGCTCGTGGAGTTCCCCGACGACCGGGACATCGCCCGGCTCCTCAGCTGCGGCCATCCCGCCCCGCTGATCCAGCGCGGGGCCGAGGTCACGCCGGTCGTCTTCGCCGACCCCTCCCTGCCCGTCAACCTCGCGGGCCTCGCCGAGAACCACCACCGGATCGAGGAGGTGCCCTTCGGCCCGGGGGACCGGATGCTGCTCTTCACCGACGGCGTCAGCGAGACCCGCGACCGGGCCGGCACCTTCTATCCGCTGGAGACGCGGCTGCGCGGCTGGGCCCGGGATCCGGCCGACGAGCTGCCCGAAATCCTCCACCGCGACCTCGCCGCGTACGGCGTCGACGGCCTCGACGACGATGTCGCCGCACTGCTCGTCGTCCGCGCACCCGAGCCGGCCCGCCCGCCCGAGTCCGTCAGCCCGCCCGAGCCGGCTCGCCCCTCCTCCTGACCGCTCGCCCCTCCTCCTGACCGTCCTCGGCGCCCCCAAACATCGAGTTCGGGGCGGCTTGTGTCGTTCACGCACGGTTGCGTGACACGTGCGCCGTTCGTGCGCTCTGGCCGCTCCGGCCCGCATACGTGAGGCTTGCGACCGTCCGCATCGCGGACGGTCTGCAGTCCACTCGAGAGGAACGGGTGCACGTGCCCCAGGACAACCCCTTCACCGCCGGCTCGTTCGAAGACTTCCCCGGTTTCCCGGACGGCACGGTGGGCCTCACCGCCGCCGACACCGCCCGGATCGCGGGAAGCGGAAGCGGCCTCTGGGCGGCCGACGGAACGGTGAACCCGGACGCTGTCCGGCTCGGCCAGACCCTCGCCACCGCGCTCCTCGGCGGCGGCGGCCCCGGCACGGCGAGCGCCGAGTCGCTGCTCCCGGCCGAACTCGCGGCGCACGTCGAGGAGATCCGCGGCGTGGCCTGGCCCGCGTACCACCGCATCGAGGCGACGGACGGCGTCAAGCTCTCCGCCTTCAGCCTCTACCAGCTCGGCCCCGGCCCGCATCCGCTCGTCGTCGTCCCGGCGGGCTGGACCCCGTTCGGCTGGCCGCTGTTCCTCTGGGCGTACCTCAGCCTCGCCCGCCGCGGTTACCACGTCATCGCCTACACGCCCCGCGGCCTCGGCATCCCCGGACTGCCCTCCACCTCCGAGGGCTTCGTCGAAGTGGCCGGAGCCGACGACTGGGCCGACGGCTCCGCCGTCATCGACTTCGCCGTCCAGCACTTCGGCCCGAGCGGCATCGGATTCCTCGGCGAGTCCTACGGCTCCGGCATCAGCCAGCTCGTCGCCGCCCACGACGACCGGGTCTCCGCCGTCGTCGCCCTCAGCACCTGGGGCAACCTCGCCACCAGCCTCTACGACAACAAGACCCGGCACCTCGCCGCCGTGAAGGCGCTGATCTCGCTCACCGGCGGACCGGTGGAGGAGAAGTTCAGCGAGGCGAACCAGCAGATCCTCGCCGACTTCCAGGCCGACCGGAACCTGGACGAGGTCGTCAGGTGGGGGCGGAGGCGCTCCCCCGAGTCGTACCTGCCCCTCACCAACGGGAACGAGACGCCCACCTTCTTCTCCAACACCTGGCACGAGAGCCTCTTCCCGGTCAACCAGGTCCTGACGACCTTCGAGGGCCTGCGGGTGCCCAAGCGGCTCAACCTGTGGATCGGCGACCACGCCGCCCCCGAGGGTCCCGGGCTCCTCGGTACGGAGCCCCGCAAGGCCAACGTCCCCATGGAGGAGGCGTACGCCTGGCTCGACCACCACCTCAAGGGCGAGAGCAACGGCGTCGAGGACTGGGAACAGGTCTCCAGCCAGGTGATGTTCACGTACGTCACGGAACCGGTCACGGACCCCGGCACCGGCGAGCCGACCGGGGAGAACCGGATCGTCGAACCGGCGGTCCGCGAGACCCGCGCCGACTGGAGCGAGGTCACCACGCGCGTCGAGGTGCTCGGCCTCACCGGCGACGGGGCCGGCGGCGCCGACGGCCTGCTCGTCCCGCGCGCCGACGAGGGGAACGCCCCGCCGGAGGAGACCGGCTGGCGGCGCGCGTTCGTCGCGGGCGTGGACACCGAGGCCACCGCCATGGACCTGCCGCTCATGAAGACAGGCCAGGCGGAGTGGGCCGGCAACCCCAAGATCTACGACACCCGCAAGATCGACCGGCGGCACGCCGTGGCCTGGACGACCGAGCCGCTCCTCGCGCCCGAGGGACACGAGGGACCCGAGGGGGAGGGGCGCGCGGCCCGCCGCGTCCGGGGGATCCCGCGCCTGCGCCTCACGGTCCGCTCCACCGCCACCTCGGCGGGCCTCGTCGCCCATCTCCTGGACGTCGCCGAGGACGAGACGGCCCGGATCATCACCCACGAACCGCTCAACGTGTACGGCCTGACGCCCGACCAGGACACCACCGTGACCTGGCAGCTCCAGGCCGCCGCGTACGACATCCAGGCCGGCCACCGGCTGATGCTGGTCGTCGACAGCATGGACCCGCTGTACGGCGGCGCCTCCATCACCTGGACGCAGACCGCCTTCGGCTCACCGGAGGACGAGCCCTCGTTCCTGGAACTGCCCTTCGGCTGAGCCCGGGAGGGAGTACGGAGGGGGTGGGGGCGCGGACGGACATCGCACCCCCACCCCCACCACGTCACTTCAACGGCGCGAGGTCCAGATGCTCGCGGAGCGTCGTCCCCGTGTACGCGGCCCGGTACACCCCGCGCTCCTGGAGCGCGGGCACCAGCAGGTCCACGATGTCGTCGAGCCCTTCCGGGATCAGGTACGGCGAGACGTTGAAGCCGTCGACGGCGCCGTGCCGCACGAAATGCGCGAACTTCTCCGCGAGCGCCGCCGGAGTGCCCACGTGCCCGCGCTGCGGGCCCAGCTCGATGACGGCCTCCCGCAGCGACCAGCCGTTGGCCTCCGCCTTCTCGCGCCACTCGGCGACCGTCGCCAAGGTGTCCCTGAACCTGCTCGACCCGAACGTCCCCGTGTACTCGGCGATGACCGGTTCCTCGGCCGGCAGGGGGCCGTCGGCGTCCCGATCGGACAGATCGATGTTCCACAGCCGGCCCGCGATGCCGAGGGCCACGGCGGGGGTGACCTGTTCGAGGCGGACCCAGCGGGCCTTCTCCTCCGCCTCCTTCTCCGTCGCCCCGATGATGATCTCCGTACCCGGCAGGATCCGCAGGGCGTCCTCGGGACGCCCCGCCGCGCGCAGCCGTCGCCGGACGTCCTCGGCGAAGGCCAGGGCGTCGTCGAACTCCAGACCGTGCGCGGAGAAGATCACGTCGGCGTTCCGCGCCCCGAAGTCCCGGCCCTCACCGGAGTCCCCGGCCTGGAAGATCGCCGGGTGGCCCTGAGCGCTGCGCGGCAGGGTCGGCGCGAGATCGACGTCGAAGTGCGCCCCGCGCGACCGTACGCGGCCGACGGCCCCCGGCACCGACCAGGAACGCGCGTCGGCGGACTCGGCCGTCGCGCCCTCCGTCCAGCCGTCCCACACGGCGCGCGCCACGGAGAGGAACTCCTGGGCGCGCGTGTAGCGGTCGGCGTGGTCGAGGAAGCCGCCGCGCCGGAAGTTCTCCCCGGTCCAGGCGTTGTGCGTGGTCACCATGTTCCAGCCGGCCCGGCCGCCGGAGAGCAGGTCGAGGCCCGCGAGGCGCCGGGCCAGGTCGGTCGGCTCGTTGTAGGTGGTGTTGGAGGTGGAGACCAGACCGATGCGGTCGGTGGCGGCGGCGATCGCCGACAGCTGGGTGATCGAGTCGGGGCGGCCCGCGACGTCCAGCTCGTGGATCCCTCCTCCCGACTCGCGCAGCCTCAGCCCGTCGCCGAGGAAGAAGGCGTCGAAGAGCCCGCGTTCGGCGGTCCGCGCCACGCGGAGGAACGAGGCCGGATCGATCTGCGAACCGCTGGCCGGGTCCGACCAGATCGTCCAGTGGTTGACCCCCTGGAAGAACACGCCGAAGTGCAGCTGGGCGTCCGGGCGGGGGACGTCGGTGGGGTCGGTGCGGGTCATCGGGTCTCCTCCCGGACGAGAGCGGCGGCGGTGTCGGTGGCGGAGTCGGTGTCCGTGCCGCTCGCGAAGCGGCTGAGGGGCCGGGAGAGGCCCAGCGAGGTACGGAGGGTGGTGCCGGGCAGCGGGCGCGTCGCGAGCCGCCGGACGAACAGCTCCGGCAGGACGAGACGGGAGAGCACGGCCAGGTCCTCGTCGAGGACCAGCGGCAGCAGCCGGACCCCGTCGACCTGCGCGGCGAGTTCCGCGAGGAGGCTCACCAGACCGTCGGCGGACCCCGTGTACCGGAGCCGGTCGGGGCGCTCCTCCCAGGGGGAGTACCGCTCCAGATCGGCGATCCGGTCCCGGGCCGACTCGCGCGGGGTGTCGAGGGCCACCTCGATCTCGGCGAAGGCCAGCGGCGCGCCGGCGGCCCTGGCCGCCTCGCCCGCCGCGCCGGTCTCGGCCGCGGTCGCCGCGCCGACCAGCGCCACATCGGTGAGACCGGCCGGGACGAGACCCTGGCGGGCGAGGACCACGGGACGGCCCTGCGGGGGGCGCGGCACGATGGACGGGCCCTTCACGGAGTACGTCTCGCCGGTGAAGTCGATGGCGTGGAGCCGCTCACGGTCCAGATAGCGGCTCGTGGCCACCGACCGGATCACCGCGTCGTCCTCCCACGAGTCCCACAGGTCCCGGACGACACGGAGCCCGTCGTGGGCTTCGCGTGCGAGGGCCGCGGAGCCCTCGACGAGGGGCCGCCCCCAGGCCCGTGCGGCCGCCGGGTCCTCCTCGACGCTCACCACCCAGCCGGCGCGGCCGGCCGAGGCGTGGTCGAGGGAGGAGAGCTGCGAGGAGACGTGGAACGGTTCGGCGTAGGTGGTGGCCAGTACCGGGGCCACTCCGAGGACGCTCGTCGACGCGGCGATGAACGCGGCCCGCTCGACCGCGCCGATCCGGCCCACCGGGTCGGCGCCGGACGACGGCGGCAGGATCGAGTCGTCCAGGGTGACGAGCGTGAATCCGGCGTTCTCGGCGGCGGCCGCGCTCCGGGCGAGCCGGCGCGGGCTCAGCAGGTCGCCGGGAGCGTGCGCGGCGCGGCGCCAGGCGGCCGGATGGGCACCGTCGCCGTCGAGTTCGACGGCCAGGCGCAGGGCAGGGCGGGGCATGGGAGAAGTCCTTCCGGAAGACAGGAGCGCGCGGCGGGACACGGGAGCGCGAAGGCGCGCCGGCGTACGGCAGTGCGGTGGGATGTCACGGAACGCGCGCACCCGCGAGAGACGGGTCAGGGGCTGCTCGTCCGGCGGATCAGGGCCGGGGAGTCCCTAGGCGTCGGCGGAAGGACAGATGGCCGAGGACGTACGGCAGAAGTCGACGTGCCGGCGGCAGACCAGTGGCGCCACCGGTCGGACGAGGTCGCGCGGTGCCGCGTTCGATGCGTGCACGTGCGCCTCCCCTCGTCTTCGGTCCCGCTCCGTCCCGCGATCCAGGAAGGAACGTCTCACCATAGGCAGGCGGGCTTCCGCGCTGTCAAGGCCGTCCCGGCAGGTGGGAGCGTCAGCAGGCCGTGGGAGGAGGGGAGTTGTCGGCCGTGGGGAGGAGCGAACATGCACCCGGAGAACGACGCGCCGCCCCGGCCGTCGCCTCTAGCGTGCCCGCATGACCCGATTCACCCGCGCGGCCGCGGCCGCCGTCCTCGCCTGTTCCCTCGCCTTACCCGGAGCCCTCGCCACCGCCGGCCCGTCCGTCGCGGTGGCTCCGGCCACCGTCGCGGCTCCGGTCACCGCCGTCGCCCCGGTCACCGGTGTGGCTCCGGCGACCGCCCTGGCCCCGTTCGTCGCTGCGCAGTCGGGCGGGGTGCCCGTCGTACCGGGCACCGCACGGCCCGCGCTGCCCGCGCCCACGGGGCCGTACGCCATCGGCCGTACGGTCCTGCCGCTCGTCGACCGGTCCCGCACCGATCCGTGGGTCCCCACCGCCGCCGGGCGCGAACTGATGGTCACCCTCCACTACCCGGCCGCGCGGCCCGGCGACGGGCGCCCCGCCCCGTACGCCACCCGCGAGGAGGCGCGCCTCCTGATCGAGGCGCTCGGCGTCGGCTCCGCCGTCACGGGCGACGCGCTCGCCCGGATGCGGACGCACGGCGGGACCGACGCCCGCCCCGCCCCGGGCCGGTACCCGCTCGTGCTGCTCTCGCCCGGATTCGGCGGCTCCCGCTGGACGCTCTCCCACCTCGCCGAGGACCTCGCCTCGCGCGGCTACGTCGTCGCCTCCGTGGACCACGCCTACGAGTCGTACGGCATCTCCGTCCCCGGCGGCCGGACCCTGACCTGCGTCGCCTGCACCGCGCTCGACGAGGGCGGCGTCCACCCGAGCGTGGTGACCTCCACGCGCGCCGCCGACATGCGCTTCGTCCTCGACCGGCTCACCGGCCCCCGCCCCGCCTGGCGCCACGCCCGTGTCATCGACGCGCGCCGCGTCGGCATGGCGGGCCACTCGATCGGCGGGGCGAGCGCGGCCACCGCCATGGTGGCCGACCCGCGCATCGACGCCGGGGTCAACATGGACGGTTCCTTCTGGGAGGACCTGCCGGCCGAGGGCCTGCGCGGCCGTCCGTTCCTGATGCTCGGCACCCACGACGGCATGCACCTCCCCGGCGGGCAGGACGCCAGCTGGGACCGGATGTGGCCCACGCTCGACGGCTGGAAGCGGTGGGTCACCGTGGCCGGCGCCGAGCACGTCACCTTCTCCGACTTCCCGGTCATCCAGAGCCGGTTCGGCCTGCCCGGGCCGGTGCTGCCCGCCGACCGGGCCGTCGCCGTGACACGGACGTACGTGGCGGCCTTCTTCGACCGGCATCTGCGCGGACTCGCGCGGCCCGTCCTCGACGGACCCACCCCGAACAACCCGGAGGTCCACTTCCAGCACCGCTGACGCACATTCCTGGAGCCCGCCCGGGCCGCTGTGACGGCTCGGGCGGGCTCCAGGGCATCCGGGGGGATCCAGGGTTCGGGCCGTTCGCCTCAGGCGCGGTACGGCGTGTTCGCCGCCGCCCAGTCGGCCAGCGCCCGGGCGCACTCGGCGACCGACTCGCGCCAGGTGCGGGCCGCTCCGTCCCCCGCCTCGTCGCTGACGTGCTTCACCATCCGCAGCGGTACGCCGGCGACCTGGGCGACCGTGGCCAGCGCGTACCCCTCCATGTCGACGAGCGCCGCCCGCTCCGCGAGCCGGGCGCGGGAGGCCTCGTCCGCGATGAACGCGTCCCCGGTGGCCAGGACCACGTCACCGCCGTCGGGCAGGGTCAGCGGCTCTCCGTACGTCTCACCGGTCAGCGTGGCGAGGAGCGCACCGTCGAAGTCGTGCTGGAGCACGGTGCCGACGACATGCGTCCCCATGAAGCCCGGGCGCAGCGCCCCGGCGGTCCCCAGATTCACGATCCCGGACGGCCGCGGCCCCCGGCCGAGCACGGTCGCGAGGGCGGTCGCCGCGTTCACCTTGCCCATGCCGGTGAGCAGCACCGGCAGATCGGTGTCGAGGAACTGCGCCTCCTCCTTCACGGCGACGACGTACAGAGGGCGGCCGGCGACGATCTCTCCCAAGAGTTCCATGAAGGTCACGCTAATCGGCGGCCCGGCCGCCGGACAACCGACACCCGTACGACCCCCCTAAGCAGCGCGTCCACCCCTGGGACCGGCCGTCTACCCCAGGGACCGGCCCTGCTCCGCCAGCGCCTCGCCCAGCACGCGCAGCGCCTTCGGCCCCACGCCGTGCAGGGCGGCCAGCTCGGCGGCGGGTACGTCGGCGAGCTGGGCGAGCCGGGTGTAGCCGGCGGCGACGAGGGCGCGCGTCGCGGGCGCGCCGATGCCGCGGGGGAGGTCCGTCCCGGGACCGTCTGATGCGGTGGACATGGGTCGATCGTGTCACGCCCGGTGCCGCACGGCCCGGTGTCATCGGAGTGGGGCCGGTGTGTCAGACCGGCAGCAGGCGGCCGATCAGCGCGCCGAGCTGGCGCGCGTTGCGGCACGGGCGCATGTCCACGATCTCGGCGTAGGCCGGGGCCTCGGAGTCGCCCGTGCCCCACAGTGAGGGCTGCTCGGGGTTGAGCCAGTGGACCCGCCGCGCCCGGTCCGCGACCCGCTTCAGCGCCGCGAGGTTGGGGTCGGCGCGGTTGGTCCGCGCGTCACCGAGGACGAAGAGCACCGTGCGCGGGCCGACGGCTTCCGCGTACCGGTCGGCGAACTCGCCGAGCGCCGTCCCGTAGTCGCTCTGCCCGTGCCAGCCGGTCAGCTCCGCCTCCGCGAGGATGCGGTCGCCGAGCCCCGCCGGGTCCGCGGCGCCCCGCGCGATCAGCCCCGTCACCTCGTCGACCCGATTGACGAAGGCGAAGACCCGTACGCGGCTGAACTGGTCGTGCAGGGCCTGCACCAGCAGCATCGTGAACTGTGCGAAACCGGCCACCGACCCCGACACGTCGCAGAGCAGCACCAGCTCGGGCCGTCCGGGACGGCGCCGCCGCAGCACCGGACGCACCGGGACGCCTCCGGTCGCCAGCGAGCGGCGCAGTGTCCGCCGCAGATCGATCTCCCCACGCGCCGCCCGGCGCCGCCGGGCCGCCAGCCGGGTGGCCAGCTTCCGCGCCAGCGGCCGTACCGTACGGCGCAGCTCGTCCAGCTGAGCCCGCCCGGCGAGCAGGAAGTCCACCCCGTCCGCCGTCCCCGCGACCGCCCGCCGCGCGACCCGGTTCCGGCCCTGCCGCTCGGCGACCCGCCGCCGTGCCTCGGTCCTGACCCGCTCGCGAAAGGCCTCGATCCGCCGCCGGATCTCGTCGTCGAGCAGCCGGTCGGCGAACTCGGGCTCCGCGCTCCGCCGCGCCGCCCGGACCCGCGCGAGGAGGGTCTCGGGGCGCAGCCGGGACAGCGTCTGGTACGAGGACCAGCCGTCCGTCTCCGGGCCGGAGCCGAAGCCGCCGAATCCGCCCACCGCCTCGGCGGCGAGCAGCCCGAGGGCGGCCCCGTCGTCGGCGGCCAGCGCCGCCGCGAGCCGCTCCCGCAGCTCGGCGAGGTCGGCCGCGGTGCCGTCGAAGGCCGTCCGCACCCCGCCGCCGACCGGGAAGTACAGGTCGAAGACCCGGTCGAAGACGGGACGCTGCCGCTCCCCGTGGAGCAGCGTGGCCGCCAGTGCCTCCCGCACCCGCTCGCGGTCCGTGAACCCGACCGCCTCCAGGGCGTGCCCCGCGTCCACGGTCTCGCCCGTCCCGATCCCGAACCCGTGGTCGCGCAGTGCCGCCACCAGACCGGTGAGCCGTTCCGCCGTCCCGGCGGCTTCCGAAGCCGCCCCCGTCGCCTCCGGAACCGCACCGGCCGGTTCCGACGGGCTCACACCGCGTCCAGGTCGAGCTTGGCCGCGGCCTTCACGATGTCCTCCTGGTGCTTGAGGAGGACCCCCAGACTGTCCCGTACGACGTGCTCGTCCAGCCGGTCCGCGCCGAGCGCCAGCAGGGTGCGCGCCCAGTCGATCGTCTCCGACACGGACGGCACCTTGCGCAGGTCCATGGCGCGCAGCGCCCCCACGACCCGGACGACGGACGCCGCGAGCGCGGCGTCGAGCCCGGGCACCTTGCGGGTGACGATCCGGAGCTCCAGCTCCTCCTCCGGGAACCCGATGTGCAGGAAGAGGCAGCGCCGCCGGAGTGCCTCGGACAGTTCGCGGCTCGCGTTCGACGTGAGGACGACGAAGGGCCGCCGTACCGCCGCGATCGTCCCGAGCTCGGGCACGGTCACCTGGAAGTCGCCGAGCACCTCCAGGAGCAGGCCCTCGACCTCGACGTCGGCCTTGTCGGTCTCGTCGACGAGGAGGACGGTCGGCTCCTCGGACCGGATGGCGGTGAGCAGCGGCCGGGCGAGGAGGAACTCCTCGGAGAAGATGTCCGTCCGCGTCTCGTCCCAGGACTCGCCGCGCCCCGCCGTGATCCGCAGCAGCTGCTTGGCGTGGTTCCACTCGTACAGCGCGCGGGCCTCGTCGACGCCCTCGTAGCACTGGAGCCGGACGAGCCGGGCGCCCGTCACCTCGGCGACGGCCTTGGCCAGCTCCGTCTTGCCGACGCCCGCGGGTCCTTCGACCAGGAGCGGCTTGCCGAGCCGGTCAGCGAGGAAGACGGTGGTGGCGACGGCCTGCGACGCCAGGTAGCCGGTCGTGGCGAGCCGCTCGGCGACATCGTCCACGGAGCTGAAGAATCCGGTCGTCATGCCTGTCCCCCCGGGGAGCGAAAACTCTTACTGGCCAGTAGCCTCAGGGGTACTTGATCAGATCCGGCAGCACCGCACAACCGTTCCGCGAGGTCCGTGCCCGCGCGCGGGCCGCGACCCGCTGGTGCAATGAGGGGACCGGGCACGCCGCCCGGAGACCGCGCGGCGGTGGAGGTGTCGTGGCGGAACGGGACGAGGCCCTCCTGGCCAGGGTCCGGGCGATGGAGCAGGCGATCGGCGAGATCGGC
Organism: Streptomyces sp. NPDC056169; assembly: GCF_042268445.1. Taxonomy (NCBI): domain Bacteria; kingdom Bacillati; phylum Actinomycetota; class Actinomycetes; order Kitasatosporales; family Streptomycetaceae; genus Streptomyces; species Streptomyces sp. NPDC056169. The sequence continues at coordinate 142,164 of NZ_JBHJUO010000014.1, read as the reverse complement.
ACGACGCTCGACGAGACGAACACCTGCCGCGAACTCGCCACCTTCCTGGTGCGCAGGCTGGGCGGCTCCGCCGTGGTCGACCTCGCCGGCGAGCGGGGCGTCCCGCCGCGCCGGGCGGCGACGGCGCGCCTGACCTCGGAGCCGGACCGGCCCGGGGCCGATCCCCGCGCCGAGAGCCCCACACACGCCGCCCGGGGTCCCGCACACGCTGCCCCGGGCCCGGCACACGCTGCCCCGGGCCCCGCGCACAGCCTCACCGTCGCGCTCGCCGTCGGCGAGGACGAGAAACCCCTCGGAACGGTCACCGCCATCCGTACCGACGGCCACGCCCTCACCGCCCACGAGGCCGCCACCGTCCACCACGCCGCCCGCCTGGCGGCCCGCCACATCCGCCACGCGCGCCGCCTCGCCGCCACCGAGGACACCGCCCTCCACCTCCAGCGCGCCCTCGTCGCCGAGCCGGGCAGGCCGCACCCCAACCTGGAGATCGCGGGCGGCTACCTCCCCGCCGGGGCCCGCACCCTCGTCGGCGGCGACTGGTTCGAGACGGTACGGCTCCACTTCGGCCGCACCCTCCTCGTCGTCGGTGACGTGATGGGCCACGGCCTCGACGCGGCCGTCGACATGAACGCCTACCGCACGGTGCTCCGCGAGGTCGCCGCCACGGACCTGCCGCCGCACCGGGTCCTGCGCCACCTCGACTCCGTGGTCGCCGAGGACGACGCCCGCCGCCCCGCCACCTGCCTCCTCGTCCGGGTCGACCCGGCGCGCGGTGCCGCGACCTTCGCGAGCGCGGGGCACCTGCCGCCCGCCGTGTTCGGCGCGGACGGTTCGGCCGAGCTGGTCGACCTCCCGGTGGGCCCGCCGCTCGGCACCGGCGTCGGCGGCTACGAGCCCACCACCCGTACGCTCACCCCCGCCGAGACGCTGCTGCTCTTCACCGACGGTCTCGTCGAGCGCCGCGGCGAGGACATCGACGTGTCGCTGGCCCGCCTCGCCTCGCTCAGGCTTCCCCCGGACCCGGGCCCCCACCAGGTCGTCGAGGAGGTGCTGCGGCGCCTCGACGCGCACCGGGCCGAGGACGACGTGGCCGTCCTCGCGGCCCGCGTCCGCGCCCGTCGGCCGGAGTGACCCCACGCCACCCCGGTCCCACGGGCCCCGTGACACACGGTCACTTCGGCCAGCCCGCAGCCTGTTTCACACCTGCGCGGGATTCTTTCGCCAGGATGCTTGTGCGCGGCTCCGTGGCCCGGCACGCTCCTCGGTATGAACACGGCCAGGCATGCCAGTGAACGTCTGATGAGCTGGCCCTCGCTGACCCCCGGCCGCACCCATTGCGGTGCCGAGCTCGGTCTGGGCACCGCGACACAGGAGATCGTGCACTTCCACGGGGAGCACGAGGCCGACGTCCACCTCACCCGGGCCATGGTCGCGAAGCTGCGCCCGGCTCTCCTCGGGTCGAGCGCGGTCCGTCTGTGCGCCGGCTCCGGGTGGGTGACGGTCCGTCTGGACATGGGCTCCGACATCGACCTGCTCGCCACGCTGGTGAGCGCGGCGCTCCAGGCCAACGGCGTTCCCGACGTCGCCCCGGACGGCTGCACCCGCACCCGCCCGGTCCCCGGCACCCGCTGAGCACCGCCCGGCGCGTCGAACCGGACCGGTACGTCCGGCGGGCGTCCACGCGGTGTCTGCGCGGCGTCTGCGCGGCGCCTACGCGGGCATCGGGAAGAGCATGCAGGTGCTGGTCGCGTGCGCGAGCAGCCGGTCCTCCGCGTCGTACAGGCCCGCCTCCGCCAGCGCGGTGCGGCGCCCCCGCGACAGGACGGTCCCGATCGCCCGCACCTTCCCGGTGTCCATCGTGATCGGCCGGAGGAAGCGGGTCGACAGGTCGAGCGAGGTGTACGCCGTGCCCTGGGGGAGCGTGGAGTGCACCGCGCAGCCGGCGGCGGAGTCGAGCAGGGTCGCGTACACCCCGCCGTGCACGCTCCCGATCGGGTTGTAGTGCTCCTCGCCCGGCTCGAAGGCGAACACCGCCCGGCCCTCCTCGACCTCTTCGAGGCCGAAGCCGAGCAGTGCGGCGATCGGGGGCCCGGGCAGCCGCCCGGCCACCATCTCGCGCAGGAAGTCGAGCCCCGCCATCGTCCCCGCGGCCCGGGCGCTCGCCCCCGCGTCCTGCCACTCGACCGTCCGTGACCGCACTGTCACAACTCCGCTCCGTGAGGGCCTGTCCGGCCCGCCCACCTGCTGACTCTGTACGGCGAAGCTAGCTCTCGCGTCAGCTGACTGTCAACGACGCAGTCAGGTGGCTAGAGTGTGACGATGAAGTGGCTGGAGACGGACACCGAGAACTGCTCGGTCCGCCGCACCCTGGACCTCGTCGGCGAGAAGTGGAGCCTGCTCATCCTGCGGGACGCCTTCAACGGGGTCCGACGCTACGACGAGTTCCGGCGCCACCTCGGCCTCTCCGAGGCCGTCCTCGCCGACCGCCTCCGCAAGCTCGTCACGGCCGGCGTCCTGCGCGCCGAGCCCTACCGCGAACCCGGTGCCCGCACCCGGTACGAGTACCGGCTCACCCCCAAGGGCGTCGACCTCTGGCCCGTACTCCTCGCCCTGAAGCAGTGGGGGGACGCCTACGCGGGAGATCCCGAGGGGCCCGTGCTCGACATCCGGCACACCGACTGCGGGTCGCCCGTCCGCGTGGTCGTCCAGTGCGAGGGCGAGGAGCACGCCACCCTCGCCGCCCGGGACGTCACCGTCCGCCCCGGCCCCGGAGCACGCCCCTTCACCCGCTGACTCGATCCACCCGGCCCGCCCCCACCAAGCGGGGCGTCACCCGTTAGGACTCACCTCGGTGGTGTCCCGGCCCCCGGACGGGTACCCCACGAACCATGCCCCCCACTCCCGGCCCGCCGGACGACGCTTCCCCCACCGAGCAGGGTCACTGGTTCCACCGGCTCCACACCCGCCTTCTCGCCTCATCGGTCGGCCTCGCCTGGAACCGCGGCCGCGCCATGGAACTCATGCACCGCGCCATGGGCTTCGCGGCGCTCAGCCTGCTCACCCTCGTCCCGCTCCTCATCGTCGTCGCGGCGGCCGACCTCGCCAGCGGAAAGGGATTCGCCCGCTGGCTGGTCCAGGGCCTCGGCGTCTCCGAGGTCTCCGAGGAGGAGGTCGAGCGGCTCTTCGGCCAGCCGGGGCAGGCCCTCCAGCGCACCACCGCCTTCGGCCTCGCCGCCCTCGCCGCGTTCGGCGTCACCTTCGGATCCGCCGTCCAGACCGGGTACGAGCGGGCCTGGGACCTCCCCACCGCCCGCTGGCACACCATGTGGCGGCACGTCGTCTGGCTCGCCGTCCTCGTCGCCGCCCTGCTCCTCTTCGTCGCCACCCCCGCCCCCGAGGAGTCACCGGCCTCGACGACCCTCGCCGTCGCCGTCGCCGACCTCGTCGGCACCTTCCTCTTCTTCTGGTGGTCGCAGCGCTTCCTCCTCTGCGGCCGCATCCGCTGGCGCGCCCTCGCCCCCGGCGCCGTCCTCACCGCGCTCGGACTGCTCGGGCTGCGGATCTTCTCCCAGCTCGTCTTCTCCCCGCTCATCGCCTCCAACGCGGTCACGTACGGCCAGTTCGGCACCGTCCTCGTCCTCCAGTCCTGGCTCGTCGGCGTCGGCTTCGTCGTGTACGGAGGCGCCCTCGCCGGGCGCCTCGTCCACGAGCACCTCGTCCGCCGCCGCCTCGGCCGCGACCTCACCGGCGGCGCGTGACCGGCCCGTGCGGCGCTACTGGTCCCTGCGGCGCACCGCGAGCACGGTCACCACGGCCGCGCCCAGCGCCCACAGCGCGTACACCAGCCATGCCGCACCGGTCGTCCACGGGTACAGGACCTCGCCGAACCCCGCCGGCACCAGCCGCCGCCACGCGTGCAGCGGCGTCGCGTGGGCCAGCACAGCCGTGAGGTGCCGCCGGTCGGAGAGCACCGACGGCAGCAGCAGGAGCAGCACCACCGAGCCGACGATCGAGATCGCGCTCTGCCGCAGCAGCGCGCCCAGCGCCATCCCGACCAGCGCGCAGACCGGCGCGAGCAGCGCGGACGCGACGACGATCCGCAGCGCCCCCGGGTGCGTGATCGGCAGACCGGCACCCCGTACGTCCAGGATCGCCTGCGTCGACCAGAACGAACCGGCCGCGACCACCGCCCCGAAGAGCGTCTGCACGGCCGCCACGACCAGTACCTTCGCCCCCATCACCGAGCTCCGCGCCGGCACCGCCGCGAACGTCGTCCGGATCAGCCCGCTGCCGTACTCGCCGACCACCGCCACCGCCCCCATGGCGGCGCTGCAGAGGATCAGCACCATCTGCGCGTTCCCCGTGAACGCGTCCCACAGCGCCATGCCCTGCTTCACGAAGGCGGCCTGGCTCTCCGCGTCGTACTGGAACCAGTACCGGTAGTGGTCCCAGGCGGTTCCGGCGTTGAAGGCGACCACGGCCAGCGCGCTCAGCAGCAGCGTCCAGCCCGTGGACCGCAGCGACCACAGCTTCAGCCACTCCGACGCCACCAGGTCACGGAAACGGGCACGCGGCTCCACCACGGAAGCCGTACGCACATCGAGGGCGGTCATCGGGCGTCTCCTGCCACGTATTCGACACTGTCGGCGGTCAGTTCCATGAACGCCTCCTCCAGAGAGGCGGTACGGGTGGTCAGCTGGTCGAGCAGCAGCCGGTTCTCCAGCGCGAGCGCGCCGATCCGCGCCGCGGGCAGCCCCGTCACCGTCAGCCGACCGTCCTCCTCCGTCACTTCCGCCCCCTCCGCGAGCAGCAGCGGCGTCAGCGCCGACGGATCCGGCGTACCGACCGTCACGCTCAGCCGCGCTCCACGGGCGGCGAACACCGACAGGCTCTCCGCCGCGATCAACTCACCCCGGCCGATCACGACCAGCTCGTCCGCCGTGTGCTCCATCTCCGTCATCAGATGGCTGGAGACGAAGACCGTGCGGCCCTCCGCGGCAAGGCGCCGGAACAGCCCCCGCACCCACTTCACGCCCTCCGGATCGAGCCCGTTGAGCGGCTCGTCGAACAACAGCACCGGCGGGTCGCCGAGCAGCGCGCCGGCGATCCCGAGCCGCTGCCGCATCCCGAGCGAGTACCCGCCGACCCGGCGCCGGGCCGCCCCCGCGAGCCCGACCTCGTCGAGCACCTCGTCGACCCGGGAGAGGGGGATGCGGTTGCTCCGCGCGAGGACCGCCAGGTGCGCCCGTGCGGTCCTCCCGTCGTGCACGTCACCGGCGTCGAGGAGCGCGCCGACGTGCCGGAGGCCGCGCGGCCGGTCCGCGAAGGGCCGCCCGTCGACCGTCACCGTGCCGCTCGTCGGTGTGTGCAGCCCCAGGACCATCCGCAGCGTCGTGCTCTTCCCCGACCCGTTGGGCCCGAGGAACCCGGTCACGACGCCCGGCCGGACGGTGAACGTGAGGGAGTCGACAGCGGTCTTGGAGCCGTAGCGTTTGGTGAGTTGCCTGACTTCGATCATGTGCACCACCGTGCCGCGCGGAGGCCTTCCGGGGCATCGGACCAGCAAGGACACTCGGCGGGCCGCACGGTCACCCCGGGGTGTACACCCCCGGTCCGATGTCCCGGCAGAGGACGGCCCTCTACGATCACCGCATGTCCGCCACCCCGTCAGCACCCTTCTTCAAGAGGCTCACGCCCGGTGGGTGGGCCGCCGTCGCCTGGGCCGCGGGCATCGTCTTCACCGCCCTCCTCCGGATCAGCGTGCCCGGCCAGGAGGGGCCGGACGTCCTGCCCGGCTTCGTGATCCTGCGGTGGGACGGCCTCCTCATGCTGGCCGTCGCCACGCTCCTCTCCCTGCGCGGCAGCGCCCTTCTCGCCCGTCGCCCGACCGCCGCCCTGCGCTACCTCCTCGTCGCCTCGGTCATCGCCTCCACCCCCCTCGGCGTCACCGCCATCCCCTTCGCCCAGTACCTCGCGGTCGACGTCGCCCTCTACGCCATCGCCGCGGCCCGCCCCCGCCGCGAGGCCTGGCGGGCACTCCTGCTCGCCCTCGGCCTGATCGTCGTGTACCTGGCGGTGCGGCTGCTCTCCGGCTGGAGCGCCGGCACCACGAGCGGTCTGGCCGTGGGCCTCACCGCCCTCGTGGCCTGGCTCCTCGGCCGCTCCGAGGCGCAGGCCCGGGAGTACGCCGAGCAGAGCCGCGCCCAGGTCGCCGAGCAGGCCGTCACCGCCGAACGGCTCCGCATCGCCCGCGAGATGCACGACACGGTCGCGCACAGCATCGGCATCGTGGCCCTCCAGGCGGGTGCGGCCCGGCGTGTCATCGACACGCAGCCCGAGGGCGCCCGGCAGGCCCTCGCGGAGATCGAGACGGCGAGCCGCGAGACCCTGGCGGGACTGCGCCGCATGCTCGGCGCCCTGCGCACCGCGGACCAGGCCGACGCGACCTTCGCCGACCGTACGGAGGAGGCGTTCCGTACGGAGACGGCGGTGGAGACGGCGACGGCAACGGGGACGGCGGTGGAGACGGCGACGGTTACGGGGACGGGGGCGGGGACGAGGACGGCGGCGCACGGCGAAACCGCGCCCGGGACCGGCGTCGGGACCGGCACCGGGACCGAGGGCGGCCGTGCCGCCGAGCCGCCCGGACCGGCCCGGCCGCGCGCCCTCCCCGAGATGCCCGGCCTCGCCGCGCTCGACCGGCTCGCCGAGGTCACGGGGGCCGCCGGGGTCCGCATCGCGGTCCGGCGGGTCGGCGCCCCGCGCCCCCTGCCCCCGGAGATCGACCTCTCCGCGTTCCGTCTCGTCCAGGAGTCCGTCACCAACGTCGTGCGCCACTCCGGCGCCGACACCTGCACGGTGACCGTCGACCACCGGGACCCCGAGGCCGTCGCCGTCACCGTCGAGGACCGCGGCCCGACCCCCGGCAGGGAGCGCGAACGCCCCGGCGGAGGCTCCGGCTACGGCCTCGCGGGCATGCGCGAGCGCGTCGCCCTGCTGCACGGAGAGTTCACCGCCGGCCCCCGCCCCGGTGGCGGCTACCGCGTCACCGCCCGCCTTCCCCTCCCCACAGGAGCCACCGCCCGATGAGCGAGTCCACCGTCGAGCAGAACCCCGGCACGCGGTCCGTCGCCGAGCAGCCCGTCGTCAAGCAGTCCGCCGCCGAGCAGCCCGCCGACGTCGTCGGCCCCGTCCGTGTCGTCCTCGCCGACGACCAGCCCCTCGTCCGCACCGCGCTCCGGATGGTCATGACGGACACCGCCGACCTCGTCGTGGTCGGCGAGGCGGCGAACGGCGCGGAGGCCGTCCGCCTCGTCGAGGAGACCGGCGCCGACGTCGTCGTGATGGACCTGCGCATGCCCGGTACCGACGGCATCGAGGCGACCCGCCTCGTCACCTCGGGCCCCACCGGCGCCCGGGTCGTCGTCCTCACCACCTTCGACGACGACGACCACGTCTACGGGGCGCTGCACGCCGGGGCCTCCGGCTTCCTCGTCAAGGACATGGCCCTGGACGACATCCTCGCCGCCGTCAGGATCGTCGCCGCCGGCGACGCCCTCATCGCGCCCGGCGTCACCCGCCGGCTCATCAAGGAGTTCACCGGCCGCCCGCACCGGCCTGCCGCCGCACCCCGTCGCGGCACCGAGGGCATCACCGACCGCGAACGCGAGGTGCTCACCCTCGTCGGCAGCGGCCTCTCCAACACCGAGATCGCCGCCGCGCTCCACATCAGCATCGCCACCGCGAAGACGTACGTCACGCGCCTCCTCTCCAAACTCGACGCCCGCGACCGCGTGCAGCTGGTGATCATCGCGTACGAGGCGGGCCTCGTCTCCGTGGCCTGAGCCGGCCCGCCCGACCAGGATCGCCCGACCAGGATCGCCTGCCCCGGTGATCACACGATCCGGTGATCTCCCCGCCACGGGCGGGGCGGCGGCTCCCGGGCCGATTGGATGGAGGAATCCCATCGGCCCGTCGAAAGAGAGCCGCCCATGGCGAACATCTGGCTGCCGCCCGTCGAGTACGTCGCGACCCTGCCGAGAGCGACCGCGTACGCCTGCCTGTACTTCACCGACACGGGCGGCCGCCCGTTCCAGCTCCGCGCCTCCTACCGCGCCGAGCTCTGGCAGTGGCCCGGCGGGAACATGGACCCGGGGGAGACCCCTTGGCAGACGGCCGTGCGCGAGTGCCACGAGGAGACCGGCCTCGACTTCACCGGGAAGCCGCGGCTCCTCGGCACCCATTTCACGACCGACCGGGGCGAGGAGTGGCCGGCCAACCACATCGGCTTCATCTTCGACGGCGGCACGCTGACGGACGAGCAGATCGCCGCGGTCGTCCTGGACCCCGACGAGCACAGCGAGTACAGCGTGCGCTCCCTTGAGGAGTGGGAGCGCGAGATGACGCCGTGCGAGTTCGCCCGCCTCGCCGAGATCGACCGGGCCCGCAGGACCGGATCGACGGTGTACGTGGAGACCGGCACCGCCGCGGACTGACCAGGGGGTGGGGCCGTCCGCCCGGGCGGCCCCACCCGTGCCGGTCCGTCCGTCGTGACGCCTCAGGCCCGGCAGCCGACCGGGTGGGCGACGTCGATCACGAGGCGCTCCGGGGAGTGCAGCGTGAAGGTCTTGTAGGCGGGCTTGGTGTCGAAGGCGGCCCCGACCGTGACCACCCCCTCGAAGTCGCCCGTGAGCGCGAGCCCCTTGAGCGCGGGCAGATGGATCCTCAGGAGCCGCGGCCCCTGGTAGACGTTCCGCCCGCTGTCGTCGTGGGCAGCGGCGGGGGAGAGCGTGATCTGCAGGAAGTACGTACCGGCGAGGGGGACCCGCTGCCCCGAGCCGTCGTAGTGCAGCGCGCTCGCCTGCCGCACGGTGACCGGGGGCACGCCGCCCCGTATGTCGATGACGATCCGGTCGAAGCCGGTGTGTCCGCCCCAACGGGCGTTGACGACCTGGGCCGTGGTCGGTGGTGTCGAGGTGCGGGACGGGGCGCCGGAAGCGCCTGCCGGGATCGTGGCGCCGATCCCGGCGGTCAGAAGGATCCCTGCGGCGACGGCCGCGAGAGTGTGACGGTGATGCATGACGTCCCCCAATTTCTCCTGCTCCGGGGACAAGTGGTGTCACTGGCAGAGACATCCACCACAACCATACGGTTCCGCCATATATGCGGTAAAAGTGCGTTATGTGCTGGAGCGCGACGGCCGACCTCTGGGCGGGCCTCGGGATCACGGCCGTCGGCCTGGCCTCGGTCGCCTCCGTACGCCGTGCCGGGGACGCGCCCCTCGCCGCCCTGCCCCTGCTCCTCGGCGCCCACCAGGTCGTGGAGGCCGCCGTCTGGCGCTCCGGCGGGGGAGCGGGCCCCGCGACCCTCGCCTGGGCCGTTATCGCGCTGCCCCTCCTGCCCGTCTGGGTCCCGGTCGGCGTCCTGACCGCGGCGCGCCCCGTCGACCGCCGGCGCCTGTCCGTGCCGCTCGCCGCGGGCCTCGCGACCACCGCCGTCCTCGCGTACCGCCTCGCGACCCGCCCGGTCACCGCCGAGATCCGCGGCCACACCCTCGGCTACGTCGTCGACCTGCCGTACGCGGCCCTGCTCATCACCGGCTATCTCCTCGCCACGGTCGGCGCGCTGCTCCTCGCCCGCGACCGGATCCTGCGCCTGCTGGGGCTCCTGACGGGGGCCGGAGCGGTCGTCTGCGCGCTGCTGTGGAGCGCGGAGTTCGTCTCCACCTGGTGCGCGCTCGCGGCCGTCGCGTCCGTGGTGCTCCTCGTCTGGGTCCGAAGTCGGGCGTAACCCCTCGGCGCCTCAGTAGTTGACCAGGGCATGAAGAAGCGCAGCATGCTCGCCATCGCCTCCCTCGCCGCAGGCGTCGTCACGGCCCTCATCACCCCGCCGCCGCACGCCAGCGCCGCGGAGAACCCCCTCGGCGGTGCCACCGGCCTCCTCCAGGAGGACCAGGGAGCCGAGACCGTCACCCAGACAGTGGAGACCGTCCAGGGAGCCGGGTCCGCCCTCCAGACGCCGAAGGCCGGCGGACTGCTCTGACCCAGGGGCCTGTCCGCGCCGTCCGGCGCCCCGCGCCCCCACGGGTGGCGCGGGGCACCGGCGCGCCGCGACACGGGAGGGGGTGGCCCGTGCGCGCGCCGTGCGCGAGTAATGACAGGATGTCCCCATGAGCGACAACGTTTACTTCGACATCACCATCAACGACGAGCCGGCCGGCCGGATCGTCTTCAAGCTGTTCGACGACGTCGTCCCGAAGACGGCGAAGAACTTCCGCGAGCTCTGCACCGGCGAGCACGGCTTCGGCTACGCCGGCTCCCCGTTCCACCGCGTCATCCCGAGCTTCATGCTCCAGGGCGGTGACTTCACCCGGGGCAACGGCACCGGCGGCAAGAGCATTTACGGCGAGAAGTTCGCCGACGAGAACTTCCAGCTGAAGCACGACCGCCCGTACCTGCTCTCGATGGCGAACGCCGGCAAGAACACCAACGGCTCGCAGTTCTTCATCACCACGATCGTCACCGACTGGCTCGACGGCAAGCACGTCGTCTTCGGCGAGGTCGTCGAGGGCCAGGACCTGGTCAAGAAGATCGAGGGCCTCGGCTCCTCCTCCGGCGCCACCAAGGCCACCATCAAGGTCGCCGAGTCCGGCGTCGTCAAGGTCTGACCAGGCTCTTGACCCGAGGCCGGATCAGCAGCACTGGGATCAGAAGCACTGATCGGTAGCCTCCGCGGAGCATGAGCCGAGGGCCCGTGGCCCTCGCTCGCCCGCACGGCGGGGCAGGGGAGCACCGTCCACAGGACGCACGGCTCCCCGCCCCGGCCGACGCGGCAGCCGGCCCCGAGCACGGGGCCGCTTCGCCTCAGGCGAAGGCGAACGCGTTCCGCTCAGGAACCGCACCAGGTGCGACCGCGCCTCCGCCGCGCTCTGCGCCACGAACTCCACCGGTTCGCCCACGGCCCCGGCGAGAGCCCGCGCCTGCTCGCGCGGCGACACCGCGACAGGACCCGTCAGGACGTACGTACGCCGCGCGTGCGCCGGATCGCGCAGCGCCGCAGCGGCGACCTCCGCGATGTCCGCCGGGTCCACCACCGGCAGCGCCACATCGGATTCCTCAGCGGCCGATCAGCTCGCCCGGCCCTCCTCGCCGAAGCGGCGCTCGAACTGCGCGATCCGGCCCTCGGAGTCCACGGTCCGCGCCTTTCCGGTGAAGAAGGGGTGGCTCTCGGAGGAGATCTCCACGTCGATCACCGGGTACGTGTTGCCGTCGTCCCACGCGATGGTCCGCTCGCTGGTCGCGGTGGACCGGGTCAGAAAGGCGTACCCGGCCGACCGGTCCCGGAAGACCACGGGTCCGTACTCGGGCTGCTTGTCCTGCTGCACGTGTCCTCCTCGGGCTTGCGCCCTGACTCGTCCGCCCGACGTGAGCGTCTCGGCTCGTCCGGCCTGATCCGGCACGGGCACCCTCAGCCTCCCCGGGCATGGGCCGACCGACCAGCGCCACGGGCCCGACCGGGTGACGGCCGGGGACGTGCTGCTCCTCGGCCAGGGCGTCCCGCTCCTCGGCCGGGACGTCCTGCTCCTCGGCCAAGACGTCCCGCTCCTCGGCCGGGACGTCCTGCTCATCGGGTCTCCGGCCAGCGGGCCGCGAGCAGCAGAGCGATGTCGTCCGGCCTGGCCGTGGCCTGCCGGGCCTCCCGGATCAGCCGGTCCGCCGCCTCCGGGAGCGCCATCGAACCCGTCGCCGCGAGCGCCTGCCGCAGGCTCTCGATCCCCTCGTCGATGTCCGTGCCGGGCCGCTCGACCAGCCCGTCCGTGAACAGCGCGAGGACGGCGCCGGGCGCGAGCCGCAGCCGCGTCACGGGGTACGAGGCACGGTCGTCGACCCCCAGCACCACCCCGCCCGCCAGCTCCACCAGCTGCGACGTCCCGTCCGGGTGCAGCAGCAGCGGCTGCGGATGCCCGGCCCGTACCGCCCGCACCTCTCCCGTCCCGGGGTCGAGCAGCACGTAGCAGCAGCTCGCGAACTGGCCGGGATCCAGGTCGATCAGGAGCCGGTTCGTGCCCCGCATGACGTCCTGCGGCCGATGGCCGCCCAGCGCGAAAGCCCGTACGGCGCTGCGCAGCTGACCCATCGTGGCCGCGGCCGCCACCCCGTGCCCCTGGACGTCGCCGATCACGAGCGCCAGCCGGTCATGCGCCGTCTCGATCACGTCGTACCAGTCGCCGCCCACGTCCATGCCCTCGGTGCCCGGCAGGTAGCGGCCGACGGTGTCCACCCCGGCCCGCACGGGCAGCCGGTGCGGCAGCAGCGCGTCCTGGAGCCCCCGCGCGACCGCAGACTCCGTGTCGTAACGCTGCGCCCGTGACAGGGCCTGTGCGATCAGGCCCGCCAGGGCGGTGAGCACGGTCCGCTCCTCCGGGCTGAACGTGCGGGGGCGGTCGAAGCCGAGGATGCAGGAGCCCACCGGCCGCCCCGAGGCGATCAGCGGCAGGAAGGCGCGGGCCCCCGTGTGGGTGTCGAGCGGGAGACTCGGGTACGCCAGCCTCAGCTGGTCCATCGACTCGAAGAAGAGCGGTCGGCCCGTCGTCAGGGTCTCCACCCCCGGCACGTGGGAGTCCAGCGTGACCCCGTCGAAGGGTTCGAGGAAGCCCGGCGGAAAGCCCGTCTCCCAGGCCAGATACAGGCGGCGGTCGCTCAGCAGATAGATCGCCAGCTGCCGCCCGCCGAAGGCCGGCAGCAACTCCTCCGTCACCACGGCCGACACCTGGCGGGCCGTCACGGCCTCCGAGAGGGCGATCGCCAGCGCCACCGGCCGGTACAGGGCCGCTGCCCGGTCACCGCCGCCCCCGAGACCGTCGTCGTCCGCCCGGTCGGGACGGCGCGCCCCCGTAGGGCCGGTCGGCGCCCCGACGACCGGCGGCGCGTGCGGTGCTCCTTCCGGTGCTCCTTCCGGTGTTCCTTCCGGTGTTCCTTCCGGGGTTCGTTCCTGTGCTCCGGCCGGTGCTTCGACCTGCCCTCCGGCCTGTGCTCCGGCCTGGGCGAGGCCCGTGGGCTCCTCCTCCGGGATGAGCACCATGGTCACGCCGTCCCGTCCCGGATGCAGGGAGACGGTGAGCCACCGTCCCCGCTCCGGACGGGCCAGGAAGCGCACCGTCTCGTCGGAGAGCAGCGCGGCCCGGAGCTGGTCCTCGTGGAAGGGGAGCCCGAACCAGGGCAGCGCCTCCCACAAGGGCCGCCCCGCGAGTGCGCCGCGCGGTCGGCCGAGGAGCCGCTCCGTCCGTTCGTTGAGGTACGTGATCCGGCCCAGCCGGTCGATCGCCAGGATCGCCCGCGGCAGCCGGTCCGTGGCGTCCGAGCCGACGAGACCCGTCCCGAGGTCGACGAGCGTGCCCGCGAGCCGGCCGCCGGTACGCGGGTCACCGGGCCGTTCCGGCGTGTTCTGCCGGGCCCTGGCCGACACCTCCAAGAGGTGCAGTCCGCCGTCCGGACCCCTCAGCCGGATCCTGCGCACCGTCGGCCGTCCGTCCTCTCCCGTCGCCTGCAACGCCGCCGCCCACAGCGCGTACGCGTCCTCCGGATCCAGCCGGGAGGTGAGCACCTCGATCGAGCAGGGCGAGACCGCCCCCGTCCCGAGGATCTCCCGCAGCCCGCCGTCCATCGTGACCGTGCCCGAGTCCAGGTCCCAGTCGAAGGAACCGAAGCGCACGGGAGGCGCGGAACCCGACGACAGCTGCACGCACACCGGGTCACCGGTCCACTCGACCGCGGTCCCGTGCGCCGCCAGGCCGGCCAGCGTCTCGCCGAGCCGGCGGGCGTCGCCGGCCATCCGGCCCCGGTCGCGCGCGCTCACGGCCTCGCCCGGCCTCGGCGCCCGCAGCGCCACGAGCACCCCGAACCGCTCGCGGCCCGCGATCACGGGCGTGTACAGCGAGGCGAAGGGGAACGGCAGGCTCGCCACCAGCTGCGGGAACCGCCGCATCGCGTCCTCGACGTCGGCCAGATGGACGGCCTGCCCCGAGCGGTGGACCTCCGCCACCGGGAACGGCCGGTTCACATGCATCCGCCACCACGGGCGGAACAACGGTCCCGGGAGGCCCACCAGCACCGCGAGCCGTAGCAGGCCCGGGGTCTCCGACCGCAGATACACCCCGCCCGCGTACCCGCCGACCGCCTCGACCGCCCGCAGCGCCGCCTCCGCGAGCGCCCGCGTCAGCGCGCCGGAAGAGGTCCCGTCGGCCCCGGTCCCGGAAGGGCGCCCGGAACCGTCCGCCGCCGGGCCGGGGCCGGACGTGCCGTGCGAGGTCACACAGCCAGGATGCGCCCGCGGCGAAAGACCCCGCATCCCGGACCCCGTGCGTGACACCCTCGAGCCTCGTGTGCGCCGCCCGGCCTTGTTGACCGCACGCGTCCGCACCGTCACACTCGGTCGTCGACCATCGCCGCCGCAGACGCGCGGCGCCACCACCTCGCTGCCAGGGGGCACGATGACGGGCCGGGTTCTTCCGTACGACGTTCAAGGCGAAGGGCCCGCACGGGCCCTCGTGCTGCACAACTGGTTCGGCGACCGGACCAGCTTCGCCCCGCTGCGCAACCATCTCGACCCCTCCGTCGGCACGTACGCCTTCGTCGACTGCCGGGGCTACGGCGAGGCCCGTGACATCGAAGGCGCCTACACGATGGAGGAGGTCGCCGCCGACGCCCTCGCCGTCGCCGACGACCTCGGCTGGGACTCGTTCTCCGTCATCGGGCACTCGATGGGCGGCAAGGCCGCACAGCTGATGCTGCTCGACGCGCCCGGCCGCGTCCGCTCCCTCATCGGCGTCTCACCCGTCTCCGCCGCGGGATTCCCGCTCGACGGGGAGACCTGGGAGCTCTTCGCCGGGGCCGCCGACTCCCCGGCGAACCGGCGCGCGATCATCGACAACACCACCGGCGGCCGGTACGACGACGCCTGGCTGAAGGCCCTCGTCGACCGCTCCGTCAGCCGCTCATCGGCGACGGCCTTCCGCGCCTATCTGGACTCCTGGTCCGGTCCCGACTTCCACGAGCGCGTCCGCGACAACCCCACTCCCGTCCTCCTCGTCGTCGGCGCCCACGACCCGGCGCTCGGCTCGGAGACGATGGAGGCGACCTGGCTGCGCTGGTACCCGAACGCGCGCCTCGAAGTCCTCAAGGACGCCGGCCACTACGCCCCCGAGGAGACCCCGCAGGCCCTCGCCGAGGCCGTCGAGGCCTTCCTCGCCGCCTGACGGGACCTTCCGCGGTGTCACCGGGGACTTCCGTCCCGGGTGACACCCCGGCCGCCGGGCACCTGACCGGTGAAAGGGTGCGCTCGCGCGCCGGCCGGAGGACGGGAAGGCGGAGGACACGTGGTGGGACGGGCCGAGAAGGAGCAGGGCACGGGCGGACGGGACGCCGAGGACGGACGCGCGGCCGAGGGCGGTCGGGGTGCCGAGGGCGTTCGTGGTGCCCAGGACCGGGGTTCCGTGCTGGTCGGGACGGACGGCTCCGACTCGGCGCTGCGCGCCGTGGAGACCGCCGCCCACGAGGCACGCGCGCGGGGCACGCGACTGACCGTCGTCCACGCCTTCATCTGGCCGCTGCTCAAGGTCTCCCTCGGCCCGTCGCCGTACGGGCCGCCCGACGGCGGTCTGCGGCAGCAGGCCCAGGAGATCGTGGACAGCGCCGTCGCGCACGCGCGCGGGTGCGCACCCGGCATCGAGGTCACCGGGGAGATCGTCACGGGCGAACCGCTCACGATCCTGGCCGCCCGGTCCGCCTCCGCCGACCTGGTGGTCGTCGGCAGCCGCGGCACCGGGGCCTTCACCGGCCTGGTCCTCGGCTCGGTCGCCGTCCACCTCGCGGCCCACGCCGACTGCCCCGTGCTCGTCGTCCGGGGCCGTGAGAAGCCGAGCGGGCCCGTGCTGCTCGCCGTCGACGGTTCCCGTGACGCGGACGCGGCCGTCGACTTCGCCTTCGCCGAGGCGGCGGCCCGCGGCGCGGAGCTACGAGCGGTGCACGTGTGGAAACCGTCCTCGGGACCGGCCGATCCGACCCCGCTCTTCCACGGGACGGAGGAGATCCGCGCCGAGGAGGAACGCGTCCTCGCCCAGGCGCTCGCGGGGGCGACGGCCAGGTGGCCGGAGGTGTCCGTCGAGCGGCGCCTCGTCCGCGGCAGGACCCGTCCCGTCCTGCTGGAGCAGAGCGCCGACGCCCAGCTCCTGGTGACGGGAGCACGGGGCCGGGGCGGCTTCGCGGGACTGCTCCTGGGCTCCGTCAGCCAGGCGCTGCTGCACCACGCCGAGTGCCCCGTCGCCGTCGTCCGGGCCGGCTCCGAGGAGCCGCGCGGCTGAACCGCTCCGAAGGTCTTCGCGACCGACGACTTTCGAGGACAGCGGCGTGCCCCTTCCGCATCGGATCATCGTGCTCACATCCCCACGGGACGGTCACCGACGGACCGTCCAGGACCGGCAGGAGCACCACCGATGGGCCTCGCACAGTCGCAGCACCGCTTCCTGGTACGGCAGAAGGTCACCCTGATGGCCAACCGCTACCTGGTGCACACCATGGGCCCGGACGGCGAGGAGGCCGAACTGGTCGCCTTCGCCCACCAGAAGAGGATGGCCCTCAAGGAACACGTCACGTTCTACACCGACGAGTCCCGGCGGCAGGTCCTCTTCACCTTCCGGGCCCGGCAGGTCATCGACCTCGGGGCGACCTACGACGTCCACGGCGCCTCCGGCACGCGGCTGGGCGGCTTCCGCAAGGACTTCGGCGCGTCCCTGCTGCGCAGCACCTGGCACCTGAACCGGGCCGGGGCGGAGACGCGGGAGTCGACCGGTCAGGAGCGGAACCGGACCGTGGGGCTCCTGCGGCGAGGCTGGGAGTTCCTCCCGTTCACGGACCTGCTCCCCTTCGTCGTGCCGTACCACTTCGACTTCGCCGAGGCCGGACGGCACGTCATGTCCGTCGAGAAGCGCTTCGGAGTGCGCGACCGGTACGTCGTGGACATAGCCGACCCGGAACTGGACCGGCGGCTCGCGATAGCCCAGGCCGTCGCCCTCGACGCCCTGCAGTCCCGCTGAGCTGTCCCGGCGAGGCGACCCGTCTACCCTGGAGGGACGGGCAGGGGACGGGACACGGCGTTCCGCCCCGCGCCCGGGCCGCGTGCGGAAGGGCGGCGGGCCATGGACTTCACTGATCGCACCGACGCGGGCCGGCAGCTCGCTGCCCGCCTCGGCCACCTCAAGGGCCAGGACGTCGTGGTCCTGGGGCTCCCGCGCGGCGGCGTACCGGTGGCCGCGCAGGTCGCCGACGCGCTCGACGCGACCCTCGACATCTGTCTCGTCCGCAAACTGGGGGTGCCGCAGCAGCCGGAGCTCGCGATGGGCGCCCTCGGGGAGGGCGGGGTGCGGGTCCTCAACGAGCACGTGCTGCGCGAGACCGGCGTGGGGGAGCGGGATCTCGCGGCCGTGGAGGAGCGCGAGCACGTCGAGCTCGAACAGCGCACCCAGCGTTACCGGGGAAGTCGCCCGCCCGTGCCCCTCGACGGCAGGACGGTCGTGGTCGTCGACGACGGGCTCGCGACGGGCGCCACGGCCCTGGCCGCCTGCCGGGTGGTCCGTGCCAAGGGTGCCGCGCGGATCGTCCTGGCGGTGCCGGTCGCACCGCGCGGCTGGACCGCACGCGTCGGCGGCGAGGCCGACGAGACCGTGTGCGTCCGCGAGCCCGACTTCTTCTACGCGATCGGTCAGTTCTACCGGGACTTCTCGCAGACGACCGACGCGGAGGTGCTCGCCTGCCTCGACCGCAGCCGGGCCGCGCGCGGACCTGTCGTGCGGGACTCGGACGTCCGGATCCCGGTGACCGGAGCCACCCTCGGGGGACGGCTCGCCGTCCCCGACGGCGCGACCGGCGTCGTCCTCTTCGCCCACGGGAGCGGCAGCAGCCGGCACAGCCCGCGCAACCGCGCGGTCGCGGCGGCCCTGAACCGGGCCGGGCTCGGGACGCTGCTGTTCGACCTGCTGACCGAGAGCGAGGCGACCGACCGGGCGCACGTCTTCGACACCCCGCTGCTCGCCGGCCGGCTGGCGAGCGTCACGGAGTGGCTGGCCGGGGAGCCCGGGGGCAGCGACCTGCCGATCGGATACTTCGGGGCGAGTACGGGCGCGGCCGCCGCGCTGTGGGCGGCGGCCGATCCCTCTTCCGGTGTCGCCGCCGTCGTCTCACGCGGCGGCAGGCCCGACCTGGCGGGCGAGCACCTGGCCCGGGTGCGCGCCCCGACCCTCCTCGTGGTGGGCGGCCGGGACGCGCTCGTCCTGGACCTCAACAGACGGGCCCAGGCCCTGCTGCGCTGCGAGAACCGGCTGACCGTCGTCCCCGGCGCCACGCATCTCTTCGAGGAGCCGGGCGCCCTGGAGGAGGTGGCGGAGCTCGCCACGGACTGGTTCGCCGAGCACTTCCGGCGTCAGTAGGCCCCGTTGACGTTGTCGATGGAGCCGTAGCGGTCGGCCGCGTAGTTGCAGGCGGCCGTGATGTTGGCGACCGGGTCGAACAGGTCCGTGGACGTGCCCGGCACGTGATAGGCGTCGAAGGTCGGCTGGATCACCTGGAGCAGACCCTTCGAGGGGGTGCCGGCCACGGCGTTGGAGTCCCAGAGGTTGATCGCCTGGGGGTTGCCGGAGGACTCGCGCATCACGTTGCGGAGGATTCCGTCGTACGAGCCGGGGATGCCGTGCTGGGCCATGATGTCCAGCGAGGCGCGGATCCAGCCGTCGAGGTTGTCGGCGTACTGGGTGGCGGCTGCCGGGGCGGCCTGGACGGCAGGCGCGGCAGCGGGAACGGCCTGCGCGGCGGAGGCGCCAGAGGCGGCGGCCGGCGCCGCGGCACGGCGCTCGGAACGGCTCGCCCGATCCGTCGCGGTGGAGCTCTTCTTCTTCTGCACGGTGGCAGGCGCCGGGGCGGCCTTCGCGGAATCCCGACGAATCGTCAGTTCGAGACCGGGGTGAATGAGTGACGGATTGTCACCCACGGCGGACTTGTTGGTCCGGTAAATCGACTTCCAGCCGCCCTGAATTCCCTTCTTATGGGCGATCAAGGAAAGCGAGTCACCGCTGACGACGGTGTACGTACGCGCGGCGACGGGAGCGGACGGCACGGCGGCGGGCCGCGCGGTGGCGGGCTGCGCCGCGAAGGACTGCACCGCGTGGGACTGGGCGGCGATCCGGGGTGCGGCCGAGACGGTCTCGGCGCCGGCCGTGGCGGGCATGACCAGCGGCAGGGCCAGGGCGGCCCCGCCCGTTCCGGCGAGTGCGAGACCGCGGGAGACGGTGCGGCGGCGGGGGCGGCGGTGCTTACCGTGTGCAGGCATGACGGGATTCCTCTCCGGCGCCTGCGGGGTGAGCTGTCGGGTTCGGACGGGAGATGTCCGGCCGCGCACACGCGGCTTCACCCCGAGCCGTTCCGGATTCCGGACCGGCGAATTCGTGGGTCCCCCGCTCCTGCCGTCGGGTGAAAGGGAGGTGTTTCGGGCGGCGGCAGGATTAGGCGTTCCGCTCGAATGGGGGTGACCGTAGGCCAGTAATGCGACGGATAACAAGAGGAGCTGGTCGTTCGCTCCCGGAATTGGATCTCCGAATTCAAGGAATTCAAGATCGACCGGACTCGGACCCCGGTGAACTTCCGTGCGCGGTACGGCCTGCGGCCGAATGGGTGCCCGGCGGCGGCGAGGGAAAGTGAACCGCGTCACCCGGTGAGCAATGTCCGAATATGCGACGTAATTCCGTTGGTGAGTAAATAGGAGGAAATTAGCCTCTGTGGGCTGTTCGCCCGAGCCGGACTCTGATGGGGGGCTAGGTGTGGTCAAAAGTCGCAAACCCGACATTCTTCTTGAATGATGGAGGCCCCGACCCAGGAGCCCTCCGGATGCCGACCACCACCACCTCCCCGCTCAGCCCGGACACCCTCGACCGCGAGGCGGCCGCTCTCTTCGAGAGCGCCACCTGGCAGCGGATCGTCACCGACTGGACGGCCCCCGCACCGACGGTCGCCGAGCCGACGGCCCCCGCGCCGCCGGCCGACTGGCGGGCGCTGCTCTCCGTGCCCGTGGACCAACTCGTGGCCGATGCGCTCGGCGCGCTGCCGCCGCCCGCCCCCGCCGAGCGCACACTCCCGGGCCGGATCGGAGCCGTACTCCCGGACCGCCTCCATGCCTGGCGCCGGATCGGCCGCCCCGAGCTGCGACCCTCGGTCCACCTCGGCTACGCGCGGCTGGTGCTCACCGAGTGGGGCTGGCAGAACGCCCCGTACAAGCTGCGCGACGCGCGGGGGGCGCGCTGCGTCTGCGGCGCGCTCCTCGCCGCCCACCGCCTCGGCCACGGCGGCGCGGACACCATGAACGAGGCCGCCGCCTGGATCATGACCGAGCTCCGGTCCCGGGGGTGGCACGACCTGATCGGTCCGTGGAACCGGGCGCCCGGCCGGACGGCCGCCGAGGCGGTGGACCTCCTCGACGCGACGATCCGCCGGGCCGCGCACTCCGGCCGGTGACGGGCGGTGGTGCCCCGCCCGTGCCCGTCACCTGCCGGGTGCGGGGGTTCAGCCGGTGACGCTCGGGGCTCCCGTCTCGATGTGGCCGGTGTACCGGCGTGACCAGGTCCCGTCGATGTCGGCGAGGATCGTGAAGTCGTACCAGCCGCCGTTGTAGGCCACCGCGTTGAAGAAGTCCTCGCGGCTGGAGTTCGCCGGGACCGTGTACGTCCACGGTCCGTCCGTGCGGTACGCGTTCGAGCGGATCGTGAAGGTCACCGGCGCCGCAGAGGTGTTGGTCATCCTGAACCAGAGGGCCGTCCGGCCCGTCCCCGCCTCGGGCGCGAACCGGGCCGCGACCTCCACGGCCTTGCCCGCCTTGGACGCGTCGCCGATGAAGCGCCGCAGGAAGCGGTTGGGGCCCATCATCGAGATGTCGTACTTCCCGGACCCCGACCCGAGCCCGATGTTGAAGTAGTCGGAGGCCGTGCCGCCCGCGTCGACCGTGTACTGCCAGGCCGCCGTGTCGCGGTGCTGGTGCGGGTGGATCGAGAAGTGCGCCGCCTGCTTGGCCTCCGTCCCCTGGTTCGTCATCGAGAACCAGGCCAGGATCTTGCCGGCGGCCCCGAACTCGAACCGGTCCAGGTTGCCGTTCACCTGGTACGGCAGCGCGCGCGCCGGGCGGGTGCCGGACTCCTGCGCGGGCTGGGCGTTGTTCTGGGGCGCGGGGTTCGGCAGCGGGCCGCAGGTGGACTGCCCGATGACCTTCGCCGTCGACGGGAGGCCGGCGGGCACGCCGTACACGGGGTGGGCGAAGTCGAAGACGCTCGTCAGGTCGCCCGTCACGCGGCGCCGCCAGGCGCTGATGTTCGGACAGGTGGCGGGCGTGCCGAGAGCCGCCGTCCAGGTCTCCATGAAGCGGAGGACGGAGGTGTGGTCGAAGACCTCGGAGCTCACCCAACCGCCCCGGGTCCACGGAGACATGACGATCATCGGGACCCGGAAGCCCAGGCCGATCGGTACGCCGTCGAGGTACTCGCCCGGCGTCCCCGGCGGGGCGACCGGCGGCGGCACGTGGTCGAAGAAGCCGTCGTTCTCGTCGTAGTTGAGGAACAGCACCGTCGAGTCGAAGACCTCGGAGTCGGCGGCCAGCGCGCGGTACACGAGGTCGACGAAGTGCGCGCCGTCGCCGGGCGGCGCGTACGGGTGCTCGGAGAACGCCTCGTTGGCCACCACCCACGACACCTGCGGCAGCGTGCCGGCCACGACGTCGGCGCGGATGGCCGCGGCGATGTCGTCCGGCGTCGATCCGGTGACCTTCGGGACCGAGCCCATGCCCCGGTCGTACAGCGGGTCGCCGGGGCGTGCGTCGGTGAACTTCTTGAAGTACGCGAGGCCGTTGTCGCCGTAGTTGTCCTGGGCGTTCTGGTAGACCTTCCAGGTCATCCCGGCGCGCTGGAGCGCCTCGGCGTACGTCTCCCAGGTCAGCCCCGACTCGTCACCGCCGTCCTTGCTGGAGCCGTCGATCTTGCCGCTCCACAGGAACGTCCGGTTGGGGCCGGTGGCGCTGAGCGTCGAGCAGAAGTACGCGTCGCAGATCGTGTAGTGGTCGGCGAGTGAGTGATGGAAGGGGATGTCCTCGCGGTCGAGGTGGCCGAGCGTCCGGGTGTTGCCCACGCCCGTGACCCAGTTGTCCATGCGGCCCTTGTTCCAGGCCGCGTGCTGCGAGGTCCAGCTGTGGGGCAGGTCGCCGTTGCACTGCGCGAGGGTCTCGCCGTCGACACCGCCGGCGGGCGGGGTGTCGCTGAGCTTCCACGGGTACTGACGGCCGCCCCAGTTGGGCTGGTTGAACATGCCCCAGCCGCCGGGCAGATTGCCCGCGGCGCGGTCGCCGAAGCCCCGGACGCCGCGCAGCGTGCCGAAGTAGTGGTCGAAGC
Organism: Streptomyces sp. NPDC056169; assembly: GCF_042268445.1. Lineage (NCBI taxonomy): Bacteria > Bacillati > Actinomycetota > Actinomycetes > Kitasatosporales > Streptomycetaceae > Streptomyces > Streptomyces sp. NPDC056169. The sequence goes on along the minus strand of NZ_JBHJUO010000014.1, from coordinate 119,696 downwards.
TGCGGTTCTCCTGCATGAGGATCACCACGTGCCGGACGTCGGTGAGCGTGCCGGTCGCGGCACGCGCGGCGGCCGACGCCCGGCCGGGCGGCAGCGCCGCCCCGGCGACGAGCCCAGCGCCGATCCCGACGAATCCCCTGCGGCTGATGGGAAGCATGCCCCGCCTCTCGTGTCACGGCGTGCCAGGGCGGCACGTCGGGAGACATGATGGGGGAGGGGAGCTTAAAGGTATACGTCTGTGCCGTAATTCCTGGGTGAACAGACCAGGGCCAGGGAAAACCGATGTGAAGATTGGTCCGATCTCATACCAATAGCGAATGTGCGTCGCGGAGGGTGGCGCCGCCGAGGTCGCGGTCGGCGAGGCTTCGGAGACACGTCCGGCAGCCGTCCGTGAACACCGGGCGCAGCGGGTAGCCTCCGCGTCCCAGGGCGTGGGCGCCCGCCCTCACGCGTTTTCCAGCGATGCTCGCGCATCCTCCTCGCAAGGAGTCCTGCATGACCACCTCTCGCACCGCCGTGGAGATCGCCTCGCAACCGGCCGTCTGGCGCCAGGCGGCGCGCGGTCTTCCCCGGCACACCGCCGCCCTGCCCTGCCGGGGCGAGCGCGTCGCCGTGATCGGCTGCGGCACCTCCTGGTTCATGGCCCTCGCCTACGCCGGGCTCCGCGAGTCCGGCGGCCACGGCGAGACCGACGCCTTCGCGGCCTCGGAGTTCCCCTACGGCCGCCGCTACGACCGCGTCGTGGCCATCACCCGCTCCGGCACCACCAGCGAGGTCCTGGCCGTCCTCGCCCGGCTGCGCGGCGAGGTGCCCACGGGCGCGCTCACCGCCGACCCCACGACCCCCGTGATGGACCTCGCCGACGAGGTCGCCGTCCTGGACTTCGCCGACGAGGAGTCGGTCGTCCAGACCCGCTTCGCGACCACGGCGCTCGCCCTGTTCCGCGCGCACCTGGAGGCCGAGGACGCCCTGCCGGCGGGCGTACGGCCCCTGGCGGAGGCCGCCGAGGACGCCGAGCGCGCCCTCGCCGTCCCGCTCGACGAAGCGGTGCGCACCGCCGGGCAGTTCACCTTCCTCGGCACCGGCTGGACCTACGGTCTGGCCCTGGAGGCCGGGCTGAAGATGCGTGAGGCGGCCGGGGCGTGGACGGAGGCGTACCCGGCGATGGAGTACCGGCACGGCCCGATCAGCATCACCGGCCCGGGGCGCGTCGCCTGGGGCTTCGGCGCCCTCCCGGTGGGCCTCGCGGACGAGGTGCGGAAGGTCGGCGGCACGGTCGTCGAGAGCGACCTCGACCCGCTCGCGGACCTGATCCGGGCCCAGCGCCTCGCGGTGGCGGTGGCCGAGGCCCAGGGGCTCGACCCCGACACCCCCCGGAACCTGACCCGTTCCGTGGTCCTGGCCGACCACCACGCCTGACCGCCCGGCCCTCCCTCAGGGCGGGCCCGGGTCAGGCCACCTCGTGTCCGGTGCCAGGCAGGCTCGGCGGCGTCCAGTCCGCGTGCCGCAGGATCGCGCCGACGGCCACCCGGGACGGTGCCAGCCGGAGGACGGTGTTGCGTACGGAGACGGCGAGAGGCCGGGTCAGCTGCCCGCCCATCCGGCCTGCCTGCCGGGCGGCGCGGGCGACGGCCTGGCTGCGCGGGCGCCGCTCGACGTCGTACCGGGTCAGGGCCGTGTCGGGGTCCGGCGCCGACGCGAGCGCGGCGGCCAGGGTGGCCGCGTCCTCCAACGCCTGGCAGGCGCCCTGACCGAGGTGGGGCGTCATGGCGTGTGCCGCGTCGCCGAGGAGGGCGACGCGGCCCGCGACGAAGGAGGGCAGGGGCGCGACGAGTTCGTGGATGTCGTGGTGCAGCACGGCGTCGGGGCGGGTCGCGTCGAGCAGCGCGGGGATCGGATCGTGCCAGTCCGCGAAGCGGTCCCGCATCGCCGCGAGCGCGTCGGGATACCGCACGCCCGGGGGCGAGCCCAGGACGGCATGCCACTCGGCGCGGCCGTCGGTGAACGCGATGTGGCCGAACTCGGCCCCGTGCCCCCAGGTCAGCTCGAAGTCGGAGGCGAGGCCGACGGGGACGTCCGTGACGGCCCGCAGCACGGTGGCACCGCTGTAGGCGGGACCGGGGTGGCCGGGGAACAGCCGGGCCCGGATCGCGCTGCGGACCCCGTCGGCGGCGACGACCAGGTCCGCGTCCCGTGTCCCGTCCCCGACGGCGACGCGTACACGACCCGGCGCCGCGCGGTCGACGGCCGTCACCTCGGCCCCGGTGACCAGGCACTCGGGCGGCAGTGCCGCCCGCAGCAGGCGGTGCAGCACGGAGCGGCGGATGCCGACGATCGGTGTGCCCAGCGTCCGCTCCAGGGCGGCTCCGTCCATCCGGGACAGCCACCCGCCGCCCGGGACCCGGGTGCCGCCCGTGTACTGGGGCCGCGCCGCCTCCCGCACCGCGTCGCCGACGCCCAGCACGTCGAGGGCGCGGATGCCGTTGGCGTGGAGGGAGATCCCCGCGCCGGCGTCGTCGAGGACGGGGGAGCGCTCGACGACGGTCACCTCCCAGCCGATCCGGCGCAGACCCAGCGCGGCGGCGAGCCCGCCGATCCCTCCGCCGACGACCACCGCGTTCCCGTCGACCATGCCGACCCCCTCCTCTTTCTACACCTGTAGAAGGAGGAGGCTACTCCTGTCCTCTACAGGTGTAGAAAGGGGGGATGCTCACCGATCGACGTACCGTCCTCGCCGACGCGGCCATCGACGTGCTCGCCGAGCACGGCATGCGGGGCCTGACCCACCGCGCCGTGGACCGGTCCGCGAACCTGCCTCCCGGCACCACCTCCGCCTACTACCGCACGCGTCAGTCGCTCCTCACCGCACTCGTGCGCCGCCTGGTCGCGCTCGACCAGGAGGAGCTGGAGGAGGCGGGCCGGCACACCCGGGCGTTCCGGAACCCCGCCGAACTCGCCGCCGGGATCGCCGCCTTCACCGCGCGCCGCCTCACCGGCCCCGGCCGCCACCGCTCCCTCGCCCGCTACGCCTGCGCGATCGAGAGCGTGCACCACCCCGAACTCCGCGAGATCCTCACCCCGCGCGAGAACACGGCCCGCGAAGCCGTACGCGCCTTCCTCGCCGCCCAAGGCCTCACTGACGCGGACGAACGCACCATCACCCTGCTGACCTGCGTCGACGGTCTGGTCTTCGACCGCCTGATCAACGGCGGACCGGTCACGGAGAAGGAGATCGCCACCCTCGTGACGGCGGCCCTGCACTGACGGGGGCGGGTGGCGTGGCGGCCCCGTGCCATGCGTCAGGATGGGGGCATGACCGAGATCCGTACCCCCCGCCTCCTCCTCCGACGCTGGACCGACGACGACCTCGTCCCCCTGGCCGAGATCAACGCCGACTCCGAGGTCATGCGCTGGATCGGCGACGGATCGGTGCGGGATCTGGAGGAGACCGCCGAGGACATCGAGCGGTACGAGGAGGAATGGGACGACGAGGGCTTCGGGCTCTTCGCCGTCGAGCTCCTCGCCTCCGGCGAGCTGATCGGCTTCGCGGGGCTCTCCGTGCCGCAGGGGCTGCCGGAGCTGATGTCGGACGTGGAGATCAGCTGGCGTCTGGGCAGGCCCTTCTGGGGCCAGGGGTACGCCTCCGAGGCCGCCCACGCGGTCCTGGAGTTCGCACTCCAGGACCGGGGGCTCGACCGGGTCGTCGCCGTCACCCACATCAGCAACTCGGCCGCCGAGAACATCATGGGCAAGCTCGGCATGACCGCCGAGCGCGAGACGAACCACCCGGCCTTCGACGTCCCGCTGCGCGTCTACGCCATCGACCTCACCGAGTACGAGGCCTGATCGGAGCCTCGGCTCAGTGGCGCTCGGGCAGGTCCCGTTCCGCCGGGAGCTGCGTCAGGCCGGCGTCCGCCGGCGAGGCGGCGGCGCGCGACGACGGGGCGGCCGCCGGCTTCTTGCCGCAGAACGCCGCCTCCAGCGTTCCGCCGAGCGCCGTGTTCGCGGAGCCGTGGTTCGAGGTGTTCGCCACCGCCGAGAGGCTGCGCCTGCCGTCACGCGTCGAGAACGCGTACGTGTAGAAGCCCTGCACGGTCCCGGTGTGGCCGAAGATCTGCGTGCCGCACGAGAGGTCGTACCGCCGCAGCCCGAGCCCGTAGAAACGGGTGTCGGTGGTGTCCGTCGGCGTCACCGTCGTCATCGCCTCCAGCATGGCCGGCGACAGGAGCCTGCCGCGCATGAGGGCGCTGGTGAAGGTGTTCAGATCGCCGGGGCTGGAGATGACGGCCCCGGCGGACTGCGCCCACGACACGGTCTGCTCCGTGGAGTCCACGAGCGCGCCACCCTCCTCGTCGGGGTGCAGGTACCCGCGGACGTGCAGCCCCTCGATGCGCGTGTCGGGGTGCACGTACGAGGTGTCGCGCAGCTTCAGCGGCTTGAAGATGCGGCGCTCGTACGCCTCGGCCACCGGCCGGCCCGTCGCCTTCTCGATCAGCATGCCGACCACCACGAAGTTGGCGTTCGAGTACTTGTACGCCACACCGGGCTCGGTGGTCCGGGGCAGGGCCAGGGAGAGGTCGACGAGCTCCTGGTAGCTGAACACCCGGTTCCGCACGGCCTCGAAGCCGGGCACGGTGTTGTTGAACATGTCGTCCGTGTAGTCGGCGAGACCGCTGCGGTGCGTGAGCAGGTGCCGGACCGTGATGCGGCCGTCGGGGAGCAGCCCGGGCAGGTAGTCGTCGACGGGCGCGTCGAGCGCCAGCTTCCCCTCCTGCACCAGCTGGAGGAGGACGACCGTCGAGAACGTCTTGCTGACGCTGCCGATCCGGAAGCGGGCCCGGGTGTCCATGGCCGCACCCGAGACGCGGTCCCGCACGCCGACGGTCCGCGTCCGGACCCCGTCGGGACCGGCGTACCGGGCCATGGCGCCCGGCGCCCCGTTGGCCATCGCCGAGTTCAGCGCGGCGGTCACACCCTCCATGTCGGGGGTGGGAGTCGGGGCGGTGGAGGTCGCGGCCTTGGCGGCGAGAGCCGCGAGAGCCGAGGGAGCCACGGGAGCCGCGGGGGCTGCGGGGGCTGCGGGCGCGGCGAAGGCGCTGGTGGCCGGGGCGACTCCCGCGGCGAGCGCGGCGATCAGGGTGGCGCTCACGGCCAGGCGGCGGCGGTGGGACGGCAGGGGCACAGTGGTTCCTCGGCTTCTTCCGGTGCGTCCGGATCGTTCGGCACGGCCCACGGCAGCGGTGGGCCGAGGGCCCGGGGACGCGCCACCGTGACCGGTGCGACCCCCGACGCCCAAGGATCATGAGTGCCAACGCGCGAGAGTGGTTCCTGACACGGGGGACGAGTTCTGGAGTGCGCTGTTCCTGGTACGCGGAACGCCGACGGCCCAAGGGGCCGCGTACCCTCGTTCACGTGCCCGTTTCCCGCCTCCACCGCGTAGCCGTCCTCGTCCTCGAAGGCGCGAAGCCGCTCGACGTCGGCATCCCGGCGCAGGTGTTCACGACCCGCGCGAGCATGCCGTACGAGGTACGGGTCTGCGGCGCGGCGCCCGGACCCGTCGCGGGCGGGGACGGACTGTCGTACCACGTCGCCCACGGCCTCGACGCCCTCGCCTGGGCCGACATCGTCTTCGTCCCCGGCTACCGGTTCCCCGACCGCGAGGACCCGCCGCAGGCCGTCGTCGACGCGCTGATCGCCGCCCACGACCGGGGCGCCCGGCTGGCCGCCATCTCGACCGGCGCGTTCGCGCTCGCCGCCACGGGTCTCCTCGACGGCAAGCGCGCCACCACGCACTGGCACTACGCGCGGGCGCTCGCGGCGAAACGGCCGCTCGTCCGGGTCGACGAGAACGTCCTGTTCGTCGACGAGGGCAGCGTCCTGACGTCGGCCGGCGCCGCCTCCGGCATCGACCTGTGCCTGCACATCCTGCGCGGCGACCTCGGCGTGGCCGCCTCGAACCACGCGGCCCGCCGCCTCGTCGCGGCCCCGTACCGCAGCGGCGGCCAGGCGCAGTACGTACCGCGCAGCGTGCCCGAAGCCCTCGGCGAACGGTTCGCCGCCACCCGCGAATGGGCGCTGCACCGGCTCGGCGAGCCCCTCACCCTGGAGATCCTCGCCCGGCACGCGGCGGTGTCGGCGCGGACGCTCTCCCGCCGGTTCGTCGAGGACACCGGGTACACGCCCATGCAGTGGGTGATGCGCGCCCGCATCGACATGGCCCGCGAGCTGCTCGAACGGTCCGGGCGGGGCGTCGAGCAGATAGCCGCCGACGTCGGCCTCGGCACCGGAGCGAATCTGCGGCTGCACTTCCAGCACATCCTCGGCACCACGCCCAGCGAGTACCGGCGGACGTTCGCCCAGGGCGAGTAACGCCCCCCCCCTTTTCCCTCGCGTGGCACGCCCCTTTCCCCCTGCCTGGCGCGCGCCGGGCACCCGTCTGGCATACGGCTGGCGCGATCCTTGCGGACCGTGGCGATCACGCCGCTGTCACGGGCGGATTTCGTACGCGAGTCTGAAGCGCAACGGAACGGAACGGAAGGGACACCGCTCATGACTCGCATCGCGATCAACGGATTCGGCCGCATCGGACGGAACGTGCTGCGCGCACTCCTGGAGCGCGACAGCGACCTCGAGGTCGTCGCCGTCAACGACCTCACCGAGCCGGCCGCCCTCGCGCGGCTGCTCGCCTACGACACCACCTCGGGCCGCCTCGGCCGTCCCGTGACCGTCGAGGGCAACACGCTCGTCGTCGACGGCCGCCGCATCCAGGTCCTGGCCGAGCGCGAGCCGGCGCAGCTGCCGTGGGCCGAGCTGGGCGTCGACATCGTGCTCGAGTCGACCGGCCGCTTCACCTCGGCCAAGGCCGCCCGCGCCCACCTCGACGCGGGTGCGAAGAAGGTCCTCGTCAGCGCCCCGGCGGACGGTGCCGACGTCACGCTCGCGTACGGCGTCAACACCGACGCGTACGACCCCGAGCTGCACACGATCGTCTCGAACGCCTCGTGCACGACCAACGCGCTCGCCCCGCTGGCCGCGGTCCTCGACGAGCTCGCCGGCATCGAGCACGGCTTCATGACGACGGTCCACGCCTACACGCAGGAGCAGAACCTCCTGGACGGCCCGCACCGCGACGCCCGCCGTGCCCGCGCCGCCGCCGTCAACATCGTGCCGACGACGACCGGTGCCGCCAAGGCCATCGGCCACGTGCTGCCGAACCTCGACGGCAAGCTGTCGGGCGACTCGATCCGCGTACCGGTCCCCGTCGGCTCGATCGTCGAGCTCAACACGACCGTCGCCCGCGACGTGACCCGCGAGGACGTCCTGGCGGCGTACCGCGCCGCGGCCGAGGGCCCGCTCGCCGGCGTCCTGGAGTACTCGGAGGACGCGCTGGTCTCCGCCGACATCGTGGGCAACCCGCACTCGTCGATCTTCGACTCGGCCCTGACCCGTGTCGAAGGCCGCCACATCAAGGTCGTCGCCTGGTACGACAACGAGTGGGGCTTCTCGAACCGTGTGATCGACTCGCTCGAACTCCTCGCCGGCTGACCACAAGCCACCGGCCCGGCAGGCCCGCACACCTGCCCGGCCCCCCCCTGAGAGCGCTCCGGCCCGGCCGTCCCGTAGAGGACGCCCGGCCGGAGCGCTCCGCCATGTGTGGTGCGTTGCGGTGCGGGTCCCGCTCGCTTGATTGGGCAGACGCCCAATCCCGCCCCGACAGCACTGGGCTCCTGCCGGGAGACACCCGTGTCGGCGAGCCCGACCATGGGCACTGGCCGCGATTGCGAGGACGCGCAACGCGCCGTACCCATGAAGGAGTTCCTATGTCAGGGAGATTCAGCCGGACGCTCGGCAGCGCCCTCCTCGCCGTCGTGCTCGCGGCCGTCGCCACGCCGGGCACCGCCGGCGCGGCGGAGGCACCGACGGGCAGGATCGCGTCGCTCGGCACCGACTGGGGCCAGCCCGGCCCGTACGAGGTGAACGTCGACATCGGCGTCGTGCACACCTTCTACTACCCGCGGAACATGGGGCAGTCGGGAGAGCGCCACCCGGTCGTCATCTGGGGCAACGGCACCGGGGCCGTGCCCGGGATCTACAGCTCGCTGCTGCGGCACTGGGCGAGCCAGGGCTTCATCGTCGCCGCCGCCAACACCCCCACCTCGAACTTCGCGATCACCATGCGTTCCGGGATCGACGTCCTGGAGCGGTGGAACGCGGACAGCGGCAGCCCGTTCTACGGGAAGGTCGACCTCGAACACATCGGCTCCGCCGGGCACTCGCAGGGCGGCGCGGCGGCGATCAACGCCGCGATCGACCCGCGCGTCGACACCGCCGTGCCCATCCAGCCGGGTCCCCTCGCCAGCGCCGACCTGATGGACGAACCCGTCTTCTACCTGGCCGGTCAGCGGGACCTGACGGTGTGGCCCGCCCTCGTGAAGGCGTTCTACCGGGACTCCTCCCACGTCCCCGCCGTCTACGGCGAGGTCCGCGGCGCCGGTCACCTCAGCTCCATCGGCGACGGCGGCGACTTCCGGGCCCCGACCACCGCCTGGCTGCGCTTCTGGCTCATGGGCGACGAGCAGGCCCGGGGCATGTTCTTCGGCCCCGGCTGCGGCTACTGCGTGGACGACGACCTCTGGTCCGGCTGGGAACGCAACACCAAGGCCCTGCAGATACCCGGTCCCACGGCCTGACGCGGAGCCGCGTGCCGACGTGGACCGCTCGTGAGACCCGTCCCTCCCGGGGCGGGTCTCACCCGTCGAGGAACTCCGCACACCGGTACGGGCCCAGCACCGCCCCCTCGGCCGCCCGCACGGTGACCTCGACGTCGTCCGCACTGACCTTCGGGTCGAGGACGGACTGGGCGCGTGCCAGCGTGCACACCAGCTGCCCCGTGCCCTGGTCGTGCCCCGACAGCGGATACGCGCCGTCCATGCGGATCGTGACGCGGGCACCCGTCCCGCTCACCGTGTAGCCGCCCAGCTCCTGGACCAGCGAGGTGAGCCCGTCGCGCTGCTCGGCGGGCCCGGGGCCCTGGGCGAGGAGCTTCATCACGGAGTTGAGGTCCTTCAGCTCCCGGTCGAGCAGCGGCACCCCGCGCAGACCGCTGTCCGAGGCGTAGTACAGCCGCATCCCGCGCGTCAGCCCCGACGCCGGCTCGCCCGCGCCGATCACCCCGGTCGGCTGGACACCGCAGCCGACGAGGGCGAACCCCGCCGTCGCCAGCACGGCGACCGCGGCTCCCTGAGGGATCCTCACTCCGCTTCCTCTCCGGTACGTCGCTCGCCCGTGCGCCGCCGCAGGGGCAGGCGCAGCGTGAACACCGCGCCGCCACCCGGCCCGTCGGCCGCGTCGATCGTGCCGCCGTGCAGCCGCGCGTTCTCCAGCGCGATCGCCGTGCCGAGGCCGCTGCCCTGTCCGCCGGCGTCGGCCGCGCCGCGCGTGCGGGCCGCGTCCGCCTTGTAGAAGCGGTCGAAGACCCGGTCCCCGGCCCCCGGCGGCAGCCCCGGACCGTGATCGGCGACCGCCAGCGTGACGCACTCCCCGTCCTCGGCGACGGCCGTCCCGAGCGTCACGGTGACCGGCGGGGCCCCGTGCCGCAGCGCGTTCCCCACGAGATTCGCGACGATCACGTCGACGCGGCGCCGGTCGACGCTCGCCCGCACGCCCTCGGCGAGCTCCGTCCGCACCCGGTCCGTCCAGCCGCGCAGCGCCAGCGACGCCCGTACGGCCTCGGCGAGGTCCGTCTCGGCCGCGTTCAGCCGCACCGCGCCCGCGTCGAAACGGGAGATCTCCATCAGATCCTCGACGAGCCGCGCCAGCCGGGCCGTCTCCGCGCCGACCGTACGGGCCGCGCGCGCCGCGTCCGGCGGCAGCTGGTCGGCGTCCTCCTCGAGGACCGTCGCCACCATCGTCATCGCCGCGAGGGGCGTGCGCAGCTCGTGCGACACGTCCGCCACGAAGCGGCGCGCCTTCGCCTCCTGCTCGCGCAGCTCGGCGTCGGAGGCCTGGAGCGCGTCGGCGGTGTCGTTGAACGTCCTCGCCAGGTCGGCGAGTTCGTCGTGCCCGGTGACGGCGACCCGGCTGCCTAGATCCCCGGCCGCGAGCTCCCGCGTTGCCCGCCCCAGCTCCCGCACGGGACGCAGCACCGTCCGTGCGGCGAGCAGCGCCAGCACGGCGGCGAGCAGCACCACCGGCAGGACGCCCGACCGCACGGAGTCGAGCAGGGCGGCGGTGTCGTCGCGCTCGGCCCGCAGATCGGTGATCGCGAAGACCTCGAGGCCCGAGGTCCTGCGGTCTCCGTCGGCGTACGTCACGGGCATGCCGACGACCAGATAGGGCTCGCCCCGCCACATCACCCGCTGGAAGCGGGCCCCGGTCCCGGTGCGCACGGCGGTGCGCAGTTCGGCGGTGATCCGGCCGTCCGTGTCGGCGAGCGAGTCGGAGACGGCCACGAGGTCCTGGTAGCGGGCGACCACGATGCGGGCGCCGATGCCGTCCGAGACCTTCGCCGCGAAGCGGGACAGAGAGCGCTGGTCGGGCGGGACGTCGAAGTCGGCGGCGACCGCGGTGACCCGCTCCCGCAGGTCGTTCACGGCGGCGTTCTGGGTGCGCTGGAGAACGGCGGTCCGCGCGTCCCGGTAGGCGAGCGCGGTCGCGGTCACGGCGCTGACGAGCGCGACGACGACGAAGGCGACGACGAGCCGGGTACGCAGCCCGCCGACGAGCCGGCCGCCCCGCGACCGCCCGGACCGTCGCCTCACAGCGGCCCGAAGCGGTAGCCGAAGCCCCGCACCGTCTGCACGTACCGCGGCTTCGCCGGTACGTCCTCCAGCTTGGCCCGCAGCCGCCCGACCGCCGCGTCCACCAGCCGGGAGTCGCCCAGGAACGTGTGGTCCCAGACGGACGCGAGGAGCTGCTCGCGGCTGAAGACCCGGCCGGGGGAGGCCGACAGCTCCAGGAGCAGCCGGAGCTCCGTGGGCGGCAGCGCGATCGGGACGCCGTGCTTGGTGACGGTCAGGCCCGCGCGGTCGATGACCAGTCCGGCGGGGTCGCTCTCCGCTCCCCGCACGGGACCGGAGGGCTCCGCCCGCCGCAGCGCGGCCCGGATACGGGCTTCGAGGACGGGCGCGGTGACCGGCTTGACCACGTAGTCGTCGGCGCCCGCCTCCAGGCCCGTCACGATGTCCCGGTCGTCGCCGCGCGCGGTCAGCATGATGACCGGCAGGGTCGTGGTCCGGGCACGGATCCGGCGGCACACCTCGAAGCCGTCCATGCCCGGCAGCATCAGGTCGAGCACGGCCAGCTCGACCTTCGCACCGCCCGGGCCGTCCAGCAGGGCGAGCGCCTGCTCGCCCGTGGCCGCCGTGTCGACGGCGTACCCGTGCCGGCGCAGCACGAGCTCCATTCCGTCCCGTACGGACGCGTCGTCCTCGATGAGCAGTACATGCGGCATGGGAACGATTATGGGCATCCCGATCGCCGATCAGGCGCCCGGGGAGGCGACGGATCCGCAGGTCCGGGGCATTGTTACGTTCTCATCATGTGGCCATGGACAGGTCATCACGTGCCATGGCGAGGGTGGAGCCCATGAAGCCCACCACGACCTCCCGTGCCACGGCCCGGCTGCGCCTCACCGCGCTCGCCGCGCTCCCCGTCCTCGCCTTCACGGCGGCCTGCGGCGGCGGCGACAATGCCGGCGGCGCGGAGAAGAACGACGAGATCGCCTCCGTGCCGGAGACCCCGTCCGCCTCGCGGTCCGCCTCGGCCGACGGCGGCGGCAGCGCCCCGAGCACCGCGCCCGCCGGGAAGAGCGCCTTCTACGACGCCCAGCTGACGTACGTCCGGTGCATGCGCACCAAGGGCGGCTACAAGGACTACCCGGACCCGAAGCTCAGCGGGCACCTCGACTGGTCGAAGATCGAGGAGATCTCGTCCCGGCCCGGCCAGAACGAGGCCGCCAAGGGCGGGAAGAACGGCGTCTGCGCCCCCGAACTCCAGCGGGCCATGCAGGCCGAGCCCAAGCGCGACCAGCAGAAGGACTACGAGTCGATGCTCGCGCACGCCAAGTGCATGCGCGACAACGGCGTCTCCCGCTTCACCAACCCGACCATGAGCGGCGGCAACGCCCAGCCGGGCGGCGACCCCAACCCCGCCTCGCCGACCATCGACACGCACTCGCCGGCGTACAAGCAGGCCCGCGAGGCGTGCAAGACGAAGCTGCTCGACGGTCTGGACGGGATGCAGTGAGGCGCCGCTCGGCCCTTCTTGCGCTCGGCGCGACGACCGTCGCCGCCGCGGTCACCGGGGGCGTCCTCGTCCTCGACCGCGGCGGCGAGACCGGCACGTCCGGCAAGAGCGGCGACCTGCCGCCCGCCACCGCGACCGTCGTCCGCACCGACCTCGTCCGGTCCAAGACGGTCGACGGCACGCTCGACTTCGCACAGCGCCGGACCGTCAAGTCCGCCGTCGAGGGCACCGTCACCGTGGCCGCCCCCGAAGGGAAGACGCTGACCATGGGGCAGGCCCTGTACGAGCTGAACGACAAGCCCGTCACCCTGCTCTACGGACCGGTCCCCATGTTCCGCGAGATGAAGACGGGCGACCGGGGCAGCGACGTCCTCCAACTGGAGCGCAACCTCCGCGACCTCGGCTGGGGGGCCGGCCTGTACGTCGACACGCGGTACGGCAAGGACACCGAGGCCGCCGTCAAGCAGTGGCAGAAGTCCCTGAACCGCGAGCCGACCGGCAGGGTCGGGAAGGGCGACGTCGTCTTCCAGCCCGGCAAGGTCAAGGTGGTCTCCGCCGACGCGGCCCTCGCCGACCAGGTCGCCCCGAACGGCCCCGTCCTGACCATCGCCTCCACCCAGCCCGTCATACGGGCCCAGCTGGACCAGTCCGACGGGGCGCTCACCTCGCGCGGCACCAAGGTCGAGGTCACCCTGCCGAGCGGGAAGACCGCGGCGGGGCGGGTCGCCGGGACCGTGCGCCCCGAGGAGTCCGCGGCGGGCGGCGGTGCGGGCGCCCAGGACGGCATCACCGTCGAGGTCGTCCTGGACGGCGGAGTGGGCGCGGCGACCGGCGAGGACGCCAAGGCGTCGGCGAGCGTGAGGTTCGTCAGCGAGGCGCGCAGGGGAGTCCTCGCCGTCCCCGTCGAGGCGGTCGTCGCCCTGCGCGGCGAGAACGGCGGCTACGGCCTCCAGATCGTCCGGGGGACGGGCACGACGACCGTGCGCGTGGAGACGGGCATGACCGCCGACGGACAGATCGAGGTCAGCGGCCCGGACGTGCGCGAAGGCCTGAAGGTCGGGGTGGCGGCATCATGACGCCGACCCCGGCGACCGGCGCGACGCCGACCCCCGCGACCGGGACGAGCGGTGCTCCCGTGATCGAACTGCGGGACGCCGGCAAGGCGTACCCCGGCGGCGTCCACGCCCTGCGCGCGGTGAACCTCACCGTCGAGGAGGGCGAACTGCTCGCCGTCGTCGGCCCGTCCGGCTCCGGCAAGTCCACGATGCTCAACGTCATGGGCACCCTCGACAAGCCCACCACCGGCACCGTCCGCGTCGCCGGGTACGACGTGTCCCGGCTCTCCGACTCCCGGCTCTCCGCCCTGCGCGCCCGGCACATCGGCTTCGTGTTCCAGCACTTCCACCTGGCGGCGGGGCGCGACGCCGTCGACAACGTCGCCGACGGGCTGCTGTACGCGGGCGTACCGCTGAGGGAGCGGCGGACGCGCGCGCGGGAAGCGCTCGCCAGGGTCCGTCTCGACCACCGCGGCTCCCACACGCCCAACGAACTGTCCGGCGGCGAGAAGCAGCGCGTGGCCATCGCCCGCGCCCTGGTGAAGGAGCCCCGGCTGCTGCTCGCGGACGAACCGACCGGGGCGCTCGACAGTGCGTCCGGCGAGATCGTCATGGAGTTGCTGCACGAGCTGAACGCCTCCGGCACCACGATCTGCGTGATCACCCACGACCAGGAGATCGCCGACTCGCTGCCGCGCCGGGTCCGCTTCAAGGACGGCGAGATCGTCTCGGACACACGGTCCGGATCCGCCGGGGAAGGGGCCCGCTCGTGAAGCCCGAGAACCATGGCCTCAAGCCCTCCCGCCTCTCTCCCGGTGACATCCTCCGCGTCGGCGCGGTCGGCCTGCGCGCACGCCGCGCACGCGTGGTGCTGTCTGCGCTCGGCATCGCCATCGGCATCGCGACGATGGTCGCGGTCGTCGGACTCTCCGAGTCGAGCCGCGCGGACCTCATGGCCCGGCTCGACCGCCTCGGCACCAACCTCCTCACCGCCGAGGCCGGCAAGGACGCCATGGGACAGGAGATCAGACTGCCCAAGAACGCGGTCGCGATGGTCGAGCGCATCGGGCCCGTGCGGCACGCCACGGCCACCGGAGACGTGGACGCCCGCGTCCGCCGCAGCGACGTCGTCCCCGAGGAACGCACCGCGGGCGTCACCACCCAGGCCGCGGGCATCGACCTGCTGTCGGCGCTCGGCGGCGAGGTGGCGAAGGGCGTGTGGCTCGACCCGGCGCGAGAACGGCTCCCGGTGACGGTCCTGGGCGCGGTGGCCGCGGACCGTCTCGGCATCACCCGCACCGGCGAGACGATCATGATGAACGACACGCGCGTGGTCGTCGTCGGCATCCTCGCGCCGCTCGAACTGGTCCCCACCCTGGACCGGGTGGCCCTCGTCGGATTCCCCGCCGCCGAGCACTACTTCGGCTTCGACGGCCATCCCTCGACCGTCTTCGAGCGCTCTACGGACGCCTCGGTGGAGGACGTACGGGCGGTCCTGGCCCGCACCATCAGCCCGGGTGACGAGGGCGGCGTCAAGGTGTCCCGCCCCTCGGACGCGCTGGCAGCCAAGGCCGCCACCGACGAGGGGCTGACGACCCTGATGCTCGGGCTCGGAGCGGTGGCCCTCCTGGTCGGGGGAGTGGGAGTCGCCAACACCATGGTGATCTCCGTCCTGGAGCGCCGCCAGGAGATCGGCCTCCGGCGCTCGCTCGGCGCGACCCGCAACGCGATCCGGCTCCAGTTCCTGACCGAGTCGCTGCTCCTGTCGGCGCTGGGCGGCGCGACGGGCGCGCTGCTCGGGGCGTCGGCGACGTACGTCTTCGCCCGGGTCCAGGGCTGGACGGCCGTGGTCCCGCCCTGGTCGCTGGCGGGCGGCCTGGCCGCGACGCTCCTCATCGGGGTGGTCGCCGGCCTCTATCCGGCGATCCGCGCCTCGCGCCTGCACCCGACGGTGGCGCTGAACGCGAGCTGAACGCGGGCGCGTCCCGGCACCGAAGGAGCCGGGACGCGCCCTGAGGACCGGACGGTGTGGATCAGGCGATGTCGAACCGGTCCAGGTCCATCACCTTGTTCCACGCCGACACGAAGTCGTGCACGAACTTCTCCTTCGCGTCGTCGCTCGCGTAGACCTCGGCCAGCGCGCGCAGCTCGCTGTTGGAGCCGAAGACCAGGTCGGCGCGGGTGCCGGTCCACTTGACCTCGCCGGTGGCGGAGTCGCGGCCCTCGTACGTGGTCGCGTCCTCGGACGTCGCCGTCCACGTCGTCCCCATGTCGAGCAGGTTGACGAAGAAGTCGTTCGTCAGGGAGCCCGGGGTCGTGGTGAGGACACCGTGCGCGGACTGCTGGTGGTTCGCGCCCAGGACGCGGAGGCCGCCGACGAGGACCGTGAGCTCGGGCGCGCTCAGGGTCAGCAGGTTCGCGCGGTCGATCAGCAGGTACTCCGCCGGGAGGCGGTTACCCTTGCCGAGGTAGTTGCGGAAGCCGTCGGCCTGCGGCTCGAGCGCGGCGAAGGACTCCACGTCCGTCTGGTCCTGCGCGGCGTCCACGCGGCCCGGGGTGAACGGCACCTCGACGTCGAAGCCGCCGTCCTTGGCCGCCTTCTCGACGGCCGCGGAGCCCGCGAGCACGACCAGGTCGGCGATCGAGACCTTCTTGGTGCCCGCGGCGTCGAAGGAGGCCTTGACGCTCTCGAGCGTACGCAGCACCTGCGCGAGCTCGTCCGGGTTGTTGACCTCCCAGTTGCGCTGCGGCTCCAGGCGGATGCGGCCGCCGTTGGCGCCGCCCCGCTTGTCGCTGCCACGGAAGGAGGAGGCCGAGGCCCAGGCCGCGGAGACCAGCTGGGAGACCGTGAGGTCGGAACCGAGGATCTGCTCCTTGAGGGAGGCGATGTCCGCGGCGTCGAGCGTCTCGCCCTCGCGCGCCGGCAGCGGGTCCTGCCACAGGAGGACCTCGGAGGGGACCTCCGGACCGAGGTAGCGGACGGCCGGACCCATGTCACGGTGCGTCAGCTTGTACCAGGCGCGGGCGAAGGCGTCCGCGAACTGCTCCGGGTTCTCGTAGAACCGCCGCGAGATCTGCTCGTACGCCGGGTCGAAGCGCAGCGACAGGTCGGTGGTGAGCATCGTCGGGAGGTGCTTCTTCGACGCGTCGTGCGCGTCGGGGATGATCGCCTCGGCGTTCTTCGCCACCCACTGGTGCGCACCGGCCGGGCTCGTGGAGAGCTCGTACTCGTACGCGAAGAGGTGCTTGAAGAAGTCGTGGCCCCACTGCGCGGGAGTGGTGGTCCAGGTGACTTCGAGACCACTGGTGATCGCGTCGGCGCCCTTGCCGGTGCCGTAGGAGTTGGCCCAGCCGAAGCCCTGTGCCTCCAGGGGCGCGGCCTCGGGGTCGGCCCCGACGTTCTCCGCGGGGCCGGCGCCGTGGGTCTTGCCGAAGGTGTGGCCACCGGCGATGAGCGCGACGGTCTCCTCGTCGTTCATCGCCATGCGGCGGAACGTCTCGCGGATGTCGCGGGCCGCGGCGACCGGGTCCGGGTTGCCGTTGGGGCCCTCGGGGTTGACGTAGATGAGGCCCATCTGGACAGCGCCGAGCGGGTTCTCCAGCTCGCGGTCACCGGTGTAGCGCTCGTCGTCGAGCCAGGTGGTCTCGGGGCCCCAGTAGACGTCCTCGTCGGCCTCCCACACGTCGGCGCGCCCGCCGGCGAAGCCGAAGGTCTCGAAGCCCATCGTCTCCAGGGCGACGTTGCCGGTGAGGATCATCAGGTCGGCCCAGGAGATGTTCTGGCCGTACTTCTTCTTGACCGGCCACAGCAGACGGCGGGCCTTGTCAAGGTTGCCGTTGTCCGGCCAGCTGTTGAGCGGCGCGAAGCGCTGCTGGCCGGCGCCGGCGCCACCGCGGCCGTCGCTGATGCGGTACGTACCGGCGCTGTGCCAGGCCATCCGGATCATGAGCGGGCCGTAGTGGCCGAAGTCGGCGGGCCACCAGTCCTGCGAGGTGGTGAGCACCTCGGCGATGTCCCGCTTCACGGCGGCGAGGTCGAGGGCGTTGAACGCCTCGGCGTAGTCGAACTCCGCGCCGAGCGGGTTCCCCACGGCGGGGTTCGTGGCCAGGATCTTCAGGTTGAGCCGGTTCGGCCACCACTGGCTGTTGCCGCCGCCCTGGGTCGGGTGCGCGGCGCGTCCGTGCGCGACCGGGCAGCCACCGCTGCCCTCCGCCTGCGCGTCTCCGACGATTGCTTCATGGTTCTCAGACATGCGGAATCCTTCCGGACCTGGCGAATCACGGTGCTCAGGAAGTGTGACGACACGCGCGGGATGGTCCGTCACGTCGCCGTCTCCCGCCGTGCTGGAGCCTTCCTGCCCCTTGGCCGTCAACAGAACAGATCCTACGATGGACCTAGTCCAAGTCAAGAACCCTGCCAAACACTGTCCGACGGCTGGCGCGCCGAAGAGGTGAGTAGACATGAGTGACCTGCTCGAGCGACTGCGAGCGCGAGGCTGGCGGATGACGTCCCAGCGGCGTGTCGTCGCGGAGGTCCTGGCCGGCGACCACGTGCACCTCACCGCGGACGAGGTGCACGCCCGGGCCGTGGTCCGGCTGCCGGAGATCGCGCGGGCGACGGTCTACAACACGCTGGGCGAGCTGGTGGCCCTGGGGGAGGTGGTGGAACTGTCCACGGACGGACGGGCGAAGCGTTACGACCCGAACGCGCACCGGCCGCACCAGCATCTGGTCTGCTCCGGCTGCGGCGTCATCCGTGACGTCCACCCGACGGGTGACCCGCTGGCCGTCCTCCCGCCCGCGGAGCGGTTCGGCTTCACCGTGTCGAAGGCCGACGTGACGTACCGCGGACTCTGCCCGGCCTGCGCCTGAGCGGGCGCCAGGGAACGCAGGGGAAACGCGGAGGAGCCCCTCCACCGGTGGACGGTGGAGGGGCTCCTCCGCTGCGTGTGCGCCGCGGTCGGGCGGCGACTGCGCGGCGACTACTTGAGGACCGAGAGGGCCTCGTCGTAGCCGGGCTCGTCGGCGATCTCGCCCACGAGCTGCGCGTGCAGGACGGTGTCGTTCTCGTCGAGGACGACGACGGCGCGCGCGGTCAGACCGGCCAGCGGCCCGTCCGCGATCTCCACACCGTAGTTGGTGTGGAACTCGCGGCCCCGGAGCGTCGAGAGGTTCTTGACGTTCTCGAGACCCTCGGCGCCGCAGAAGCGGGCCTGGGCGAAGGGCAGGTCGGCGGAGATGCAGAGCACCACCGTGTTCTCCAGCTCGCCGGCCTTCTTGTTGAAGGCGCGGACGGAGGAGGCGCACGTCGGGGTGTCGACGCTGGGGAAGATGTTGAGGACCTTGCGCTGACCGGCGTAGTCCTTCAGCGTCTTGTCCGCCAGCCCCTCGGCGACGAGCGTGAAGTCGGGAGCCTGGCTGCCGGGAACCGGCAGGGCGCCGTTGACCTGGACGGGGCTGCCCTTCAGCGTGACCTGGGCCATGGGAGATCTCCTTCGGACGGTGTGAGTGGCAACGCGGGAAATCGTACGGCGTGCGGACCTGCGCCGATGACACGGGCCATGGCGGCGGGCCGGGGAGCGCCGACCGGCGGCGTCCGGCTCGGGGGACTCCCGGCTATTCACGTACATGAATAGCGTTTCGGTCCAACGTCTCGAACGCCCTTGACGGCAATGGTTCAGACCTTTAGGTTCCCCACTCGACAGGCGTCCCGCGTTCACATACATGAAGAAGGGGTAACCCCTTGTCCACATGGCGCGATGAATCCCGTACGGCACGCATCCGAAGGCGTTCGCTGCTCTCCGCCCCCCTGCTGCTCACCGCCCTCCTCGCCACGCTGCTCGCCGGCCCCGCCGGCGGCCGTGCCGAGGCCGCCCCCACGACCTTCGTCCACCCCGGTGTCCTGGTCTCGCGGGGCCAGCTCGACTTCACCCGGGAGAAGGTCAACGCCGGGGCGCAGCCCTGGAAGGGCGCCTTCGACCAGATGATGGCGAGCAAGTACGCCTCGCTGTCCCGGGTCCCCAAGCCCCGCGCGGTCGTCGAGTGCGGCTCGTACTCCAACCCGAACCTCGGCTGCACCGACGAGCGCGAGGACGCCATCGCCGCGTACACGCTCTCCCTGGCCTGGTACATCACGCGCGACGACCGGTACGCCCGGAAGGCGATCGAGATCATGGACGCCTGGTCCGGTGTGATCACGGACCACACCAACTCCAACGCGCCCCTGCAGACCGGCTGGGCGGGCTCCTCCTGGCCGCGCGCCGCCGAGATCATCCGCTACACCTCCACCGCCTGGCCCCAGGCCCGCGTCGACCGCTTCAAGACGATGCTGCGCACGGTCTACCTCCCCGAGGTGACCAACGGCTCCCACTCCAACGGCAACTGGGAGCTCAGCATGACCGAGGCCGCGATCGGCATCGCCGTCTTCCTGGAGGACCGCGCCGCCTACGACAAGGCCGTGGGCAAGTTCCGCGGCCGCGTCCCCGCGTACATCTACCTCGCGAGCGACGGCGCCCTCCCGAAGGCGGCGCCGGGCAGCGGCCTCGACACCCGCGACGAGCTCGTCAAGTACTGGCAGGGCCAGACCACCTTCGTCGACGGGCTCACCCAGGAGACCTGCCGCGACCTCACCCACACCGGGTACGGCCTGGCCGCCATCTCCCACATCGCCGAGACGAGCCGCATCCAGGGACAGGACCTCTACCCCGAGGTCGCCGACCGGCTGCGCCACGCCCTCGGCCTCCAGGCCAAGTACGAGCTCGGCGAGCCGGTCCCCGGCTGGCTCTGCGGCGGCACCCTCCGCGACCACCTCGGGCCGGTCACCGAGGTCGGCTTCAACGCGCTGCACGACCGCATGGGGTACGCCATGACGAACACGCAGCGGCTCACCGAGGCCAACCGCCCGGCGGGTACGAACAACCTGTTCGTCGCCTGGGGCACCCTCACCCACGCCGCCAACCCCCGCTGAACACCCGGCGAATTCCCCTGAGTACGCGCTGAGTACCCGCGCCCGTCTCTGAGTACGACAGACAGCTGCTCGACGGGCGCGGGGCGTGCGACAGTACTCCGACGGAGCCCGGGGGGCTCCACGAGTGAGCGCGGGGGGCGACGGCCGTGGATCTGTTCGACGGTGAGCTGGGCGGAAGAGACGACAGCAACGTGGAAGCCGGGGGCAGTTGCTCCTGGGTCACCGTGGTGGTCATCGGCATCGTGGTCCTGATCGTGGTGCTGATGAACTGGCTCTGGGACCTGCTGCACCGCCTGATCTGAGCCGCCGGCACGCTGCTTCGAGGAGCAGCGGGTGACCCGTCCCGACGGCCGGCGAACCGGCGTCAGGACACGGACCTGCCGAAGAACTCCAGCTCCGCGATGGCCACCTGCTTGCGCGGGTCGGCCCGCCACGCCGTGCGGAGGACGAGGCGCACCGACAGCGCGTCACGCACCCGCAGGTCGACGCGCTGGGTGCCGCCGTCGTTGATGAGGTGCTGCGAGACGCGCGTCTCGCCCGAGGCGTCCTTGACCACGAGCTCGAAGGTGCGCGGGGTCGCCTGCCCGTCCGCCTGCGTCGTGTTCTTCGCGCTTCCCGGGGTGATCAGGACGCTCAGCAGATCGGTCGGCTCGGCGAAGACGGCCTCCAGGTACTGGCCCGCCGAGTCACCCGCGTAACCCGTGCCCCACCAGGTGTTGGAGTACCCGTCGCCCGCCAGCTTCGGGTCCTGCTTCGGCGCGGAATGGGAGGCCGCCCAGTTGACGGGATGGACCGGGACGCGCGTGGCGAAGTGGTCCTGGACCGCGCGGGCGGCCGGCGGGCCGCCGACGAACCCGCCGACGACGACCGCCACGACCGCCGTCGCGATCAGGGCGCGGACGATCCAGCGGCCCCGGTCGCGGGTGAGCCCGGGACGCCGGCCCGCGTACGGGCCCTCGGCCGTGGACAGCCGCTCGGGGACCATGGGCGTCGCGCAGTACCGGCAGAAGTGCCGGCCCGGAGTGTTCGCGAGCCGGCAGGCCGGGCACGGGGTGCCGCCCTCGACGGGGGCGGGCGCCGCGGCGGACCTGGTCGCGGGCCGCGCCGCCTCCGGGCGTGCCGGAAGCACGGGAGCGGCGACGGCCGGCTCCGCGGGCCGGCTCCCCGGGACGGGGACGAGGAGGGAGCGTGCGACCGTGTCCGAAGCCCCCTCGGACACCGGCCTCGCCTCGGACACGGCGGCGGGCACAGGCGCGGGCTCGGGTGCCGACGCGGTCGCGGACACGGGCGCCTCGCGGGACGGGTCCACGGCGGGCAGCGGGGCCGTGACCTCCTCGGATCCGGCGGCGGGCGCGCCTTCCCGGACGTCCGGCGCCTCCGGATCCGGTCCGGCCGCGGCGGGCGCCGGCTCCTCCCGGTCCGGGGCGGCGGCGTCCGGCGCCGCGGCGGAAGCACCGGCGGAAGCGCCGACGGGGGCTGTCGCCGCCGGGGCGTCCCAGCGGAGGAACGCCCCGCAGCTGTCGCAGAACGACTGGTCCGCTGCGCGGACCGGGCTCGCGCAGTCCGGGCAGGGGCGGGACAGGGACGCGTCACTCATGGGGGTCAGGCTCCTTCGGAAGTACGGGAAGTGGTCACCGAGACCGTGAACGGCAGGTGCGCGGGGCGGGCCGCGCCCACGACCGCGCGCAGCCGGTGCGGATCGACGGCGGCCGGGTCGGCGACCCGGAGGACGACGTGCAGCCCGGCCACGGGCGCCCCGGGGAACGGGCCGAGCGGGCGGCCCGACCAGCTCGCACCACCGCTCTCGGTGATCTCCGGCGGGACGCCGAAGGCGAGCCGGACCGCCGCCGCGAGACCCTGCCGGGTGCCGCGGACCCGGTGCAGCGCCACCGCGGAGGCGACCGCGTGGCGGCGCAGCGGAAGCGGCTCGGTGCCGTCCAGCTCCGCGCCGACCCAGGTCGCGAGGTAGTCCACGAAGTCGGCGGGGGCCAGCGCGGGCGAGAAGTACGCCTCCAGCGAGTCCAGGACGGTGAACAGCGGAGCGAGGACCACGTCCAGGCCGGCCACGAACCGCTGCCCGAAATCGTCCTCGGCGTAGACGGCGGGCAGCGCCGCCCCCAGCGGGTACGGGGTCGCGAGCCCGGGCACCGTACCCCGCGCGGACCCGCTCACCGCGCCTCGATCACACGCACGCGGTGGTCGAACGGGAAGAGCAGCGCCGAGGGCGACAGCTCGATCCGGTCCGTCGTGTCACCCCGCCGTCCCGTCAGCGGATCCGCCGGATGCAGCAGGACCTCGTCCACCAGCTCCACGCCCGGCACCCGCTGGAGCGCCGCGAAGACCTCTCCCGCCCGCAGCGGGCGCCCGAACGGCCAGCCCTCGCCGTGCGCCCCGCCCGTCAGCGGGTCCAGGTACGCGTACAGCATGTCCAGCGCCTCGGCCCGTACGCGCTCCGCCTCCGCCGCCCGGAACGAGTGCAGCGTCGCCACCACCGTCACCCCCTGGTAGAACGGCGGCCCCACGGCGAGCCGGGTGCCCAGCGGGCGCCGCTCGTCGAGGAATCCGGTCACCCGCGAAAGGAGCTCGTCGCCCGGCACGAGCTGCTCGAACCGCAGCCGCCCGCCCCGGTCCGGCACCGCCTGCGGCACCACCAGGACCCGGACCGCGTTGTCGCCGGCCTCGGCCGCGTCCGCCGCCAGACAGGCGATCCGCGCGGCCTCGGGCGCGGCCCGCCGCGCCAGCTCCTCGTAGTCGCGGGCGGTGACGGCCCGCTCCTGCGCCCGCAGGGTGATGGGCGCGCGGGCCTTGGCCTCCTCGACGGTCTCCCCGTCGACCCCGCCCCGCGCCGCCTCGCGGTTCTCCACCCGCGCGATGTACGGGATGGAGCTGCGGAGCACCGTGATCGTGGAGCGGGCCACATTGCCCGCCCGGCCGCCCCCGGTGCCGTACCGGGCGGCGCGGATCGCCGCGCCCTTCGGCGGCACGGCCCCGAACTGCCGCAGCGTGCCGTCCGGTTGGCGCACGCACGGGCCGAAGGCGATCTCGCCGGTCGTCGCGTCCAGCGTGCAGTGCCGGTCGCCGGGGCGCGAGGAGGCGAAGTCGCGGACCACGGTCCACTCCTGCCAGCCGCCCTCGGGATCCTCCTCGTCCACGTCGCCGCCCGCCCGCTCGGCGACCTGGAGGAGCAGCGGAGGCCGGTCCACGACCGGCGCGTGCGCGAGCCGCACCCGCTGCCCCGGGACGCCCTCGGACGCGCCCAACTGCTCGCTCCGCACCGTCTCGGCGTGCGCCGCGCGGACGGTGCCGCCGATGGTGAACGCGCCCGCCGCCCGTACCGTCGGCGACTCGCTGTAGGACGGCAGACCCTCGACGGGGTCCACGACACGACAGCGCACCCAGCCTGCCGCATGCCCGCCGAGCCGCGACACCGCGTGCCCCGACGGCATGTGCAGCACCACCTCGCCCGGCCGGTTCAGCCCGCCCGTGGAGTCCTCGTCGACCTCGCACACGGTCCAGCCCTCGGCCGCCGTCCACGCCTCCCACACGAGCGGCGGCCGGCGCGGGTCCACGCCGACGCCGTCGACGCGGCTGTCCAGGTCGAGGACGAGCACACAGTCCGGCACGGCCGCCGAAAGCCCGAGGAGCAGCAGGTCGCCGACGCGCGGCAGCGGCGAGAACGCGGGGACGTCCTCACCGCCCCGGAGGTCCTGCGAACGGTCCTCGGGCGTGCCCCCCGCCTCCTGCCGCAGGAGGTGCGTCAACTCGCAGGGCACGACGGTCAGATCGGCGCTCGTCGCGAAGACGACGGCCTCCTCCGTCTCCGTACGCCCGGTGGAGACCTCCGTGCCGGCGGGCAGCAGCACCGGCTCGGGCTGCGGCGCCGACAGCCGGAACGTGATGTCGGCACGGGCGGCGGACGGCGGGAAGAGCGTCACGCCCAGCAGGTCGAGGAAGGCCAGATGGTTCTTCTCCGGAACCCGGTTGAGACGGTAGACGAGCTGGTCCGCCATGTGCGCGACGGCCTCCACCAGCGTGACGCCAGGGTCCGAGACGTTGTGGTCGGTCCACTCGGGGCACGCCTGCTGGATGTAGCGCTTGGCGTCGTCGACGAACTGCTGGAAACGCCGGTCGTCGAGATGGGGTGCGGGCAGGGCCATGGGTGGCTCTTTCAGTCCTCGGAGGGGATGACGTAGAAGGGGAAGACGAGATTGCGCGGGTTGTTGGCGCCGCGCACCCGGTAACGGACGTCGATGTACAGCGTGGTCGGGTCCGTGGGCGCCGGGGCGACCGTGACGTCCTCCACCTCGATGCGCGGCTCCCAGCGGTCGAGCGAGGACATCACCTCGTACCGGACCCGGCCCATCGTCGCGTCGTTGACCGGAGAGAACACCAACTCGTGCACCGCGCAGCCGAATTCGGGCCGCATCGGACGCTCGCCCGGCGCCGTGGCGAGCACCAGGCGCATCGACTCCTCGATCTCGCGGTCGCGCCGGACGAGAGCGATCGAGCCGCTCGGACCGGTGCGCAGCGGGAACGCCCAGCCCGCGCCGACGAAGTGTTCGCTCATGGGTCGGTCCTCCTCAGAAGGGCAGGTTCGCCGCGATGGGGTTGGGCATCGGCACGGTCGAGGTGATGAAGGCGGGTGCGTTGACGACGGCCTGGGTCAGGGCCGAGACCTTGAACTTCGCCCCGGCCTTGATGTCCACGCCGAGCCCCGCGTTCAGCTGGATGCGCCCCTTCGCCGAGAGCGTCAGATCGGTCCCCGACTCGACCGTCACCCCCCGGGCCCCGGAGATCGTGACCGTCCCGTCGCTGTCGATGGTCAGGGTCGTCCGGGCCTCGTTCAGCTCGACGCTCAGTCCCCCCTTCGCGGTGCGCAGCCGGATGCCGTGCGAGGCACGCGTCCGGCCGCCCTCCTCGCGCAGCTCCACCGTGTGACCGGTACGGGACGTCATCGCCCGCCACTGCACCCGCCCGCTCGTCGGATCCACCGGCGGTACGCGGTCGGTGGCCGGGGTGTGCCGGTCGACGCCGTTGTACAGCCCCGCCAGGACGTAGGGATGCTCCAGCGACCCCCGGTCGAAGGCGCACAGGACCTCGTCGTCCACCTCGGGGAGGACGAGACCGCCGCCCCCGCGCCCGCCGAGCTGCGCGACCCGGCACCAGCCGCTCTCGTACGTCGCCGACAGCCACGGGAACCGCAGCCTGACCCGGCCCAGCGACAGCGGGTCCTTCGTGTTCGTGACCAGCGCCACCGCCACGCCCGGCATGGGCGGCGCCGGCTCGCCGCCGCCGGATGCCGTCCCGTACAGCGAACGGAACTGCCGCCCGGACACGGTCAGCCACGTGGTGAACTGCCGCCCCGAGGCGAAGACATGACGCACCCCCGTCGCCGTGTAGCGCCCCTCGAAGGGGAAACCCGCGCCCTTCACGGCCACCGGCTGCCCCGGCTTCAGCGCCGGATTGCCGGTGACGGAGACCTCCACCTCCGCGAACGACCCGGTGACGTCGTCCGCGAGCGCGGCGGCGGCCTGCGCCACCTCCGACTGCGTCGTGAACGGCGTGCCGGTCGCGGCGAGTTCCGCCGGACCGAAGGGCGCCGAGAGCTGCGCCGGGGTGATGTCGGACACGATGTCCCGGCTCGCCACGGCGGGCGTCGGCGAGGACAGCGCCTGCTTCGTGCGGGGGTCCCAGCCGCGCACGTCGACCTTGCCGACCTGCCCCGCGGCCGTCACCGACACCCGGCTGTGCAGGGTGTTGGAGCCGAAGTCCAGGACGTACGGACTCTGCGCGGCCGGCGTGGTGTCGGCCGGCGCGGAGGAGGCCGGGGGCAGCGCGGCGAACACGAGCCGGCCCGCCGGGTCGAGGGACAGCCGGACGTCGTTCTCGCGCGCGAGCCGGGACAGGAAGTCCCAGTCGGTGATGTTGGGCTGGGTCGCCAGCTCGTACACCGTCGGTGTGGCGTCGACCTTGCCGAGCGGGATCCGGTTCAGGGACGCGAGCTTCCGGACGATGTCCGAGGCGGTCATGTTCGGGTAGCCCTCGACGCGCCGGCTGCGCAGAAGGCGGTGACCGGGGTCGTACCCGCGCACGATCAGGTAACGCCCGTGGCCCGGCGCCGCGTCCACCTCGACGGCGGTGACCTCACCGGTGAGCATCGGCTCGCCCAGCCGGCCGTCGGTGAACGGGGACAGCACCGCCATGGCCCCGACCTTCAGATAGGGGAACTTCGCGGTGAGAGTGCCGTCCTTGTCGCTGAACGTCAGCTGGAAGGCGGAGGGGACGTTGACACTGGCATCCACCCAGCCCTCGGTGAGCCGGACCGCGAGCGGGTCCGGGAGCGGTGTGCCGTCGAGCTGCACGTGCAGGACGGTGGTGAAGGTCTTCTCGCTCATGAGGTGCCCTCGGTCTCCGGCGTTTCGGTGGTGGACGGGAGCAGCAGTTCCGTGCCGGGGCGCAGCCGCATCGGGTCGTCGATGCCGTTCGCCTCGGCGATGACCCGCCAGCGGGTCGCGTCCCCGTACTCCCGCCAGGCGAGGGAGGCCAGGGAGTCCCCGGCGACCGTGCGGTGCACGCGCCGCGCAGAGAGCGCGCCCGAGGTCGGGTTCTGCCCCTTGGTGGCGGTCGACACCTCGGTGAGGGAGAGCGAACAGGTGGCGCGGATCGGAATGCCGCTGGGGCTGAAGAGGGTGTACGTCGCCGAGACGGAGGTGACGTACGCGACGAACCGCACCGTCGAGAACGACCCCCAGGAGAACTTCACCCACGGCGGCGACGGCGCCTTCGCGCTGATCGACTGCTGCGTCACCTCGCAGCAGGACAGCAGCAGTTCCACCTGCTGCTGCACGTCGTTGGAGGTCGGGTCGCCGGAGCGGTCCAGGAAGACGTCCAACTGGAGCTTGGCCGGCTCGCTGCCGGTGAACTTCGGCGGCGCGCCCCGCGTGTACGCGACGGCCGGCTCGGTGTGCCAGTGCGCGGACCGGCTCAACTGGAGCTGGTCCGGGTTGAACTGGAACTTCACCTCGCCCAGCCTGCCGCCGATGGACCCGCCGAGATCGGTGGGCGGCTGATGGATGGCGAGCGAGGCGCGCGAGAGTCCGCGCGCGGCCAGGGCGCCCAGGATGCCGGCCATCTCAGGCACCTCCCGCGTCGGTGAACCCGTGGTGCGCGATCTCCAGGGTCTCGGTGGCGACGGCCGGGCTCGCCGGATCGAGCGTCGGACCGGTCCAGCGGACCGGCAGCACCTCGACGAGACCCCACTGGGCGACGATCGACCCGTCGGCGCGCAGCGCGGCGATCTGCGCGGTCGGGCGGGTGATGCCGGTGGCCAGGGACGAGATCCAGGCGGCGACCTTGGCGGTGTCGGGGGTGAGGGGGCGGGTGAGGCGGATGGTGGAGAAGGTGACGCGGGTGGGGAGCTGCCAGACGAAGCCGTTGATGCCGCCCTCCTGCCGCTGCTCCACCTCCACCTCGGAGGAGAGGCCGTCGCAGCCGTTGAACAGGCCGAGGTCCTCGCCGTCGATGGTGAGCTTGAAGAAGACGGTGGATGCGGGGTCCAGCTGCGTGGGCATGGTGGCGGGTCTCTCGGTTAGTCGGTCGGTGTCGGGCGGGGCCCGGGCGGTGCCGGACGGATGCCGGCGATGGCCCGGGGCGAACTCCGGTGGGATCCGGTCAGCGACCGTGGTCCCGGAGCCGGCCCACCCGCTCGCGGTCCGCGCGGAGCTCGGCGCGCAGGAGACGGGAGAGCGGGGTGACGAGCCGACGCGCCAACTCGTCGAGGTGGGTCGGGGATTCGGCGTCGGTGGGGAGTGGGGCGGCGGCGGCCGGGGTGGTGGTGGCCGGGCTGGTGCTGCTGCGCTGCACGGAAGGCGTCCCCGGGCTCGCGGTACGGGTGACCGTGGTGGCGCGGGGGGCCGGTGGGGCTTGTGCCGGTGGGGCAGGTTGCGCGGGCTGTGCGGGTTGGGGCACGGCCTGGGGAGCGGGTGTCGCGGGAGTGGCGGCGGTCGGGCTGGTCGGCGCGGTCGCGGGAACGCTCTGACGCTGGACGGACACCGGTCGGGCGACGGGCCGCGCCGGCGCGGGCGTGCCGATCGGGACGACGGGGCGAGTGCCGGCGACGGGAGTCGCGGCGGCACTGCGCTGGACGGCGGGCGCGGGCGCCGACGTGACGAGGGGAACGACGGGTACGACGGGTGCGGGTACGGGTGCGGCGGGGCTGCCGGGCGCGGCGAGGGGCGCGGGCGCGCGCTGGCCGGGCGCGGTGCGCACGGTGGGGCTCGCGGAGGTCTGGGGGTTCCGGGGGGAGCTCATGGGGCCGGTCGTGGGGCCGGGGAGGCTCGGGGCGAGCGGCCGCGTCGAGGCGAGCGGACGTGCGGACCGGCGCTGCACGGCGGGCGCCTTGGCCCGGGGGACGTCGGCGACGGTGACCAGGGGGACGGGCGCGGGGATGACTCCGGGCGCGGTGGGCCTGGTCGGTGCCGGTCCGGGAGCTGCCGTCGGCGCTGTGGGCGGTGCGGGGGTGGCCGAGGCGGGAGTCGGTGCGACCTGGGTGCGCGGACCGGTCGGAAGGCTCGCGACCGTCGGGGGAGCCGGAGATGTGGCCGGGACCTGAGGACGAGGCGTGGCGGCGGCGCGCTGCACGACGGGGGGTACGGGCGCGGTGACGGCGGGCTGGGCAGGGCTCGCGGCGGCGGGGGCCTTCGGCGTCGTCGGAGGGGTCGCCGAGGTACCCGGCTTGGCCGGGTGCGGCGCCGGGCTCGGCGTGGTGCCGGTGGCGCGGGGCTTCCCGGGGGCGCTCTGAGCGTTGGAGGGCGGTGTTCCCGGGGTGCGCGGGGTGCCGGGAGCGGGCGGCTGGGGTGCTGCCATCCGCTGGACCGACGCTGACGCGGTGTCGGACGGGAGCGAGGGTTCCGGGCTCGCGGACGGCCGCGTGATCGGCGCTCCGATCGGGGACCTGCGCGGTGCGGGGCTCGTACGCGACGCGGGTGCGTCGGGGGTGGAGCGCTGTACGGGTGCGCCGAGACCAGGCCGGGCCGGAGGTGTCACGGCGGCCGGACCCGGACGGGTCGCCGGCTTCGCCGAGGGCGCCTCGGCGGCCGGGCGTACGGAAGGAGCCGGGGTCCCCGGCGTCACGGGGGGCGCCGGACGTACGGGCGCGGGAGTGGGTGCCGGGGTGACCGGGCGTACGGGCACGGCGGCGGGCGCCGGCGCCGCCGGGGGTACCGGAGTCACGGGGGTCGCCGGCGGGGTGGACGCCGTGGTGTTCCAGTCGGCACCGGGCGCGCGACGTGAACGACGTACGGGCGGACGCCGCTGCACGGGAGGAGCAGACGTGTCGCCCGCAGTGGAGGGTGTCCCGGGCCCCGCGGGGGGAGCGGAGCCCGGGACGTTCTGGGGCCGCACGGGGGCCGAGGGCCCCGGTGCGACGGTGGGGGAAGCAGGGGTGGGCGGCACTGCGGCCGGGGTGGTCGGTCCGCCCTCGGGCGTACGCGACGGTGCCGCCGCCCGCTGGACGGGAGCCGTGCCCGGTGCGGCCGTGCCACCGGGCCGCGCGGTACCGGCCGGGGCCAGCTGACGGAGCGGCTGCACGGGCCGGGCGGAGACCAGCGGCGAGCGCCGGACGGGTGCGGGGCGTACGGGGGCGGGGCGCGAGGGCGCCGCGACCGTCGGCGTCCCCACACGGGAGGCGCGCTCAGTGTGACCGACGGGCGCGTCGGGCGCTGTGACGGGCTTGGCCACGGCACGCGCTTCAGGAGTCCGGACCGGGCCGCTTGTGGGCGCGGCGGCCCGCTGAATCGCCGGGGGAACCGCTCGGGACACCGGGGCGGTCGGAGGAGAGGGCGGAGCGACGGGCGCGGACGGTGACACCTGGCGGGCCGGGTCGGTCGGCCCGGCCGCGCGCGGCGCGCTCGCCCCGCGCACCGGAGGGGCCGCAGCTTCGTCCCGTACCGGACGACGACTCGTCCCCGTGTCCTTCCGTACGCCCGACGGGGCGGTGGCGCGCTGGACGGCCGCCGGCGTGGCGCCACCGGTCCGCGCGTCACGTTCCCCACTCGGAGCCGAACGCGGTGCCGAACGTGGTGCCGAGCCCGGTCCCGAAGCCGAAGACGAACGCTGTGCCGAGACCGATCCCGAACGCGTAGCCGTAGCCGAGGTCGAAGCCGGGCCCGCACCCGAAGCCGTTCCCGCCACCGGGAGTCGCAGCCCCGGGAGTTCCGGCGGCTCCGCCCCCTCCGGGCCGGGCGCCGGCTGCCGTACGGGCCGGACCGCGTCCAGGAGCAGGCCGCCGGGCGCGTCCGGGACCGCGCCGTGGCCGAGGTCGGTCTGGAAGGAGGGGTTCCAATGCGTCGCGAGCGACGCGGCGAAGCCGTACTCCGCGACGGTGCGCGGAGCGTCGAGGACCCGCTGCACGGGCGGCAGTGCCCGCCACGCGTCCCCGGGCGCCGTGGCACGTGCCACGGACGCCGAGCTCTCCTCGGAGGCACCGGCCTCCGCCCCGGGCGACTTCCGCGCCCGCCACTTCTCGAACATGCCCATCGTCCCCGACCTCCCTTCCCTGTCCTGTCCTTACGCCTGCGCCCGCTCCACCAGCGAGGCCACCTGCGCCACGTACCTCCGCCGGTCCGCGTGCTCCAGGTCGAGGATGTCGTCCATGCCCCAGTGGAAGTGGAAGGCGAGGTACGCGGTCTCCTCCTCGATCCGGTCGACCGCGTACGTCACGATTCCCCCAGGCGGCTCCCGGCCAGCTCGACCTCGAAGGACTCCTCGCAGTGCGGGCAGGCGACGGCGGCCCGCGTGTGGCCCTCCGCGTTGATCTGCCGGTAGAAGTCCTGGAGGAACGCCAGGTCGGAGGCGAACATGTTCTCCACCGTCCCGTCGTGGACCGACGGGAGCGTGCCCAGCCGGGTGATCACCCGGCCGAGCAGCACCACGGACAGGTACGCCGGGTTCTCACGGACCCGGATGTCCCGCAGCGGGAGCAGCTCGTCCCTCGCCGTGGCCAGCCGCATCGCCCCGTTGCGGTGCACGGTGCCCGCCTCGTCGACGAACCCGCGCGGCAGCTCGAACTCGAACTCCGTGCGGAGGGGCTCCTGTTGGCGGTGCTGCTGCGTACCCGCCGATCCTTCGCGTCGCATTAGCCGAGGGTCAGCTCTTCGAAGGTGATGGTGACCTGCTCGGTCAGGGCGGCGGCGTCGCCGGCCTTGGTCGCGCTCAACTCCACCTTGGTGCACCAGGCGTTGCGCAGGTTGTAGCGCTTCACCTCGCTGAGCTGGTAGTCGAGGAAGATGATGGACGCGTCCTTGCGGGCCGCACCCATGTCGCCGGCGATGGAGGACGCGATCCACTCGGTGAAGGCGGCGGACTGGGTCGCGCCGCGGGTCACCGTGCACTCACCGGCCTTCTTCACGCCGGGGAGCTTCTTGATCATCGGCTTGCCGTCGGCCGAGACCTGCTGGAACTCGATGACGTCCTGCTCCATCGAGAGGCCGCTGATCTCCTGCAGGGTCTCGACCATGACGCCGTCGATCTGCAGGCCGAAATTGTGGGTAGTGAGGGCGTCACCGGTGTCGAGAGACATGGGGGATCACTCCTGTTCGTGGGGCGGGTGCTGGCGTGAGGGAGGGGCGGTGCGGTGGCGCGGCGGGGGAGGTCTACTCCTCCAGGTCGCCGCCACCGCCCTGGAACTGCGCGAGGCGGAAGACCACGAACTCGGCGGGCTTCACCGGGGCGATGCCGATCTCGCAGACCACGCGGCCGAGGTCGACCGACTCCGGCGGGTTCGTCTCGGCGTCGCACTTCACGTAGAAGGCGTCCTCGGCGCGCTGGCCGAACAGGGCGCCCTGACGCCACTCGTTGACGAGGAAGGCCGAGATGTTGCGGCGGATCCGCGCCCACAGCGACTGGTCGTTGGGCTCGAAGACGACCCACTGCGTACCGACGAGGATGGACTCCTCGAGGTAGTTGAAGTAACGGCGGACGTTCAGGTAGCGCCAGGCCGGGTCGGAGGCCAGGGTCCGCGCGCCCCACACCCGGATGCCGCGGCCCGGGAACGCACGGATGCAGTTCACGCCGATCGGGTTGAGCAGGTCCTGCTCGCCGCGCGTGATCTGGAGCTCCAGGTCGACGGCGCCGCGCACGATCTCGTTGGCGGGGGCCTTGTGGACACCGCGCTCGGAGTCGTTCCGGGCCCAGACGCCGGCCATGTGGCCGGACGGCGGAACCGTGCGGGTCTGGCCGGTGGCCGGGTCGAACGACTTGATCCACGGGTAGTAGAGGGCCGCGTACCGGGAGTCGTAACCGGCCGTCTCCTGACGCCAGGTGCGGATGTCGCGGGCGTTGAGGGCGGGCGGCGGGTCGAGGATCGCCATCCGGTCGCCCATGAGCTCGCAGTGCGCGATGAGACCGAGCTGGACGGCCTTGACCTGCTCCAGGTCGATGAGCCCCTGCTGATAGGCGGCCATCAGGTCGGGCACGGCGACCATGTTGATCTCGTCGTACGCCTCCAGGCCGCCGAAGCCGGTGCGGTCGGCGGAGTCGCCGATGAACTGCCCGGACTCCAGCGCGGCGGACGCGCCGGCCCGCGCCGCGACCGGTGCGGGCACCTGCGCGGGCGGGGCGAGGGTCACGGCCTGCGCCTCGGGCCTGGCGAGCTGCCCGCCGGCCGCGGCCTCCTCCAGGAGGATGGTCTTGGAGCGCTGCTTGACCTGCGCCACGACGTAGTTGCGGGCGCTCTTCTTGGCGGAGGCGTCGAAGCTCTCGACGACCTTCTCGCCGTCCTTGACGACCAGCTTGAAACGCTCGGCGTCGCCCTCGACGTCCTGCACCTCGACGGTGAGCGACCCGCCCGCCTCCGATCCGGCGGCGATCGCGGCGACCCGGAACGCGCCGAGCGCGACGGCCTCACCGGCGACGAGCTGCGGCACGGCCGGCTCGGCGGACCCGATGGCCTGCGTGGCGCCCAGCGCGTCCCCGCCGCCGACGCGCACGACGTATGCCGCCGTGCCGCCGTTGTTGAAGAACCCGTAGACGGAGTGGGCGAGGTAGTACCCGTCCGTGAAGTCGCCGAACGAGGCCACGTACTGCGACCAGTTGGTGACGAGCACCGGCTCGTTCAGCGGCCCGACGGGCGAAAGGCCGACGAACGCGGCGACGGACGTCCCGACGCCCTCGATGGGACGGGAGCCGCTGGCGACTTCCTCGACGTAGACGCCGGGGGACAGGTAGGTGGGCACGCTCGGTTGCTCCTCGGTGGTGGGGTCTGTCGGCCGGTGACCGCGGAGACACGGCGGTTCACGGCCGCGGCGTCGGCATCGGCGTCGTCGCGGCGCTCCGACACGACCGACTCTCCTCCGAACCCGTCCCTCGCGGGAGGAGTGAACGGGCGGGCGCGAGGGCAGGAGGACCTGCCCGAAAGTCCCGTGCCCGACGGGTCGCCACAGGGGGCGTCGGGGGCACCGCATCCTGCCCGCGAACAGGGTCGTTCGGGCAGCCGCGCACCCCGCTCTCCCCCCTAGCCTTCGCCCATGACCATGTGGACCTCTCTGGACCCGGCCGATGTGACCGTCGAGCCAGGGGCCCGGACCTCCGCCCGCCTGCGGGTACGCAACACCGGGGACACCGTCGAGGAGTACCGGCTTTCGATCGTCGGCAAACCCTCGGGCTGGTCCCGGGTGGAGCCGGACGTCCTCCGCCTCTACCCGGGCAGCGAGGGGACCGCCGAGATCTCGTTCGCCCCGCCCCGCTCGTCGGACGTGGAGGCCGGACCCGTCGCGTACGGCATCCGTGTCGACCCCCGGGAGAACACCGGTGCCCGGGACGTGCTGGAGGGCCGGCTGACCGTCACGCCCTTCACCGAGACGCGCGCCGAACTGCTGCCGCCCGCGCTCATAGGCCGCTTCCGCGGCCGGGCCCGGATCGCGGTGGACAACCTCGGCAACACCCCGTTGACCGCGTCCCTCGTGGCGCGCGACGAGGCGAACCGCCTCACCTTCGACGTACGGCCCAACGCCGTGCAGATCGCCCCGGGCCGCGCCGCGTTCGGCGAACTCGTGGTGCGGCCGCAGTCGGTGCGGTGGACCGGTGCCGAGGAGTCGCACCGCTTCACCGTGGCCGTGCGGCGGGCCGGCGACGACACCGCCCTCGACCTCGACGCCACGTTCGACCAGCGGCCCGTCCTCGGGAACTGGCTCGTGGTGGTGGGCGGACTCCTCCTGACCGCCGTGATCGCCTTCGTCGTGCTCTGGTTCAACTTCTCGCCGAAGATCGTCAGCGCGGCCAAGGAGATCCGGGCGACGAACGCGCCCCGACCCGCGCCGCAGGGCAGTGGGGACACGCTGCCCGAAGCGCCCCCGCCGCCCAGCGACGCGGCAGCGCCGCCGCCCGGCGGGGACGATTCCGGCGGCGCCCCGCCCCCCACCGACGGGGCGGCACCGCCGCCCCTCGAACAGGGCGACGGCGGGGGCGGCGGAGACGGCGGGAACGGCGGCGGAGGCGGTGGGGCCGGCGGCAATTCGGGCGGTGACACGACCGAGGCCCTGCCCCGCGAAGGCACGTCGACCCAGCCCGTGCAGGACGACGGCGGTGAGACCACCGCACCGGCACCGACCACCGGCGGGAACAAGCAGACCACGCCCCCGCCCGCCCCGGTGAGGAACCAACCCCCGTGGCGCATGGGCGACGCACCGGAGCTCGTCGTCGAGTTCGCCCAGGAGCGGCTGGCCTCCCTCGACAACGCCTGCGACCTCAAGCCGGGCTGGACCAGGGGAGTGATCGACACGCGGACCCGCGCCTCCCTGATCTGCTACCAGAACCTCGTCGTGTCGGAGGGGGAGAACAAGGGGAAGAACTCCGCCGCGATCTTCCACACCGACACGGCGGGCGAGCTGGGCCGGGCCACGCTCACCTCTCTGTGGGCCCAGGGGATCACCGTCGACTCGGTGAAGCCCGGCACCACCACCTGGCAGACCACGCAGCTGATGGCGGCCTTCTGGTGGGCGATCAACCGCGGCTTCGATTCCGGCGACATGGTCGTGGCGCGCACCAACGCCCAGTACGGCATCGACCACTTCCGCTGGAAGCGGGACAAGACCAGCAAGTACAGCACCCAGGTCACCGACCACATCAAGCAGTACCAGTCGGCCGTCGGACTCCCGGCCACGGGCACCGTCGACGGCAACACACTCAAGAAGATGGTCGGCGGCAGCGTGAAGCGCTGAGCCGACCGGCCAGGACGTGAACGGACGAGGGGGCCACCCGCACGGGTGGCCCCCTCGTCGAGGTCTCAGGGGGCACGCCCCCCTGATGTTCCTACGGTGCCCAGGGCATGCCCGCGTCGAGCACGAGCCGCCCCGCCTTCTCGTACTCGCGCCGCGCCCCGGCCCGTACGTCCGCACCGGTCACCGCCGTGCCGCGCGCCGCCGCCAGATAGCCGGCCGTCACCGCCGCCGACCGGATCGCGCCGCCCGCGAGCTCGAACTGCGCCGCGCAGCGCGCGATCTCCTCGCCCAGGCCGTCGGCCTTCGGCGTGCCCGCCAGGCAGGAGTGCCAGAGCGCGACCCGCTGCTCGGCGTCCGGGAACGGGAACTCCACTACCAGGTCGAGCCGGCGGGTGAACGCCTCGTCGATGTTGGCCCGGAGGTTGGTGGTGAGCACCGCGATCCCGGCGAAGGACTCCAGCCGCTGGAGCAGATACGCGCTCTCCAGATTGGCGTACCGGTCGTGCGAGCTCTTCACCTCCGACCGCTTCCCGAAGACCGCGTCGGCCTCGTCGAAGAGCAGCACGCAGTCGGTGCGGTCCACCTCGACGAAGATCCGCTCCAGGTTCTTCTCCGTCTCGCCGACGTACTTGTCGACCACCGACGAGAGGTCCACCACATAGAGGTCCAGGCCCAGTTCGCCCGCGACCACCTCGGCGCCCAGCGTCTTTCCGGTGCCCGACTCGCCGGCGAACAGCGCGACGACACCGCGACCGCGCCCGCCGCCGGTGCGGAGCCGCCACTCGCCGAGCACGCGCTCCCGGTTGCGGGCCCGCCCCGTCAGCTCGTGCAGCATGCCCAGCGGGTCCTCGGGCAGGACGATGTCGGCGAAGCCGACGGCGGGCCGGATCCGCCGCGCATGGCTGTCGAGGAGCGGCGCGGAGACGAGCCGGGCACTGCGCTGCACCTGCGCGAGGGTCGGCGTGGTTCCCTCGAACGCCGCGAGGGCCCGCGCCGAGCGGGCCGCCCGGCGGACCTGGTCGCCGCTGAGGCGGTACGGCGCGGTGGCCTCGTCCAGATCGAAGTCCCCCTCCAGCACCCCCAGTTCCCGGTGCCAGAGGTCGCCGGACCCCGGTGTCACGCCCGGGGCGTCGAGCGCGAGCAGCTCCGCGTCCGGCGCCCACCTCGGGTCGGGCGCGTCGGTGCCCGCGAGGACCACCGTCGCCCCGGACGAGGCCAACGCCCGTACGAGCGGAGCGGGTTGCGGCGGCAGCGGCTCGACGACCACGGCGGCGCCACGCAGCCGCGCCTCGCGGAGGAGCGCGCGCGCCGCCACGGCGTCGACGGACTCCGGCCGGTATCGCAGTACGGGCCGCCCGGCCTCGCGCAGCGCGGCCACGACGGAATCGGTGGCGGCACCGGGGACGCGCTCCCGCAGGTGTACGGTCACGGGCCCGGCGGCCGCGACGCGGGCACCGAGCGTCCCGGCCGCCGTCGCCGCCGGGGCCTGGCCCGTCTCGGTCGGCGGCAGCAACTCCACACCTCTGCCGAGCAGTTCCGCGTCGAGGCGGCTGTCGTCACCCAGCAGGTGCGCGACCAGCCGCTCCGGCACGCGCAGTGCCCGTCCCGGCAGTGGCCGGTCCTCGTCCTCGACGATCAGCAACCCGCCGGAGAGCAGGGGAGCCGCCGAGTGGAAGCGGTCGCGCGCTGCCGGGTCGAGGGGACCGGTGCCGGCGAGGTCGAGGGCGAGCGCCACGGTGGCGCGGCGCCGGCCGACGTCGTCGTTGAGGTACCCGTACAGTGCCTCGAAGCCCCGGTCCACATCGGGCGCGAGGGCCGCGACGAGGATGTGCGCGTCGAGCGCCGACAGGCCGAAGGTCCGGGCGAGCAGGGCGAGTCGGGACGAACCGTCGGTGTCCGGCAGCGGGACGGCGTCGTCGTGCCCCGCCGCGCGCACCGGCTCCGCCGCGATCCGGCGGGCCGTCTCCTCGGTGACGTAGAGGCCGCGCAGCGGATCGCCCGCCGTGGGGTCTCCGGCGCCGCGGGCGTCCACGAGCGCGGCGACGCGCGCACGCAGCGCGGCGATCAGATCCAGCACGCCGTCACCGCCCGCCCGCGTTCTTCGTGCCGGTCGTCCCGGTCGTGCCGGTCGTCCCGTTCGTGGTGCTCGTGGTGCTCATCGTCACCGAGCGCCGCATCATCCGGGGCCGCGAGTCTCCGGGCACGCCGTCGATCCCGCGCACGACGAGCTCCGCGCCCTCGGTGACCGGCGGCGCCACCTCGTACACGGGGGTGACCGGGAACGGCGTGCTGACCACGACGTCCAGGGAAGGCTTGAGCTCGCCGCCGAGCGCCGACCAGATGTCCGCCAGCGACCGCGACTCCGCCGGCGGCACCGCGACGGAGAGCGGAAGGGACTCGGTGATCGGCCGGACCGACTCCGGCACCGCGTCGCCGGTCAGCACCTCGTGCGGGAGCAGCAGCGCCAGCGCGCCCGAGAGCAGCCGGTGTTCGTCCTCCGGCCGGGCCGTCCAGGCGGTCACCAGGTACGAGAGCCGGAACCACCGCGGCGGCTGACGCCTGCGCGTCACGATCCCGTTGGCGTCCCGCTCGGCGTAGGCACCGCGCTCCCGCCGGGCCACGTCCTCCCGGATGTCGTACAGATAGGCGTTCAGGGTGGGGGAGTTACGGCGCGCCGCCCAGTCGCGGGTCGGCGCGTCGAAGGCGATGTCGCCGGTGACGGCGGGCGCGAGCAGCCGGCGCAGCGCCTCGTCGATCTCATGGATCATCAGATGTAGCCTTCGCGGAGCGCGTACGCGACGGCATGCGCCCGGTTGGTGAGCTGGAGACGCGTCATCAGCGCGTGCAGGATGTTCTTGACGGTGCGCTCGGAGTAGGCGAGCTTCTCGCTGATCTGCCGGGTGTCCAGGCCCTCGGCGAGCAGCCGCAGCACGTCCACCTCGCGCGGCGCCATCCCGAAGAGCGGCACCGCCCCGCCGGTGGTCGTCCCCGCCGTCGTCGCCCTCTGCAGCCGCCCCACCTGGTTCAGGAGGCGGCTCACCAGGTCCGGCGGCAGCTCGCCCTCGCCGCGGGCGGCGCTGTGCACGGCGCTCAGCAGGCGCTGTTCGGTGGCCTGGTGCCGCCAGATGATGGCGCGCACCCCGTACTCGACCACCGCGAGCAGGTCGGGTTCGCGCAGCTCCCGGGCGACGAGGACGACACGCTGGTCCCTGCCGCGCAGGAGGCGCCGCAGTTCGGCCGTCGTGGGTTCGTCGATCCGGTCGGCGAGCATCACGGCCACCGCCGGGGAGTCCCGGCACCCGTCGTCCTGCTCGGGGACGAAGTCGACGGTCGGCTGGTGCCGCAGGTGGCTGATGAGCCCGGCCCTGCTGAGCGGATCGGATGCGTGGACGGTCACCGTCACCCGCTGTGTGAGCACTCCGGCTACCTGCCCTTTCCCGCGCGACACGAGGGTCCGGGTGTGGTCGGGCACCCGGGCTCGGCGGTTAAAACGGGCATGCCGGTCTCTGGCGGCCGCTGGTCGGCGCGCATGGTGGGGCCCCCTGTGTTCTGCTGGTCCGCGGCCGGCTCACCGGCCACCGTGGTCCCTCCCAGCTTCCTCAGTGGTGCTCACGTCGCGCTAACGTTCCGCTGCCGTTCATCCGACCCACCGTCCCGGGGCCTGCCATCCCATCTGCCGTGTGGCTCGCGTCACGTGAGGGGCGCGGCCCGCGTCGCCGCTCGCCGCCGGCCGTTCGCTGTTCGCCGTTCGCTGTTCGCCGTTCGCCGTTCGCCGTTCGTCGCTCGCCTCTCGCCTCTCGCCGTTCGTCGCCCGGAGCCGTACGACGACGGCTGCGGCCCGCTCCCCGGGCCGCAGCCGATCCGGTCAACCGGCGGCGGTGCCGAACCACTTCGCCAGGTGGACGAGCAGTTCGTCCTGGTCGTCACCGACCCATGCCACGTGCCCGTCCGGCCGCAGCAGCACGGCGGGTACGTCGAGTTCCTCGGCGGCGTCGACGACGTGGTCGACCCGGTCCGCCCAACCCTCCGCCGAGAGGCTGCCGGTCCGGTCGAGCAGCAGCCCGCGGCCACCGCGCATCAGCTCGTACAGGCGCCCCTGCTTCAGCGTCAGGTCCCGCATCCGCAGGCCGAGCAGCTCGTGGCCCTCGCCGAGGTCGTAGCGGACCCCGATCGCGGTGATCTCCTCGGTCACGTACCGGTTGGCCTCCTCGAAGTCCAGGAGCTTCGAGAACAGTTCGCGCAGGGCCTTCGGGCCGGGCCCGTCCTCCAGGAGCACGCCCTGCGCGAGGGTGCTGGTCAGGACGCGGTCGCCCTCCGGGTGACGCTCGGCGTGGTAGCTGTCCAACAGGCCGTCCGGCGCCCAGCCGTTCACCTCGGCGGCCAGCTTCCAGCCGAGGTTGAACGCGTCCTGCACGCCGAGGTTGAGGCCCTGCCCGCCGGTCGGCGGGTGGATGTGCGCCGCGTCGCCGGCCAGGAGCACCCGGCCGACCCGGTAGCGCTCCGCCAGACGGCTGGCGTCGCCGAACCGGGAGAGCCAGTGCGGCGAGTGCGCGCCGAAGTCGGTGCCGGCGACCTCCCGGAGCCGCTCCTTGAACTCCTCCAGGGTCGGCGTGGCCGGGCGGTCCTCGCTCACGTCCGCGGCGGGCACGATGACGCGGTACGTCCCGTCCCCGTTGGGGATGGTGCCGAACCGCACGACGGTCCTGCGGACGTCCGCCGTCACCGAGGCCACCGTCTCGGGGTCCTCGGCGAGCTCCATCTCGCCGAGCAGCGTCTCGTTCTGCGCGGGTTCACCGGGGAAGCCGACGCCGAGCAGCTTGCGCACCGCGCTGCGGCCGCCGTCGCAGCCGACGAGGTAGCGGGCCCGCAGCCGGGTCCCGTCGGCGAGCTCGGCGGTCACCCCGTCCACGTCCTGCTCAAGACCGACGAGTTCGCAGCCGCGCCGGATCTCCACGCCGAGCTCGACGGCGTGCTCGGTGAGCAGCCGCTCGGTCTCGGTCTGCGGGAGCAGAAGACCGTACGGATGCGCGGTGTCCGCCTGCTCCGGCCACGGCTTGACGATGGCGGAGAACAGGGAGCCGACCGAGAACGGCTCGCCGACCGCCCGGAACCGGTCGAGCAGGCCGCGCTGGTCCATTACCTCGACGCTCCGCACGTGAATGCCGCGCGCACGCTGCTGCCGGGTCGGTTCGGTCAACTTCTCGAGGACGACGGCCCGTACACCGTGGAGCCGCAGTTCGGCGGCCAGCATGAGTCCGGTCGGTCCGCCGCCGGCGATGATGACGTCGAGTATCAATGATCTTCCGTTTCCGCAGGTCGTGGCTGAGATCGCTGATTCTGCGTCATACCCGGGGTCTTGCCGCAAGTCCCCTTGTGGGCTATACCTTGAGGAAGGCGAGGAGTGCGTGAACTCCTCGCCTTCGTCGTTGCCGGTCGCCGGTCGCCGGTCGCCGGTCGCCGGTCGCCGGTCGCCGGTCGCCGGTCGCCGGTCCCGGACCCGGGACGCCGGGTGCGGTCGTCGCGTCACGGCCGTTGTCAGTGGCATGGGCAAGGATGTTCCCCATGACGATCCTTTCCGCCGATGAGGCGTTCTCCGGCATGTCCAGCACGTCCGACCGTGCCGCGTACGAGGCCGCTGTCGACCGCCTGCGCGAGGCGTCCCGCACGTACTACGGCGCGGGCTACAGCCTCATGGACGACGTCACGTACGACCGGCTGCGGCTGGCCGTGAAGGCGTGGGAGGAGGAGCACCCCGACGCCGTCGCGCCGGGCTCGCCCACCGACCAGGTCGCCGACGGAGCCGCCCCCGTCGGCGACGTCGCCCACACCACGCGCCTCCTCAGCCTGGACAACGTCTTCGCCCCCGAGGAGCTCGCGGCCTGGGGAGCGTCGCTCCAGCGCCGGCTCGGCCACGAGCCGACGGGCGGGTTCACCGTCGAACCGAAGATGGACGGCGCGGCCGTCGCCGCCCGCTACCGCGACGGACGGCTCGTGCAGATCATCACCCGGGGCGACGGCGCCCGGGGCGAGGACGTCAGCCACGTCATCGGCACGATCGCGGGCCTGCCCGAGCAGCTGCCGGTCGCCGCCACCTTCGAGGCCCGCGGCGAGGTCCTGTTCACCCAGGAGCAGTTCGAGACCGCCAACGAGGTGCGCACCGCGCACGGCGGCGCGGTCTTCGCGAACCCGCGCAACGGAGCGGCGGGCACCCTGCGGGCCAAGGACCGCCCGTACCGGCTCGCCATGACGTTCTGGGCGTACGGCGCGGTCGACCTCGACGGCGGGGAATTCCTCCCCGCCGGAGCCACCCACGCCGAGACGCTGGCCGCGGTGGCGCGCGCCGGTGTGCGGACGACGGCGGACAACCCGGCCGGGCTGCACGTGGTCGCCACGCTCGCAGAGGCGCAGGAGAAGGTCGACGCGATCGCGGCGCTGCGCGCGGGCCTGCCCTTCGGCATCGACGGCGTCGTCATCAAGGCCGACAGCGCGGCCGAGCAGGCCGCGGTCGGATCCGGCAGCCGCTTCCCCTACTGGGCCATCGCCTACAAGCTCCCGGCGGTCGAGCGGCAGACCGTCCTGGAGGACGTGATCTGGGACGTGGGCCGTACGGGCGTGCTCGCGCCCACCGCGATCCTCGCCCCGGTCGAGCTCGACGGGTCGACCGTCACCCGCGCGACCCTGCACAACCCCGCCGACATCCTCCGGCGCGACCTCCACATCGGCGACACCGTCACGGTCCACAAGGCCGGCGACATCATCCCGCGCGTCGAGGCCGCCGTCGTCGAGCTCCGCCCGCAGGACGCCACCCCGGTCCCCCTGCCGGAGGAGTGCCCCCACTGCGGTGGCGCCATCGACAAGACCCAGGAGCGGTGGCGCTGCGCGAAGGGCACCGCCTGCGCGCTGGCCCCGCTCATCGAGTACGTCGCCGGGCGCGACATCCTCGACATCGACGGCCTCGGCAGGAAGTACGTCGACGCGCTGATCGCCTCCGGCGACGTGCACGACGTCGCCGACCTGTTCATCCTCACCGAGGACCGGCTCACCGCCGCCTCCGGCAGTGCCAAGCGCGGCGCGAAGCTCGCCGAGCAGATCGAGCTCGCCAAGTCCCGCCCCCTCAGTCGCGTCTTCTGCGCGCTCGGCATCCCGGGCACCGGCCGGCGCATGTCCCGCCGCATCGCCGAGCACTTCGGCACCATGGAGGCCATCCGCGCGGCCGACGCCGACGTCCTTCAGGACGTCGAGGGCATCGGCCCGGAGAAGGCTCCGGTCATCGTCGAGCAGGTCGCCGCGCTCGCCCCGGTGATCGACAAGCTCATCGCGGCCGGCGTCACCATGACCGAGCCGCGGCGGGAGGACTCCGAGCAGGCCGAGGACGGGCCGCTGACCGGCAGGACCGTCGTCGTGACGGGGAAGATGACCGGCCCGCTCGACGGCTGGGGCCGCTCCGAGATGGGCGCGCTGATCGAGAAGGCCGGTGGGCGCGTCGGCAGTGGTGTCAACTCCAAGACCTCCTACCTGGTCGCCGCTCCCGCCGCGAACGGCAAGCCGAGCTCGAAGGCCGTCAAGGCGCAGGAGCTCGGCGTGGAGGTGCTCACCCCGGAGGCCTTCGCCGCGCTCACGGCCGCCTACCTCGACTGACGGGGCGCGCGCCGGCGTCGTCCGCCGACAGCGCCGGCGACTTCCACCCACAGCGCCGGCGACGTCCGCCGACGGCTCCGGCGGAGCGTCGGCGCGGGCCGGGCCGTGCGCCCGCATGCCAGAATGAGTCCCCTTTCGTTCGCGATCCACCGAGGTTCACGTGACCAAGCCCGCCGCCCGTCAGCCGTTGCGCAGCAACGCGCGGTCCAACCGGGCGCGCATCCTGGCCACGGCCCGGCGGGAGCTCGGGCGGAACCCCGACATCACGCTGGAGGAGCTGGCGCGGGCCTCGGGTGTCGTCCGGCGCACGCTCTTCGGGCACTTCCCGGGGCGCGACGCCCTGCTGGAGGCGCTCGCCGAGGAGGCCTCCGAGACGTTGCGGAGCGCGCTGACCGAGGGTGCGCGGCCGGCGGAACCGGCCGAGCGGGCGCTCGCGCACTTCGTGTTCTCGTTGTGGCCCGTGGGGGACCGCTACCGGATGCTGCTGGCGCTGGCCCGCCGCGACCTGGGTGTCGAGCGGGTCGCCGAGATCCTGGCGCCCGCGCGCGCCGAGGCCACCGGCATCCTGGCGCGGGGCCAGCGGGACGGTGTCTTTCCCGCGCACCTTCCGCCCGCCGTGCTGAGCGCCGGGCTGGAGGCCCTGACGGTCGCGCTCCTCGAATCGGTCAACACCGGCGAGCTCGCGGACGACGGGGCCCCGGTCGCCGTTGCCGTACTCGTCGCCGCGGGCGTTCCGGAGGCGAAGGCGCGCGTCGTGGTCGACGACGTCGCCGCGGTGGTCCTCCCGGAGGCCCCCGCCGCCGATTGAGCCCAGGGAGGCGCCGGACGACCGGCCCTCCCGCCCTCCGACCGTTCTTCTCTGCCCCGGCGTACACCGCCGGGGCAGAGCCATGTGCGGGGGAGCCGCAGTATTTGCACAGGGATGGGCAATAATCTAATCTGCACATCAATGGGCAAGTAATTCGTCCTGCTAGGAGCCCCCCTCATGTCCCCCTTCCTGAAAACCCCCGTCGAGAAGACGGACGGGCCGTACGCGCGGCGCTGGTGGGCCCTGCTGGTCCTGTGCCTGAGTCTGCTGATCGTCGTCATGGCGAACACGTCGCTGATCGTGGCGGCGCCGGACATGACCCGAGACCTCGGTCTGAGCAGCAGCGACCTGCAGTGGGTCATCGACGGCTACACCGTCCCGTACGCCGCGCTGATGCTGGTGCTCGGTGCGATCGGCGACAAGTACAGCCGCCGGGGCGCCCTCGTCACGGGCCTGGTGGTCTTCGCGGCCGGCTCCGTCCTGGGCAGCCTCGTCGACGAGACCTCGTCCGTCATCCTGGCCCGGGCGATCATGGGCATCGGCGCCGCCGTCGTCATGCCGGCCACGCTCTCCCTGCTCGTCGCGATGTTCCCCCGCCACGAGCGCGCCCGGGCCATCACGGCCTGGACCGCCACCTCGGGCCTCGCCATCGCCGTCGGACCGCTGGTCGCCGGCTGGCTCCTGGAGGACCACTCCTGGGGCTCCA
Source organism: Streptomyces sp. NPDC056169 (assembly GCF_042268445.1). NCBI lineage: Bacteria > Bacillati > Actinomycetota > Actinomycetes > Kitasatosporales > Streptomycetaceae > Streptomyces > Streptomyces sp. NPDC056169. Next base: position 75,061 of record NZ_JBHJUO010000014.1, on the reverse strand, counting down.
CGTTCCTGATCAACGTCCCCTTCGCGGTCCTCGCCGTCGTCGGCGCGCTGTTCCTGGTGCCGCCGTCGAAGGCCGAGGGCATGGGGCGGATCGACTACGTGGGCGGCCTGCTGTCCATCGTCGCCGTCGGCGCCCTGGTGTACGCGACCATCGAGGGCCCGCACTTCGGCTGGGGTGCCGGCCCGGTCACCGCCGCCGTGGTGGCGGGCGTGAGCCTGCCGGCCTTCGTGTGGTGGGAGCTGCGGCACCCGCACCCCATGCTCGACGTCCGGAAGTTCCGGCTGCGCCCCTTCAGCGGCTCCATGCTCGCGGTGCTGTTCTTCTTCTTCGGAACCTTCGGCGCGATCTACTACGCGACGCAGTTCCTCCAGTTCGTCCTCGGCTACGGAGCGCTCGAGACCGGCGTGCGGCTGCTGCCACTGGCCGGAGCCGTCTTCGTCGGCGCGGCGGCGACCGGGCGGCTGACCCCGAAGCTCGGCATGAAGGTCACGGTCGTGGCCGGCATGGTGATCGGCACGGCGGCCGTCCTCCTGCTCACCCGGATCGACACGGCCTCGACGTACAGCGACTTCCTCGCCCCGATGATGATGCTGGGCCTGGCGATCGGCCTGAGCGTCTCGCCCGCCACGGACACCATCATGGGCACCTTCCCCGAGTCGGAGCTGGGCGTCGGCGGCGGAGCCAACGACACAGCGCTCGAGCTCGGCGGTTCCCTCGGCATCGCGGTGCTGGGCTCCCTGCTCGGTACGGCCTACCGGGACGAACTGGCCGACCTGGTCGGCAACCGCCTGCCCGCCGCGGCGCTCCACACGGCCCAGGACTCCGTGGGCGCCGGCCTCGCCGTCGCCGAACGGGTGGCCCAGGACCCCGCCGCCGGACCCCAGCAGGCCCAGGCCCTCGTCGGCGCGGTCCACGAGTCCTTCGCCCACGGCGTCGCCGCGACGAGCCTCGTCGGCGGGATCATCATGGCCGTCGGCACGGCGATCGTCCTCGTCGTCCTCCCCGGCCGCCGCCGCGCGGCACGGAACCTGCCGTCGGACGGGGCGGCGGAGCGCACCGCCGAGCGGGTCGACGCCGCGTAGCGAGGGGAGACCGCGCCTCCGTGGGCCGCGGAGGGAGACTACGTCTCCGCGGAAGCGGATTACGCCTCCGTGGGCCGCGCAAGCGGATTACGCCTCCGCGGGCCGCGCGGTCGCCCGCCCGGTCAGCCGACCGAGCCGGGCGGCCGCGCTGTCCAGGAGCATGTCCAGGGCCGCCGGATACGCGCTGTGGTTCATGCGTGCGGCCAGCAGGCCGGCCGTGGCGGCGATGTGCGGGTGCGAGGCGGCCGACAGTCGGGCGTAGGCCGATTCCCACATGCGCTCGTCCGCCTCGCGGGCGGCCGGGGGCAGGGCGAGGGAGGCCGCGTCCAGGGCGGCGAAGGCGAGGCTCTGGTCGATGAAGGCGTGGTAGATCCGTACCGCGTCCGGGTCCGGGAAACCCGCGGTCCGCAGCACGGCCAGGATCGCCTCGTCCACCGCCGTCTCCTGCTCCCGCCCGGTCACGCGGCTGGCGGTGAGGACGGCGGCCTGCGGATGCGCGAGATAGGCGCCGTGGATGCGCAGACCCAGACGGCGCAGGTCGCCGCACCAGTCACCGGTGGGCGACCAGCCCTCCAGAGCCCGCCCGATGAGCTCCGCCCCGATCGCCAGGGTCAGGTCGTCCATCCCGGCGAAGTACCGGTAGAGCGTGCTCGGATCGGCGCCCAGCGCGAGTCCGAGGCGCCGCGCGGTGAGCCCCTCGCCGCCGTGCTCGGCCAGCATCCGCAGCGCCGTCTCCACGATCAGCCGCTCCGAGAGCACCGCGCCGTTCTTCGTCGGCCTCCGCCGTCTGCGCGCCGACTCCGGCACCACCTGCTTGCCCATGACAGGCTCCTTCCGCCGCCCGGGCACCTTATGCCAACGCCATAGACGTTAGCGAGGCAACGGGGGTTTCATCGCCTGCACCAGAGGTCACACCTTCGGAGAGGGAGATTCCTGTCATGCGTGTACTGCTCGTCGGCGCCGGTGGCGTGGGCACCGCGATCACCCGGATCGCGGCCCGCCGCCCGTTCTTCGACCACATGGTCGTCGCCGACTACGACCTCGCCCGGGCCGAGGCGGCCGTCGCCGCCCTGGGCGACGACGCGACCCGGTTCAGCGCCTGCCGCACGGACGCCTCCGACGAGAAGGCGGTCGCCGCCCTCCTCACGGAGCAGCGCTGCGACGTCCTCCTGAACGCCACCGACCCGCGCTTCGTGATGCCGCTGTTCCAGGCCGCCGCCGCGGCCGGCGCGCACTACCTGGACATGGCGATGTCCCTCTCGCGCCCCCACCCGGAGCGCCCGTACGAGCTGTGCGGGGTCAAGCTGGGCGACGCCCAGTTCGCGCAGGCCGAGGAGTGGGAGAAGGCCGGGCGGCTCGCGCTCGTCGGCATGGGCGTCGAGCCCGGCATGTCCGACGTCTTCGCCCGCTACGCCGCGGACGAGCTCTTCGACGAGATCGAGGAGATCGGCATCCGCGACGGCGCCAACCTCACCGTCGAGGGATACGACTTCGCCCCGTCGTTCAACATCTGGACGACCATCGAGGAATGTCTCAACCCGCCGGTCGTCTACGAGGCCGGCCGCGGCTGGTTCACCACCGAGCCGTTCAGCGAGCCCGAGGTCTTCGACTTCCCCGAGGGCATCGGCCCCGTGGAGTGCGTGAACGTCGAGCACGAGGAGGTCCTGCTCGTACCGCGCTGGATCGACGCGGCGCGCGTCACGTTCAAGTACGGCCTCGGCGAGGACTTCATCGGCAAGCTCAGGACCCTGCACGCGCTGGGCCTCGACAGCACGGCCCCCGTCACGGTGGCGACGAGCCTCGGCCCGGCGGAGGTCTCGCCCCGCGACATCGTGGCGGCCGTCCTCCCGGACCCGGCGACCCTGGGCGACCGGATGACCGGCAAGACCTGCGCGGGTACGTGGGTCAAGGGCGTCAAGGACGGCGAGCCGCGCGAGGTCTACCTCTACCACGTGGTCGACAACGAGTGGTCGATGCGCGAGTACGGCTGCCAGGCCGTCGTGTGGCAGACCGCGGTCAACCCGGTCGTCGCCCTGGAGCTCCTGGCCGCCGGCACCTGGTCGCAGTCGGGCGTCCTCGGCCCCGAGGCCTTCGCCCCGCGCCCCTTCCTGGACCTGCTCACCGCCTACGGATCGCCCTGGGGCCTGCGCGAGCAGTGACCCGGCCGGCGCCGGGGGCGTCCCGCCGCAGGGCGGCGCGGCCACTGAGGCCACGCCGCCCCGCGGTACGTCGTACGTCCCCGGTCGCGACGGATCAGTCGGTACGGCCGGGCTTCTCGCCGGTCTTGTCCGTGATGCCGCGGGACAGGACGGCCGTCGTGGCGGTGACCTGGCCGGTCTTGGCCCACGGCGTGTCCTCGACCATGACGCCCCGCTCGCCGAGGAACTCCAGGGTGTTCTTGTCGAAGATCCACTCGGTCCGCTCGCCGGCGTGGACGCGGCCGACGGCGACACCGTGCCGGCCGGCCGCGTCGACGGTGTCGTCGACGACCGAGACACCCGGGATCCGGGCCGCGGCCTTGTACAGGGCGGCGCTCACCTTCGGCGGGGCCAGCTGCTCGCGCAGCAGGTCGCCGATGGTCACGAACGCCTCCTGGTCCGGTCCCGGTCCCTGGCCCCTCGTCTCGTCGTAGATCTTCTTCAGGAGCACGTCGGGGTCGGTGGGCAGCGACGCCAGGTAGCGGTACGTCGGGCTGTTCAGAGTGGGACGGGCATTGCCGACGGGCTTCACGGGCCGGCCGCTCTTGTCCACCGCGTCGGCCAGCGGGATGTCCTTGCCCCGCTCGCGGAGCAGGCCGGTCCGGCTTCCGTCGACCGAGAGCCAGACCGTGCGGCTGTGGGGCGTGTCCAGGCGCATCGTGGGGTCGACGTCGCTCTGGCTCGACCAGGCGACCGTGCTGGAGACGTACACGAACTGGTTGTCGCGGACGGCGGGCGCGGGCTTCGCGGCGGCGACGGTGGCGATGCGGTCCAGCAGCACCGCCGCCGGCGTCACCTCCGTCGTCCTCCGGTCCGTGCCCGGGGCCACGGCGGCGTTCGGGTCGGCGCCGGGCCGCGGGTCGAGCTGACCGCTCGTCGCCAGCGTCACGGCCAGGGCGCCCGCGGCGAGCGGAACCGCGGCGATCGTCAGACGGCGGACTCCGAAGCGGCGCTTGGCGGCCGGAGCGGCGGCGGGCGTGGCGTCCTGCCGGAACTCGCGCAGCAGCTGGTCCTTGAGGGCCTGGTGGTGGCGGCCGGGCCGGTCCCGCTCGGCAGGGACGGGCAACAGCCGGGCCATCTCCTCGCGTTCGGCCGGGGTGGGCCGGGACGGGGTGGTGCTCATCGGGCTTCCTCCTGGGTGGGCCGGACCGCGGGGGCGCGGTCACCATCTATCTGTCCGCGGCCCGGATTCGGGTTCCCGTTCGGTGACGAGGGCGGTGACGAGAGGCCGGTTCCGGCGTACTTGTGGAGCTTCTTGCGGGCGCGGGACAGGCGGGAACGGACCGTCCCCACCGGGATGTCGAGGGCCACGGCCGCGGCCGCGTAGTCCAGGCCCGACCAGATGCACAGGGCGACGACCTCGCGCTCCGGGCGTCGCAGCCGGGACAGCGCCCCCTGGAGCGCCGCCACCCGGCCCGCGTCGTCGATGCGGCCGACGAGGTCGTCGGCGAAGTCGGGGAACACCTCCTCGCGGGGAAGCCGGTTCAGGGCCGCCTCGTGGCGCCGGGCGGCCCGGCGGGTGTTCCGTACGACGTTGGTGGCGATCCCGAGCAGCCAGGGCCGCAGCGACCCGCCCTCCGGGTCCACCGACGCCCGCAGCCGCCAGGCCTCCAGGAACGTCAGCGACAGCACGTCCTCGGCCGCGGACCAGTCGCCGGTGAGCCGGAAGGCGTGGTTGTGCACCGCCCGGGCGTAGTCGTCGAAGAGAGACCCGAACGCGTCCGAGTCGCCCGCTCGTATTCGGGCACGCACACTCATGTCCATATCACCGGACTGTCCGACCGGCCCGAACGGGTTCCCGGAACGTGACGCACGCCACACCCGCCCCGAGGGGTACGCGCGTGGCGATTCCGCCGCCGATCCGGCCCCGCGTCAGGCCTGGGTGGCCGCCGTGCGCACCGCCTCCGCGAGCGGCAGGGCCGCACCCTCGCGGAACGCGGCGGCGTACGCGGACTCGCCGAGCGCCGCCACGGCCGCCGCGGCGATGCGGCGCACATCGCCGCTCTCGGCCTCCGGGAGCGGCGCCCCCACGCTCCGCCGGGCCGCGTCCGCAGCGCCGAGGAGCAGCGCGGCGCGCGTACGGTCCGCCGCTTCGCCCGTGATCGCCGCGACCCCCGCGACGCCTTCGAGGGAGAGCGCGAGCGCGCGCGGGTCCGCAAGCCGCTCCGCGAGCGCCAGGCCGTCCGCCTGATACGCGGACGCCTGCGCCACCTGACCACGGAGGGCGGCGACGAAGCCGAGCTCCACATGGATGAGGTGCTTTCCCGCCGTCGACGACGGGTACGCGTCCCGCATTGTCCGCAGGTGGTGCTCGGCGGCGTCGAGGTCGCCGGAGCGGCGTGCGCCGAGGGCGAGACCCATGAGCGCGAACACCTCCCCGAACATGTGGCCCTGCTCCGCCGCAGCGCGCCGGGCCTGCTCGTGCAGGACGCGGGCCCGCTCCCACTCGCCGGCCAGGAGCGCGAGGCGGCCGAGGCCGCCGAGCCGCGCCGAGGCCTCCACCGCGAGGCCCAGGCCCTCGGCGAGGCGCAGCCCTTCGGTCTGGCGGGCGGTGGCGGCGGCGTAGTCGCCCTCGATCTCGGCGAGCGCGGCGAGCACCGGCACGGTCAGCAGCTCGCCCCACCCGTCGCCGAGCTCACGGAAGGCCGAGGCGGCGTCGAGGCCGTCCTCCCGCGCGGTCCGCAGGTCTCCGGCGGCGAAGGAGGTATGGGCGCGCAGGGCCCGGGCCGCCGCGGTGCCCCACCGGTCGCCGGCCTCGGCGAAACGGTCGTGGGCACGGGAGTTGACGGCATGGGCCGCCGCCGGATCGCCCGCGTGGTAGAGGCCGTACGCGAACAGCCACAGCGCGCGACCCCGCCGCGCCGGGTCGGCGATGTCCGCCTCGGGACAGCCCGTCTCCGGTGCGCGCCCGCCCGTCAGCATGACGAAGGCGCCGAGGAGGACGCGCGGTTCGGCAGCCACGTCGGCGGGAACATCGGCCGGGAAGGCGTCCACGACCGCGCCGAGGGTACGTCGCGCCTCGTGCAGCCGGCCTCGCAGCAGCCACCAGGGGCACAGGGCGGCGGCCAGGCGCGCCGCGGCGCCCGGCTCGGCCGTCCGCAGAGCGTGATCGAGGGCGGCGCGGACGTTGGCGGAATCGGCGTCCAGCCGTGCGAGACGGCGCCGCTGGCCCGCGCCGCGCAGATGCGGTTCGGCGTCCTCGGCGAACCGGCGGTAGTAGTCGGCGTGCCGATCCGCCACGGTTCCGGACTCGGCTGCCTCGTGGAGGCGTTCGCGCGCGTACGCGGCGACCGATTCGAGCAGGCGGTAGCGCGGGCCCTCGCCGGTCCGCGTCGCCGAGACGAGGGAGCGGTCGACCAGGCGGCCCACCAGGTCGACCACCTCGTCGCGGTCGATGCCGCCGCCCGCGCACACCGCCTCCGCCGCGTCCAGCGTGCATCCGCCGACGGGGACGGCGAGGCGGCGCAGGACGGCCTGCTCGGGGGCGTCGAGCAGGTCCCAGCTCCAGTCGATCACCGCGCGCAGCGTCTGCTGCCGGGCCGGGAGACCGCGCTGTCCGGAGGCGAGGACACGGAAGCGGTCGCCGAGCCGGGCGGCCAGTTCGCGCACGCCGAGGGCCCGGACGCGGGTGGCGGCGAGTTCCAGGGCGAGGGGGAGCCCGTCGAGGCGTCGGCAGATCTCCGCGACGGCGTCCCGCACCTCGCCGGGCTCGCTCTCGTCCGCGTCCTCGGAGCCGAACTCGGAGCTGTACTCGGAGCCGTATGCGGAGCTGTACTCAGAGCTGTACTCGGGTGCCGCCGCGACGGCCCGCTCGGTGAACAGCAGGGCCGCGTCGTCGGGGCCGAGGGGCGCGACGGCGTATACCGCCTCCCCGGGGAGGCGGAGCGACTCCCGGCTGGTGGCGAGCACGCGGACTCCCGGCGCGGTCCGCAGCAGGGACGCGGCCAGCTCGGCGGCCGGTTCGATCACGTGCTCGCAGTTGTCGAGGACGAGCAGGACACGGCGGTCCCGCAGCGCACCGTGCAGCGCGGCCGAGGCGCCGGCGGCACCGCGCGCCGACGACGCCGTGTCGCGGACGCCGAGGGCCGAGGCCACCGCCTGGACGAGCTCGTCGGCGTCCGAGCGGAGCCCGCCGAACTCGACGAACCACACGCCGTCGGGGACGGGGTGGTCGAGGTCACCGCTGCCGGGTACGTCACCGTCGGCCGCGTCGCCCCCCGCCTCGCCGCCTGCCTCGCCCCCCGGGGCGCCGCCCGGTTCGCCGCCCGCGTCGCGGGCGAGCTGCTCGGCGACGGCCAGCGCCAGCCGCGTCTTGCCCACTCCGCCGGGCCCGGTCAGCGTGACGAGCCGCTCGGTGCGGACGAGCCCTACGACGGCCTCCCGTGCGGGGCCGCGTCCGACGAGCGTCGTCGGCGGAATGGGCAGGTGCTGCCGGCGGGGCGTGAGCACCTGCGGGTCGGAGAGGACGGGCGGGACCGTGGCCTCCGCCTCCATGCCCTCTCCGACCTCCATGACCTCCCGGGCCTCCCCGGCCTCCCCGTCCGGTGCGGCACGGACGACGACCGGCGGCTCGTCGGAGGCCGCGACGGGTATCAGCCCCGCGTCCTGGCGCAGAATCGCCTCGTACAGCGCCGCCAGACCGGGACTCGGGTCGAGGCCCAGCTCGTCGGCGAGCAGGGTGCGGAGTTCCGTGTACGCGGTGACCGCCTCGCTCTGCCGGCCCGCGCCGTACAGGGCCCGCATCCGCACGGCGCGCAACCGCTCGCGCAGCGGATGCCGGGTCACGAGACCGGCCGTCTCGCCGAGCAGCAGCGGATCCCCGAACTCCAGCCGGGCCTCCGCCTGTTCCTCGACGACGGTGAGCCGCTCCTCGGTCAGGCGCTGGGCCGCGGGCCGTACGAACTCCTCGTCGGCGAAGTCCGCGTACGCGGGCCCGCGCCACAGGTCGAGGGCTTCGCCGAGCAGCGCCGCCCGGGCGCGCGGGTCGGCGACGAGCCGGGCCCGCGCCGCGAGCTGCCGGAACAGCCCGGCGTCGACCCCGGCAGGGCCGTCGTCGAGGCGCAGCCGGTACCCGGCCGGCTGGTGGAGCACGCGGTCGCGGCCGACGGCCCTGCGCAACTGGGAGACCTTGGCCTGGAGCGCGTTGGCCGGATTGCCGGGGACGGCGTCGCCCCAGATGTCGTGGACGAGGCGGTCGGCCGACACGGCCTGCCCGTCGTGGACCAGGAGGTCGGCGAGGAGCGCCCGCACCTTGGTCTCCGGCACGCGTACGGGTTCTCCGTCGGCGTTCCACACCGCCACTGGACCGAGCACCCCGAACCTCTTGGATCCCGACCCTACACAGTGATGATCATCCGACCGTCAGCGGACCGTCAGCGGACCCGAAGCGTGCTCGGCGAAGGTCTGTTCAGCAGGGCTCGCCGCCCCGCAGAAGACCGAAGAGCCGAAGAGACGGATGAAGGAGCACGACCATGAGCACCACCACCGCGACCGAGATCACGACCGCGACGGTTTCCCCGCAGGCCGACACGACCGGCGCCGCTGCCTCCCCGCTCTTCGAGCCCGCCCGCCTCGGCGCCCTGCGACTGCGGAACCGGCTGGTCATGGCGCCGATGACCCGGAACCGCGCGAGCGCGACGGGTGTTCCGGAGCCGATCATGGCCACGTACTACGCCCAGCGGGCCTCGGCCGGGCTGATCATCGCGGAGGCCGCGACGCCCAACGCGGTGGGCGCCACGTACCCCAACATCCCCGCCATCCACGACGACACCCACGTGGCCGGCTGGCGCCGCGTGACCGACGCCGTGCGGGAGGCCGGCGGGCAGATGTTCCTGCAGCTGCAGCACGGCGGCCGGGTCGGACACCCGGAGACCACGGGGCACCACCCGCTCGCCCCGTCGCCGGTCCCGCTGCCCGACACGATCTTCACCCCGTCCGGCCACCAGGAGTCCGTGGTCCCCCAGGAAATGACGGTCGATCAGATCGAGTCCACCGTAGCGGACTTCGCCGCGGCCGCCCGCAGGGCGGTGGACGCGGGCTTCGCCGGCGTCGAGGTCCACTCCGCCAACGGCTACCTCCTGCACCAGTTCCTGTCCAACGCCACGAACCTGCGCACCGACGGCTACGGAGGCTCCGTCGCCCACCGCATCCGCTTCACCCTCGAAGTCGTCCGCGCGGTCGCCGACGAGATCGGCCCGGAGAAGGTGGGCGTGCGCATCGCCCCCGGCGTCACCGCCAACGCCATGCACGAGGACGACGTCGACGCCGTCTACCCCGCCCTCGTGGGCGAACTGAGCGACCTGGGCCTCGCCTACCTGCACGTGGTCTTCGCCGACCCGGACCAGCCCCTCTTCCACACCCTCCGCGCGGCCTGGCCCGGCACCCTCGTCGCGAACCCGGCCCTGCCGTGGCCCGGCCCGCTGCCCGCCGACGGCGGCCGCGCCGCCGGTGAGCGCCTCCTGGCCGCCGGTGCCGACCTGATCGCCCTGGGCCGGTCCTTCCTGGCCAACCCCGACCTCGTCGCCCGGATGCGCGCCGGCGCACCCCTCAACCCGATCCGGGACGCGCACCTGATGTACGTCGGCGGCGAGACGGGCTACACGGACTACCCGACGCTCGACTGAAACCCTCGGTGGATGCCCTCGCGTGTTACTTGTCGGTAGGCGATGATGGTGGACAATCATTCGACGGCGGACAGCCATTCATGCGGCCGGGGGCTGAAGTAGCGGTGACGACTTTCGAAGAAGAACGGACCACGGTGCACGCCTTCCGGGACGACGCGCTGGGGGAGCACGACGCCGTCGGTCTTGCCGACGCGATCCGGCGGGGCGAGGTCAGCGCAGCCGAGGTCGCCAGGGACGCCGCCGAGCGGGTCCGGTCGGTCGACGCGCGGCTCCACGCGGTCCAGGCGCACGTCGCCGCGCCGGCGCCCGCGGCCTGGGCGGGCGGAGCCTTCGCCGGGGTCCCCACCTTCGTCAAGGACAACACCGACTACGTGGGACTGCCCACCGGTCACGGCAGCGCGGCCTTCACCCCGCGCGCGGCACGGCGGAACGCGCCGTTCACCCGGCAGTTCCTGAGCAGCGGCGTCACGGTGCTGGGCAAGACCCGGCTGCCCGAGTTCGGGTTCAGCCCGACCACCGAGTTCGAGGGCGCCGAGCCCGTGCGCAACCCGTGGAACACGGGCTACTCGTCAGGAGGTTCGTCGGGCGGCAGCGCGGCGCTCGTCGCCGCCGGGGCCGTGCCGATCGCCCACGCCAACGACGGCGGCGGTTCCATCCGCATACCCGCCGCCTGCTGCGGACTCGTCGGCCTCAAGCCGACCCGCGGCAGGGTCGTCCCGAACGCCCAGAGCCGCCAACTGCCCCTGGACCTCGTGTCCGACGGCATCGTGAGCCGCTCGGTGCGGGACGCCGCGGCCTTCCTCGCCGACGCCGAGAGGTTCTGGCGCAACCCGAAGCTGCCGCCCCTCGGCCTGGTCGAAGGCCCTTCGGAACGGCGGCTGCGCATCGGGTACTTGCGGGACTCACCGAGCGGTGTCCCCTCCGACACCGTCACCGGGGACGCCGTCGCGGAGACCGTGGAGCGGCTCGAACGGCTCGGACACACCGTGCAGCCGGTGGAGTTCGCCATCGACCCCCGCTTCACCGACGACTTCCTCACCTACTGGGGACTGCTGTCGTTCCTCATCGGCTCCACCGGCCGCACGCTCGGCCCGGACTTCGACCGGCACCGCATGGACGGCCTCAGCCGGGGGCTGCGCGAGGAGTACCTGAAGCACTGGAAGGGCACTCCGGGCGTGGTGCGGAGGCTCAAGAAGACAAAAGAGGCGTACGCGGCGGGATTCCGTGGACTCGACCTCGTCCTCTCCCCGGTGCTGGCCCACACGACACCGCCGATCGGCCATCTGAGCCCGGCCGTTCCCTACGCGACCCTGATCGAACGGATCCTCGCGTACGTGGCGTTCACCCCCGTCGACAACGTCGTCGGAACGCCGTCGATCTCGCTGCCCTCCGCGAGCGCGACCGAGGACGGCCTGCCCATCGGTGTCATGTTCGCCGGCCGTCCCGGCAGCGAACGGACCCTGCTGGAGGTCGCGTTCGCCCTGGAGGCGGACCGCCCCTTCCGGCGGATCCAGGACGCGTGACACCGCGGTCGGCGACGGTGCGTCGTCCTGTCGTCGTCGCCGATCCGCGCATGACTTCCCTTCCGGGAGACGGTGCCGGGCGATTCTTCCGGTGACCTTCGGCGACGCGCCGTTCCCCAAGAGGGTGGCCATGATCGGTGCGAGCAGTCAGGATTGCCTCGACCACGTCGAGACACACGCGACCGAACGCGCCCCACGAGCGTCGCGGAAGCGAACTGCCCGCACCGTCCCCGGACATAAGGACCCGTCGTCATGGCCCAGCCCGCCACTCCTTCCCTCTCCTCGCTGCTCGTCAGCCATGTGGAGCTGTACGTCACCGACGCCCGTGCCGCCGCCGAGGCGTTCACCGGCGGATACGGATTCCAGGTGTTCGCCACCGCCGAGCGCACCGGCGCCGAGGGCGCGAGCCGCTCGCTGGCCCTGCGGCAGGGCGACATCGTCCTCGTGGTCACCCAGGCCCTCGACGCCGCGCACCCGGCCGCCGCCTACACGGCCGTCCACGGCGACGGCATAGCCGACATCGCCCTCACCACCGCCGACGTGCGTGCCGTGTTCGCCGAAGCCGTCGCCCGCGGGGCGACCCCGCAGGCCGCGCCCGCCGACCACGACGGCGGCTGGGGCACCGCTCGGGTGGCCGCCGGATTCGACGACGTACGCCACACCCTCGTCCAGCGTCCGCCCGCCGGAGCCGAGGCGCACGGCACGCCGCTGCCGCTGCCCGGCTTCACCGCGGTCGCCGAACTCGCCCCGTCCGTCGCCGAGTCGCCCGCGCTGACCGTCCTCGACCACGTCGCCGTCACCGTCAGGACGGGCGAACTCGCCGCCTCCACCGGCTACTACGAGCGGGTCTTCGGCTACGAGTCCGTCTACGAGGAACTGATGGTGCAGGGCAGGGAGGCCATGGACTCCAAGGCCGTCCGCAGCCCCGCGGGCGACCTCACCTTCACGGTCCTCGCCCCCAGCCCCGACCATCAGGCGGGCCACATAGGCGACTTCCTCGCACGCCACGGCAGCGGCGGCGTGCACCACCTCGCCTTCGCCACCGAGAACATCGTCGAGACCGTCGCCCGCCTCGACAAGCGCGGCATCGTCTTCCTCTCCACCCCCGACGCCTACTACGAGGCACTCGCCGCGCGCCTCGACCTGAGCCGCCACTCCATCGAGGAGCTGCGCGAGCCCGGCATCCTCGCCGACGAGGACCACGCGGGCCAGCTGTTCCAGATCTTCACCCGCACCGTCCACCCCCAGCGCACCCTCTTCTACGAGATCATCGAACGGATCGGCGCCGACACGTTCGGCGGCGGCAACGTCCGCGCGCTGTACGAGGCCGTCCAGGCCGAGAAGGCCGAACACGACGGCAACACCCGCGCGGAGAACGCCCAGTGACCCCCACCGCACTCGACGGACTGCTCACCCCCGCCGACGCGGAGGCCCTCGCGGCCGACGTGCTGCCCGCCGGTGTCGAGCGGTTCATCGCCGGCGGCGCCGGAGGCGAACTCACCCTCGCCGCCAACCGCGCGGCCTTCGACCGGCTCCACCTGCTGCCCCGTGTCCTCGCCGACGTCTCGGCCACCCGCACCGCCGCCACCCTCCTCACCGACCCCGCCGCCCTCCCCGTGGCCGTCGCCCCCATGGCCTACCAGCGCGCCGTCCACCCCGACGGCGAACTCGCCGCCGCCCGGGCCGCGTTCGCCGCGGGCATCCCCTTCACCGCCTGCACCTTCAGCAGCACCCCGGTCGAGGACATCGCCGCGACCGGAGCCACCGTCTGGTTCCAGCTGTACTGGCTGCGCGACCGGGCCCACACCAAGGAGCTGCTGGCCCGCGCCGAAGCCGCCGGGGCGAGCGCCCTGATGCTGACCGTCGACACCCCGTACATGGGCCGCCGACAGGCCGACATGCGCGGCGCCTTCACCCTCCCCGAGGGCGTCTCGGCCGTGCACTTCGAGCGCGGCCGAGACGGGGTTCCGCACGGCGCGCAGGACGGCGTCAGCGCCATCGCCGCCCAGACCGCCGGCGTCGTGGACCCCTCCCTGTCGTGGAACGACCTCGACTGGCTGCGCGACCACACCCGGCTGCCGCTCGTCCTCAAGGGGATCCTCGACCCCGCCGACGCCGACCGGGCCGCCGCCCTCGGGGTCGACGGCATCGTGGTCTCCAACCACGGCGGCCGCCAGCTCGACGGCGCACTGGCGGCGCTCGACGCCCTCCCGGCGGTCGTCGACGCCGTCGCCGGCCGCAGCCGGATCCTTCTCGACAGCGGCGTCCGCACCGGCACCGACGTCCTCAAGGCCCTCGCCCTGGGCGCCTCCGGCGTCCTGCTCGGCCGCCCCGTGCTGTGGGGGCTCGCCGCCGGGGGAGAGGCGGGCGTCGCCAGGGTCCTCACCCTGCTCCGCGAGGAACTGGAGAACGCCCTCGCCCTGGCGGGCTGCCCCGACATCGCCTCCGCCGCACGGCTCCGTACGGCGCGTACGCCCTAGGGGGTGTCAGGACGACCTTCGCCATGTGCCGCTCGCCCCTGAGGACCACGCCGGTCCCACGGTACGGGCGAGGGGGCGAAAACGCCGGGGTGCGGGGGCAGTTGAGGTGGTCGTGGACACAGAACCGCCCCGGTAGTACGGGGGAGTCCACCGGGGCGGTACGTCTTCCAGTGTAGAGGAGTGCGCGCCCGCGGGGGCGCCGATCGCTCAGGTCCGGGGCCCCCGGCCCGTGGCCGAGCCGAAGCCCAGCCAGGTGTGACGGTTGCCCCACCAGCACCAGCCGACCTTCGGGGCGTTGCGCCGCTCGCGGCCGTCCCGCCCCGTGCCGTTGCTGATCCAGATGGCCGGGGTGCGGGCGTCCAGGGAGCCGTTCGCCTTGCGCAGCCGGGAGCCGATGGTCATGAAGCAGCGGTTCCGTTCGAGGGCGGCCGGCTGCTGGAGCACCCAGTGGATGCCCTCGGTGAGCAGGAGCGGGGTGCGGTCCTCCTTGGCGAGGGCGGGAAGCGCCTCCTCCGGGCTCCAGTTGGCCATGTGGTCGCCGCGGTCGAGGCCGGTGACCACGTAGAAGGGCGCGTCGGGGAGCTCGATGTCGTACGGGGCGAAGTCGTCGACGTCGGGCATGTCGACGACCACGAAGCCGGGCTTGTCGTCGCGGCGGAGCAGCGGGGCGAGCGCGGAGGCCGGGGCGCGGTCCGGGTGGACGACGAGCAGAGCGCCACCGTCGCTGTCATCGCCGCCGCCGGAAGTCGCTTCGGCAGCGGCCGAGGCGGCCGCTTCGGCGGCGAAGGCCCGCAGCGCGTCGGCGGAGACCCCGGCGATCTCGTGCACCCCGAGCTCGATCAGGCGCTCGGCCTGCGCGTCGAGCTGCGGGAGCGAAGGCACGGTGGTGGCGGTGGACGACGTGTCGGGCAAGGTACTCCTCGGGTGGAGGCGGAGGCGGGGACTTGGAGTGAACGGCAGGGTCTGCGGGATTGTTCCCGCCACGACGGACGTTCTCTCGGACTGCGGATCAACAGCCCTGCCGTCGGCCGTCCCCGGTCCGGTCACTCGATTGGTTCGACCCGCCTCGCCGCCCCGCCGTCGCTCCAGCAGGCTGGAACCCGTGGCGGCGTGGCTACGGGCTACGCGGATCAGGAGGACGGTGAGTGAAGGGCGCCACCGTGGTGACGACGGACCCGGACCGAGCCCCGGCGGACCCGCGATGAGCTCCCTCGGACCGGGCACGAATCCCGCGCGGCCCCTGGACCCGGCGGTCTTCGACGGCGCCGTCGCCGCGGTCGCGCTGCTCGCGGGCCCCGAGGGCCGGCTCCTCTACACGAACGCCGCCTTCACGACGATGTTCGGCGCCCGGCAGCTGGGACTGCCCGCCCGGCAGGCGTTCCAGGACCCCGACGGCTGGCGGTTCCTGTCGGTCCTGGACGAGGTACGGGCCACGGGTCGGGCCCGCCAGGTCACCGGGGCGCGCGAGCCCGACCCCGCCGCTCCCGCGCAGGCGCGGTACTTCGTCTACTCCTGCAGCCCCGTGGCCACCGCCGAGGGCGAGGGGATCCTCGTGGTGGCGATGGACACCACCACCGAGACCTTCGCGCTCCAGCGGTACCAGGCCCTCGTCTCCGCCGTGTCGGTGATGGTGTGGGTCATGCACGCCGACGGGACCATGGAGGAGATCGTCCCCGGCTGGGAGCAGCTGACCGGCGTCCCGTGGCATCCCCGTGCCGACGAGGGCTGGTACGCGCACATCCACCCCCGCGATCGCGACAGGCTCGGCGCGTGCTGGCGCGAGGCGGCGACCCGTGGCCCCGGCGGCGTCTTCCAGTGCACCTTCCGCGTACGCGCCGCCGACGGCTCGTACCGCCATCTGTCCACGCGCAGCGTCCCCGTCCTCCGGGAGGGCCGGGTCGCCGAGTGGATCGCCGCCACTGTCGACATCGAGGACACCTGGCGCGCGCAGCTGCGGGAACGGCTCCTCGCCCGGGTCGCGACCGTCACGGGGCAGAGCCTGGGGGAGGCCTTCGGCGAGGTAGTGAAGATCGTCGTCCCCGAACTGACCGACGCCTGCCTCATCCTGCTGCTCTCCCACGAGGAGTGGCCGCTGCCCGAGCACGCCCGCGTCACCGCCCGGCGGGTCGCCTCCGCCACCCGCCCCGGACTGCCGGCGCCACCGGCGCTGCTCGGGCAGAGCGTCACGGTCTCCCGGACGGTCCGCGAGGTCCTGGAGCTCCGCGTCCCCCGCACCTTCGGCATCCCCGCCGGCGGCTCCGTACCGGCGGAGCTCCTGCCGGCCGTCACGGAACGGTGGCTCGCCGCCTCGGGAGCCACGAGCGTCACCCTCATCCCGCTGGTCGTCGACGACACCGTCCTCGGCTACGCGGCCACCAGCACCAACGGCGACACCCCGACCCTCGGCCCGACCGAGACCGACCTGCTGCGCGAGGTCCTCCACCACGCCCAGCAGCCGATCCGCAAGGCCCTCGACCTCCAGCGCGCCCGGCGCACCGCGCTCGCCCTCCAGCGCGCCCAGCTCACCCGGCCGCCGACCGTCTGCGGTGCGATCCTGGCCGCCTTCTATCAGCCGGCGAGCTCGGCCAACGAGATCGGCGGGGACTGGTACGACGCGTTCGTCCTGCCCGACGGCACGCTCGTCCTCGACGTCGGCGACGTCGTCGGACACGACCTTGCCGCGGCCACCGCGATGACCCAGATGCGCAACATGCTCCGCGCCCTCGCCTACAGCCGCGGGCCCGGCGCCACCCCGGCGGACGTGCTCGCCCGGTTCGACGAGGTGGCCGAGGGTCTGGGCGCGGCGCCCTTCGCGACGGCCGTCCACACCCAGCTGCGGCGGCTGCCGGACTTCCGCTGGTCCTTGAGCTGGTCCAACGCCGGTCACCCGTCGCCCCTGCTCATCCCGGCCGACGGCGACCCGCTCTTCCTCAACGGCACGGAGGAGGACCTGCCGCTCTGCGTCGACCTCGGTGTCCCGCGCAGTACGCACACCCGCGTCCTCGGTACGGGGGACACCCTCCTGCTCTACACCGACGGCCTGGTCGAGACGCCCCGGGCCTCGCTCACCGACGGACAGCGGCGACTGGCCCGCGAGGCGGCCCGGCACCGTCACGCGGCACTGCCCGAACTGCTGCACAACCTCCAGGGCCTCTCCGACCACCGCGACGACACCGCGATGATCGCCTTCCGCGCCGACCCGTCCGAGTCGCCGTAACGGCGCAAACCGCAGATACTGCCCGAAACGGCCAAGATCGGCCCTCGGGACGGAGAAGGCGATGGACGACTACCCCTTGCTCGACCTCTTCTGGACCATGCTCTGGTTCTTCCTCTGGATCATGTGGCTGTTCCTGCTGTTCAAGATCATCACGGACATCTTCCGTGACCACGAGCTGAGCGGCTGGGGCAAGGCGGGCTGGCTGATCCTCTGCCTCGTCGTGCCCTTCCTCGGCGTCCTGATCTACGTCATCGCACGCGGGACGGGCATGACCCAGCGAGAGACGGCGCGCGCCAGGGAGAGCGAGGCGGCCTTCCAGGACTACATCCGCAAGTCGGCGGGCGGCGCTTCGGGCGAGTCCGGCTCCGGCGGTGCCGGAGCCTCCCACGAACTCGCCCGGCTCGCCGACCTGAAGGAGAAGGGGGCGCTCACCGAGGAGGAGTTCCAGAAGGCCAAGGCGAAACTCCTGGCCTGACGGAGGCCGGCGCGGGGCGAACGGGGTGAGGAGACGGCATGGAGTGGAAGCTGCGGCTCGCGCGTCTGCGTACCGGCGCCGAGCAGCGCTTCCCCGTGCTGACCGAACTCACGAGCCGGCTGCTGTCCGCCAACCTCCTGGACGCGGGGACCAGGCTCGCCGCACAGGCGTTCCTGGCCGCGGTCCCCCTCCTCTTCGCCTTCGCGGCCTTCGCCCCGCACAGCGTCCGCGACCAGCTGGGCGAGTCCCTCCGCGCGATGTTCGGCTTCACCGGGGAATCCGACGAGCAGTTGCAGCAGGTCCTGAACGGCTCGAACAGCGACGAACTCCGCGAGACGACCGGAGCGGTCGGGGCGGTGGTGGCCCTGGTGTCGGCGACGAGCTTCAGCCGGGCCATGGCCCGGGTCTGCGAGCGCGCCTGGCGGCTGCCCAGGGCCAAGACCCGGATCGCGGCCTGGCGCTGGGTGGCGTGGCTCCTCGTGCTGCTCATCGTGCTCGTCCTCCAGGGCCCGATCCGGGGCGGCTTCGGCGCCGGCGCCCTGGTGGGCGTCATTCTCACCTTCCTGTTGGCCACCGGTGTGTGGCTGTGGACCCAGCACCTGCTCCTCGCCAAGCGCGTCCCCTGGCTGGCGCTCCTGCCCGGGGCGCTGCTGGCCGCCACCGCCACCACCGCGCTCGGCCTGACGGCCCGGATCTACGTGCCGGCGGCGGTCGACCGGGCCATGGGTGAGTACGGTTCCTTCGGCCTGGTCCTCGTCATGCTGTCGTGGATGATCGTCGTCTGCGGTGCGGTCACCTTTGCGGTCACCATCGGCGCCGTAATCGCCCAGGAACCGCCGCTGGACAGGTACCTGAGGCGAGGCGGGAACGACGCGCCCCCGCCCTCGGAGGACGTGAACGGCACCTGACGACCGTCGCCGGCGCCGTGCGTGCTCCTTGCGGGCAGCGGGCAGCGGGCAGCGGGCAGCGGGCGGCAGGCAGCAGGCCGGGGAGTCGGGGAGCCGAGGAGTCGGCAGGGCGTGACCTGCGAGCGCGACCGTCGTTTCGGATCATGGCCGTCCGGCCGCCACCCCGAGCGAAGGCGCAGCGAGCCCATGCCCACACCGCCAGAGACCGACCGCCCGGCCCGCCCGGCTTCGGCCCGGCCGGCTCACCCCGCTTCGGCCCGGCCGGAGTACGGTGGCGACGCCGGTCCGCTGGCCGTGCACCCGAAGGTCTTCCGGGACGAACTGGCAGCCGCCGCCGAGTGGGTCGCCGGCTACCTCCAGGGGATCCCTCGGCGTCCGGTGACCCGGCCGATGCCGCCGGAGCACCGCCAGGCCATGGCCGCGGGGTCGCTGCCGCAGGACGGCCAGGAGCTCGGCGCGCTGCTGGAGTTCGTCGATCAGGCCATCGCCCCGTACCCGACCGGCAACGGCCATCCCGCCTTCTTCGCCTGGATCAACTCACCGCCGTCCCCGGCCGGGGTCATCGCCGAACTGCTGGCCACCGCGGTCAACGCGACCTGCGGCATGGGCGAGCACGCCCTGATGGACCTCGAACGCGGTGTGCTGCGCGACCTGGCGTCGCTGGCGGGCCTGGCGCCGACCGCGGGCGGTGTGCTGACCAGCGGCGGCTCGATGGCCAACCTGCTCTGCCTGGGCGCCGCCCGCACCTGGTTCCTGCGGCAGCACGGCGCCACCGACGGCCCCGCCTACGACCGGGCGCACGCGCGTCTCGTCGCCTACCACAGCGACCAGGCCCACATGTCGGTCGCGAAGGCCGCGGCCGTGATCGGCCTGCCGCCCTGGCGGCTGCGCGCCGTGCCCACCACACCGGACCGGTCCATGAACGTCGATGCCCTGCGGACGATGGTCGACGCCGACCGCGCGGCCGGCCTGCTGCCGTTCTGTGTCGTCTCCAACCTCGGCAGCACCGCGACCGGTGCCGTCGACCCGATCGAAGCGATCACCCGGGTCTGCCGCCGGGCGGGTGTGTGGCACCACGGCGACGGTGCCTGGGGCGGACTCGGCGCGCTGGTCCCCGAACTGGCATCCTCCTACCGAGGCGTCGCAGGCCTCGACTCCCTCACCGTCGACCCGCACAAGGCCCTGTCCGTGCCGGTCGGTTGCGGCGCCGCCCTCGTCACCGACCCCTCACGGCTGCGCGACGCGTTCACCTTCCGCGCCTCCTACCTCGACGGCGACCAGGACTGGCCCTGGATGTCCGACTACACGATCGAACTCACCCGCCCCGGCACCCGCGCCCTCACCCTCTGGGCCACCCTGCGCCACCTCGGCCGCTCCGGTGTGGTCGCCCTCCTCCAGCACTACCAGGACCTCGCCCGCTACCTGCGGCAACGTGTCCGGGAGCACCCCCTGCTGGAGCTGTGCACCAGCGGCCCGCTGCCGGTGGTCTGCTTCCGCCTGGCCGCCCGCCCGGAAGCAGGCCGACAGGGCCGGACGGACCCGCACGCGGCGGTGGCCGCCCGCGTCCAGGCCCGCGGCCACGCCTATCTGGCCACGGTCAGCCACGACGGGCAAACGGTCCTGCGCGCCTGCGTCTGCAACCACCTCACCACCACCGACGACGTCGACACCCTCCTCCACGAGGTCCTGGCCGCTGCCGACCACCTCCGGACCGTCTAGGGCCTGTCCGGCGGATCGTGGCCGGGGTCGGGCATCGTTGAAATTATTCATTCAGGATCTTGATGTCTGTTCATCTCTATGCCAGATTCAGCGCAGCCCACTGGTCGACGGAGAGGTCACCGACATGCCGGTCCAGCACGCCCCCGGGGAACGACTCGCCATGGAACGCCGCACCATCGAGGTCATCCCGGACGCCGAGCGGCACGGTACGCCGCGCAGCCAGTTCACCCTGTGGTTCGGCGCCAACATGCAGATCACCGCGATCGTCGACGGCGCCCTGGCCGTCGTCTTCGGCGCCGACGCGCTGTGGGCGATACCCGCGCTGCTGCTCGGCAACGTGCTCGGCGGCACCGTGATGGCGCTGCACTCCGCGCAGGGCCCGAAGCTCGGCGTACCGCAGATGATCTCCAGCCGTGCGCAGTTCGGCGTGTACGGCGCGGTCCTGCCGCTGCTCCTGGTGATCCTCATGTACCTCGGCTTCGCCGCGACCGGTAGCGTGCTGGCCGGGCAGGCCGTGTCCGAGATGCTGCACATCGACAACACGAACGCCGGCATCCTGATCTTCGGTGCGCTGACCGCCGTGGTCGCCGTCACCGGCTACCGGCTCATCCACATCGCCGGCCGCATCGCCACCGTCGTCGGCGTGCTCGGCCTCGGCTACCTGCTGGTGCGGGTCTTCACGCAGTACGACGTCGGCGCGCACGTCGGCACCAAGGGCTTCGATGCCGCGACCTTCCTCCTCGCCGTGGGCCTCGGCGCCGGCTGGCAGCTGACCTTCGGCCCGTACGTCGCCGACTACTCGCGCTACCTGCCGCGCGACACCAGCACGCGCGCGACGTTCTGGTCCACCTTCGCCGGCTCCGTCATCGGCTCCCAGTGGTCCATGACGCTCGGCGCGCTCACCGCGGCCGTCGCGGGCAAGGCCTTCCTGACCGACCAGGTCGGCTTCCTCGGCGAGCTGGCGGGCCCGGCGTTCCTCGCGGTGCTCGTCTACCTGGTGATCGTGGTCGGCAAGCTGACCGTGAACTGCCTGAACGCGTACGGCGGTTTCATGTCGATCCTGACCACCGTCACCGCGTTCGACGGCCGCTCCCGGATCTCGGCCGCCGCGCGCGCCGCGTACATCGTCGGCTTCACCGCGGTGTCCGTCGTCATCGCGCTCGCCGCCAGCGCCGACTTCCTCACCAACTTCAAGAACTTCGTGCTCCTGCTTCTGATGGTGTTCACCCCGTGGAGCGCGATCAACCTGGTCGACTACTACCTGATCTCCCGCGAGCGCGTCGACATCCCCGCGCTGTACGACCCGGAGGGCCGTTACGGCCGCTGGAACGTCACCGCGCTGACCTGTTACGTCGTCGGTGTCGTCGTGCAGGTCCCGTTCCTGGCCACCAAGCTGTACACCGGCGCGCTCACCGAGCGGCTCGGCGGCGCCGACATCTCGTGGATCGTCGGCCTCGTGGTCACCTCGGTCCTGTACAGCCTGTGGGCGCGGCGCACCGCCAACCCGCCCGCAGCGACCGTCCACCCCGCCGAGACCGGCGACCCGGCCGAGGCCGTCAACCCGGACGCCCCGGTCGCCACGGCCGGCTGACCAGGCGTCACCCGAGGGGCGTGACATCCGCCCACAAGGCGACGGCGTCGGGCGCGAGCGGCACGACCGCTCCGCCCGGCGCCGGCTCGTCCGCGTCCCACCACAGACCCTGACCGGACGCCAGGACGCGCCCGGCGGTCCCCGCCTGCCACCGTCCGTCCAGGACGTAGAGCACCCCGGCGTGCCCGGCGGGCGGCGCGACCGGGCCGGTGACCCGCTCCACCCGGGCCGTCGAGCGTCCGCGCCGCACCATGATGTTGAGCACCCGGCAGGCGCCGCCCGGCAGTTCGGCGGCGAGCGCGAGGTCCCCGGAGAACGCGAACGGCTCGCCCGCCCGCGCGAGGAGCCGGTCGAACGCCCCGGGGGCGGTCAGCCGCACGCCGGCGCCCGACAGCAGGGTGAGCGTCCGGTCGATGCCGGGGAACGCCGAGAACGGCCCGTCCCGGTCGATGTCGGCGATGCTCGCGCGCCACCCGAACTCCTCGTCGCCCACCGGCGCCGAGACGATTTCCCTGGTCGCGCCCCCGCCGTTGCGCCACCGGCCCGCCGTCAGCGTCTCGACATCGAAGTGGTGCATGGGGCGGGCTCCTGACGTCGGTCCGGTACGGATGTGGATCATACGGTCAGGTCGCGGGAGAGCCGTGTCCGCGCGAGTGGTTGACGAAAGGTCTGGACCAACCTACGGTCTCCTGCAGCGCGCGCCATGCCTAGGACCACCCCCCCCACGTCCCAAGGAGCACGCATGCCAGGCCCTCGGATCACCCGTGTCCTCGGAGCGGGGCTCGTCACCCTGCTCGCCGCCGCCACCCTCGCCGCCCCCGCCGCAGCCGACAGCGCGCGGCCCGAGCGCACCGCCGTGTCCGCTCCCGCCCCCGCGGCAGCCGCCGCGGACACCTGTGCTCCCAAGCCGAAACCCGCCGGGAAGGTGCTCCAGGGGTACTGGGAGAACTGGGACGGCGCGGCCAACGGCGTGCACCCGCCCTTCGGCTGGGCGCCCATCGACGACCCCCGCTTCACTGCCCACGGCTACAACGTCATCAACGCCGCCTTCCCCGTGATCCGTTCGGACGGGACGGTGCTGTGGGAGGACGGCATGGACAGCACCGTCCGCGTCGCCACCCCGGCGGAGATGTGCCGCGCCAAGGCGGCCGGCGCGACCATCCTGATGTCCATCGGCGGCGCCGCCGCCGGAATCGACCTGAGCTCGCGCGCCGTCGCCGACCGCTTCATCGCGACGGTCGTGCCCCTCCTGCAGAAGTACAACTTCGACGGGATCGACATCGACATCGAGACCGGCCTGGTCGGCAGCGGCGCGATCGGCACCCTCTCCGCCTCGCAGGCCAACCTGGTGTACATCATCGACGGAGTCCTCGCCCGCATGCCCGCCGGCTTCGGACTGACGATGGCGCCGGAGACCGCGTACGTCACCGGCGGCAGCGTGGCCTACGGGTCGATCTGGGGCGCGTACCTGCCGATCATCAAGAAGTACGCCGACAACGGGCGCCTGTGGTGGCTCAACATGCAGTACTACAACGGCAGCATGTACGGCTGCTCGGGCGACTCCTACTCCGCCGGAACCGTCGCCGGGTTCGTCGCCCAGAACGACTGCCTGAACCGCGGCCTCGTCATCCAGGGCACGACGATCCGCGTGCCGTACGACAAGCAGGTGCCCGGCCTGCCCGCCCAGCCGGGCGCGGGCGGCGGCCACATGGCGCCGTCGGCCGTGGCCCAGGCCTGGAACCACTACGGCGGGGCGCTCAAGGGCCTGATGACCTGGTCGGCGAACTGGGACGGATCGAAGAACTGGACCTTCGGCAACAACGTCAAGGCACTCCAGGGCCGCTAGGAGCGGCGTCACCCGGCCCGCCCCACCCGGGGCGGGCCGGGTGACGCCTTCGCGGTTTCCGCAGGTCGTACCGGTGCCGCGACGCCCGCCGGGGTTACGGTCGGCGCCATGGAAGGTGAACGTCAGGGCTGGCTCCGGTGTCTCCTCGCCGGAGCCGTGTTCGTCGTGTGCATGGCCGGAACCACACTGCCGACGCCGCTCTACCCCCTCTACCAGGAGAAGTTCGGCTTCTCCGAGCTGACCGTCACCGTCGTCTACGCCGTGTACGCCTTCGGGGTCATCGGCGTCCTCCTCCTGGCGGGCAACGCCTCGGACACGATCGGCAGGCGTCCGACGCTGCTCTGGGGCCTGGGGTTCTCGGCGGCCAGCGCCGTCTGCTTCCTCTGCGCGAGCGCGGTGGGCTGGCTGTACGCGGGCCGGCTGCTGTCCGGTCTGTCGGCCGGACTCTTCACGGGCGCCGCCACCGCGTACGTCATGGAGCTGGCCCCGCGCGGCGGCGCGTCCCGGGCGACCTTCGTGGCGACCGCCGCCAACATGGGAGGTCTCGGCTGCGGCCCGCTGCTCGCGGGCCTGCTCGCCGAGTACGCCCCCGAGCCGCTGCTCCTGCCGTTCGCCGTGCACCTCGTCCTCGTGCTCCTCAGCGTCCTCGTCGTGCTGAGGCTTCCCGAGACCGTACGCGAGCGCCGGCCCCTGTCCGCCGTCCGGCCGCAGCGGCCCGCGCTCCCCGCCCAGGTGCGAGCGGTGTTCGTGCCGGCGGCGATCGCGTCCTTCGTGGGCTTCGCCCTCTTCGGCGTGTTCACCTCGGTCAGCCCCGCCTTCCTCGCCCGCTTCCTGCACGTGGACAACCACGCCGTCAGCGGTCTGGTCGTGGCCCTGGCCTTCTTCGCCTCCACCGCGGGACAGCTCGCCGTCGGCCGCGTCGGCGTGGCGCGCTCGCTGCCCCTGGGCTGCGCCGTGCTCTTCGTCGGCCTCGTCCTCCTGGCGGCGGCGCTCTCCACGGACCTCCTGGTGTTCGTCGTCCTGTCGGCCGTGGTCGGCGGCGTCGGACAGGGCCTCGCCTTCCGCGCGGCCCTGTCCTCCGTCGCCGCCGCCGCGCCGGAGGACCGGCGCGCGGCGGTCATCTCGACCCTGTTCGTCGTCGCGTACACGGGCATCTCGATCCCGGTGATCGGCGTCGGGCTCCTGGCCGACCCGCTCGGACTCGAAGGGGCGGGACTGGTCTTCATCGCCTGCATGCTGGTGCTCGTCGCCTCCGCCGCCGTCTACCTGATCCGACGGCCGGTGCGGGTGGCGAGCCCCTGACCGCCCGCGCTCACCCCGGCGCCGATGCCAGGCCCAGGTCGGCCGCCAGCCGCGTACGGTGCCAGGCCGGCGGGCCGAAGAGCAGGGACGAGCCGTGGGCGCGCTTGAAATAGCGGTGCGCGTCGTGTTCCCAGGTGATGCCGATGCCGCCGTGCAACTGGATCATCTCGCCCGCCACCACCGAGAACGCCTCCGAGCAGGCGGACTTCGCGGCGGCCGCGCAGCGGGCCGCGTCCGGCGCCCCCTCGGCCGCCGCGAACGCGGCCCCGAGCGCCACCGAACGCGCCGACTCCACCAGGACGTACGCGTCCGCGAGCCGGTGCTTCACCGCCTGGAACGAGCCGATGGGCCGGCCGAACTGCACGCGCTGCCCCGCGTAGGCGACGGTGAGTTCGAGGCAGCGCGCGGCGGCGCCGACCTGCTCGGCGGCGAGCGCCACGCAGGCCGCGTCGAGGACCTCCCGCAGCACCCGCTCGCCGTCGCCCTCCGCCCCGACCAGCCGACCCTCCGCCCCGGCGAGGACCAGACGCGCCTGCCCCCGGGTCGAGTCCATCGTCACC
This sequence comes from Streptomyces sp. NPDC056169, assembly GCF_042268445.1. NCBI lineage: Bacteria > Bacillati > Actinomycetota > Actinomycetes > Kitasatosporales > Streptomycetaceae > Streptomyces > Streptomyces sp. NPDC056169. Next base: position 49,537 of record NZ_JBHJUO010000014.1, on the reverse strand, counting down.
GTCGGCGTACGCTCCACGCCCGCGCCGTCCCCGGACACCTCGAAGAGCGAGACCCCCGCGCCCGTCCGGGCGGCCACGAGCAGCACCTCGGCCCCGGCGCCGTCGAGCACGTGCTCCTTGACCCCGGTGATCCGCCAGCCACCGCCGGGCGCGGGCAGGGCCTCGGCCCGTACCGCCGCCGGGTCCCAGGAACCGGCCTCGGCCCAGGCCAGGGACCCCACCACGGCACCGGAGGCCAGTCCCGGCAGCAACTCCGCGCACGCCGCCGCGTCGCCCGAGGCGAGCAGCGCCCGCACCACGAGCACGGCGGAGCCGAGGAACGGGACGGGGCTCAGCTCCCTGCCCAGCTCCTCCATCACCACATGGACCTCACGGGCCCCACAGCCGGCGCCGCCGTACGCCTCGGGAACGGCGAGCCCCGCGACGCCGATCTGCTCGGTCAGCGGACGCCAGGCGGCGTCCCCCGCATGGCGCCCGAGCAGCGCCCGTACAGCGGACCGCAGTTCCTCTTGTTCCTCCGTCAGCCTCATGCGCTCTGCTCCTTCCCGTAGGGCTCGACACGACTCGGTACGGCAGCGGGGGCGGGGCCCGCCGCCGGGTCCTCCAGCGACAGGTCCCGGCCCCGGGTCTCGGCGACGCGCCACACGGCCAGCGCGGTCACCAGACCGCAGGCGAGCGCGAGGACCGCGAGGGGAGCGCTCCGCGCGCCGCCCGACGCGGAGAGCAGGCTGCTCGCGAACAAGGGGGTGAAGCCGCCGCCGATCAGCGCGGCCAGCTGGTAGCCGAGGGAGGCACCGGTGTACCGGACCCGTGTGCCGAACAGCTCGGAGAGCAGCGGGCCCAGCGGCGCGTACATCGCCGACTGCACCACCTGGCCGAGGACCATGCCGAGGACCAGCAGGGCGGGGGATCTGGCGTCGACCAGGGCGTAGACCGGGAAGGCGAGCAGGACGACACCCGCCGCGCCGCCCAGCACGACGGCCCGGCGGCCCACGCGGTCGGAGAGCGCGGAGAAGAACGGGATCGTCACCAGGCCCGTGACCGAGGTGAGGACGAGACCCGTCATCACCTCGGAGGTGGCGTACCCGATGGCCGTCGCATAGGTGAGCATGTACGTGCTGATCAGTGCCGTCAGGGCGAAGGGGCCGATGCCCACGGCGCACGCGAGCACGAGGTTCCGGGGCCTGCGCAGCACCTGTGCCAGCGGCACGCCGGGTTCCTGGCCCGCGCCCTCCGTCCGCGCCGCCTGCCGGAACAGCGGGCTCTCGGTGATGCTGACGCGCACGTACAGGCCGATGGCGAGGAGCACGGCGCTGAACAGGAACGGGACGCGCCAGCCCCAGGCGAGGAAGGACTCGCGGGGCAGCAGCGTGGTCAGGGTGACCGCGACCGTGGAGAGCAGGAAGCCGATCGGTGACCCCATCTGCATCACCCCGCTCCACAGGCCGCGGCGCTTCGGGTCGGCGTGCTCGACGACCATGAGCGTGGCGCCGGCCCATTCCCCGCCGATCGCGAGGCCCTGCACGACGCGGAGGAGGACGAGGAGGACGGGCGCCGCGACGCCGATGGCGCCGTACGTCGGCAGCAGCCCGATCAGCAGGCTCGCCACCCCCATGAGGACCATCGTCAGGACCAGCATGGACTTGCGGCCGAGCCGGTCGCCGAAGTGGCCGAAGACGGCGCCGCCGAGCGGCCGCGACACGTAGCCGGCCGCCAGCGTCCCGAAGGCGGCGATCGTGGCGACGGCGGGATCGGAGCCGGGGAAGAACAGCGGGCCGAAGACGAGCGCGGCCATCGTGCCGTAGAGCAGGAAGTCGTAGTACTCGATGACCGTGCCGAGCAGGCTCGACAGCGCCACGCGGCGCAGCAGCGCGGGGTCCGACGGTCTCTCGGGGGAGTGCGGGGACGGTGCGGAGGACATGGGGGCTCCCGGGTGCGGTGGGGAAGCGGGGGGTCGGTGAGCGGTGCGATGGCGTACGGCCCGTACGCGGCTCGCTCTCCCGGGCGGGTGGGCCGGGCGAGCGAGCCGGTGGCGTCGGCGGGCGGGGACGCGGGCGCGGGCGCGTCAGGGAGCGAGGACGCGGGCGCGGCAGGCGGCGGGGGTGCCCCAGGCCTCGCGCAGGGGACGTGCCTTGCGGATCCACAGGGACAGGTCCAGCTCGTCGGTGTAGCCGACGGCGCCGTGCAGTTGCAGGGCCGCGCGGGCGGCGGCGTAGGCGGCGTCGCCCGCCGCGACCTTCGCCGCGGCGATCTCGCGCCCGGCCTCCGGGCCGTCCCCCCCGGCCAGGGCCAGCGCGGCCGAGTGGAGCAGGGGGCGCGCGAACTCCAGGGCGAGGAGCGTGTCGGCCAGACGGTGCTTCACCGCCTGGAACGAACCGATGGCGACCCCGAACTGGGTGCGCTGCTTGACGTACGCCACGGTCCGGTCGAGCAGCGCGCGGCCCAGCCCCAGGGCCTGGGCGGCAGTGACCAGGGCCGCCACGTCGGCGGCGTGCGCGGCGGCCGCGGCCACCTCGGGGCCCCTCGCCAGGACGGTGCCGCCGAGGGGCCGGGCCAGCCGGCGCGCGGGGTCGGCGGAGGGATTGACGGGAGCGGCGTCCTCCGTCACCAGCAAGGTGTCGCCCTCCACGACCAGCACGGCGTCGGTCGCGTCCGCGTCCAGGGCGTAGGGGCTGCCGGCGGCCGGCACGCACAGCGAGACCACCGCCTTGCCGGAGGCGATCCGCGGCAGCCAGGCCGCCGCCGCCTCGTGGTCGCCGAGGCGGTCGAGCAGCGAGGCCGCGGCGACCGTCTCCACGAGCGGGCCGGGGACGGCGTGGCGACCCGACTCGGTGAAGGCCACGACCAGTTCGACGGGCAGCGGGCCGAGCCCGTCGTACGGCTCCGGTACGGCGAGGGCGAAGACCCCCGCCTCCGCGAGCCGGGACCAGAGCGCACGGCCCGGCGCGGTGTCACCGGCGGCCCAGGCACGTACGGCCCCCGGGGTGTCGGACGCCGTGAGCATGGCATCCAGCGAGCGGGCGAACTCCCGCTGCTCGTCGTCGAGGAGGAACCGCATCACCGGCGTCCCTTCGGCAGGCCGAGCAGCCGCTCGGCGATGATGTCGCGCTGGATCTCGTTGGTGCCTGCATAGATCGGCCCGGCGAGCGAGAAGGTGTGGCCCTCGGCCCAACTGCCGTGGGCGGGGGCCTCGGTGGCCTCGTCGGACAGCTCGCCGTACGGGCCGAGGACGTCGAGCGCGGTCTCGTGGAGCGCGATGTCGAGTTCGGACCAGAAGACCTTGTTGAGGCTGGACTCGGCGCCGAGCGTGTCCCCGTCGGCGATGCGGGAGGCGTTGGCGTAGGTGAACAGGCGGTAGGCGCGGGCCCTGATGACCGCGTCGGCGACCCGGTCGCGCAGGGCGGTGTCGGACGGGTCGGCGCCCTCCCGCCACAGCGCGGCAAGCCGCTCGGCGGCGGCCGTGAAACGACCGGGGCTGCGCAGCGTGAGCCCCCGCTCGTTGCCCGCCGTGCTCATGGCGACCCGCCAGCCCTGGCCCGGTGCGCCGATGACGTCCTCGTCGGGCACGAAGACCTCGTCGAGGAAGAGTTCGGCGAAGGCGGGCTTGCCGTCGAGCCGCCCGATGGGCCGTACGGTCACCCCCTCCGCGTCGAGCGGGAACATCAGATAGGTCAGGCCCTGGTGCGGCCTGCCCGCCTCCGGGTCGCTGCGGAAGAGGCCGAAGGCGCGGTCGGCGAAGGCCGCCCGGGACGACCAGGTCTTCTGCCCGCTCAGGAGCCAGCCGCCCTCCGTGCGGACGGCGGTGGAGCGCAGACTCGCGAGGTCCGAACCCGACTCCGGTTCGGACCAGGCCTGGGCCCAGATGACCTCGCCGGACGCCATGGAGGGGAGGATCCGGGACCGCTGCTCGTCGGTGCCGTGCTCGAAGAGGGTGGGGGCGAGGAGGTTGATGCCGTTCTGGCTGACCCGGCCGGGCGCGCCGGCCGCGAAGTACTCCTCCTCGAAGATCAGCCACTGAAGGACGGAGGCGCCCCTGCCCCCGTACTCCGCGGGCCAGGAGACCACCGACCAGCGGTCCGCGAAGAGGGTCCGCTCCCACTCCCGGTGGGCCGCGAAGCCGTCCTCCGTCTCCAGTGAGGGCAGGGGGACGGCGGGCACGTGGGCGTCGAGCCAGGCGCGGGCCTCGGCCCGGAAGGCGTCCTCCGCCGTGGTGAAGTCGAGGTCCATCAGGCTCCCGCCGCCTTCATCGCCCGGATGTCCATGCCGCCCAGCGCGTCGGGGGCGGTCTCCGCGTTGTGCGCGTGCGCGAGGTGGTGCAGCCCGAACACCGAGTCCATGCCGGTGTGCATGCCCTGGAGGTCCTCGGCCTGGTTGACCGCGCGCTTGGTCAGGGCGAGGCCCATGCGCGGCATCTCGGCGATCCTGTTGGCCAACTCCATGCTCCGGTCGGTCAGTTCCTCGCGCGGGACGACGCGGTTGACCATGCCGACCTCGTAGGCGCGGCGGGCGCTCATCCGGTCGCCGGTGTACAGGAACTCCTTCGCGATGCGCGGGGGCATCACCCACGGGTGGGCGAAGTACTCGACGCCCGGGATCCCCATGCGGACGACCGGGTCGGCGAAGAACGCGTCATCGGAGGCGACGATCAGGTCGCAGACCCAGGCGAGCATCAGGCCGCCCGCGACGCAGGCGCCCTGCACCGACGCGACCATGGGCTTGGGCAGTTCGCGCCAGCGCCGGCACATGCCCAGATAGACCTCGGACTCGCGGGCGAAGCGGCTCTCCGCGCCCTCCTTGTCCGAGTGGTCCCACCAGAGACCGGCCCTGCGCGCGAACGGCAGGTGCGCGTCCCGCTCGGGGGTGCCGATGTCGTGTCCGGCGGAGAAGTGCTTCCCCGCCCCGGCGAGTACGACGACCTTGACCTCGCTGTCGTCGGCCGCGCGGTAGAAGGCCTCGTCCAGGGCGTACGTCATCGCGGAGTTCTGGGCGTTGCGGTAATCGGGCCGGTCCATGGTGACCACGGCGACGGGGCCGAGGCGTTCGTACCGGACAGGCGACGTGGACGTCGATGGGGACGTCGATGGGGATGTCGATGTGGTGCGGGCAGCGGACACTCGCCCTCCTTCCCTAACAAGTGTTTGGTAGGTTAACGTACGGCCATGAGCAACGTCGAGGAGTTCCGCGCAGAGTTCCGCAGCTGGCTGCGCGCCCACCTCACCGGCGAGTTCGCCGCCCTGCGAGGGCGCGGAGGACCCGGTCGGGAACACGAGGCCCATGCCGAACGCCTCGCCTGGGAGCGGCACATGGCCGCCGAAGGATGGACCTGCGTCGGCTGGCCGAAGGAGTACGGCGGACGCGGCGCGACCCTGGAACAGCAGGTCGCCTTCCACGAGGAGTACGCCCTCGCCGACGCCCCCGCCCGCGTCGGACACATCGGCGAACAGCTCCTCGGACCCACCCTCATCGCCTTCGGCACGCCCGAGCAGCGCGAGCGCTTCCTGCCGCCGATCGTCGCCGTCGAGGAACTGTGGTGCCAGGGCTACAGCGAGCCGGACGCCGGGTCGGACCTGGCCAACGTACGGACCCGCGCCGAGCGCGACGGCGGGCAATGGGTGGTCACCGGCCAGAAGATCTGGACGTCACAGGCGCACGAGTCCGACTGGTGCTTCGTCGTCGCCCGCACCGAACCCGGATCGGTCCGCCACCAGGGCCTCTCCTATCTGCTCGTCCCCCTGCGCCGGCCCGGAGTCGACATCCGGCCCATCGTGCAGCTCACCGGCACCTCCGAGTTCAACGAGGTGTTCTTCGACGGCGCCAGGACGGACGCGGCGAACGTCGTCGGCGCCCCCGGCGGCGGCTGGAAGGTGGCCATGGCCACCCTCGGCTTCGAGCGGGGCGTCTCCACCCTCGGCCAGCAGGTCGGCTTCCGCCGCGAGCTGGAGGCCGTCATCGACCTGGCCCGGCGCAACGGCGCGGCGACGGATCCCCTGATCCGCGACCGCATCGCCCGCGCCTGGATCGGCCTGGAGACCATCAGGTTCAACGCCCTGCGCATGCTCGGCGGCGTCGCGGCCGGCGCCCCGGGCCCCGAGGCGTCCATCGGAAAGATCTTCTGGGCCACCTGGCACCGCGAACTGGGCGAACTCGCCATGGACGTCTGCGGCGCCGACGGCATGCTCGCGGCCGGCGAACCGTACGACCTCACCGACTGGCAGCGGCTCTACCTCTTCTCCCGCTCCGACACCATCTACGCCGGCTCCAACGAGATCCAGCGGAACATCATCGCCGAGCGCGTCCTCGGCCTGCCCAAGGAGGTCCGCCCGTGACCCGCACACCACCCCCCTACGTCCCGGGCCACGGGCTGCTCGCCGGCCGGAGCGCCGTGGTCACCGCCGCCGCCGGCGCCGGCATCGGGGGCGCCACCGCCAGGCGGCTCCTGGAGGAAGGCGCGCGCGTCGTCCTCTCGGACGCCCACGCCCGCAGACTCAAGGAGTCCGAGGCCGAACTGGCCGCGGAGTTCGGAGCCGACCGCGTCGCCGCCCTGCCCTGCGACGTCACCGACGAAGCCCAGGTGGCCGCCCTCCTCGACCTCGCGGAAGAGCGCCACGGACGCCTCGACATCCTCGTCAACAACGCCGGCCTCGGCGGCACCGCCGACCTCGTCGACATGACCGACGAGCAGTGGGACAAGGTCCTCGACGTCACCCTCAACGGCACCTTCCGCTGCACCCGCGCAGCACTGCGCCGCCTGAAGACCGCGGGCACCGGCGGCGTCGTCGTCAACAACGCCTCCGTGGTCGGCTGGCGGGCCCAGAAGGGCCAGGCCCACTACGCCGCGGCCAAGGCCGGCGTCATGGCGCTCACCCGCTGCGCCGCCCTGGAGGCCGCCGAGTACGGGGTACGGGTCAACGCCGTCTCCCCGAGCCTGGCCATGCACCCGCACCTGGCGAAGGTCACCACTCCCGAACTCCTCGAAGAGCTCACCGCCCGCGAGGCCTTCGGGCGGTACGCCGAGCCCTGGGAAGTGGCCAACGTGATCGTGTTCCTGGCCAGCGGGTACTCCTCGTACCTGACCGGCGAGGTCCTCTCGGTCAGCAGCCAGCACCCATGAGCCGCAGACCGTGGTGAGCCCGGCGCCCGAGCGACGCCACGAGCTCCTCGCCACCGCCGCCGAGGTCTTCGCCGCCCAGGGGTACAACGCCACCACCGTGCGCAAGATCGCCGACGCGGCGGGCATCCTCGCGGGCAGCCTCTACTACCACTTCGACTCCAAGGAGTCGATGCTCGACGAGATCCTCTCCGGCTTCCTGAACGAGCTGTGGAGCAGGTACGACACCGTGCTCGCCGCGGGCCACGGCCCCAGGGAGACCATCGAGGCCCTCGTCACCGAGTCCTTCCGCGAGATCGACCGGCACCGCGCCGCCGTCGCCATCTACCAGAGGGAGTCCCGGCACCTCCGGGAGCAGCCGCGGTTCGGCTACCTCGACGACTCGCAGCAGCAGTTCGAGAAGGCCTGGCTCGGCACCCTGGAACGCGGAGTGGCCGCCGGGGTGTTCCGGGCGGACCTCGACATCCGGCTGACGTACCGCTTCGTGCGCGACACCGTCTGGGTCGCCGCCTCCTGGTACCGGCCCGGGGGACAGCACAGCCCGGAGGAGATCGCCCGCCAGTACCTGTCCGTGGTGCTGGAGGGCATCGCACTCCGTACACGACACGCACGCGTGACACAGGAAACGTGACACAGGAAAGAGGAGCGGCCATGGCCGAGGCATACATCATCGAAGCGGTGCGCACCCCCGTCGGCAGGCGGAACGGCGGCCTCGCCGCCGTCCACCCCGCCGACCTCGGCGCCCATGTGCTCAAGGCGCTGATGGAGCGCGCGGGCGCCGACCCCGCGGCCGTCGAGGACGTCGTCTTCGGCTGCCTCGACACCGTCGGCCCGCAGGCCGGTGACATCGCCCGCACCGCCTGGCTGGCCGCCGGCCTCCCGGAGGAGGTGCCCGGCGTGACCGTCGACCGACAGTGCGGATCCTCCCAGCAGGCCCTGCACTTCGCCGCGCAGGGAGTCCTGTCCGGCACCCAGGACCTGGTGGTCGCGGGCGGCGTGCAGAACATGTCCCTGGTCCCCATCGCCTTCGCCAGCCGCCAGGCCGCCGCGCCGCTCGGACTGACCGACGGCCCGTACATCGGCTCCGAGGGCTGGCGGGCCCGCTACGGCGACCAGCCGGTCAACCAGTTCCACGGCGCCGAGCTCATCGCCACGAAGTGGGGCATCTCCCGCCGGGACATGGAGGAGTTCGCCCTGCGCTCGCACCAGCGGGCCGCGCGCGCCATCGACGAGGGCCGCTTCGAGCGGGAGATCGTGCCGTACGGCGACGTGACCACCGACGAGGGCCCGCGCCGCGACACCACCCTGGAGAAGATGGCGGGCCTCAACCCGGTGGTCGAGGGCGGCCGGCTGACCGCCGCGGTCTCCTCGCAGGTCTCCGACGGAGCCTCGGCGATGCTGATCGCCTCCGAGCGGGCCGTACGCGAGCACGGCCTGACGCCGCGCGCCCGCGTCCACCACCTGTCCGTACGGGGCGAGGACCCGATCCGCATGCTGTCCGCCCCGATCCCGGCGACGGCGTACGCGCTGAAGAAGGCCGGGATGACGCTCGACGACATCGACCTCGTGGAGATCAACGAGGCCTTCGCCTCGGTCGTCCTCGCCTGGCTGAAGGAGACCGGTGCCGACCCGGAGAAGGTCAACGTCAACGGCGGGGCCATCGCCCTCGGCCACCCGCTCGGCGCGACCGGCACCAAGCTGACGACCACCCTGCTCCACGAACTGGAGCGCACCGGCGGCCGCTACGGCCTCCAGACGATGTGCGAGGGCGGCGGCCAGGCCAACGTCACCATCATCGAGCGCCTCTGAACGACGGCCCCTGAACGACGGCCCCTCATGCGACATGCCCGCCGGGTGACGACACCCCGGCGGGCATGTTCATGAGGTCGGCCGCTCAGCCGCTCGGCCGCTCAGCCGCTCAGCCGCTCAGCCGTTCAGCCGGTGGCGCGCGGCAGCGACCGCAGCGTGGCCCGCGCCTCCGCCATGATCCGGTCGACGAGCTCGGCGCACGACGGCAGATCGTCGATGAGCCCCGCGACCTGCCCGGAGGCCATCACCCCGAGATCGGTCCGGCCCTCCACCATCGACGCCTTGAGCAGCATCGGGGTGTTGGCCGCGAGCAGGATCTGACTCCAGGTCATGTCCTTGCCGTGCTTCATCGCCAGACCGTCACGGACCATCCGCGCCCAGCTCATGTCCGTCTCGCGCCGGAAGGCCGCGGCGTGCCGCACCGCCCGCAGCAGCGACGCGGCCCGGCCCGAGCGCTCCAGCGCGTCGACGAGCTCGGAGCGCAGCATGCGGTGCGGCAGACCGTCGACGGCGGTGGTGACGGTGACGTCCTGGACCGTGGCGGCCAGATAGCGGGCCTTCACCGCGTCCGGCACGGTCGAGTCGGAGGTGAGCAGGAAGCGGGTGCCCATGGCCACCCCGGCCGCGCCGTGGGCGAGGGCCGCGACCAGGCCGCGCCCGTCGCGGAAGCCGCCGGCCGCGATCACCGGGATGTCCACGGCGTCCACGATCTGCGGGAGCAGGACGGTGGTCGCGACGCTCCCCGTGTGACCGCCGCCCTCGCCGCCCTGCACGAGCACCGCGTCGGCGCCCCACGCGGCGACCTTCTCGGCGTGCCGCTTGGCCCCGATGGAGGGGATGACGACGACGCCCGCGTCCTTGAGCCGCGCGATCAGCTCGCGCGACGGGGCGAGGGCGAACGAGGCGACCCGTACACCCTCGTCGATGATGATCTTCACGCGCTCGCCCGCGTCCCCGGCGTCGGCGCGCAGGTTCACGCCGAAGGGCGCGTCCGTACGGGACTTCACCTCGCGCACCGCCGAGCGGAGCTGCTCGACGGTCATGGTCGCCGACGCGAGGATCCCGAGCGCGCCCGCCGCGGCGGTGGCCGAGACCAGCCGGGGACCGGCCACCCACCCCATGCCGGTCTGGACGAGGGGGTGCCGCACCCCGACCAGTTCGGTGAGGGGGGTGGCGATCGTGACGTCGCTCATGCGGGGACCTCGCGGTCGCGCAGCCCCTTCGGGTCGATCTCCTCGCGGATCAGCCGCAGTTCCTCCGCGGTCGGCTCACGGGTGTAGGGCACCTCTTCGGGGATCGTGAGCCCGAACCCGGTGGCCTCCGTGACCTGTTCGACGGTGACACCGGGGTGCAGCGAGCGCAGCCGCATGGTGCGGTCCGGGGTGTCGAAGTCGAAGACCCCCAGATTGCTGACGACTTCCGGGATGCGGTGGTAGCGGGTCGCCGAGGGGCCGGCCGCGGCGGCGCGGTCGTAGCCGACCCCGGAGACCATGTCGACCCGCTCGACGAAGACCCGCGCCGAGTGCTTGGGGACCCAGTAACTCGTCGGGTTGTTGAGGGTGTTGACGGGCGCGCCCCGGACGCCGAGCAGCTGGCGCTTGGGTCGCGCCCAGTCGCCGATGCAGCTGATGTTCTGGTTGCCGTACCGGTCGATCTGGCTCGCGCCCATCATCACGTGCCGCCGCCCGGTGGTGACCAGCGCCAGGTGCTGGCGGTACGGCAGCCAGCCCTCCACCACCCGGGGCGGGGCACCGACCGCCGGCACGTCGCCGATGAGCAGCGCCTCGCCGTCGGTCAGGAGCAGGTCGGGGGAGAAGGTCAGCCGGGCGAGCCGGGCCCCGATCGTCGGGACGGTGCCCATCGGGCTGGCCAGGATCTCGCCCGCGTCCCGCCACGCCTCGGCGCACGCCACGACGCAGTACTCGGCCCGCGTCGCCGTCGTCGCTTCCGTCGTACGGCTGCCGCTCATGCTTCCTCCTCGTGGAACGCCGCGACCGCGGCCTGGTACGCGTCCTCGTCGCCAGACAGGAACCGCTCGGTGAAGACCCGCCAGGCCTCCGGGTCGCGGGCGGCGGTGACGTAGGCCCGCTGGAACGTCTCGTCGCGGTCGTAGTCGGGGGCGCAGGAGGTGAAGTGCGCGCCGTTCGGGGTCTCGACGACGCCGCTGACGAACGCGCGCTTCACGAGCAGGGACTGCGGCCCGGAGTCCTTCAGCAGCTCGGAGGTCTCCACGACCCGCTCGCACGAGACGTACGCGGTGTCCGCGGCCTCGCAGAAGAGGTCGTCGAAGTACGGGTCGGGGCCCAGGTACTGCCCGTTGCCGTGCACGTCGGCGCGGTTGAGGTGGACCAGCGCGGCGTCCAGGCGCAGCGCGGGGACGGCGACGAACTCCTCGCGGTCGTCGTACGGCGAAGTGACCGTCCGCAGCGAGGGGTTGACGCTCATCAGGTCCGATCCGAGCCCCGCCCGGACGGGCATGAACGGCAGCCGCTGCGCGGCGGCGGTCAGCCCCCACATGACCATGGCCTCGTCCAGCTCCACCATCTCGAACGCACCGCTCTGCCGGGCCGCGACGAAGTGCGGCTCCAGGGGCACCGAGTCGAGGGTGGCGAAGGCGGCGACCAGCTTGCGGACCTTCCCGGCGGCGGCGAGCAGCCCGACGTCCGGGCCGCCGTACGAGACGACGGTCAGATCGGTGAGGTCCGAACGCAGCAGCACCCGGACCAGAGCCATCGGCTTGCGCCGCGAGCCCCAGCCGCCGATGCCGATCGTCATCCCGCTCTCCAGGCGGCCGACGACCTCCTCGGCGGTCATCGTCTTGTCCCTGCTCACGACTGCTCCTCCTCGATCGTCTCGTCGGACTTGTTCGCTTCGTTCGCTTCGTTTGCTTCGTTCGCCTTGTCCGTCTCCTCCGGCGTGCTCGGCTTCCCCGCGCCGAAGGTGTCCCGGACCCGGTCGGCGACACCGCTGAGATTGGCCTCGAAGGTGAAGCCCTGCTCGAAGCGGTAGCTGCGGTGGACGTCCACCGGGTCGATGCCGTTGATCGCGGCCTTGGCGAGCCGGATCAGCTGACCGTCCTTGGCCGCGATCTCCCGGGCCACCTCGAGGGCCGCCTCCCGCAGCCCTTCGCGCGGGACGACCCGCCACACCGAGCCGTGCCCGTGCAGCTCCTGGGCGGTGACGGTGCGGGAGGTGTAGTACAGGGCCCGCATCAGATGCTGGGGGACCAGCCGCGAGAGGTGGGTGGCCGCGCCCAGCGCGCCCCGGTCCAGCTCGGGCAGACCGAAGGTCGCGTCGTCGGAGGCGACGACGACGTCGGCGTTGCCGGCCAGGCCGATCCCGCCGCCCAGGCAGAAGCCGTGCACGGCGGCGACCACCGGCACCTCGCAGTCGTAGACCGCGCCGAACGCCTCGTAACAGCCGCGGTTGGCGCCGAGGAGGGCGTCGTGCCCGGTCGTGCGCTGGATTTCCTTGATGTCGACGCCGGCGTTGAAACCGCGGCCCCCGGCGGCCAGGACCACGCAGCGCACCTTGGGGTCGGCGCCGGCGGCGCGTACCGCGGCGGCCAGGTCGTACCAGCCCTGTACGGGGAGGGCGTTGACCGGGGGGAAGTCCACGGTGACGACGGCGATGCCCTCTTCCGGGGCGGAGGTGGAGACACCCATGAGCAGATCAGCTACCTTTCCACCTAACGTTTGTTAGGTGGAAGATAGCAGCGGTTCGCGCGCTGCGGGAGGTGCCCATTGACAGCGATCATCGATCTGTCGGGATCCGTCGCCGTCGTCACCGGCGGAACACGGGGTGTCGGCGCGGGAATCACCCGCGCCCTGCTGGAAGCCGGCGCGGAGGTCGTCACCTGCGCGCGCCGGCCTCCCGACGAGCCCGTCGAGGCGGCGGGACGCACGGCCCGCTTCCTCCCCGTCGACCTGCGCGACCCGGACGCGGTCCGCGGCTTCTTCGACCGGGTGCGCGACGACCACGGACGGCTCGACACCCTGGTCAACAACGCCGGCGGAACCCCGTTCCGGATGCTCGACGACGGCGGAGCCGAGCGACAGGCCCGGGTCGTCGAACTGAACCTCGTCGCCCCGCTGACCGCCTCCCTCGCCGCGTACGAGGTGATGCGCCACCAGACCGGGGGAGGGGCGATCATCATGATCGGCAGCGTCAGCGGCACCCGCCCGTCACCCGGCAGCGCGGCCTACGGAGCCGCGAAGGCGGGCCTGGACAACCTCGCCCGCTCCATGGCCGTGGAATGGGCGCCCCGGGTGCGGGTCAACACGGTCGTCCTCGGCATGGTGCGCACCGAACTCTCCCACCTGCACTACGGGGACGAGGAGGGCGTCGCCGCCGTCGGCCGCACCGTACCCCTCGGCAGGCTCGCCGAGCCCGCCGACATCGGCGACGCCTGTGTCTTCCTCGCCTCCGACCGCGCCGCCTACATCAGCGGTGCCAGCCTCCACGTCCACGGCGGCGGGGAACGCCCCGGCTTCCTCGACGCCGCCACCGTCAACCGAAGGAACACACCATGACAGGACTCTGCAGCGGACGCGTCGTCATCGTCACCGGGGCGGGTCGCGGCCTCGGCCGCGCGCACGCGCTCGCCTTCGCCGCCGAGGGCGCCCGGGTCGTCGTCAACGACCTCGGAGTCGCCGCGGACGGCAGCGGAGGGGGCGGGGGCCCCGCCCAGCAGGTCGTCGACGAGATCACCGCGGCGGGCGGGGAGGCCGTCGCGCACGGCGGTGACATCGCCACCGCCGACGGCGCGGCCTCGCTGGTCGCCACCGCCCTTGAGGCCTTCGGCCGCCTCGACACCCTCGTCAACAACGCCGGATTCCTGCGCGACCGCATGTTGGTCAACCTCGACGAGGACGCCTGGGACGCCGTCATGCGCGTCCACCTCAAAGGCCACTTCCTGCCGCTCAAGTACGCCACCGCGCACTGGCGCGCCGAGGCCAAGGCCGGCCGGACGCCCGAGGCGCGGGTGATCAACACCAGCTCCGGAGCCGGGCTCCTCGGCAGCGTGGGCCAGGGCAACTACGCCGCCGCCAAGGCCGGAATCATCGGCCTCACCCTCGTCGCCGCCGCCGAGTCCGGCCGCTACGGCGTCCAGGTCAACGCGATCGCCCCCGCCGCCCGCACCCGCATGACCGAGCAGACCTTCGCCGAGACGATGGCCGCCCCCGAGGGCGACGCCTTCGACGCGATGGCTCCGGAGAACGTCTCCCCCCTCGTCGTCTGGCTGGGCTCCGCCGCCTCGGCCGGGGTGACGGGACGGGTCTTCGAGGCGGAGGCGGGCCGGATCACCGTCATGGAGGGCTGGCGGCCCGGGCCGACGGCCGACAAGGGCGCCCGCTGGACCCCGTCGGAGGCGGGCGACACGGCCCTGAAGCTCCTCGCGGACGCGGAACCCCCGCAGCCCGTGTACGGAGCACGCTGACCGACCTCCGACCCTGCGGGGCGGGCTCGCGGCCGAACGCCGCCGGCCCGCCCCGCAGCGCGTTCCGCAGGGCGTCACGTGGCGCTTTCCGCAGGGCGTTCAGCTGCTCCGGGGGCCTTTCCCGCTCACCGGGAAATCGCGCTCCCCGCCGTCATCGGGACCCGCCTAGCCTCGCCGGACAGCCCCAACCGCCCGCAGGAGGGACCCGCCATGCTCACGGACCGCCAGAGACACGAGGCGGCCGAGCTGCTGCGCTCCGCCGAACACGGCGTCACGCCGATCGCCCCGCTGACCTCGGCCTTCCCCGGCATCGACACCGAGGACGCGTACGAGATCCAGCTCGTCAACATCCGGCACCGCCTCGCGGCGGGTGCCGAGGTGCGCGGCCACAAGGTCGGCCTGTCGTCCCCCGTCATGCAGCGGATGATGGGCGTCGACGAACCGGACTACGGCCATCTGCTCCACGACATGGAGCTGCGCCCCGACGTCCCGGTCCCCGTCTCCCGCTACTGTCACCCGCGCGTCGAGGTCGAGGTCGGCTTCGTCCTCGGCGACGACCTCCCGGGCGAGACGTGCACCGCCGCGGACGTGCTCGCCGCGACCGAACGCGTCGTGCCCGCCCTGGAACTGATCGACAGCAGGATCCGCGACTGGCGGATCACCATCGCCGACACCATCGCGGACAACGCCTCCTCCGCCGGATACGTCATCGGCGAGGGCCGCGACCCCCGCGAGCTCGACCTGAAGGCGATCGACGCGCGGCTGACGGGCGGCGGCGAGTTGCTGGCCGAGGGACGCAGCGACGCCGTGCTCGGCGACCCGACCCTCTCCGTCGCCTGGCTTGCCCGGACGGTGGCCCGCTTCGGGGTGTCCCTGAAGAAGGGACACGTGGTGCTGCCGGGCTCCTGCACCCGGGCCGTCGACGTGACGCCCGGAGCGACCTTCACCGCCGAGTTCACCGGTCTTGGCTCGGTCTCCCTGCCCTTCATCTGAGGTGATGATCATCAACACCAGGACCCAAGCGACCGCGGCGATCGTCGGATCCGGCAACATCGGCACCGACCTGCTCTACAAGCTGCTCCGCTCCGCACACGTCGAACCCCGCTGGATGATCGGCGTCGACCCCGACAGCGAAGGCCTCGCCCGCGCCCGCCGCGCCGGCCTGGAAGCCAGTCACGAGGGCGTCGACTGGCTCCTCGCCCAGGACGAGAAGCCCGACATCGTCTTCGAGGCCACCAGCGCCTACGTCCACCGGGCCAACGCCCCGCGCTACGCCGAGCTCGGCATCAAGGCGGTCGACCTGACGCCGGCGGCCGTCGGCCCCGCCGTCGTCCCGCCCGCCAACCTCCGCGAGCACCTCGACAAGCCCAACGTCAACATGATCACCTGCGGCGGACAGGCCACCATCCCCATGGTGTACGCCGTCTCCCGTGTCGTCCCCGTGCCGTACGCGGAGATCGTCGCCTCGGTGGCCTCCGTGTCGGCCGGACCCGGAACCCGCGCGAACATCGACGAGTTCACCCGTACCACCTCGCGCGGCATCGAGACGATCGGCGGCGCCGCGCGCGGCAAGGCGATCATCATCCTCAACCCCGCCGAGCCCCCCGTCATCATGCGGGACACCGTCTTCTGCGCGATCCCCGAGGACGCCGACCGGGACGCCATCGCCGTCTCCGTCAAGGAGATCGCCGAGCAGGTCGCGGCCTACGTCCCCGGCTACCGCCTGCGCACCGAACCGCAGTTCGACGACCCGAGCCCCGAGAACGGCGGCATGGCGCGCGTCGCGATCTTCCTGGAGGTCGAGGGCGCGGGCGACTACCTGCCGCCCTACGCCGGAAACCTCGACATCATGACCGCCGCCGCCACCAGGGTCGGCGAGGAGTTCGCCAAGGCGCTCCTCGCGCCTAGGCCGTGTCCGGAAAGTCCCGCCTGAGTCGCGACGCCTGGCACGCACGCTCGCCGCGTTGCCGAAATGCCCACGTAGTCCCCCGTGGCCCTCCGGGCACGGGAGGTACCCCCACCGCGTCGACTCCCTCCTCCGCCTTGCGATCCACGACACCAGACGCCGCTCCCTGATCCGGCCTGATCGACAAGGCACCCTCTTTCGCGTAAGGAGCCCACCGCATGCCCTACTCGGACACCCTCGACATCCGCGTCACCGACTCCTCGCTGCGCGACGGCTCGCACGCCAAGCGGCACCAGTTCACCGGCGAGGACGTACGCTCCGTCGTCGCCGCCCTCGACGACGCCGGCGTCCCGGTCATCGAGGTGACCCACGGCGACGGACTCGGCGGGTCCTCCTTCAACTACGGCTTCTCGAAGACGCCCGAACAGGAACTCATCTCGATCGCGGTGGAGACCGCGCGGCAGGCGAGGATCGCCTTCCTCATGCTCCCCGGACTCGGCGTCAAGGACGACATCCGGGCCGCCCACGACAACGGCGCGAGCATCTGCCGCATCGCCACCCACTGCACCGAGGCCGACATCGCGGTCCAGCACTTCGGACTCGCCCGCGAGCGGGGCCTGGAGACCGTCGGCTTCCTGATGATGGCCCACTCGACACCGCCCGAGAACCTGGCGCGGCAGGCCCGGATCATGGCCGACGCGGGCTGCCAGTGCGTGTACGTCGTCGACTCGGCCGGCGCCATGGTCATGGACGACGTCACCGCCCGCGTCGAGGCCCTCGTCGCCGAACTCGGCGACGACGCCCAGGTCGGCTTCCACGGACACGAGAACCTGGCCCTCGGCACCGGGAACTCCATCGCCGCGATCAAGGCCGGAGCGCTGCAGATCGACGGTTCCACCCGCCGGCTCGGCGCGGGCGCGGGCAACACCGCGGTCGAGGCGCTCGTCGCCGTCTGCGCCAAGATGGGCATCCGCACCGGCATCGACGTCCTGAAGATCATCGACGCGGCGGAGGACGTCGTCCGCCCGGTCATGGACGAGGAGTGCCGACTCGACCGGCTCGCCCTGCTCATGGGCCACGCCGGGGTCTACTCCAGCTTCCTCAAGCACGCCTACCGGCAGGCCGAGCGCTACGGCGTCTCCGGTGCCGAGATCCTCCTGCGCGCGGGCGAACGCCGTCTCGTGGGCGGCCAGGAGGACCAGCTCATCGACATCGCCGTGGAACTCGCCGCGCGGAACTGAACCTCCACACACGAAGGGACAACGAGATGACTGCTCTCCACGACGAGGTCAGGGTCATCGAGGCGGGCAGGCCGCCGGCGCGCTTCGCCAGGGGCTGGCACTGTCTCGGCCTCGCCGAAGACTTCAAGGACGGAAACCCGCACGAGATCGAGGCCTTCGGCACCAAGCTGGTGGTCTTCCAGGGCGAGGACGACGGACAGCTGCACGTCCTGAACGCCTACTGCCCGCACATGGGCGGCAACCTCGCGCACGGCACCGTCAAGGGCGACGCCGTCGCCTGCCCCTTCCACGACTGGCGCTGGGCCGGCAACGGCCGCTGCGCCGGCATCCCGTACGCCCGCCGCGTCCCGCCCCGCGCCAGGACCCGCTCCTGGACCACACTGGAGCGGAACAAGCAGCTCTTCGTCTGGCACGACCCCGAGGGCAACCCCCCGCCGCCCGAGGTCACCGTCCCCGAGATCGCCGGCATCCACGGACCCGACGCGGACCAGTGGAGCGACTGGACCTGGAAGACCCTCCGGGTCGAGGGCTCCAACTGCCGCGAGATCGTCGACAACGTCGTGGACATGGCGCACTTCTACTACGTCCACTACGCCTTCCCTGAGTACTTCAAGAACGTCTTCGAGGGGCACGTCGCCACCCAGTACATGGAGAGCAGCCCCCGCGGCGACATGGAACTGGGCACCCTCAGCGCCGGCCGCCTGCGCTCCGACGCCTCCTACTACGGCCCCTCCTACATGATCGACCATCTCTACAGCGACGTCGGCGGCGGCGTCGAGATGGAGGTCGTTCTCATCAACTGCCACTACCCCATCGACGCGAACAGCTTCCTGCTCCAATACGGGGCGATCGTCAAGCGGCTCCCCGGGATGACCGGGGAACAGGCCGACGAGGCCGCACGGCTCGCCGCCGAGGGAACGGCCGTCGGCTTCGAGCAGGACGTGGAGATCTGGAAGAACAAGACCCGGATCGACAACCCCCTGCTCACCGAGGAGGACGGCCCGGTCTACCAACTGCGCCGGTGGTACGAGCAGTTCTACGTCGACGTCGCCGACGTCCAGGACGGGATGACCCGCCGCTTCGAGTTCGAGATCGACACCCAGCGCGCCAACAAGGCCTGGCACGCGGAGGTCGAGGAGAACCTGGCCCGCCGCGCGGCGGCGCCGGGGACCGGAGCCTGACGTGCGACCGGTGGAGTGCGCGACCTGCGGCAACCGGGTCCTGTGCGAGAAGTTCAGCCCGGCCCACACCTCCGTGCAGTGGACCGCCGACGCGGCCGTCGTCTGCGCGGAGTTCCGCGACCGGGTGAGCGAGGGCGCGACCAGCGCCCGGATCCGGACCTGCCGGGCGCTGCGGTCCAGCATCGACCGCGCGGTGGCGGACGGAACCCTGGAGGTCGCCGATGCCTGACAGGACCACGGGGACGGCGCGCACCCACCGGCTGCGCGTCGTCCAGGTGATCGCCGAGACCGCCGACGCGCACTCCCTGGTGCTCCAGCCGCCGCCGGAGAGCGCCGGCCGCTTCACGTACCGCCCCGGGCAGTTCCTCACCGTCAAGCTGCCGGGGGCGGACGGGAAGCCGGCCGCCCGCTGCTACTCCCTCGCCGGCTCACCCCACACTGGCGAGCCCCTGAAGATCACCGTCAAACGGGTGGCCGGCGGGCACGGCTCCAACTGGGTGTGCGACCACCTGACGGCGGGGGACGAGCTGGAGGTGCTGCCCCCGGCCGGCACCTTCACCCCCGACTCCCTCGACCACGACCTCCTCCTCGCCGCCGGCGGGAGCGGCATCACCCCGGTGCTCTCCATCGCCAAGTCGGCCCTCGCCGAAGGACAGGGCCGGGTCGTGCTCCTGTACGCCAACCGCGACGAGTCCTCGGTCATCTTCCGCGACGAACTGCGCGAACTGACCGCGCACCACCCCGACCGGTTCCTCGTCGTCCACTGGCTGGAATCGCTCCAGGGCCTGCCCCGAGCGGACCGGCTGGCCGCCGCGCTGGCGCCGTACGCCGACCGCGAGGCCTTCGTCTGCGGCCCGGAACCGCTCATGGACGCCGTCGAGCAGGCGCTGCGCGCGGTCGGCACGCCGGGCCACCGCATCCACCGGGAACGCTTCTTCTCCCTGGGTGGACACGTCTTCGACGCCCCTGCCCAGCCGGACGGCGGCAATACGGCGGACGACGGCGGCAGCACGGCGGAGACGGAGGTGAAGGTAGAGGCGGAGGTGGAGGTGGAGCTCGACGGTGAGACCCGCACCCTTGCCTGGCCTCCGGCCACGCCGCTGCTCGACGCGCTCCTCGCGGCGGGCGTGGACGCCCCGTACTCGTGCCGGGAGGGCGCGTGCAGCGCCTGCACCTGCCGGGTCGTGGCGGGCGAGGTGAAGATGCTCCGCAACGACGTCCTGGACGACGAGGACGTGGCCGAGGGATACGTCCTGGCCTGCCAGGCCCTGCCGCTCACCGACAGGGTCGCGATCACCTACTCCTGACACTCCTTCGTCCCGACGACGTCCCCGGCGGACACCCACAGGTGTCCGCCGGGGACGTCGTCGTCACATCCACTCGCTGAAACGCAGCCAGGTCATCATGTTGTCCATCGACGGCTGCGGGAAGTCGGGAGCGGCCACCGCCCCGGCCGGCTGCGGCTGCTTCTCCGTGAGGCGCCCCGGACCGAACATCGCCTGCCACACGGATCGGGCGCAGCCGCGCACGGCGGGCGCGATGCGTTCCAGCTCGCGGTGGACGCCGTTGCCGGACACCGAGATCGCGGCGATCGCCCGGCCCGCACCGCGCAGCGGCGCCGCCACGCAGAAGACCCCTCGGAACCCCTCCTCGTGGTCGAACGCCACCCCGCGCTCCCGCGCCATCGCCAGCTCGCCCCGGAAGGACTCGGGGCGGGTGATCGTACGCGGCGTGCGCGGCCGCAGCCCGTGCCGGATCACCTGCTCCGTCACGGCGGGGTCGCTGAAGGCCAGGATCGCCTTGCCCGACGCCGTGCAGTACGCCGGCTGGCGCCCGCCCGTCCGCGAGGGCACGCCGGAGTCGTCGGACCCGCCGATCCGCTCCAGATAGACCACCTCGGCGCCGTCGAGCACCGTGAGGTGGACCAGATGGCCCGTGGACTCGTGCAGGGCGTGCAGATGGGGCAGCGCCGCCCGGCGCAGCCGGTTGTGGTGCGAGGCCATCGCACCGAGCTCCAACATGCCCATGCCGAGCCGGTAGTCCCGGCCCTCGCGCTCCAGCCAGCGCAGCTGCACCAGCTGATCGAGAATGCGGTGCGCGGAGGACCGGCGGATGCCGGAACGCTGCACGACCTCGGTCAGAGTGAGTCGGGGCCCCGCGCTCTGGAAGGCGCTCAGCACCTTCGCCGCCTTCTCCAGCAGGGACAGCGGCGGACATTCGGCCTCGACCGCGGGCGTCGTCATCGGCACCTCCCACACGGACGGCAGACAGCCCTGGCCGCGTCCGTAATCTCCGGTATTGCGTGGAGATTGCCAGAGGATTCCGGCGACTGGGAAGAGGGTGTTCCGTCTCGGAACAGTAACGCGTAGTTTCCCTAGCGTCATTCCGTCGCCCCACGGCGGTCTCAGGATCCGAGAGGCACGCACATGCGCGACGACGACGTTCTCGCGGCGGTCCGCGCCCTCGCCCCCGCCCTGCGCGAGCGTGCCGCCGACACCGAGGCCCTGCGCCGCGTGCCCGACTCCACGATCGAGGAGCTCGCCCGGGCCGGCTTCTTCCGGCTTCTCCAGCCCCGGGCCTTCGGCGGCCTCGCCACCGGCCCGGACGTCTTCTACGCCGCGCTGCGGGAGATCGCCCGGGCCTGCGGCTCGACGGGCTGGGCCGCGGCCGTCCTCGGCGTCCACCCCTGGCACGTGGCCCTCTTCGACCCGCGGGCCCAGGACGACGTGTGGGGCGCGGACCCCACCACCCGCGTCTGCTCCTCCCACGCCCCCACCGGCCAGGTCACCCCGGTCGACGGCGGCTTCCGGCTGTCCGGCCGCTGGCACCTCTCGGCAGGCTGCGACCACGCCCGATGGGCTCTCCTCGGCGGTCTCGTCACCGACGCCGAAGGACGGCCGGTCGACATGCGGACCTTCCTGGTGCCGTGCGCCGACTACCGCGTCGACGACGTCTGGGACCCGGTCGGCCTGCGCGGCAGCGGCAGCAACGACATCGTGGTCGAGGACGCCTTCGTCCCCGACCACCGGACCCTCGGCTTCGGCCCGGTGACCGCGCTGCGCGCCCCGGGGCATGAGGCCAACCCCGAGCCGCTGTACCGGCTGCCGTACGCCGCGGTCTTCACCACCGCGATCTCGACCGCCATGGTCGGCATCGCCGAGGGCGCGTACGACGCGTACGTCACGGCGGCCCGGGCGAGCTTCCGTGCCTCCGCCGGCCAGCGGGTCGCCGAGGACCCCTTCGCGCAGGTGCGCGTCGCCCGCGCCGCGAGCGACATCGACGCGAGCCTCCTGCAGTTGAGCCGCAACACGGCCGACCTGTACGCGGTCGCCCGCGACGGACGGGATCCGTCCACGTCCCTGCGCGCACGGGCCCGCCGCGACCAGGTGCTCGCCACCGAACGGGCCATCGCGGCCGTGGACCTGCTGATGGAGAACGCCGGGGGCAGCGCCCTGCGCGGGGGCGACGACGTCCTCCAGCGCGCCTGGCGCGACCTGCACACCGGCCGCGGTCAGGCGGCCAACGACGTGGAACGGGCGCTGGTCCTCTTCGGCCAGGACGCCCTGGGCATCGCGGTCCACGATCCGATGCTCTGACCGCCACTGCCACTGCCACCGCCACCGCCGTCACCGCCACCGATGTCCACGACCGCCACCGCCGCCGTCCACGACGGCCACCGCCGTGGATCACACCCCGTCACCGTCGTATACGACCCCGCCACCGCCGCGTACGGCCCCTCCACCGCGCCGCGTCCGCCGCTCCTTCCCGCTCAGTGGGAGCACCGCATTTCGCCGCGCGACACCGCGTCGTACGGTCCTGGCACTTCCCCCACCACGACCCGAAAGGGGATGCCCCATGGCCGACGACGTCCTGGCAGCGATCCGTGATCTCGCCCCCGCTCTGCGCGAGCGCGCGGCCGAGGCCGAGGCCCTGCGCCGCGTGCCCGACGCGTCCATCAAGGAGATCGAGGACACCGGCTTCTTCCAGCTGCTCCAGCCCAAGGCCTTCGGCGGCCGGGCGGCGGACCCGGTGGTCTTCTACACGGCGGTCAAGGAGATCGCCAAGGCGTGCGGCTCGACCGGCTGGGTCGCCTCCGTGGTCGGCGTCCACCCCTGGCACGTCGCCCTGTACGACCCGCGCGCCCAGCAGGAGGTGTGGGGCGAGGACCCCAGGACCCGTATCGCCTCCTCGTACGCCCCCACCGGCAAGGCGACCGCCGTCGACGGCGGCTTCCGGCTCTCCGGCCGCTGGCACTTCTCCTCCGGCTGCGACCACGTCCAATGGGCCCTGCTCGGCTGCCTCGTCCCCGACGCCGACGGCAACCCGGTGGACATGCGCACCTTCCTGATCCCCCGCTCCGACTACCGCGTGGACGACGTGTGGGACACCGTCGGCCTGCGCGGCAGCGGCAGCAACGACGTCGTCGTCGAGGACGTCTTCGTCCCCGACCACCGCGCCCTGAGCTTCGGACCGGTCACCGCCCTGAAGGTGCCCGGCCACGAGCTCAACCAGGAACCGCTGTACCGCCTGCCGTACGCCGGCGTGTTCACCACCACCATCACCACCCCGATCGTCGGCATCGCCGAGGGCGCCTACGACTCGTACACCGAGGCCACCCGGCAGCGGTTCCGCGTCTCCTACGGCCAGAAGGTCGCCGAGGACCCCTTCGCGCAGGTCCGCATCGCCCGCGCCGCGAGCGACATCGACGCGAGCTGGCTGCAGATCACCCGCAACATCGGCGACATGTACGCGCTCGCGCAGCGCGGCGAGGAACTCCCGATGGAGCTCCGCACCCGTACCCGCCGGGACCAGGTCCTCGCCACCGAACGCTGCGTCGCGGCGGTCGACCTCCTGATGGAGAACGCCGGCGGCAACGCCATGCGCACCGGCCCCGGCCCGGTCCAGCGCGCCTGGCGCGACGCCCACACCGGCCGCGGCCACGCGGCCAACGACCCCGAGCGGGCCCTCGTCATGTACGGGCAGTGCGCGCTCGGCATCGACATCCACGACACCATGGCCTGAGAGGCGCCCCCGATGGCAGCGGCAGAACTCACCCACGCGTCGACGTCCCGCACCGCCAAGGCGGCGGGACTCACCCTCCACTTCCACGAGGCCGGACCCGCGGGACCGCACCCGGCACCCGTCGTGATCATGCTGCACGGCGGCGGCCCCGGCGCCTCCGGCTGGAGCAACTTCGGCCGCAACCTCCCGGTCTTCGCCGAGCACTTCCGTACGATCCTCGTCGACCAGCCCTGCTACGGCCGCTCGGACAAGCCCGTACTCGACAAGGACTACTTCAGCTACAGCGCCGCCGCCGTCGCCGCGCTGATGGACGAACTGGGCATCGAGCGGGCGCACTTCGTCGGGAACTCGCTCGGCGGCGGCACCGCCGTCCGCATCGCCCTGAACCACCCGGACAAGGTCGCCAAGCTCCTTCTGATGGGCCCCGGCGGCGTCTCCGTCAACCTCTTCGCCCCCGACCCGACCGAGGGCATCAAGCGCCTCTTCGAGTTCAGCGCCTCCCCGGAGCCGACGAAGGAACAACTCCGCGCCTTCCTCGGCGTCATGGCCTACGACCGGTCGATCGTCACCGACGAACTCGTCGAGGAACGCTGGGCCTCGGCGAACGATCCCGACACCAGGCTCGGCAATGCCCGGATGGGCGCCTCGTTCGCCAACCCCGCCTGGGCCGAGGACACGATGCTCTGGCGCGAGGCCCACCGGATCACCCAGCCGGTGCTCCTCACCTGGGGACGCGAGGACCGCGTCAACCCCCTCGACGGCGCGCTCGTCGCCCTCAAGACCATCCCCGACGCCCGCCTGCACGTCTTCCCGCACTGCGGCCACTGGGCCCAGGCCGAGCAGGCCGACGAGTTCAACCGACTCGCCCTCGACTTCTTCTCCCACTGACACCACGAACGGAAGAGGAACACCACCATGGACATCCGTGCTCTCGGATACCTGCGCCTGGAGACCACCGACCTCGACGCGTGGCGCCGCTACGCGCTCGACGTCCTCGGCATGGTGCAGGCGGCCGGCACCACCGACGACACCCTCCTCCTGCGCGTCGACGACCGCGCCTACCGCATCGCCGTCCAGGCCGGCGACGGCGACCGGCTGCTCGCGGCCGGCTGGGAGGTGGCCAACGCCGCCGCGCTCGCCGGGGCGGCCGCCGCACTGGAGGCGGCCGGCGTCGCCGTCAAGGCCGCCGACGACGCCGAGCTCGCCGAGCGCCGCGTCCAGGGCCTGATCCACCTGACCGACCCCTGCGGCAACCCGCTGGAGATCTACTGGGGCCAGGCCCAGGACCACACCCCGCTCGGCACCCCGTACGGCAACCGCTTCGTCACCGGCGACCTCGGCCTCGGCCACGTCGTGCTCCCGGTCCCGGACATCGAGGCCGCCCTCGACTTCTACGAGAACCTCCTCGGCTTCCAGCTGCGCGACTCCATGAAGCTCCCGCCGCAGGCCGTCCCGACCGCCGCCGAGCAGCGGGACTTCCACTGGATGCACTTCCTGAGCCCCAACAGCCGCCACCACAGCCTCGGCCTCTACCCCGGCGCCCTGCCGCCCGGCATCGTGCACTTCATGGTGGAGCTGGAGACCCTCGACGACGTGGGCCGCGGCCTGGACCGCACCAAGGCCGCCGGCATCCCCATCGCCTCCAGCCTCGGCCGCCACACCAACGACCGCATGGTGTCGTTCTACGCCCAGGCCCCCGGCGGCTTCCAGGTCGAGTACGGCTGGGACGGCCTGATCGTCGACCCCGCCACCTGGGTCGCCAAGGAGATCACCGCCGACAGCTTCTGGGGCCACCAGTGGAACGGCTGATCGACCCCGCCGACTTCCGGGACGTCCTCGGCCGCTTCGCCAGCGGCATCACGGTCGTGGCGGCACTCGACGGAGGCGAACCCGCCGGCTTCGCCTGCCAGTCCTTCGCCTCGCTCTCCCTCGACCCCCCGCTGGTCATGCTCGCCGTCGGCAACTCCTCAACGAGCTGGCCGAGGATCGAACGGGCGGGCCGGTTCTGCGTCAACATCCTCGCCGAGGAGCAGCGGGACACCTGCGCCGCGCTCGGCCGCAGCGGCGCCGACAAGTTCGCGGACGTGCCCTGGAACGTCAGCGAACACGGGACCGTCCGCATCGACGGAGCCCTCGCCTACGTCGAGTGCGAGCTGCACTCCGTCCACGAGGCCGGTGACCACTCCCTGGTCACCGCCCAGGTGGTAGCGCTCGACGCCCGCGAGGACGGCCGGCCGCTGCTGTTCTTCCGCAGCCGCTACGCCGTCGGGGCGTTCTGATGCCCCTCGACGTCGAGAAGGCGACGTCCGCGCAGCCCGTGCGCACGGACGTCGTCTGGGACGCGCGCGACGTGCGGCTGTACCACCTGGCGCTCGGCGCGGGCGTCCCCGAGACCGACCCGCGCGAGCTGCGCTACGTCTTCGAGGGACACGAACGGGGGCTCCAGGTGCTGCCCACGTTCGGAGTGGTCGCGGGCGGCACGGGAGGCGTCGGACTCCAGGTCTTCGACCTGCCGGGCGTCGACATCGACCTGGCGGGCGTCCTGCACGGCGGCCAGGAGATCACCGCCCGCCGCGCGGGCCACGACCGGCCCGTCCTGCACGGCCTCTGCCCCTTCGGAATGGCGGTCAAGGCCGTCACCGACCGCCTCCTCGGCGCCGACGCGAGCGCCGTGGCCGGCTGCCGCACCCGCTTCGCCGGCGTGTTCCACCCGGGGGAGACGCTGCGGCTGCGCGTCTGGGACACGGCCGACGGCTACCGGCTCACGGCCACCGCCGCGGAACGCGACGACGCGCCGGTCCGCACCGACGCCCGTATCACCCCCCGCTGACCAGGGAGAGCCCGATGACGAGGGAGAACCCGATGAACGACACCTGGGACCACACCTACGACGTGGTCGTGGTCGGCTCCGGCTCCGCCGGGATGGCCGCCGCGATCACCGCCCGGCTGCGCGGGCTGACCGTCCTCGTGGTGGAGAAGACCGACGTGTACGGCGGCTCGACCGCCCTGTCCGGCGGCGCCATCTGGGTGCCGAACAACTTCCACCTGGACGCCGCCGGGCTCGGCGACACCCCCGAGAAGGCCCGCGCCTACCTGGACGCCACCGTCGGCGACCGCGTACCCGCCGCCCGCAAGGACGCCTACGTCGCCCACGGACCCCGGATGGTAAGGGAGTTCCACGACCGCACCGCCGTCAGGTTCGTCTACACCCCCGGCTACTCCGACTACTACCCGGAGCGCCTCGGCGGCTACCCGCAGGGCCGCTCCATCGAACCCCGCATCTTCGACTTCAAGAAGCTCGGACCGGAACAGCGCGCCACCATGCGCAGGGCCGGCCTGCCCACGTACGGCCTCACCATCACCTCCAAGGACTTCCGTGGGCTCAACATGGCCGGCCGCACCTGGGCCGGCCGGCGGACCGCCGCCCGCGTCGGCGGCCGGGCCGTCAAGGCCCTGCTCACCGGGCAGCGGCTGCTCTCCCTCGGCGAGGCGCTGATCGCCCGCATGCGGCACTCCCTGGACACCCTCGGCGGCGAGCTCTGGCTCGCCACGCCGCTGACCGGCCTGGTCGAGGAGGACGGCCGCGTCACCGGCGTCCGCGTCGTCCGAGGCGGCCGCGACCTCACGGTCCGGGCGACCGGCGGCGTCGTCCTCGCCTCCGGCGGCTTCTCGCACGACCAGAACCTGCGCGAGAAGCACCTCCCGGCACCCACCTCCAGCGCGTGGAGCGCCGCCGCCGACGGACAGACCGGCGACGCCCTGGAACCGGCCACGGCGCTCGGCGCCGGGACCGACCTGATGGACAAGGTGTGGGGCGCGCCGTCGGTCGTGGTGCCCGAGGGCAAGCCGTTCTTCCTCGTCGCCGACCGGGGCGTCCCCGGCATGGTCATCGTCGACGGAGCGGGGGACCGCTACGCCAACGAGGCCGCGCCCTACCACGAGTTCGTCGACGCCATGTACGCCCACGACAAGCCCGGCGCGAGCACCGTCCCGTCCTGGCTCATCCTCGACGCCACGGCCAGGTCCCGCTACCTCTTCATGGGCCTGCTCCCCGGCCAACCCTTCCCCAAGCCGTGGCTGGAGAGCGGATTCGTCAAGAAGGCCGCCACCGTGGAGGAACTGGCCGCACGGATCGGCGTCGCCCCCGAGCGGCTGCGCGCCACCGTGGACCGCTTCAACGGCTTCGCCCGCGCCGGCCGCGACGAGGACTTCCACCGCGGCGACAGCGTCTACGACCGCTACTACGGCGACCCGACGCTCCCCAACCCCAACCTGGCGCCCCTGGAGAAGGGGCCCTTCCACGCGATCCCCGTGCACCCCGGCGACATCGGCACCAAGGGCGGCCTCGTCACCGACGCGACGGCCCGCGTCCTCCGGGAGGACGGAACACCGATCGCCGGCCTGTACGCCTCCGGCAACGTCTCGGCGGCGGTCATGGGCGAGACCTACCCGGGGCCCGGCGCGACCATCGGCCCCGCCATGACCTTCAGCTGGCTCGCCGTCAACGACATCGCCGGCCCCCGCGCGGACGAGGAGAGCCGCTGATGGCCGTCGACCTCACCGGAAAGGTCGCGCTCGTCACCGGCGCGGCCCGCGGCATGGGCGAGGCCGAGGCCCGCCTCTTCGTCGCCCTCGGGGCGCGCGTCGTCCTCACCGACGTACGCGAGGCCGAGGGCGAGGCGACCGCCGCCTCCCTCGGCGCCGCCGCCCGCTTCGTACGCCACGACGTCACCGACGAGCACTCCTGGGCCGCCGCCGTGGCCACCGCCGTCGACACCTTCGGCCGGCTCGACGTCCTCGTCAACAACGCCGCGATCTACTCCACCTCACCCATCGTCGACGAGGACCCGGCCCGCCTGGAGGCGCTCCTCCGGGTCAACCTCATCGGCCCGTTCCTCGGCATCCGCGCCGCGGCCGGGGCGATGCGGGCGAGCGGCGGCGGGTCCGTCGTCAACATCTCCTCGCAGGCCGGCCTCCAGGGCATCTGGGGACACGGCGCGTACGGCGCCGCGAAATGGGGGCTGCGCGGCCTGACCAAGACCGCCGCGCTCGAACTCGGCGCCGACGGCATCCGCGTCAACTCCGTCCACCCCGGGGCCATCGCCACCGCGATGACCGCCCACCTCGGCACCACGGCCCACCCGGCCGCGCCGCTCGGCCGCGTGGGGGAGCCCGACGAGGTCGCGCACCTCGTCGCCTTCCTCGCCTCCGACGACGCCTCCTACCTCTCCGGCGCCGAACTCGCCGTGGACGGCGGGGCGTCGGCCGGCCGGATGCCCGCCCTGCCCCCGAAGGGAGCGAACGAATGACCCGCCCCGCCCCCGAGGTCCAGGCGTTCATCGACCTCGCCGCCGCCCACTTCCCGCCCCTGGGCACGGAGATGACGGACGTCACCGAGGTACGGGCCTTCCTCGCCGCCCGGCAGAAGCCCGCCGTCACCCCGCTCCCCGTCGCCCACGTCGAGGACCGGGACGCCGACGGCGTGCCCGTACGCGTCTACGACCCGGCCGCCCAGGAGAACGCCCCCGTCGTCCTGTTCTGCCACGGCGGCGGCTTCACCCTCTGCGACCTCGAAAGCCACGACGGCTTCTGCCGCGCCCTCGCCCTCGGTACGGGCGCCACCGTCGTCGCGGTGGACTACCGCCGCGCCCCCGAGCACCCCTTCCCCGCCGCCCCCGAAGACGCCTACACGGCGCTCCTGTGGGCGGCGAGGACGCTCCCCGGCCGCCGCATCGCCGTCGCGGGGGACAGCGCCGGCGCCAACCTCGCCACCGTCCTCACCCTCCTCGCCCGCGACCGGGGCGGCCCCCGCATCGCCTGCCAGGCGCTCTACTACCCGATGCTCGACCCCACCCGCTCCCGGCCGTCGCACCGCGAGAACGGCCAGGGGTACTTCCTCACCTCCGACCACCTGCGCTGGTATTGGGACGCCTACCTGCCGGAGCCCGCCGACCGGACCGCCCCCTACGCCGCCCCGCTGGCCGGCGCCGACCTGTCCGGGCTCCCGCCCGCCCACCTCGTCACCGCCGGCTTCGACCCCCTGCGGGACGACGGCCTCGCGTACGCCGCGGCCCTCACCGCCGCCGGCGTCGCCGTGGAGGCCCACCACTACGCCGGGATGTTCCACGGCTTCCTCTCCATGTCCGCCGAGGCCCTGCCGGAAGCCGCCGAGGCCCGCGCGACCGCGTTCGGCGTCCTGCGCACGGCACTCGCCCCGCACTGACACGCACCACCGCGCCCGCGCACGCCCGATGCCCCCGCCCCCTCCTGGTCCGGAGGGGGCGGGGGCATCAGGCCGTGTCCGCGCGGGTCAGCCCGTGAGCAGGTCGAGCCGTGTCCGCGCGGGTCAGCCCGTGAGCAGGTCGAACCCCTTGTACCCCGAGTCCGCCACGTCCGCGATGATGTCCCCGTACACCCCGAACCCCCCGATGAACGGCATGAACACCCGGGGCTTCCCGGGGATGTTGGCCCCCAGGTACCAGGAGTTCGCCGCCGGGAACAGCGTGGCGTCCGCCCGGTCGCGGCACTGCGCGACCCACTCCTCGACGGCCTCCGGGCTCGCCTCGATCCCCCGGTAGCCGTACGCGTCGAGGTGGCGCAGACAGTCGATGAGCCAGTCACCGTGCTGCTCGGCGCACAGCACCACGTTCGCCATGACGGACGGGCTGCCGGGACCGGTGAGGTTGAACAGGTTCGGGAAGCCGTCGACCCCCAGGCCCAGATAGGTGCGGGGACCCCCGCTCCACACGTCCCTCAGCCTCCGGCCGCCGCGCCCCCGGATGTCGATCCGGTCGAGCGCGCCGGTCATCGCGTCGAAGCCGGTCGCGAACACGATCGCGTCCAGCTCCACCCGCGTGCCGTCGGTCAGGACGATCCCGCCGCCGTCGACCCGGTCGATCGCGTTCTCGCGCAGGCTCACGAGGCGCACGTCGTCGCGGTTGAACGTCTCGTAGTAGTGCGAGTCAGTGACGATCCGCTTCGTGCCGATCGGGTGGTCGGTGGGGACCAGCAGGTCGGCGGAGTCCGGGTCGTCGACGAGCGCGCGGACCTTCTCCTCCCAGAACACGCGCGCCGCGTCGTTGGCCGCCCGGTCCGTGAGCTGGTCGGGGAACGTCTTGGAGTACAGGACCCCGCCCAGCTCCCAGCGCTTCTCGAACGCGGCCCGCCGCTCCTCCTCCGACACCTCGAACGTCCCGGACGGGTGCGCCGCGTGGGGCGAGCCGCCGCCGCTGAGCCGGGAGAGCCGCCGCCGCTCGGCGTACCCCGCCTTCTGCCGCCGGCGCGTCTCCTCGTCCAGCGGCGCGTTCCCGGCCGGCATGCTGTAGTTGGCGCTGCGCTGGAAGACCGTCAGATGCGCCGCCTGCTCGGCGATCAGCGGGATGGCCTGGATGCCGGAGGAGCCTGTGCCGATCACGCCGACGCGCAGACCGGTGAGGTCCGCGCCCTCGTGCGGCCAGGCGCCCGTGTGGTAGGTGGCGCCGCCGAACTCCGCGATCCCCGGGATGTCCGGTACGTGCGTGCTGGAGAGGCAGCCGACGGCGTACACGCAGAACCGCGCCGAGACCACCTCCCCGCCGTCCGTGCGCACCGTCCAGCGCAGCGCCCTCTCGTCCAGCTCGGCCGAGAGGACCGACGTGGAGAAGGTGTAACTGCGGCGCAGGTCGAACCGGTCGGCGACATGGCGCAGATAGCGCATGATCTCCGGCTGCGTGGCGTACTTCTCGCTCCAGTCCCACTCCTGCTGGAGGTCCTCGTCGAAGGAGTACGAGTAGTCCACGGACTCCACGTCGCAGCGGGCGCCCGGGTAGCGGTTCCAGTACCAGACGCCGCCCACGTCGTCCCCGCGCTCGAAGCCCCGCACGCGGTAGCCGAGGCCTCGCAGCTTGTGGACGGCGTACAGGCCGGTGACGCCTGCCCCGACGACCACGATGTCGACGGAGTCGGTGATGCTGTCGTTCACGTTTCGTACTCTCCTCATCCGGTGGTGGTGGTGCGGCGGCGCAGAGCGGCCTTGTCGACCTTTCCGGCGGCGTTGTGCGGGAGCGCCGCCACGGAGTGGAAGGCACGCGGCGCCTTGAAGTTGGCCAGCCGCTCCCGCGTGTAGGCGGAAAGGTCCGCCGCGTCGATCAGGGTCCCCGCCGCCGGCACGCAGTACGCGACGCCGACCTCCCCGAGCCGCCCGTCCGGCGCGCCCACGACCGCCGCGTCCAGGACGTCCGGATGGCCGCGCAGCACCTGCTCCACCTCGGCCGGGTACACGTTGAACCCGCCGACCACGAACATGTCCTTGAGCCGGTCGGTGATCCGCAGGAACCCGCGCTCGTCGAGGACGCCGACGTCCCCGGTGTGCAGCCAGCCGTCCGCGTCGACCGCCTCGGCGGTGGCCTCGGGGTCGTCGAGGTAGCCGTGCATGACGTGATCGCCGCGCGTGAGGATCTCGCCGGGCTCCCCGGGCGGCGCGTCGATCCGCAGCTCGGTGCCCTCCAGGGCCGTTCCGGAGGTACCCGCCAGGGCCTCGGGGGACTCGTGCGGCCGGCAGATCGCGACCACGCCCGTCGCCTCCGTCAGCCCGTACGCGGTGCTGATGTTCCGCGCGCCGATGTCCGTCCTGATCCGCTCGATGAGCGCGGTGGGGATGTTCGCCGCCCCCGTGACGGCCATCCGCATCGACGACAGGTCGTACGCCGCGCGCCGCGGGTGGTGGACCAGCGAGGTGAAGACGGTGGGCGCGCCGGTGAGGACGGAGATCCGCTCGTCCCGCATCCGGCCGAGGACGGTCTCCGCGTCGAAGACCCGCTCGGGGACGATCGTCGCCCCGTGCAACAGGCAGGCGAGCACACCCGCCTTGTAGCCGAAGGTGTGGAAGAACGGGTTCACGAGAAGGTAGCGGTCGCCGCGCCGGAGCGTGACCGCGCGCGCCCACGCGTCGTACACGCGCAGGTTCTGCGCGTGGGTGGCGGGGACGCCCTTGGGCCGGCCGGTGGTCCCGGACGTGAAGAGGACGTCGGCGGTGTCCCCGGGCCGGACGGCGGCGCTCCGGGCCAGCCGCTCCTCCCCGGTCACCCGGTCCGCGCCCACCAGGAACCCGTCCCATTCCGCGGAGTGCAGGGCCACGGTCCTGTCGAGCAGCGGGAGTTCCTCTCCCGACTCCGCGAGCACGGCCCGGTAGTCCGTCCCGAGGAAGTCGTCCTCGGTGAAGAGGAGCCGGGCGCGGGACCGGCGCAGGATGTCGGCGGCCTCGGCCGCCTTGTAGCGGGTGTTCACCGGGACGAGCACTCCGCCCGCCGCCACCGCGCCCAGCGCGGCCACCACCCAGCGGGCGCTGTTGGGCGCCCACACGGCGACCGGGTCGCCCGGCCGCACCCCCTGGGCGATCACCGCGCGTGCCACCCGGTCGACCCGGTCCCGCAGCTCCGCGAACGACCACCGGTCCTCGCCGAAGACGAGGGCCTCCTCGCCCCCGTATCTCTCCGCGGCCCGGTCCGCGAGCCGGGCGACCGTCTGCGCGCCTGTCATGATCCGTCACGTCCTCCCTGCCGCCCCGCCCCTCGTCGGGGCCGGGGCCCGGAACCACAGCGGACCGGAGCCTGGCAGGGAGAGGCGGCCCGGCGCAGCAGCCAGTTCCCGCTCACCGGGAAGGTGCCGGAGGTTCTTCACCTCCGGCGCCCGCCGGTGCCGGGAAGGGCTCGGCGCGAGAGGCTCACCGCGAGGGGCTCGGCGGGAGGCGGATCCCTCAGACCGTGGCCAGCAGCGCCGCGATCGCGTCGAACCCGCGGCGCCGGGCATGCCGCAGGGGCGTGACGCCGTCCGCGTCGGCGAGTTCCCGGTCGGCACCGGCGGCGAGGAGGAGCTCGACGACCTCCTGGTGCGGGCGACCGCCGTCCCCGAGGATCACGGCCTCCAGCAGGGCCGTCCAGCCGAGGTCGTTGACGTGGTCCACGTCGATGTCGGTCTCCCGCAGCACCGCCCGCACATAGGCGACGTGACCACGCTCGCTCGCGGGGATCAGCGAGACCCCGCCGAAACGATTGCGCACCGCCGGATCCGGGCCCCCGGGAAGCAGGGCGCGCATCATCGCGACGCTTCCGGTCACGCCGGTCACGAGCCACGCGCTGTCGTGACGGCGGTCCTGGGCGTTCGGATCGGCCCCGGCCGCGACCAGCACACGGGCCGCCTCGACATGACTCCCGAGCGCGGCGAGCAGCAGCGGGGAACGCAGTTCCTCGTCCCGGGCCTCCACCCGGGCCCCCGCGTCCAGGGCGGCGCGCACCTCCCCGGCGTCGCCCCGGCGGGCGGCAGCCAGGAGGCGGCGGTCGTGGTCACCCATGGTCACTCGCCGAGGGTGGCGATGCCGGCCTGGGCGAACTTCTCGTCGAGGTCGCCGGAGGGGGCGCCGGCGACGCCGATGGCGGCGATGGGGGCGCCCTTGGCGGTGACGGGGGCGCCGCCCGCGAGGAAGAGGGTGCCGGGGATGTCCTTGAGGGTGGGGGCGTTGGTGAGGCGCTTGGCGAGTTCGGAGGTGGGGGCGTTCCAGGAGACGGCGGTGTACGCCTTCTTCACGGCGGACTCGTAGGACTGGGGTCCGGCGCCGTCGCCGCGGAGGGTGACGATCGTGTTGCCGTTGCGGTCGACGACGGCGACGGAGACGCGCTGGTTCTCCTTCTCTGCGGCGTCCAGGGTCGCCTGCGCGGCCTTCGTCGCGGCCTCGATCGTCAGGTGCGTCGACTCCGTCGTGTTCTTGTTCTTCGCGTCGGCCGTGACCGCGGCGGGGGCGGCGGCCGGGGTGGCGGCGTTGGCGGAGACCGCGCCGAAGGTACCGGCGGCCAGCGCGGCGGCGGCGACCGTACCGGTCAGGACACGGGTGCGCAGGGACAGCTTCTTCACGATCATCAGCTCCTTGGGACGGCGCCCCCTGAGGGGCCTCGGGAAGCTCTGCGTTCCCGCTCTGCACTCCATCCTGGTGCCGCCCGGGGCCCCGGACGGTCGGCCTACGGGCTGCCTCCGGCGGCCCCTGCGGAGGACCCGGGGGTCAGCCGATCGGTTGATGCGGAATGGATCTCTCCGGATAGCCTGGCCCTGGGGGAAGCGGCCGGCGGCAAGGAGCGAAGCAGTGCGGACACACGAACGGCCACCCCT
Organism: Streptomyces sp. NPDC056169; assembly: GCF_042268445.1. Taxonomy (NCBI): domain Bacteria; kingdom Bacillati; phylum Actinomycetota; class Actinomycetes; order Kitasatosporales; family Streptomycetaceae; genus Streptomyces; species Streptomyces sp. NPDC056169. The sequence continues at coordinate 14,694 of NZ_JBHJUO010000014.1, read as the reverse complement.
CGACACGGAGGCGGCCGACCCCGACGCCCGCTGGCTCGCCACCGTGATGCACGTGGCGTTCTTCGTCCTCCTGTGCTCGTCGCTGACCCGGTACCTGATCGTCCACCCCGGCGCCCCCTCCACGCCCTGGGTGATCGCCCTCGCCGTCGTCCTGGCCCTCCTGTACGTCCTGGGCCCGGTCCTGGGCCCCCGGCGGCCCGCGGCGTCCGGCGCGCCCACCACCGCCCCCGCGCTCTGGCTGACGGCCGTGATCGGCACCTGGCTCACCCTGGTGGTGCTGGCGCCGAGCTTCGGCTGGTGCGCGGTCCCGCTCTTCTACACAGGCCTGCGTTCCCTGCGCACCCGGCCCGCGGTCGTCCTCGTCGCGCTCCTGACCGCCGCCGTCGTGGCCGCCCAGGTCAAACTGCGGCTGCGCTTCGGCTTCGACCCCAACCTGCTGTTCTCCCCACCGGCCGTCGCCGCCGTCGCCACGGCGGTGTTCATCCACTCCCAGCGGCAGGCCGACCGGCTCCGGACCGTCATCACCGACCTCGTCCGCACCCGCAGGGAACTGGCCGCGACCGAGCGCCGCGAGGGCACCCTCGCCGAGCGCCAGCGGCTCTCCATGGAGATCCACGACACCCTCGCCCAGGGCCTGTCCAGCCAGCAGATGCTCCTCCAGGCCGCGGACCGGCTCTGGGACAGCGACCCGGCGACCGCCCGCCGCCACATCCGTACCGCCGCCTCCATCGCCGAACACAACCTGGCCGAGGCCCGCCGCTTCGTCCACGACCTCGCCCCCGCCGACCTCGCCGACGGCACAAGCCTCGACGACGCGCTGCGCACCCTCGCGGACCGGGAGACCTCCGACACCCTCCACGTCCGCTTCCACCAGGACGGCACCCCCACCACGCCCCTCCCCGAACGCGTGCAGTCCGCGCTGCTGCGCATCGCGCAGGGCGCCCTCGCCAACATCCGCGAGCACGCCGACGCCACCGCCGCCGCCCTCACCCTGACCTACCTCGACGACCAGGTGGTCCTCGACATCGCCGACGACGGCCGCGGCTTCACTCCCACCGACAGGCCCGGCGTCGTACGCGGCCACGGCCTGCCCGCCATGCGCGCCCGCCTCCAGCAGCTCGGCGGCACCCTCGCCGTCGAGTCGGCCCCCGGCGAAGGCACCGTGCTCTCCGCCGCCGTCCCCCTCCCGTCCTGAGGGGCCGGCACCGTGGCCGGCCGCCGAAAATCCCGTGCCGTGCCGTCGGCGGCGGTACAGACTCGCCGCATGGTGCAGATGGAAGCGTTCCGGGAAGCGGTCGGCGACTGGGCGAGCGGCGGCCCCGGCGAGCCGGCGAGCGAGCTGGCCGAGCGTCTTGACGTACGGACGGCGGTGCTGCTGGAAGGCCTGAGCGACCTCGCGGCCGTCGAGGCCCTGGCCGCGCGGCGCGGCCGGGACCTGGCCGCCGAGGGCGTGTGCGTGCTGTCGATGGGCGGGGCGATGAACATCGCCCGCTACGCCGGCCTCCTCGGCCCGCCCGGCCTCGGCCTGCGCCTGGCAGGCCTGTGCGACGAGCGCGAGCAGCCCTTCTACGACCGGGGCCTGACGCGGGCAGGGGCATCGGGGCGCGACATCTACGTGTGCGCGGCGGACCTGGAGGACGAGTTCATCCGCGCCCTGGGCACGGCGAGGGTCGAGGAGATCATCCAGGCGGAGGGCGACCTCCGCCCCTGGCAGACCTTCCTGCACCAGCCCGCGCAGAACGGCCGCCCGCGGCACCAGCAGTTGCGGCGCTTCCTCGGGACGAAGAAGGGCCGCAAGATCCGCTACGGAACCCTCCTCGCCGAGGCCCTCGACTCAGGGCAGGTACCGGCCCCGCTCGACGACCTCCTCGCGAGCGTGTGACCGCGAGCCGAAAACCGGTTGATCGGCAGGGGCTCTTCGGGCAGTCTCCGGCGGATGACGTCCCACCTCCACGCGCTGAGCTTCGACGCGAACGACCCCGCCCTCCTGGCACGTTTCTGGGCTGGTCTCCTGGGCTGGGAGGTGAGCGCCGCCTCCGACGACGGCATCGTGCTCCTCCCGAACGACGACACCGGCTTCCGGCTCCGCTTCCTCCCCACCCAGGAGAAGAAGGCGGTGCAGAACCAGCTGCACTTCGACATGACGAGTACGTCCCTCGACGACCAGCAGCAGGTCGTGGCGAGGGCGCTCGAACTTGGCGGCCGGCACCTCGACATCGGCCAGACCGGGGAGGAGGGGCACGTCGTGCTCGCCGACCCCGAGGGCAACGAGTTCTGCGTCATCGAGCCGGGCAACACGTTCCTCGCCGACTGCGGATTCATCGGAGCGCTCAGCTGCGACGGCACGCAGGAGGTCGGGTACTTCTGGAGCAAGGCGCTGGACTGGCCGCTGGTCTGGGACCAGGACCAGGAGACCGCGATCCGCTCGCCGCACGGGGGACCGAAGGTCACCTGGGGCGGCCCGCCGCTGAACCCGAGGCACGGCAGGACCCGGCTGCGCTTCGACCTCGCTCCGCCGGCCCACGGTGACCTGCGGGCGGAGGTCGACCGGCTGGTCTCCCTCGGCGCGACCCGCATCGACACGGACGGGAACGACACCGGCGGGGTGGCACTGGCCGACCCCGACGGCAACGAGTTCCGCGTGCTGACGCCCCGCTGAGAAGGCGTCCCCGGGCGGCGCGTCCTCAGGACGCGTCGCCGAACTCCTCTTCCGGCTCGCGCGGTTCGTCCTGGACCCGCAGGCCCGCCACCCATAGCGGCATCATCCAGTGCGCGGCGAGCACCCCGACGAGGGCCGGGGTCACTGCGGCCCGGAGCGGCGCGTCCGCCAGGACGCCGTAGGCGCCCGTACCGAACGCGGCGGCCACGAGCAGCCAGAGCGTGAGCCGGTGGGCCACGGCCCGCACCCGGTCCCGCTCGACGAGCTGCCGCTCGTCCAGCATCCGGCCGCGCAGTTCGAGGAGTCCTCGCGTGGAGCCGTTGAGCGCCCCGGTGAGCACGACCCACGGGAGCAGCGTCGCGGCGACCGCGACGGCCAGGATCCACCCGGAACCGAAGACCGTGCCGATCCACGCGGCCACCCCGACGCCGGTGAGGACGACATGGGCCCCCACCAGCAGCCGGCGCCGCCCCGCCGTGGCGTACACCGCCGCTGCCCGGCGGTCGTTCATCACGGCGTACATCCGCCGGTCGTAGCGCGTCGCGGTCATCACTGCTTCCTCCCGTAGACCTCGTCGGTGAGCGGCTGGAACGGCTCCAGGGAGAACAGCGCCTCCACCGGCAGCCGGAAGAACCGGGCCACTTTCAGGGCCAGGTCGAGGCTGGGGTTGTACTGGCCGCGCTCGATGTAGCCGATGGTCTGGTAGTGGACGCCCACTGCCTCGGCCAGTGCCTGTCGCGACACCTTCCGCTCGGCCCGTACAACCGCCAGCCTGTTGTGCACCTGCTCGCTCATGTATAAGAAGTACTACATCTGAGAGCAGGGCTGCAACATGCAAACGGTGAGGCAGGAGCGAACGCCCCTGCCCCACCGATCACGTGCCGTGTGGCGTCCCGACGCCGCCGACGCTTCCCGTCAGGCGGTCAGCCCCGCCAGCCTCCGCCGGTCGAGCGGCGACGCACGCCGGTCGAGGCGCTGTTCGAGGAGGTGGCGGGCGGTGTCGCTGTGCCCCGCCTCCACCAGGGCGTACAGCAGGGTCTCCTCGACGACCTCGCGCTGGGCCGCGCTGCCTCCCACCCGGCGCAGCGAGGGCAGCAGTCCGCGCAGTTCGCGCACCGCCGTCGCCCACTCCTCCTCCAGTACGGCTTCCAGCGCGCCGCACAGGGGGACGATGACCTCCCGCTGCACCGGGTCCGCGCCGGCCGCGTGGGTGCTCAGCCGGCGGAGCGCCGGGAGATCGCCCGCGGCGGTGAGCGCGACGGCGCTGTGCAGGGCCGTGAACGCGGTCGAGGGACGCTCGACGAGCTCCCGGGCGACCGCGTCGAGCACCCCGTCGACGGGGACGCGGCCGGTCCAGTTCCGCGACATCCTGGCCCGCCACAGCAGCGATCCGGAGTCGACCAGGGCCCGCACCCCGTTCACCTGACCCGGGGCCAGCTGGGCGAACCACCGGCGGCGCACGGCCGCGGAGTCGTCGAGGGCCAGCTCGTGGAGCGCCACGTGCCAGGAGAAGTGCGCCCGGTGCACGGCACCCCGCCCCTGGCCGCCGATCCAGCCGTCGAGCCAGTCCCGGCCGACGCCGTGCTCACCGGACTCGTAGTGGACATGGGCGAGCGCGTGCACGGCGTGGCCGGAAGCGGGTTCCGCGGCGAGCGCCGCCCGGGCGAGCTCACCGGCCTCCCCGATCCGCCCCTGCTCCTGCCGGACGAAGGAGAGGAGCGAGGTGTGGAACCAGTGCCCCGCGTAGGCGGGCGCCGTCCGTTCCACCAGCCCCAGGGCCAGCGACCCGTCGAGGTCCGCGACACCGGAGAAGGCGATGGTCGGCACCGCGATGCCGAGCGCGAACGCGTCGTCGGGATAACGGCCGAGGTGCTCGACGAGCGCCGTGTCGCCGTCCCCCGGCATCCCGCCCGCCGCGTGGGTCTCGTGTTCCGCGATCCGCCGGGTGACGACGTCGACGAACGACCGCTCCCGCTCGTCCCCGCGCTCCCGCACACTGCGCTGGGCGTCCGCGAGCTCCCGGGCGACGTCGACGTCCGCCCCGCACTCGTGCCCGAGCAGGGCGAGCGCGGCGTGCCCGAGGGCGAACCCGGGGTCCAGCTCGGTGGCGCGCGCGAAGGCCTCGGCCGCCTTCGCCCGTACGGTGATCACCCGGCCGAGCCCGCAGCGGAAGGACGCCGCGGCGGCGGCATGCGTGGAGAGCGGCAGCCCGAACTGGTCGGTGGGCCGGCGGCGTGCCGACCGGGGAGCGCGGGCCAGCGGGGCGAGCACGGCCTCGGCGACCTCCTTGGCCTGGGCGCGGATCTCGGGGATCGCGGTCGTCTCCCACAACTCGCCACGCCGGGGCGCCCCCAGGGTGAACAGCGGCCGCCCGGCCTGGCCTTCGGCGTCGAGCAGCCGACCGCCGTCGGTGGACACACCGATGCCGAGCGGCCCGGGGACGGCGAGGCCGTCGGCCAGCAGACCGCCCCACAACGGATCGCCGTCGGCCCGCAGCCCCGGCCCCGTACAGTCCACCACCCAGGCCGCCCGGATCTCCCGTCCGTCGTCGAGCGAGACGACGAGGCCGCCGTCCCGCCCCGGCGCCACGGAGGCGACCCGGCCCGCGTGGACGCGGAGCCTCCGCGCGGCACGCGCCCGCGCGACCGTCTCCGCCGTGGACGGAGCCATGCGGTGCCGGTGCACGTTCCACGGGGTGGCGTCGCGGCCGAGGAACTCCGTCCGCTCGTCGTCGGAAAGTCCCTGCCAGAGCCGTACGATCTCGGGCCGCAGCCCGTCGAGTGCGGGCCGCCAGTCGCCGTGGACCCGCCGCGTGGCGGCGAAGTGCCGTGTCACCTCCCGGCGGAGGCGGTGGAAGGGCATACCGGCGAGGCCCGGCGGCGGCGGTACGGCGGGCAGCGGGGCGACCGCGTGCGGCTGGGGGAGCAGCCCGCCGCGGGACACGGCGTGCACCGTACGGCCGGGACGGTCGAGGACGAGCGCGAGGTCGACGGCGGTGAGCCCGGTCCCGACGAGGAGGACGTCGTCGGCCGCGCCGACCGCGTCGAGCGCGCCGGGGGACCAGGGGCGCGCGACGAACCGGTCGGAGGCGACTAGCTCGGCCGGCGCCCAGCCCGCCCGGCCCGCCGCGGGCCCGGTGGCGAGGACCACGCTGTCCGCCGTCACCGTGCCGCCGTCGGCCAGCCGGAGCTCCAGCCGCCCCCCGGCCGCGTCGGCGCACCCCGTCGCGCGGGTGCGCAGCCGCCGTACGGTGACCGTGCCGTGCGCGGCGATGACGGCGCGCCCGAGCGTGTCGGCGAGGTACGAGCCGTAGCGGTACCGGGAGGCGAAGTCCGCCGCGGTGACGGTGGATTCGCCGTGACGACACAGCCAGCGCCGGAAGTGGCCCGGGTCGTCCGGATAGCAGCTCATGCCGCCGACGGGCACGTTGAGCCGGTGCTCGGGGACCTCGGTGGCGTACGCGACGCCCCGGCCCGCCTCCGGCGCGGGGTCGACGAGGACGAGGTCGAGCGCGGTGCGGCGCCGGGCCGCCGCCTCGCACAGCTGGACGGCGACGAGCGCACCGGCCGCGCCGGCGCCGACGACGGCCACGGTGGGCCGCGAGGACCGCCCGGACTCAGGTACCACGGACACCACGGAGACCTCCGAACCAGGGGGTGGGCACTGCACGGCCAATGTTCACTATGTCGATGAACAAAGTGCAGTGGCAACGCCGCTTCCGGACAACAACACCGCCCGGCCACGCCCGTTGACGATCCCGACACAAGCCGCCCAGGTCAGAAGCCCGCCACTCGTGAGACATTGAGTCCGTGAGGATCTCAGCACGAACGGACTACGCCATCCGGGCCATGGCGGAGCTGGCCGGCTCCCCGGACCGCCCCCTGAAGGCCGAGGACATCGCCGGTCGCCAGGACATCCCCGTCCGCTTTCTCTTCGTCGTCCTCGGCGATCTGCGACAGGCGAGACTGGCCCGAAGCGTGCGCGGTCCCGACGGCGGTTACGCCCTCACCAGGCCGCCCGCCGAGATCACCCTCGCCGACGTCATCCGCGCCATGGACGGACCGCTCGTCAGCGTGCGCGACCTGAAACTGACGGGCCTGGAGTACCAGGGCGCGGCCGCACCCATGCCGGACGTGTGGCGCGCCGTACGGACGAGCCTGCGCCAGGTCCTGGAGAGCACGACCCTCGCGGACCTGGCGGCGGACAGCCTGCCCGAGCTCGTACGGGAGAGGGCCCGCGACTACCACGACGACGTCCGCACGTACCCGTAGCGTCCATGGCCCTCGGCCGACCGGACCCCCTACGCTCGGAGACGTGCCACCCTCCACCGACACCCCGCCCGAGCGCGGCGGATCCGCAACCGCCCGAGCGCGCCGACTGGTCGTCCTGCGACACGCCAAGAGCGCCTGGCCGGAAGGCGTCCCCGACCGGGACCGGCCCCTCGGCCCACGCGGTCTGCGCGACGCCCCGGCGGCCGGCCGCTTCCTCGCGGAGACCGGGGAACAACCCGACCTCGTCCTGTGCTCCCCGGCCCGGCGCGCCCGCGACACCTGGGAACTGGCCGCAGCGGAACTGGACGGTCCGCCGCCGACCCGCCACGACCCGCGCCTGTACGGGGCTGACGCGGAAGAGCTCCTCGACGTCCTCCACGCCGTACCCGACGAGGCCGGAACCGTCCTGCTGGTCGGACACAACCCGGGCCTCGAAGACCTGGTCCTGCTGCTCGCCGCCCACGGCGCCGGGGACGCGCTGGACCGCGTACGGACCAAGTTCCCGACCTCGGCGACGGCCGTCCTGACCTGGCACGGCACCTGGCAGGACCTCCGCCCGGGCTCAGCGCTCCTGACACACCTGGAGATCCCTCGCGGTCGACGCTCCCCGTGAGCGGCGCACGAAGGCGCGCCGCCGATCAGCCACCGGCGAGGAGCGTGTGCCCGAGAGGCGTGAGGGAGTGGAGGACGGCGACGCCGGTCCTGGTGGTGGCGACGAGGCCGGCCTCGCGCAGGACGCGCGTGTGCTGACTGGCCGCCGGAAGGGAGACGGCGGCGCGTTCGGCCAGGGCGGTGGTCGTGGCGGGCGTGCGGAGGAGCGCGAGCACCTGCGCGCGGGTCCGGCCGAGGAGCGCGGCGAGCGCCTCCGGCCGCCCGTCGGCTCCGTCCGGGGCCGCCTCGGCCGTGCCGTCGTCGTGCAGGGGATAGACCAGGACGGTCGCCGCCCCGGGGCGGTACATCACCAGCGGGCCGGTCGCGAACCAGGAGGGAACGAGGAGGAGCCCGCGACCGCACAGCGGGATGTCGTACGCCGAGGCGGACGGAAGGTGGAGCGTCGGGGGCTGCCATCTCCAGGTCGTCGCGAGCGTGGTGAGCAGGGCGTCGACGCCTCCGCGCAGGAGCATCTCGGCACGGAGCGCGCGGTCGGTCAGGGCGTCGCGGCTGATCCGGGGCCAGAGCGGTTGGACGGAGGTGTGGAAGTAGCGGCGGGTGTCGGCGACCAGGGCGCGCGTCGCGTTCGGCGATCCGTGGGCGAGGTCACGGGCCCACGGCCCGGGGCGGGTCAGGCGCCCCTTCCCGCCTGCGGCCGGGAGGATCCCGAGGTCGAGGGCGAGCTGTTCGGCCGGTGTCGAGGCGGCCGCCTCCAGCGCGTCGGTGAAGTCGTTCAGGGTCGGCTGGAGCAGGAAGTCGGGGAGGAATCCCTCGTCGGTGACGAGTTCGGCCAGGACTCCGGCCCGGGCGCCCGCGGTCCCGCGGAGGGACCGGTGCCACTGCCGGGCGGCGGGACGCGGCCGCTCCAACCGCCCGTGTCGACGGCTCCCCGAACCCGACCCCGAACTCGGTCCCGGGGCCGGTCCCGATCCCGGTCCCGGGCCCTGGCGCAGACTGAACCGCAGACTCAGGGCGGTCTCGGACAGGGCGTTGACCGCCGGGGCGAGCGTGATCCGGCGGAGATCGTCGGCCGTGAAATGAAGACGGATCATACGAGTTGATTATCGGCGCGACGGACCCTTTTACCCAGGGGTGAAAGGCGATGCGTCACCGCCGATGAGGCCGCACGCTCCCGGTGTCCACGTCGCCGACTCCTCGCAGGAGGCCGTACCGATGCGCCGCACCCCCGCACGCCGAACACCCCGCAGAGCCACCCGAACCCCCTTCCGTCCCCTGTCCCGTTCCGCTCTCTGCCTCACCGCAGCAGCGACCCTCCTGGCGGCCCTGGCGGGTACGCCGGGCCCGGCCGCCGCCCGGGACCTCCCCGCCTCCTACGTCGTCTCCCGCGCACCCGGCGTCCTCCCGGAGGGCATCGCCATCACCCCGGACGGGACCATGTACGTGTCCTCGGACGGCACGGGCGCCCTCTACCGGGGCCGCGTGGACCACGCCGACCTGAAGCCCTTCCCGGCACGCGGACTGGAGGGCCGCTCCAGCACCCTGGGCGTGCACACCGACCGGCGCGGCCGTGTCCTGTCGGTGGGCGGCGCGACGCTGACCGTCCACGACCGTCAGGGGCGACTGCTGGCCACGCGAACGGCCCCCGACGGACCGCTCGGCGCGCCCGACCTCAACGACCTGGCCGTGACGAGGGACGCGGTGTACGTGACCGACTGGGCGAACCCGGTCGTTCTCCGGGCGGAGTTCCGGGGCGGCGTCCTCGGCCCGCTCGAACCCTGGCTCGACATCCGCTCCGCGTTCCCGCAGTTCCCGGCGCGGTACTGGCTGCTGAACGGCATCGTGGCGAACGCCTCGGGCACCACCCTGCTGGTCGCGTCCAACGGCACCGAGGCCGTCTGGCGGATCGGTACGGCCGACAGGAACGTCAGCCGGCTCGACCTGGGGGAGGAGTCCTTCGGCCCCGACGGCATGGTGCTGCGGGGCCGGACCCTGTACGCCGTGCTCAACTACGGCGCACCGCACGGTGTGTACATCGCCCGGCTGGACGAGGAGCTGCGGACGGGCACGGTGACGCACCGCCTCACGGACGGCCCCTTCGACGTGCCGACCACGCTCGCACGCCACGGCTGTCGCCTGTACGTGGTCAACAGCCAGCTCGACCATCCGCCGGGCCTGCCCCCGTACACGGTGAGCGCGCTCGCCGACCCGACCTGCGGCACCGTCTGACCCGGCGCGAGCCCGGATGCCGGCGCGGGTGAGGGGGTCCGTGCCGGCGCGGGGTCGCCCCACTGGCGGGCGGTCGGCGGCCCCGCGCGCGCTCCCTCGCCGGGGTGGTTCGAGAGGGCCAGTGGGCGCAGTACGGCGGTGCCCGCGTCCCACGGGCGGGTTTCGGTCACGAAGCTGTGCGCCGCAGCTGTCCGCACCCTCTCGACGACGGAGGCCGTACACCCATGACCCCTACACATCCGAGACCCGCGCGGTGGCGCCGAAGGCCGTGGGGGAGGGCCGGGGCCTCGGCCGTCCTCACCGCGGCGCTCGTGCTCGCGCTGCCGGGTGCGGCGCTGGCCGCACCCGGGGACCTGGATCCGACGTTCGGTCCGGACGGCCGGGTGACCACGGCCTTCCCGGGATACGCGGAAGGCCGCGACATCGCGCGGCAGCCGGACGGAAAACTGGTCGTGGCGGGCCTGAGCGAGGGCGGGTTCGCGCTCGCCCGCTACCTGCCGGCCGGTGGCCTCGATCCGGCCTTCGGCACCGGCGGCCTGGTGACCAGCGACTTCGGCGGCGGCGCCCACGCGGCGAACGCGGTCGCCATCCAGCCCGCCGACGGGAAGATCGTCGTGGCGGGAACCACCGAGGTGATCGCGGAGGAGGGCGGAGGCTGCTGCTTCTTCTCCGTGGCCCGCTACCTGCCCGACGGCAGCCTGGACCCGGACTTCGGGGACGGCGGCCTCGTACGGGTCGAGGAGTTCGGCGGCTCCGCCGACGGCGCGGACGTGGCGGTCCAGAGCGACGGCCGGATCGTCGCCGCGGGCAAGGGCGGCGGTGGCGGGTTCGCCCTGGTCCGCCTCGACACGGAAGGGAACCTGGACCCGAGTCTGGGCGGTGACGGCGCGGTCGTCGCCGGCTTCACCCCTTCCTCCCCGCAGGACGCCGGCGGCATCGCCCGGAGCATGGCCCTTCAGCCGGACGGCCGGATCGTGTCGGTCGGCTACGTGGGCAGCACCGCCTTCGACATCGGCGTGGTCCGCTACCTGCCCGACGGCACCCTCGACACCGGCTTCAGCGGCGACGGCATGGTCCGCGCGGACTTCGGCGGCACCGAGTTCGGCAACGCGGTCGCGGTGCAGCCCGACGGCAGGATCCTCGCCGCGGGGTCCGGCGGTGCCGGCTTCGCGCTCCTGCGCTACCTCGCCGACGGCAGCCCCGACGCGGGCTTCGGCACCGGCGGCCGCACCTCGGTGGCCTTCCCCGGGGACGGCGGGATCGCGTACGCGATGGCCCTGCAGCAGAACGGCAAGATCGTCCTCGCCGGCCGCGCCGACGACCCCGACAGCGCCGAGGCCAACGACTTCGGCCTGGCCCGCTTCCACCCCAACGGCACCGTGGACACCGGCTTCGGCGGCGACGGCTTCGTCGTCACCGGGTTCGGGGACTTCGACGAAGCCCGCGCGGTACTCGTCCAGCCCGACGGCAAGATCGTCGCGGCCGGATACGGGGCGGGCTTCGCCTTCGCACTCGCCCGCTACCAGGGAGGCGACACCACCCCGCCCCCGCCGCCGCACGCGGACCTGTCGGTGACGACGAGCGCCACGCCCTCCCTGAGCATCGGCGACCGCGTCTCGTACACGGTGACGGTCGCCAACCGGGCGACGTCCACCGCCACCGCGACCGGCGTCACCCTGACGGACACCCTCGCCGGCGCCGGCGTGACCCTCACCTCCGCGACCCCCGCACAGGGCACCTGCACGTCGACCACGACCAGGGCGACCTGCGCCCTCGGCTCGCTCGCCCCGGGCGCGAGCACGACCTTCACGATCACGGCGGAGCCCCGCTCCACCGGCACCCTCACGCAGACGGCGACCGTCACGGCCACCCCGACGGACCCCGTCGGCTCCGACAACACGGCGACCACCAACACGTCGGTGAACAACGCGCGCGGCTGCACGATCATCGGCACCACCGGCGCGGACACCCTGAACGGCGGCTACGCCAACGACGTGATCTGCGGCCTCGGCGGCAACGACACGGTCCGCGCGAGCTACGGCAACGACACCGTCCACGGCGGCTACGGCAACGACAACCTCGACGGCGCCTTCGGCGACGACACGATGAACGGCGGCCCCGGCAACGACACCCTGACGGGCTCGTACGGCAACGACCGCCTCACGACCACCGACGGCGTCCTCGCCAACGACACCGCCAACGGCGGCTACGGCACCGACACCTGCACCACCGACCCGGGCGACGCCCGCGTCAGCTGCCCCTGACCGACCCGTGCAAGGCCACTGAGGAGCCGCTGTCACCCCCGTGGCGGCGGCTCCTGACCTGCCCTGAGCCCGCCCCTGATCCCGGCCCGGGCGTCCGGGCCGGCCAAGGCCCGCAGTTGACGCCGGCGGTGTGCGGCGGCGACGGTGGCGGGCATGGGGAGAGAACGTCGCTGGTTCGCCGTGCTGGTCTGCCTGGTCGTGGGGGGTGCCCTGACCGTGGCCCTCCTCGGTGCGTCCGACGACGGGGCGCCGCACGGGAGCGCCTCCGCCACGGCGGCGCCGGGGGACTTCGTCGACATCCGCGATGTACCGCCCGCCCGGGGCGAGCCGTCTCTTCCGGGGCCGGACGCCTCGACCGGCACGGCCGTGATCGACTGCGGCCGCAACGAGGAGGAGCACTACAACCAGGACAACCTGGTGATCTCGCCGGGCCTGCGAGGCGGCGCCCACCACACCCACGCCTACGTGGGCAACCTGTCCACCGACGCCCGCTCCACCGACGCGAGCCTTGCAGCCGCGCCCACCACCTGCCGCGGCGGCGATCGCTCCACGTACTACTGGCCGGTGCTGCGCCGTATGGACCGGCCGGCCCGGCACGCGTACGAGAAGGCGGCCGGGCACGGCAACGCGGGTGAGATCCTCCAACCGGCCGAGGTACGCCTGGAGTTCGGCGGCAACCCGGTCGGCAAGGTCGTCCCGATGCCGCGCTTCCTGCGCGCGGTCACGGGCGACGCCGTGGCGCTGACCGCCGGCAGCGACGCGAACGTGCGGGCGCGCTGGGGCTGCGCGAGCCACCCCGACCGGTTCACGACCCGCTATCCGCGCTGCCCGGCGGGTGACCGGCTGACCCGCACCCTGACCTTCCCCAGCTGCTGGAACGGCCTGGACACCGCAGGACCCGAACGCACCCACCTGGTCTTCCGGGCAGCGAACGGGGTGTGCCCGCAGGACACCTTCACGGTCCCCGAGCTGACGATCCGGCTGGCCTACGACGCTCCCGGTCCGGGTGTGCCGTTCGCCCTGGACTCCTTCCCCGAACAGCGGCACAGCCCGAAGACCGATCACGCGATGTTCGTCAACGTGATGACGGACGACCGGATGGAGGCGGTCACCGACTGCCTCAACTCGGGCCGCCACTGCCGTCTTTGAGTGTGACGCAGGTCACGTGAACCGGGGGTCCGGAGTCTGCGTGTTGGGCACGACGCAGGCAACGGAGAGACGGAGTGGGTGTGATGGCCGGACCACTGTGGCCGCGGGGCGGGCGCGGCTCGGGCGACGAGGTGTTGATCAGATCGGTGTACGAGGAACACGGGGGCGCGTTGCTCGCCTACGCGACGCGGCTGACGGGCGACCGGGCCACCGCCGAGGACGTGGTGCAGGAAACCCTCATCCGCGCGTGGCGGCATGCTGATGCCCTGGTCAACGGCAAGGGCTCGGTACGCGGCTGGCTGCTGACCGTGGCCCGCAACATCATCACCGACCGCTACCGGGCGAAGGCCGCGCGGCCCGCCGAGGTCGCGGAGTCGCCCGCGACGCCCCCGGTGGAGGAGGACCACGCCGATTCCGTCGTCGACGCGATGACCGTGCTCGGCGCACTGGACCGGCTGACGCCCGAGCACCGGGACGTACTGACCGAGCTGTACTACCGCGAGCGGAGTGTCGCGGAGGCGGCCGACACCCTGGGCATTCCCGCGGGCACGGTGAAATCCCGTTCGCACTACGCGCTCAAGGCCTTGCGCGAGACGTTCAGAGAAGGAAGCCGGACGAGCGTGCCGCAGCAGCCCGCCGGACTCAAGGAGGTGGTCGCATGAACCGGCAGCGCCATGAGGAGGAGGTCCTGCTCGGCCCGTACGTGCTCGGCGTCCTCGACGACGCCGACGCCCGGCGCGTGGAGGCTCACGCGGCGGAGTGCGAGGCCTGCCGTGAGGAGGTGGCCGCGCTCCGCGAGATGGAGACGGCGCTGGGAGAGGTGCCACCGGAGGCCTTCGTGGACGGGCCCCCTGAAGGGGGCGATCTGCTGCTCCAGCGGACACTGCGGCAGATGCGCACCGAGCGCGCGGGCGTACGGCGCCGCCGCCAGGCCTTGACGGGTCTGGCGGCGGCGGCCGTGCTCGCCGGCGTGTTCTGGGCCGGCACGGCGCTGCCCGGCACCGGCGCACCCGTCGCGCTGCCCCCGTCGCCCCCGCCGACGGTCACGGCACCACCCGCGACACCGCCGCCGGGCACCCGGGTCGCGTCGGCGGCGGACGCCGCGACCGGCGCCCGGATGACGGTACGGGTGACACCGGCGGCCGGCTGGGTCCGGGTGCACGCGGCGGTCACCGGTCTGCCGAAGGGGGAGCGCTGCACGCTGATCGTGGTGGGCCGCGACGGCAGCCGGACGACGGCCGGCAGCTGGGTCGTGGGCGCCGGAGCCCGCGAAGGGGAGGGCAAGGGCGCCGCGCTCGACGGCTCGGCGGCGGTCGCCCCCGCCGACGTCGCCGCCGTCGTGGTCGAGAACGAGGCGGGCAAGAGGTTCGTCTCCGTACCCGTGTAGAACACCGGCCGCACCACCTGAGAGCGGCGGGGGGGGGCGGGGGGCCGGCCGGGCCCGGGGGGGCGGGGGGGAGTTTTTTAAAAAGTTGTACCCGGGCCGGCGGGGGCCCGGGTTTGAGGGGGGGGC